>JAFVZB010000032.1 GCA_017508385.1 Lentisphaeria bacterium | reverse complement strand
GAGCGGGAAAACTTCTTTTCAACGGGAAAAGAAGTTTTCCCGCTCCCCCCGCGCCCCCCTCACCCTTTCAAGAAAAGCGGGGAAACTTTTTTATTTATCTTTACCTACCCGTGTCGGGAACAGAGCCTTCGTATTGTCAGGAGTTCACTTCGCTGATTTTTCTGCCGATTTCTGCGATTTTATTCCTGAGCTCCACGGGATAGAGCACTTCGATATTGCCCGCTTCCCCCAGCACCCAGCGCACCACCTCGTGTTCGACCGCAGGTCTCAGGGTGACGATAAGTGAACCATCTTCCTGCGGCTCGATTTTGAACTTCTTCTCTTTCTGGTGCTCGTAAAGGTAAAAGGCTATCGACGAAGCACAGCGCAGGCGGATACCGTCGATTTTTGAATACTCAAAGAGTCCGTTGCGTCTGGTATGTTCAAGCAGCTTTTTGTCGGTATCGAAAACTGCGATTCCGAACTCAACGTCAGCTATGCGCTGAATGGCGTACACCCTGATTTCCCGGGTCTGATACTCGTAGCCTTTGGTGTACCACACTCCGTTGCGGAAAGCGATCAGATGAGGCTCAAAAGTATGTTCTGCCGGCTCATCATTGGGTTTGGAATAGGTAAACTTTATCACCTGATGGAGTCGCCACGCATCAAAAACCTTTTTGAACACATTTGAATCGACCGCAGCTTTGATTCCGGTGGCACACAAAATGGTCTCGATCATCGCCTCGTCGAAGAATGAGGAGTCGTTCTGGGTCAAGCTCTTTTCCATGGCACGATTGACCGTTTCCCTGATGGGATCAGGCAGAATATCTGAGGCGATTTGGGTTCCGAGCATGGTCATGCTGAGTATCTCATCCCCCAGCACGGGAACATCGAGATCCCACGGACGGGTGAGGTAATATCCCCGCTTGACGTAGTCGTAGGCAATGGGAGCATTATACTCCTTTTCGAGCACCTCGATATCACGGAGAACAGTTCTCGAACTGCAGGCACATGAGATGTTTTCATCGACATCGATTTTACGGAGCATTTTGGCAAAACTTCCGGCATTGGGAAAATTATGCTTCTTCAGCTCTGCAACAAACTTCATAAGGCGCAAAGCCTGACGGCTCTGGATACTCATCTGTTCCCCCCTTTCCAGTTGATTTGCTTTATGTTTTTAATATAAACTTTTTCAGGAGAAATACAAGCTGAAACATCCGGAATATTTCACTTATATTTTCCGACCTGACATTCAGTATGACAACCCGTGTCATACCGGGAGTTTTATACTATGCCAAAGTTTTTTCAAAGAGAAAGATAAATCATGAAACCTATGTATATGTATAAACCGCAGTGCGGTACAATCAGAACTTCATCGTGCAGAAAAGTTCCGAATATCCTTGTTTGCGGAAAACCTGGAGCCGGCAAAACCGCACTTATTCAGGCAGTCACCAGAAAAGGAGTGGTTCCTGACGGAGCAATATGTTACGGCAGAGCCGCCGCCGAAAGCTACGATGCCTATGAGACCGGAGTTGCAAGATTTATCGAATACAGCGAAAAACTCCAATCGGCAGACAACAGGAATTGTCAGGTGATATGGTGCTGTATCGACGGTTCCGATCTTTATCCGGAAAAGAATCAACTGATCGGAAAACTGGAAAAAAACACCCTGCTGGTCGTCACCAAGAGCGAACTCATGAGCAAGGAGCAAAATCAAAGTGTGATGAGTATGCTTTGCGGCTTTGCCAATAAAGAAAACATCGTAATGGTTTCAGCCGAAAACATGACCGGACTGAGTCAACTTATGCAAAAGACCCGGCAAATATTATCCGCAAATATGAATGAGGAATCAAGAGAAAGCTGGAAAAACTATTACAGTTCGATGCAAAGCAAATGGCAGGAATCGGCAGGAGACACCGCTGAAAATTATATTAAATGGGCATCGCAGAAAGCTGCAGCGATCACAGCGGAGCCACTGTTGTTTGCCAACGAAGTCCACATGATCTGCAAACTTGCCGGAGTGTATGGTATTCCTGCAGATAACGCCACAATAAAAATGCTTATGGAGTGTTCCGGAACCAAATCAACCAACCGAAGCACCGCCGCCTCGACTTGCGCAACAGGCAAAGCAGCGAAAGCCTACTTTGAATCCGGAATGACCCTGTCACCAAGCGAACTGAACCGTAAATACAACGAAGCAAAAAAAGAAGCCCAAAAACTGCAAACTGTAATAAAGAAGCAACAGAATACGTAATATCACTTGCAATAATTTTCTGAATGAATTATATTATCAGAAATTATCTTGCTGCTGTTTATCTAAATTATTCCAGAAGGAAAAACCAGAGAAGCAGCGACCCGGGTTCCGTATTATCTTAGCGGAACAGCGTATAATGAGCCACTGCTGATTTATAAAACGCAAAATCTTCCAACAGGAATTGAAAAATGAACGATGACAAAAACGAAAAACTGCTGGTTCTGCTTGCCGGACAATCCAACATGGCAGGCAGAGGTTATGCAGAAGCTGATGATTTGACCGAAATTCCCGGACTGCTGATGATCCGTCCTGACTTCAAGTGGCAGCCGGCAATCGAACCGATAACCAAAGACCGCAAGTTTATCGGCACATTTCAGGCTTCAGGAGAGAAAATTTACGGCAGCGATCCGTTTGAGACCGTGCTTCCGCAGGGAGACCAGAAAGTTTGCGGAGTAGGTCCCGGCAGAACTTTCGGACGCCTGCTCAAAGAAGCCAATCCGGATAAAACCGTCGGATTGATTCCGTGCGCAGTCGGAGGGACTTCGGTTTCCGCATGGCTTCCCGGAGGGATCGACCCCTATGACAGCGCAAATCATCCATACGACGATGCTGTAAAGAAAGCCCGTGAGGCTCAGAAAAGCGGCAAAATCGTCGCAGTGCTGTGGCATCAGGGAGAAGCTGATTCGGTGAAAGTGACCGAAAATTATTTCGAGCAGCTCAGATGCGTCATCGACAACTTCCGCCGCGACCTCTCATTGGACGATGACGTACCCTTTATCGCCGGAGATCTCGCCTCATTCTACGAAGAGAAAGTAAGTGCCCACATCGATATCGTGGATAACGCCCTGAAAACCCTTTCAGCCGAACTTCCCTACTTCCGTCTGGTCACGACAAAGGACCTCACCCACCGCGGAGACAATCTCCACTTCGACACTCCATCCCAACACAAATTCGGAGAACGCTGCTTCAAAGAGTACTGCCGTTTTATTGAAAAGCTTTGTTTCTGATATGGGGAGATGATGCGGGGAGAGAGGGAAAACTTCTTTTCAACGGGAAAAGAATTTTCCCGCTCCCCCCGCGCCCCCCCTCACCCTCTCAAGAAAAGCGGGGAACTTTTTTATTTGATAAAGTCCTGATTTATGTGAAATATGTAAAAGATTGGGGTTGCGGCAAAACGCAAAACGGCTTATTAGCATCGGTGGATGCAGTGTGAGTCAAGGTCGTGTTTTGCGCCCG
>JAFVZB010000031.1 GCA_017508385.1 Lentisphaeria bacterium | reverse complement strand
GAGCGGGAAAACTTCTTTTCCCGTTGAAAAGAAGTTTTCCCGCTCCCCCCGCTTCCCATTACCATATCAGAAACAAAGCTTTTTGAAATACAGAACTATTGCTGCATCTCTTTCATCAGTTTTACTGACATATAGAGACAGCGGGGCAGATGGAAAAAGGTTTTCCATTTGCCTCCTTTCAACATGTGGGTCGGTTCTCCTCTGCGGTTGAGGTAGGCGAACCACTCTCCGTATTCCGGGTCGGGGAAATGACTCCAGGTCCAATCGTCAAGTTTTTTGAACCAGTCGAGAAACTCTTTTCTTCCGGAAACTTTATAGGCGTACAAGCAGGCGATTATCGCTTCGTTATGCACCCACCAGAGCTTCATATCGTGCTGGAGTTCAAGATGGGGTTTGCCCAGAACGTCCATAAAGTAGAAGATGCCTCCGTATTCTTTATCCCAGCCGAATTTGAGGGTGGCTTCGATGATTTTGAGTACCTCTTCACGGCGGGAGTCGTTGCCGCTCTCTTGCATGTAGTCGAGCATGAACCACATCGCTTCGAGCACGTGTCCGGGATTGAGCATACGGCCCTGACAGCTTTCGAGATCGAACGTGCCGTCAAGCAGGATATTTTCAAAGACCACCTGATGCTCTTCGTTCCAGAATTTGTCGAGCACCAGATCGAGAGCGGCTGCTCCGTCACGGTCGTAGTCGGATATTCCGAGTCCGCGCTTCATCACGAGGGCGAGGTTGGCTATCATCATGTAGTGACCGAGAGCAAGATAGCTCTGCCGGGCAGGCATACTTTTGTTCCAGACTCCTGCCGGATTTCCGCTTGCAATGCGTTTGAGATAGCTATCCATCGCTTCCCGGGCGGCGTTGTAATACTTTTCCTCCCGGGTGGCACGGAACATTTCAGCCGCTCCCATGGCGGCAAAGCAGTCTGAAAAGACGTTGTACTGGGATATGACCGGTTCCCCGGCACGGTTGAGGGCGAAATAGTATGAACCGTCGGAAGCACGTCCTTTATTATAGAGAAAATCGAAGCCGTCACGGGCGATTTCAAGGTAGTTGTCTTTTTTGTATTCCGAGGCGTAAAACTCTCCGAACATATAGACGATACGCCACTGCATCCACATATATTTGGTGGAGTCATAGACCGAACCGTCACGGTCGAGACTGGTGAAGTAGCCGCCGTATTGGTGGTCAATGCAATGTTTTTCCCAGAACGGAATAACATCATTGACAAGAGCGTTTTCGTAGCGGGCAATGAACTCTTTGAACATATTGCTGCCTCAGAAGTAGGAGTTGTTAAAAATATCTCAGCTTAATATACACCCGTTTAATGCAAATGGCATGAGAAAAATCAAAAAAAATACAGAATTTTTTACAGGAATTATTTGCAGGTACATATAATGTCCGTTTGCTCAAGATATATTATACGCAGTTTATTAAAGAACACGTGTTTGTGTGTGAAACAACATTGAACGAAAGGAAAAATCATTATGATTTTTACTGACTTGCGGAAGGCTGACTGCTGTTCAGATCTCTCCGAAAATCCTGCGCCGGACACAAAATATGAGTTTTTTTAATTTCAGTGCGACAACTGATGTCCACTTGAGGAAGTTATATTATATCACTGTAAAAGCAAACAATACAAGTTCAACCACGATGAAAGGAGTTTTTACCATGAGCAAAACCTACTACATCAGCAACCACGCCGCCAAACGCATGGAGTCCCGCAACATCAGCCGCGAGAAAGTTGAGGAGATCCTCAGCTGCGGACAGGTGTTTGCCGGAAAACACGGTTGCCACCGGGCAAAACAGTGGGAGCATGTCGGCAAAAGCGTGATCTGCCGTGAAGTGGTGTTTTCAAAAGAGCATGATGTGATAATAACGGTCATGGAAACAATAACTCCTGCCAGCCGGGTGAAAGATGACAGCGAAATCTACCGCAAAAAGCTCAAGGGGTACAAACACCGCAAACGCTCCCTCGCTGAGAAGGAGTCTGACCGCTGTTTCCGTGAAGAGTACGGTTATTACAATATGCGTTTTTCAGCCTGAAAACAGGAGGGAGATTTTTATGTCGGCTACATGGGGTTTCGGAGAGTGGTTTTTTATACTCTGGATGGTGTGCTATCTGTTTACTTTCATCATACTTATTTACGTTGACAGAAATATTGAGCACTGGTTGTCGCACTCTCTTATATGTATATTTTTCTGGCCGATCATCTGGCTTTACTGGATGTGGCCAAGTGATAAAAAATAGGCGGTATTTGCCAAGAACAGGAGGAATAATATGAGATTTTTTGAATTACTTTCAAAACTGAGTTTCGAGGGGTTGCTTGTCTTTTTATATTTCATCGGCGGTATTTTGTTTTTCATTTACCTTTTTTTCAAAATACAAAATAAGACCGACAATTTGGAAGAACAGGTGTATCTGGAGTATTGTGCTATTATCTGGTGCTGTTTTTGGCCGATAATGTTTCTGAAAGATATTGTTTTCAGGCGCAGAAGGTGATATCAAAGAGAGTTTTGCCGTTTTTTAAGCTGCCGGAAGATAAACAATCAACAATTTAAATTTTACAAATCATGCTTTAAGTCGAATGCATGAACACAACAAAAGTCAACTTTAACGAAAGGAAAAAATCCAACTATGCTTAGCGTGAACATCGTTCCTGAAACCGCTCTCGAAACTGCTGTTATCAACAAAGACAATGCTGAAATCGTCAGACTGATCTCTGAGGGAGCTGAACTGCTCCGTCCTGATGTTCTGGCGACTGATGCGGCTTTCAGTCTGCGTTTCCCGGTGGCGGTTCTGCTGCTCGAGTGCTCATCCTGCCTGCGCTGCGACTCCGCCGTTGAGCGGCTTGTCGGGCTCGGAGCGAACCCGGAGATGGTCGATCTGGTTAAAGAGCTCCGTCTTCCCCTGCCGGAAAACAGAGATCCCCACGGTTCAGAGCTGGTCGAGGCTCTCGATAACGGAGACGAACTCGAAGTTGCCAATTTGATTTGCAACGATCTTGCCGCCATCACCTCAGCCGATATATCCGTGTTCAGACACATCGGCACTTTTCAGAAGTTTGTGGTCGAGGCACTCTTTGACGAGGCAGTGGGCGAACGCCTGAGAGCGCAGCTCTTTCTGCACCTGCGCAGCGAAGCAGAGAAAAACAGTGCCGGGAACACTCCTGAGGAAAAGAAAGCGGTTCTGCTCTTTGAGGTAATGAAAGTCATCTTTACCATGAGCGACACTCCTGAGCGCAATCAGCTCATCCACGAAATGTGGAAAGAGCGTACCATGAGTGTCTTTGCGCAGTTTCTGGTACGCAACGGCTCCAAAATCAGCGAGGAGTGTCTGGCGTACGCCATCATGGATCAGGATATCGAATTTGACATCAAGCCGTTCAAGGAGTTCTCTCCCTATTATCAGGCGATGATGCGCAACAACGCCGGAGTCGGACTCGAACAGTTCGACCGTGAGGCGGAAATCGAAAAATTCGATGCCCGTGCCGTATTCGAGCTGCTTTCAGGAGATGACGACTACGAAGATCGGGTCAACTGGGAACTGGTCAATCACACCGCCAAAGCCTCGGAGTTTTTGCAGTTCCTGAGCCGCAGACCATGGTACGCCGACAAGGCGGATTGGCACATGATCAACGTGCAGGCGGATGCTGAGGATTGGCTCGATTTCCTCGAAAGTCAGCCGACACTGCTGGGCAAATGCCGTGACCATGCTCCGCTGTACATCATTGCTCCTGAGAGATGGCAGAAGATATTCAACGCCTCAGGATGCTCAGACCGTGACTGCTTTGCCTGTCTCTGGCGTTACGAGGAGACCGACGACTGGGAGGAGCTCTTCAAGGTGAGCGTAAAAGATGGCAAAGCAGAGTTTTACGACATCAACGACCCCGCATCTTACGAGGACTTCGCCAAACTCGCAAGCGAGGATCATCCGGCATTCCTCCGTGCCCTGCAAAACGGCATGGATGGCTCGGTTTTCGTCAATATCACCAGATAACCCGAAAAAGGAGAGACAAAAAGTGAAAGAAAATTACTATCACCTCTGTGTTGTGCTGGATGCCTCCGGCTCTATGGACCAAATTGCCGATGACATCAAAGGAACATTCAACAACTTCATGGCGGAGCAGAAGCGTGAGGAGGGCAAGAATGTGCTGGATGTTTTCCAGTTCTCCGACGATGTCGAACGCATCGTTGACCGCCTCGATATGGCTCGGTATGAGGGAAATCTGATGGATTCCTACAAATGCTGCGGCTGCACTGCGCTGTACGATGCCATTTGCACTGCGATCGACACCCTCGGCAGGGAGTTTGCAGAGATGGAAGAATCTGAACGTCCGGAAAAGGTCATCTTCGTCATCGTCACCGACGGTCACGAAAACGCCAGTAGAGAGTTCTCTCTCAAAGACGTCAAAGAGCGCATCGACCGCCAGAGCAGCCGGTACAACTGGGAGTTCATCTATCTCGCCGCAAAACAGGAGATGTTTGAGGCAGAACAAATCAGCCGCTCATTGGGAGTGAGTCATTTTTCCAGCTGCAAAACAATGGATTGCCTTGCCTCAATGACAAGCGCCACGCTCTGCAAGTCAATGAAACGTCCGGGGCGTCGTCCGAAAAAGAAAGATTGATGCGTCAATAAAGATGGTGCGGGAGGATTTCTTTTGACCCGAAAAGAAGTTCTCCCGCTCTCTTTTTATCAATTCCGAAAGCCGCTTTGCAGGGAATTTCAGGCTCAAAAGTTAATAAAGGCGCAATGGTATTGCCATTTACTGCGAGTGGGAAATGAATGAAAACAAACGGCAAATCTGGTGTAAATTCATCCGGTAATACAGCTTCTGCGAAGGATGGTTGTGCCGGAGCGGGGCAGTAAAAGTGTTTCAGCACAACGAATACGGATACCGGTTGTTTTTCTTCCTGAAGCATGAAATTAAATGGTGATATTTGTGCTTTTTTTCTTGTATTTAGTGCTGCAACGGGGTATTTTATATTGTTGTATTTCTAAAAGAAGAGGAGATTTGTATCATGGATATCAAAGTTGTAAACGGTATTGAGTCCGTTGTTGTTGAAAATGAATTTGCTTCAGCGGTCATTTCACTGCTGGGCGGTCACATCATAAGTTTTGTTCCCAAAGGCAAAAAAGATGTTCTCTGGATGAGCAGCAAGAGTGCTTTCGTTCCCGGCACTGCCATCCGCGGAGGAGTTCCGGTGTGCTGGCCGTGGTTCGGTGATAAAGCTCCTGAGCTGCCCAAGCACGGATTTGTCCGCAACGAGATGTGGTATTTGCGCAGTCACTCCGATCTGCCCGACGGCAGCAGCGTGGTCACGCTCGAAATCACCGACAAAGATGTCAAGTTTGCCACTCCTGAGTTCCCCTTTACTCTTCAGATGACTTTCTATATCGGCAAACATCTTGAAATGACCCTCACGGCGATAAATGACGGAGATGTTCCCGTGACCGCTCCTGCGGCACTGCACACCTACTTTGCGGTTTCCGATATCAGCGATGTCAAGGTGTACGGACTTGAAAACGTAAGGTTTTCCAACCGTGTTGCCGGAGCCGACCCTGCACTCCAAAGCGAGAGTGCTCCGCTTGCCGTTGACCGTGAGATCGACCGTCTTTACGTTGACACTGCCGGAACAGTGACCGTCACCGATGCAGAGCGTACCATCAGAATCGAAAAGTGCGGCAGCAACACTTCCGTGGTCTGGAACCCGTGGATTGACAAGTCGGCAAAGCTGCCCGAGTTCGATGCTGACGGATATCTTCACATGATTTGTGTCGAAGCTCTTGCCGCTTTTGATGACACAAGAGTGCTCCACCCGGGAGTGCCGGTGTCGATCACCCAGAAAATCAGCGTTGAGGAGTAAAACATGTCGCTTTTCAGACCATGCATCGATCTGCATGACGGCAAGGTAAAGCAGATCATCGGCGGAACGCTTGATGACCGTGAGACTCCGGAAACCAATTTTGTCAGCGAAAAGAGTCCGGCTTACTACGCCGAGCTCTACAAGCAGGATAATCTTGCCGGAGGTCACATCATCCGCCTCGGAGCAGGCAACGACGAAGCGGCACGTTCTGCCCTTGCCGCATGGAAAGGCAATCTCCAGATAGGCGGAGGTATCACCTGCAAAAACGCCCGTGAGTGGCTCAATGCCGGAGCAAGCCATGTTATTGTTACCAGCGCAGTTTTCCGTGACGGCATCATCGACTATGAGGAGCTTGACAAACTCTGTTACGCAGTTCCGGCTGATAAACTTGTTCTCGACCTCTCATGCCGCAAAGTTGACGGCAAATATCTTGTAGTCACCGACCGCTGGACACGTTTCACCGAGTGCGAAGTGGATAAAAAACTCTTCGCCCGTCTTGCCGGATGCTGTTCTGAGTTCCTCATCCACGCCGTCGATGTCGAGGGCAAGTGCGGAGGAATAGATGTCGAACTGCTCGAACTGCTGGCTGAATATTCAACCATTCCCTGCGTTTATGCCGGAGGCATACGCAGTTTTGAAGATATCCGCACCATCGAGGAAAGGGGCAGCAACAAAATCGCCTACACCATCGGTTCTGCTCTCGATATCTTCGGCGGCAGTTTGAGTTACCGTGAAATTGCAGACTATTCAAACAGAAAATAATATATTATGAACAGTGTTCCAGTTACCTATCTTTTTGTCGGAGCGGATGAGACGGCTCTGCGCACAGCTATGCCTGAGTTTGCCGCAAACGGAGTGCAGAGTGTCGTACTCAGCGATCAGCTCATATCAGCTGTCATGGGCAAGTTCAGTTTTGCCGACACCATCAAAAAGTATTCTGAGCTTACCGGAGTGAAATTCGTTGACAGTCACGCTCCGTTCGGTCCGGGAATAGACCTCAACGTTCCCGATGCCGATGCTCACAAAAGAATGATTTTGCGCCACAAACTTGCCATGAACATCGCTGCCGATTTTGGCGTTGACACCATGACGATCCATGTCGGAAACGATTTGCGTTTTCCCGATGTTCCGCTCAATGAGCAGTTCGACTGGGTGATAAAAAGTCTCGAAGAGCTGCTGCCGGAAGCTGAAAAATGCGGCATCACCATCTGCATCGAAAACATCTGGTTCAGACTCAATACTCCGGATATGCTGCTCAAAATGAAGAGTCATTTCCCCACGGACAACCTCGGTTTCTGCTACGATGCCGGACACGCCAATTTGATGACTCAGGGCAGAAGTTTTGACGACGGAGCGGCAAATTACGCCTGGGGCTCTTTCAATGAGACTCCCGACTGGAACGACCCGATACTCGAAAAGATGCTGCCCCACATCGTAAATTGCCATATCCACGACAACAACGGTTGTAAGGATGATCACCAGCTCTGCGGCAGTGGTTCGGTCGATTGGAAGCGGATAATTCCGCTTTTGAAGAGTGCTCCGGGATTGAAGAATATGCAGTGCGAGTCCATTTCAAGCAAGCACAATTTTTCAGTGCGTGAGATGATTTCCACCACCCGAGAGGTGTTGAAGTATTAAGTCAACCATAAAAACTCCAAGAGGATAAAAATGTTTTTCACCAGTACCAGAAGCAAATGCAATATCCAATCCGCAGCAGCCATCGCCAAAGGACTTGCCGATGACGGCGGTCTTTTCGTGCCCGAAAGTTTCCCAGCCTTTTCCGCAAGCGACATAGAACGCATGATTGATATGGACTACAAAGGCAGAGCCGTTGAAGTTCTTTCAAAATATCTCACCGATTTTACCGCTGAGGAGATCACCCGCTGTGTCAACGCCGCCTACACCGGAAAGTTCGACAACGAAGAACCCGCTCCGCTCGTTGAGGTCGCTCCCGGAATGAATTTGCTTGAACTCTGGCACGGTCCCACCTGCGCTTTCAAGGATATGGCTCTCCAGCTTCTTCCGCACCTTTTGACCGCCTCGGTCGCCAAGACTTCCAACGGACGCACCACCGTCATTCTGGTCGCCACCAGCGGTGACACCGGCAAAGCGGCTCTCGACGGTTTCGCCGATGTCGAGGGTACGAAGATCATCGTATTCTATCCGCAGAACGGAGTGAGTGCCATGCAGAAGCTCCAGATGACCACCCAGCAGGGCAAAAACGTCGCCGTCTGCGCCATCAACGGCAACTTCGACAACGCCCAGACCGGAGTCAAAAACATCTTTTCCGATAAAAATATGGCGGCAAAGCTCGATGCCAAAGCTATGGATTTTTCAAGTGCAAACTCCATCAACTTCGGACGTCTCGTGCCCCAAATAGTCTATTACGTTTCAAGTTACTGCGATCTGATCAAGAGCGGCAGACTCGCTCCCGGAAAAGAGTTCAACGTGGTCGTTCCCACCGGAAACTTCGGCAACATCCTTGCGGCAGTTTACGCCAAAAAGATGGGTATTCCGATAAAGAAATTCATCTGCGCCTCAAACCGCAACAACATCCTCACCGATTTTATCAATACCGGAGTTTACGACCGCAACCGTGAGTTCTACACCACCACCAGCCCCTCGATGGATATTCTGATATCCTCAAACCTCGAGCGTCTCTTGTATTTGCTCTTCGACTGCGACTGCAACGCCGTGGCAAAGCTGATGGATGAACTTAAAACTTCCGGCAAATACACCATCCCCGCAGACAAACTCGCCGCTCTGCGTCAGGAGTTCTACGGCAACTGCGCCACCGATGACGAGGCAGGAAATGCCATCAAAGAGCTGTTTGGCAAGTACAATTACCTCTGCGACACCCATACCGCCGTCGCCGTGAGCGTCTATAATAAGTACCTCGCCGAAACCAAAGATGATACCCCGTGCGTCATCGCTTCCACAGCTTCACCCTATAAATTCTCTCCCGCCGTGCTTTCCGCACTCGGAGAAAATACCGCCTCAAACAACGAGTTTGAAATAGTGGAAAAACTTTCCAAAGTCACCAGTACCGCCATCCCGACTCCCCTCGCAGGACTCGCCGATAAAAAAGTCCTGCATACCACCTGCGTCGAAAAAGAAAACATGGCAGACTTCATCTGCAACTTCTTGAACGTGTAAGGAGTGAGGGGAGAGTTGGAGAGACTCGGGGAGAGAGGGAAAACTTCTTTTTACGGAAAAAGAAGTTTTCCCTCTCTCCCCGAACCCCTCTCACCTTTTCAAGAAAAACGGGATACTTTTGTTTTTTGAACACGGGTATGTTGCACGCTGTTGTTTGCTGATGAGCAGGTGTTGTTAGATTTTTTCTTTCAAGCGAGCCACAACGGCAAGTTTCCGGTTGGGCTCAAGTTGCTGTGTAAAGCAAACTCAAAAGCGAGCCACAACGGCAAGTTTTCGGTTTGGCTCATTAGCATCAACGGATGCAGCGTGAGGCAAGGTCGGGTTTTGCGCCCGAGCACGCGGAAGGAGTGTACTTTAGTACATGACTGAAGCGGCGCAGAAGCAAGGCGCGAGATTGCCCACGATGCGCCGTTGCCGTCTATCTTTCTTCTTTACCTTACCTGCCTAAAAAATAAGAAACATGACTGAAGCGGCGCAGAAGCAAGGCGCGAGATTGCCCACGGGGCGCCGTTGCCGTTTATCTTTCTTCTTTACCTTACCCGCCTAAAAAAAATAAGAATCAAAGAACTTTGGAGAAGAACTCTTTTACTCTGGGGTTTGCGGAGTTTTGTATTACCTGCTCCGGAGTTCCGTCTTCTACGATTTTGCCCTGATCCATGAAGATTATCCGGTTTGCCACCTCTGCGGCGAAGCCGATTTCGTGGGTGACAACTATCATGGTCATGCCGTCATTGGCGAGCTCTTTCATCAGAGAGAGCACCTCTCCCACCATTTCCGGGTCGAGCGCACTGGTAGGCTCGTCGAATAGTATCACATCAGGATTCATTGCCAGAGCACGCACAATGGCTACTCTCTGCTTCTGACCTCCTGAAAGCTGATTTGGATAGGCATCCCGTTTATCCGGAAGTCCGATGCGTTCGAGCAGTTCGTCGGCTTTTCTGTCGGCTTCGGCTTGCTTCATTCTTCCGGTTTTGACCGGAGCAAGGGTGATGTTCCTGCGGATAGTCAGGTGCGGAAACAAGTTGAAGTGCTGAAAGACCATCCCGACCTGTTGGCGGAACCGGTTTATTTTTATTTTTGATGAGGTGATATCATTGCCCTTGAAGAGAATTTTTCCTGATGTCGGCAGTTCCAGCAGATTGAGACTGCGCAGAAAAGTGCTCTTTCCCGAGCCTGACGGACCGACGATAAAGACGACTTCTCCCCGTTTTATCGTGGTGCTCACATGGTCGATCGCTGTGGTGGCAGGATATTTTTTGACCAGATCATTTATTTCAAAAACAGTGTCACTCATTTCTCTTCAACCTCTTTTCAAGTAATCCGAGCAGATAGCTCAAAAGCATGACCACCGCAAGATAGATCAGCGCAACGGCGATGAGCGGCAGAAAAGCGTCGTAAGTTTGACTGCGGATGATGTCTCCGCCTTTGGTGAGATCGGCGAGAGCGATGTAGCCGGAAACACTGGTTTCCTTGAGCAGCACGATAAACTCGTTGCCCAGAGCCGGAAGCACGTTTTTGAGAGCCTGCGGCAGGATGATTTCACGCATCGACTGCCAGTAGCCCAAGCCGAGACTGCGTGCGGCTTCCATCTGCCCCTTGTCGATGGAGGCAATGCCGCCGCGGATGATTTCAGCTACATAAGCTCCTGAATTGATTCCGAAAGCGATGACCGCGACCAGGACTTTATCGACATCGACGGCTCCGAAAATAACAAAGTAGATGATGAGCAGCTGCACCACTACCGGAGTTCCTCTGATAACAGTGAGGTACACCCGGCAGAGGAGATCGGCAAGTTTGAGTTTGCCCGTGGTGTCGGCAGTGCTCCTGATGACCGCTACGGCAAAGCCGATGCCGATGCCCATGAGGACGGCGAAGAAAGTTATCTCGAGAGTTACGGCGAAACCTCTCACCAGATACAAATAGCGGCTGTCTTTGAAGAAGTTGATGTAGAGAGACTCCTGAAACTTGCCGATGAAACTTGTGTTGTCGAAGCTCTTGCCGGAGTTTCCCGGAGCATTTATCTCTTTGTAGTGTTGGATAATGGCATCAAGTTTGCCCGAGGCTTTGAGTTTCATCAGCTGGTCGTTGAACTTTTTGAGCAGTTCAGGATTGTGCTTGCCGATGGCAAAAGCGTACTCTTCAAAGGTGAGCGGCTGTTCGAGCTTCTTCAATCCCGGACGCTGTTGAATGTAAACTTCAGCCGGTTCACCATCGACGACGACGGCATCTATCTTGTCGGCAAGCAGAGCGGCGACGGCGAGCGGACCATTGTTGAAACGCTCAGGCTCCTGAATGTTTTTGGTGACGTAGGTGTCGCCTGTGGTTCCGTGCTGAACTCCGATGCGCAGCCCCTTCAAGTCGCTGCTGCCCTTGATTTTTGACTCTTTCTTCACGATGATGACCTGCTCCGCCACCACATACGGAACAGTAAAAAACACCTGTTTTTTGCGCTCTTCGGTGACGGTGATACCCGAGGCGGCGATATCGGCTTTGCCGGATTGAACAGCGGCGATGACCGAGTCGAAAGCCATATCCTGAATTTCGAGCTCATACCCGAGAGCTTCGGCAATAGTGCTGACGATTTTTGGGTCTATTCCGTCTATTTTGTGATCAGCCAGATACTCATAGGGCGGGAAAGTGGCATTGGTAGCCATGACCAAACGGTGCTTTTTATCGTCATTGCATCCGCTGCTGAAAATAACAGATAGACATACGGAAAGTAAAAATAATATCTTCATCAAAAAATCCTCAAACTGCTTGACACTGCTATAAAATACATCCTCCGTTACCTTTTTACAAGGCTCTGTTCCCGACACGGGCAGGTAAAGGTAAATAAAAATTATTGTCCCATTTGTTGAGAAGAAAAATTTCCGGCGTCCGGCTTCGTTTCACTACGCCGCGACAAGGCGGCGCAAACAACAGCGTGCAACATACCCATACTCGAAAACAAAGCATAAAAGTATCCCGCTTTTCTTGAAAGGGAGAGAGGGGCGCGGGGAGAGAGGGAAAACTTCTTTTCTCGTGAAAAGAAGTTTTCACGCTTTCCCCGCATCATCTCCCCATATCAGAAACACTACTTTTGTTCCGGGGAAAAGATGGCGGCTCCGGAGCTGGCGGCTACTACACAGGCTATTGCGAGCCACTGGCGGGGTGAGAGCAGTTCGCCGAGAAAAAGCAAGCCGGAGAGTGCTCCGAAAGCGGGTTGGAGACTTTGCAGCACGCTGAAAGTTTTGGGAGGTATCTTTTTCATCGTCCAGAGGTCGAGGGTGAAAGGCAGTGCGCTGGAAAAGACGGCTACACCGAAGCCGAGGCAGATGAGTTTCCAATCAAGTTTGAAGAGGTCTCCGCTGGCAAGTCCGAAAGGCAGTACGAGCAGTGTTGCAATGCACATTCCGCAGGTCACGGCATCGCTGCTTTTCATGGCTTTGGTGATTTTTCCTGCGGCGATGATGTACGAAGCCCAGAGGAGTCCTGCGGCGGCTGTAAAGATGATGCCGACTATGTCGCAGTTGTATCCTTTGCCCCAGGGGACGATGAGGATTATTCCAGCGGCGGCAAGCAGTGCCCACAACAAATCGAGCGGTTTGCGTGAGGCGAGCAGAGCGACTCCGAGAGGACCGATGAATTCAACGGCTACTCCGATGCCGAGCGGGATGCGTTGTATTCCGTAGTAAAAGGTCAAATTCATTCCTCCGATGCTCAAACCGTAGAAGAGGGCGTAGAGCCACTCTTTGCGGGTGAACTTGTGCACTTGGGGACGTACAAGGAGCATGAGCATGATTCCGGCAATACCGACTCTGAGAGTGACAGCTCCTGCCGGACCGAGCAGATGAAAGAGATACTTGGCTATCGAAGCACCGCCCTGAACGCTTGCCATTGCGGCGAGAGCGGTCACGATCGCCCATTTTTTGTTGAAAGTCATAGAAAACTCCGTCATATCCTGTGGCGTATGGAGCAGATAGGCAAACCTCCCCTGCCGTAGTTGAGCAGCGCAAGATACCGGGCGCAGATATCTTTCGAACTCTGTTCGGCAGAGCCGGAGTTTTCTTCGCAACGCTCATATTCAGGAGCCTTCAACAGAGCATCAGTGAGAGCTGCAACCAATGTCTCGTTAGGAGCGTACAACTCCTGCCAGACGTTGTGGATGCGCAAATCGGTGAGGTATTTGAACGGCAGGTCGATGAGAAGCGAGTTGCGATATTCCGTCTGCCGCTCGATGTCTCCGACTTTGGTGGAGATGATGAGCTTTTTCATGTGCACCGCCTCGGCGACGGCGAGACTGCATCCTTCCCAGAAACTCGGGAGCACCACGGCATCGCAGGCATTGTAGAAGTCGGATATATTTGAGACAAATCCGGTCAGGCGCACGACCTCATCGAGAGAGTTTTCGCTGATAAATTGCTTTATCTGAGCTGTATATTCGGCTTCCAGCTCAAAGCCTGAAATTATAAGCCGCAAATTCCTGTTGCTTTCATACGCCCGGGCAAACGCTTTGACCAGAAGCAGCTGCCCTTTGACCGCATAGATCGTTGCCGGATTGAGCAGTACGAAGTTTTCGCCGGAAAATCCGAACTCTCTGCGCAATGCAGAGCGTGACTCCTGCGACGGAGTGTAATTTTTGAAATCGACTCCGTTTTCGATGATACAGATTTTTTCAGCGGGCAGTCCCAGACACTCGCAGTCGTACCACGCCACGGTCGCTGATACTGCGATGTAGCCTGTGGTGTATCTGTCAGCCTGACGGAACTCATCAATACGGCTCTGCTCAAACCAGCAGTAAGTGTTGTGCAGAACGTGGTAGAACGGAACGTTGGCATTGTACGCAATATCAGCTCCCCAGGTACAGTAGTGGGAAATAACTGCATCGCACCCGTCGAGAAGCTGTTTGAACTCACCGGCTTTATCGTCGCTCCCGAGTGTACGGAAGTTGATGCCGGCAGGAACGCAAACATTTTCATCCTTGCCGTTCACGCTCACAAGAAGCGTTTCGCATCCCCTGGCACTGAACTCGGCTGCCATATCGTATGCCACCTGTTCCATGCCTCCGGTGCCGAGTTTGTCGAGCAGAACAATGAACTTTTTACACGCTCCCTGCAGCGGGAGAGGCAGTTCCCGTGAGAGTTCCGCACTGCTTCTTGTGGAGTTCAGAAAAAGTTTGTTGTTGGCATAGACCATGAGGGAGTAAGCTGCCATATTCACATCGCACTCCACCACGTCAGAGGTGAACATGCCGAGCATTTGCGCCTCTTTGGAGTTGCTGTCGGCAAGAACGAGCAGCTTGTATTTGCGGATGAAGTAGGCGTATTTTCCGGCATCGTCCGCTTCGCCGTGGTCGAAATAGAGTGCGGCGGCATCAAAGGAGTTCAACTCTTCATCAGTGTAATCGGTGATCTCTGAGCCCCTGATCAGCAGAAGTTTTTTTCTGCCGTTGCGGGAACTTGCGAGTGTTTCAGGATGTTTTCCGCAGAAATCGGCTTTGAAGTTTCCGCAGAAGCTGTGAGCGGCATCGAACGAACCGTAAATCGAAAACGGCATGAAGTAGAAGATGGTGCGCTCTTTGTCGTACTGCATGAGACGGGCGACCTTTTCGTGTATTTTGAACTCCGCCGCCCGGGCGTTGAGAGTGTTGTCGTGCACCCGGTAGTCATAGAGTATCTCGTTGGTGCCGAGGTGGGATATTTTGAGCATGGAGTTTATTCTCATCCAGTAGTCATAATCCTCAACTCCGAGCTGCGGGTCGTAGTCGCCGATGAGTTTCAGGGTGTTGCGGCGGTACATGAAACTTGCTCCGATGAAGTTATCCTGCACGATGTTGAGAGAGTCGGTCGTGCGGGGCAGATGGATATACGGAGAGTTGGCAACGTACTTGTTCTGCGGTCTGAACCATTCGGCAGTGAATGGTTTTCCCCGGTCGTCTATCACCATGTAGTCGGCATAGACCATATCAACATCGGGGTGGCTGTTGAGGAACGAAGCGAGTCTGGCGAGCATGGCAGGACGCATATTGTTGTCGGCACTTGTCCAGGTGATGAGTTCACCTGAGGCGAAATCGAAACCGTTGCTCAACGCCTTGGGGAGACGCTGATTTTTCTGAGTGAGACAGCGGATGCGCTTGTCTGCAAGGTAGGGTTTCACCGCCTCTTCCAGACCGTCGGTCGAGCCGTCGTTGACGATGATGAGTTCCCAGTTGCGGTAGGTCTGGGCAATAACTGACTCGATTGATTCGTGTATCAGATCAGATTGATTGTAAACCGGCAGGATGACGGATATGAGTTTTGATTCATCGACCGGCTCGTCGGGAGACCCGTCTTCGCAGTTCATACAGCAGATATCCATGCTGTAATTGGCATCGTTGATTATTCCGATCGCCGAGCTGGTGGCGGTGTAGCCGGGGCAAAGCTCTTTGCCGGAAAGTTTTGCCGAAAGTATCTTGCAGAGAGCCAGAAAGCGGCTGTCCGTGCCTAAAATCTGCGGATTTTTGATGATTTGCAGCATCTTGGCAATGCGGAAACTTACCGAATTGCCGTTTTCGATAAGGAGTTTTTTCAACACTTCAAGACTTTGAGCAGCGATATCCGCCTTTTTGCCGTTGGTATCGGCGAGCAGTTTGAATCTCATCGACTCCATCTCATAGCGTGAGCGGAGCTCTGTGCTGCGGGCATTGATATCTGCGATCCTGCGCAAACTTTCGAGCTGATTGTTCAGGAACTCATTTTCCTGTTTCAGAAGCTCCAATTCGCGGAGCAGAGAGTCTTTGTCCTGTTGCGTATCCATAAATAAATCCGTATGACGGAAGAGCTTTATTAAAATATACCATTCAAGTATATAATGTACCTCTTCAAACACTTAAATTCAAGTTTGCAGTCTGAATAAAAAAGAGTCATTGCGTTACTATTGCTTTTTATCTCCGGGTGTGGTATATTAATAAAAATACGTAAACGAGCCAAAATCTGATTACACCGGCATATCACGACATGACAACACCTTACCGTCCGAAAGTATATTTTCTCGGTTCCGGAGCTATTGCAGTTCCGGTTCTGCGTGAGCTTGCCTGTGACCACCGCATACAGCTGGTCGGAGCCGGTACTCAGATCGACCGTCCTGCGGGAAGAAAAGGCGTTTTGACTCCGACTCCGCTCGGAGCTTTCGGAGACTCTGCCGGAATCGCCGTTGAACGCATTGCCAATGTCAACGACAGCTCTTACCTTGAACGCCTGCGCAAGTTGGCTCCTGATTTTGTTGTGGTGGTCTCTTTCGGTCAGCTGCTCAAAAGCGAACTGCTCGAGCTGCCCGAATACGGATGCGTGAATATCCATGCAAGTCTGCTGCCGAAGTACCGCGGAGCTTCTCCCATAGTCCAGTGCATCCTCAACCGGGATAAATCCACCGGAGTCGCTCTCATGCAGATGGAAAAGGGTCTCGACACCGGAGCCGTTTATGTCACCTGGGAGCTCCCGCTCGACGGTACCGAGTTCGCCGACCCGCTCGAAGATGCCCTCGGTGAACTTGCCGCCGCCAACACCGCTTCCGCCCTGCTGGATATTATTGCCGGTACGCTTAAATCTGTTCCGCAGGATGATGAGCACGCTACGGTTTGCCGCAAAATCAAAAAAGAGATGGGTATTATCGACTGGAATCGTGACGCCTACGAGATCGAAGCGATGACCAGAGCGTACACTCCGTGGCCCGGAGCGGTCTGCATGGTCAAGACTCCGAGGGGAGACACCAGGGCAGCCGTCATCAAGGCGAAGGTGAGAGAAGATTTGTCGGGAGTTCCCGGTCAGTCGCTCGACTGCGGCAAAAAAGAGATAATAGTCGCCTGCGGAAGATTTGCGTTGCAGATATTGGAGATCGCACCTTCCGGCAGCAAGGCGATGCCAGCCGCCGCTTTCCGTAACGGATTGCGCGGTGAAAAAGCTGAATTTATTCCGCTGGTGTAACAGGAAACGGAAAATCTGTTGCGGAACAAAACCGCTCCGACACCTTTTCCGACCGGCGGCATATCAACAATTTTACGGATTCTATACCATGAGTGAAAACAAAGAAATCATCCTCAACTGTGAGATGCTGGAACGCCGCATGGCACTGATGCACAACGGCCGTCTCGAGGAGTATCTTGTCGAACGTGACGATGATACTCCCAAAGCCGGTGACATCTACCTCGGCAAAATCATCAATCTCGACCCCATGCTTCAGGCGGCTTTCGTCGATATCGGAGCCGCCAAAAACGCCTTTCTGCACTACTCTGATATGCTTCAGGGATATGCAGAGCTTGCCGAAAATTACAGGCAGGAAAATCGTGAGGCTGCCGCCAAATCCGCTAAAAAGAGCAAAAAGAAAAGCGGCTCTCAGGAGTCTGTCAGAATAGCAAACGGAGTTACTGCGGCGGATATTCCCAATATCTTCAAGCCGGGCATGATGATTTTAGTTCAGGTGGTGAAAGCTCCGATAAGCACCAAAGGAGCAAGGATAACCACCGATATATCCATTCCGGGACGTTTCCTTGTGCTGATGCCGTACCACAACCACCGCAACCTCTCGAGCCGCATCGAAAGCGCAAGCGAGCGGGAGCGGCTGCGCAAAGTTATTTCCGAACTCGAGCTCCCCGAGGGAATGGGACTCATCTGCCGCACCGTCGGTGAGGGGCGCAAATCAACCTTCTTCAAGCGTGACTTGAAGCTGCTGCTCGACTACTGGCACGGCATCGAAAAGGAAATGGCGAAACACAAGACTCCGCATCTGCTCTTTACCGAACCCAATCTCATCGACCGCACTTTGCGGGATTTCCTCACCGAGGAGATCGACGGAATAGTTGTTGACGACCTCAATGCCAAAGAGCACATCGTCAGCACCATGAAGCGCATCGGTTCAGCAAAGATGGCGAGAAAGGTGACGCTCTACAAAGGAGCAGTTCCGGTATTTGACCAGTACAGGATAAATCAGCAGCTCAAAGATGTTTTCCAGCGCGAGGTCAAACTGCCCTCGGGCGGAGCGATCGTTATCGACGAGACCGAAGCTCTCATCGCCATCGACGTGAATACGGGAAGAAGCAGAGCCACTGCCTCTGACCAGCCTGAATTTCTCCTCAAAACCAATCTTGAGGCGGCGGAAGAGATATCCCGTCAGCTCAGACTGCGCAACATCGGCGGTCTGGTGGTGATCGACTTTATCGATATGAAGAGTTCCGCTCACCGTGATGAGGTGTATAAAACCATGAAAAAACTGGTGAAGCACGACCGGGCAAAGACCAAAGTTCTGCCGCTTTCGGGTTTCGGGCTCATGGAAATGACCCGTCAGCGTGAGCACGAAAGCATCAAAGATCAGATATTCAACTTCTGTCCCTACTGCGGAGGCAGCGGACTTGTGAAATCCGCCGTCACCATGAGTGCAGAGATACAGCGTGCTCTCAATGCAGTGCTGAAAAACAAGAGCAACAAAAATATTCCGGTGCGGCTCTTCATGCACCCCGATGTGCTTGCCCGTCTGCGCAACAGCGATGCCAAACTGCTCGATGAGATCGAAAAGCGGTACACCAATGATCTCTCGTTCCGTGCCGACCCGACACTCCACTGTGAGGAGTTCAGAATAGTCGATGCCATCACCGGAACTGAGTTGAAATAGGATTTGCCCCGATGAATCTGGTTCAGGAGTTTCACCCGTCGGAAATACCGTCATCCCCCGGAGTATATGTCTTCCGTGACCGTTTCGGCAAAGTCATATATGTGGGCAAGGCACGCAATTTGAAGCGGAGACTCTCGAGCTATTTTCAACCAAGCCGCAGCCGCACTGCCGACCCCAAACTGCGCAGTCTGATAAACTCCATCTACCAGTGGAGCTTTGAAATTGTGCGCACCGAGGATGAGGCTCTGATACTCGAATCACGGCTCATCAAGGATTTTTCTCCGCACTACAATATCCTCATGCGAGACGACAAGCGTTATCTCATGCTCAAGATAGATATGAACGAAAAGTTCCCCACTCTGAAGCTCGCCCGCATCAAAAAGCCGGATAACGCCATCTATTTCGGACCGTTTCCGCAGGGAACCGCCCTCAAAGCAACTCTCGAATTTCTGCTTGCCCACTTCGGATTGCGGGCGTGCCGAAACTCCGAACCCGATGAGGAGACCCGCAAGCACTGTCTCAAACGCATCATCAAAGACTGCTGCGCCCCCTGCAACAACTCCGTGACCCGTGAGGAGTACATGGAAAAGGTCGAAGCCGCTCTCAAAGTGCTTTCAGGCGATATCAGAGAGCTCAAAAGCACCCTTGAGGAGCGCATGAAGAAATACGCTTCCGAGTGCCGTTTCGAGCAGGCGGCAAAACTGCGTGATATCCTCACCAACCTTACTGCGGTGTTCGGCAAACGCAACCGTGAGTTTGCCCGTCCTGAGCTGCCGGACACCTCTCCGGGAATAGCGGCGGTCGAGGATTTGAAAGAGCAGCTGGGTTTGAAAATCATGCCGTCACGGATAATCGGTTTTGATATATCCAATATCCTCGGACACCTTGCCGTGGCAAGTCTGGTGGCTTTCAAAGACGGCAAGCCCGACCGTGACAACTACCGCCGTTTCCGCATACGCACTGTTGACCAGAGCGATGACTTTGCCATGATGGCTGAGGCGATAAAACGCCACTTCGGCAGACTTCTGCGTGAGAACCGCCCTCTGCCTGACTTGCTCCTCGTCGATGGCGGAAAAGGGCAGCTTTCGGCAACGGTGAAAACCCTCATTGAAATCGGATGTCCTCCGATTCCGGTGCTGGGTCTGGCGAAAAAGAACGAAGAGATATATCTCCCGGGACGCTCAGAGCCGGTGGTGCTGAGCCGCCATGCTCCGGCGTTGCGTATGCTTCAGGCTTTGCGTGACGAGGCACACCGCTTTGCCATCACCTACCACCGTGAATTGAGGCGCAGAGAGATAGAAAAATCCCTGCTCGATGATATCCCGGGAGTGGGCAAGGTGAGAAAAATCCGGCTGCTGAGAGAGTTCGGCTCGGTGACAGGTTTGCGCAACTCGACTCCTGAAGAGATCGCCCGCAGGATTCCCGGACTGGGCGAAAACACCGCTTTCAGGATATACGAGAGCATCAAAAGAGTGAAACAACCCTCCAAAAAGGAGTCTGAGTAAAGTGATAACGCCGGTACAACTTTCAATAAACGCCGTAAAAGCATCCCGCAACACCGATGCAATGCTCGCTCCGTATGCCGCAGAAAGGCTCGGAGTTCCTGAAGGGGATATCCTCTCGGTGAAAATTTTGAGTAAAAGCATTGACTCAAGAAAGGGAACTCCGCAGTTGATTTACCGTCTGGCAGTTGAACTGCCCGATGTTTACAAAGCAAAGTTTCCCGATTACGAAAAGCAGATACGCGAGCCGGAAATACCCGTCGATGTCTGGAAGAAAAGCGATAACCCCATTGTTGTCGGCACGGGACCCGCAGGATTGTTTGCCGCACTCTATCTTGCCATGGCAGGAGCAAAACCTCTGGTGCTCGACCGTGGTTTCCCAGTCGATGAGCGCATAAAACGGCATGAGAAATTTCTCACCACCCGTGAACTTGATACCGAAAGCAATCTGCTCATCGGCGAGGGCGGAGCAGGAACTTTTTCAGATGGAAAACTCTACACGGGAACCAAAAGTCCCTTTGCCCGCATGGTGACAGATGAGTTTATCCGCTGCGGAGCTCCTGAGGAAATCGGTTATCTTTCAAGACCTCACATCGGCAGTGACCGGCTCAAAATCGCCATCCCCGCACTGCGTGAGCGCATCAAATCGCTCGGCGGTGAGTTCCGCTTCGGAGCGCAGGTGAAAAACATCATCATCCGCAACGGAGTTTGCTGTGGTGTTGAACTTGCTGACGGAGAAAAGTTGACCACCTCATCAGGAGTCATTCTCGCCTGCGGTCTCGGCGGAAGAGAGCTTATCCGCAAGCTTACAGCGGGCGGTGTCGGCTTTGAACTCAAGAGTTTCCAGCTCGGCTGCCGCATCGAACATCCGCAGGAATTCATAGATAAAAAGCAGTACAAAATGAGCCGTCCTGAGTCGCTGGGAGCGGCTGAGTATCATGTGGTATCACGTCCGTCAAACGCACTCGGAGTGAGCAGTTTCTGCATGTGTCCCGGAGGCAAAGTGGTCAACGCAAGCGCATGGCAGAAACACTCCATCACCAACGGAATGAGCGATTTTGCCCGTGACGGAAAGTTCGCCAACAGCTGTCTGATCGCCACGCTCGATTTGAAGTGTCAGGCAGATGAGGTTTACTCCATGATGGAAAATATCGAAAGCCGGTTGTTTGACCGCGGCGGCTGTGATTACTCTTTCCCCTGCCAGACCGCCGCAGATTTCCTCAGCCGCCGTGCCTCTTCGGGGCATTTTCAGCACGGATGTGAGACCGGTATCGTTCCCGGCAGAGTCGATGACCTGCTGCCGCAGGCAATTTACCGTGCGCTTGCCGCCGCACTCAAACACTTCGACCGCCTGATGCCGGGATTTATCAGGTACGGCAAATTTATCGGCATCGAAAGCTGTGTCTCCTCTCCGGTGCGGCTTTTGCGTGATGAAAACGGAGAAAACAGCGTAAAATTGCTCTTCCCTGCAGGAGAGGGTCCCGGACTCGCCGGAGGAATAATTTCAGCCGCCTGCGATGGTATGCGGGCGGCAGGCAATCTGTTGAAAGCGGTGAACAAATGAGTGAAAAAGCAACGATCAGAGCCTTCGCCAACGGCGGAGAGGCAGTCGGTACTCTCGAGAGCGGAAAAACCGTGTTCGTGCGCGGAGCGATTCCGGGTGAAGTGGTGGAAGTTGAGATTTTTCAGGATAAAAACCGCTATTCCAGAGGCAGACTGCTCAACATCATTGAAGAGAGCAGTGAGCGTATTGCAAGTTTCTGTCCTGAGTTCCCCCGCTGTCCCGGATGTTCATACTGTCACGTTCCCTATCGTGTCGAACTTGAGTGGAAACAAAAACAGCTCGAGTATCTGCTGCGTGATTTCGAGGGGATAGTTTACAATTCCCCTGTCGGAGCACCCGGGCGCACGCACTGGCGCAACAAACTTACTCTGCACATCGAAAACTCCCGCTGCGGCTACCGCAGTGATGACAATATGACCCTTGTTCCTGTCACAAGCTGTGCCATCGCTGCCGAACCGATCAATGAAAAGATAGCAGCTCTTGACCTGCGGCAGGAAAAAAGCGTGATTTTACGTTACACTCCTCAGGAGGGAGTTGCCGTTTTCGACCGGGAAAAAGGGTGCAGGAAGATTATTACCGAGCACCTTCGGGAAGCAGGAGTTTTCAAAGTCGCAGCAGATGGATTTTTCCAGACCAATCCTGAAATTGCGGATAAACTGCTCTCTTATGTGGTATCAGAAGTACAGGCGGCAAACTGCCGTGAGCTCTGCGAGCTCTACTGCGGAGTCGGAGTGTTTTCCATCGCCTGCGCCGGAAAAATTCCGGAACTCAAATGCACCGGAGTCGAGATATCCAAAGACTCCGTCATCCGCTGCCGCAACAACGCTGCCAACCACCACGTTTCGGAACGCTGCCGTTTCCATGCCGGAGATGCAGGTACGCTCTTTTCACGGTACAAACCGCAAAACAGTGATTTTCTGCTTCTTGTCGATCCTCCGAGAACCGGAATGGATAAAAATATGATAAATTGTATCAAACGTCATCATCCTGCGCAACTAATCTACATATCATGCGCCGCAGATACCCTTGCCCGGGATTTGAGAAATCTCGCATCAGACTACACAATAGAGAGAGTGACTTTGTTTGATATGTTTCCCTCGACTGCCCACTTCGAAACCGTAACGGTACTCAAACGCATAGCCGCTGAATGAAAACACTACCGATAATGATGGATAAATCTTGCATCGAGATGGATTTTTGTAAAAAATAAAACTGTTTGCTGCTTGCTTTTATATGTAACATGTGCTAAATTATATGAACGATAAATTGACAAAACCGGAAGGTCTTTTTTATGCAGGAAATAACTCTTGTTGTGCTGGCAGCCGGAATGGGCAGCCGGTATGGTGGCTTGAAACAGCTTGATGCGCTCGGTCCTAATGGCGAATCAGTTATGGATTACTCTGTCTTTGATGCCATCCGTGCCGGATTCGACCGTGTGGTGTTCATCATCCGCAGGGATTTTGAAAAGGAGTTCCGTGAGCACATCGGCTCAAGATACGACGGAGTCATCAAGGTCGGATACGCTTTTCAGGCTCTCGATGATCTCCCCGGCGGATACCTGGTTCCCGAAGGCAGAGAAAAACCGTGGGGAACCGGCCACGCTGTCTATTCCGCACGAGCGATCCTCAACGGTCCCTTTGCTGTGATAAATGCCGACGATTTTTACGGAGCTGACTGCTACAAAAAGCTCGCAGGTTTCCTCAAAAACTGCAAAGACAGCGCAAAAGTAAGCGGCTGCATCGCCAGTTTCATTCTCGAAAACACCCTGAGCGAAAACGGTTCTGTTTCCCGCGGTATTTGTTCTGCAAGCGCAGACGGACTGCTTGAAAATGTCGTCGAAAATCCGACCATTCAGCGCAACGCCGACGGCAAAATCATTTCCACGCTCGACGGAAAAGAGTATGAACTCACCGGCAAAGAGCAGGTTTCAATGAACGCCTGGGGATTTTCAGCAGCATTCGTTCCGCTTCTGACCGGACTCTTCGAGGAGTTCCTTTCAGCCCGAGGAACCGAGCTCAAAAGTGAATTTTACCTTCCCGGAGCTGTTGATGCTCTCATCAAATCCGGCAAGGCAGAGATATCCGTACTCAACAGTGCCGACAGCTGGTTCGGCGTGACCTATCGTGAGGATAAACCGTTCGTTCAGGCGGCTATCCGTGAACTTATTGCTTCCGGAAAATATCCGGAGTCACTCTTCTGACAGGAGTATAAAACACTAAATGAAAGCTACCATCGAAAGACTTCAGCGCATGGCAGGTAAAATGTGCGTGAAGGGTAAATTCATCGAAGGAATCCCCTTCGGAAGCGGACACATCAACGATACCTACCGCCTCGCTTTTGAAGAGGATAACGGCAAGGTACATCTCTACACCTTTCAGGGAATAAACCATCATGTATTTCCCAATCCTCCGGAGGTGATGGAAAATATCGACCGTGTGACCACCCATCTGGCGGAAAAAATCGCCGCCGACAAATCAGGCAAACGCCGTGATACCATCCGTCTGCTCAAAACTACCGATGGCAAGCCCTACTGCTTCGACAGTGACGGCAACTTCTGGAGAGCCTACCACTTCGTCGATGATGTCAACAGCTACGATATGCTTTCGACTCCTGAGCAGGCGTACCAGATAGCCAAGTCTTTCGGAGAGTTTCAGTGCGATCTCGCCGATCTTCCCGGCAAACGTCTCAACGAGACCATCAAGGATTTCCACCATACCCCCCGCCGCTACCAGCAGCTCTGGGATGCGGTGAAGAGCGACCCGGTCGGCAGAGTGAAAGATGTTTCCCGTGAGCTGGATATTTTCCACTCACTCGAGGATGAGTGTTCAACTCTGGTGAGAGCGCTCGAAGAGGGAGCGATTCCCGAGCGTGTCACCCACAACGATACCAAATGCAACAACATCCTGCTCGACAACAAGACCGGAGAGGGAGCCTGCGTCATCGACCTCGACACCGTCATGCCCGGACTCGTTCACTACGACTTCGGCGACATGGTGAGAGGCGGAACCGGAACCACCGCCGAGGATGAGCCTGATTACAGCAAAGTCCACATGAGAATGGAAATGTTTGAGGGCTTGCTCAAGGGATATCTTGAAAGCGCAAGAAAGTTCCTGACCAAAGAGGAAATCGAGCTGCTGCCGCTTTCAGGAAAAATCATCACGCTCGAGATCGGAACCCGATTCCTTGCAGATTATATCAACGGAGACATTTATTTCAAGACCTCAAGACCGGCACACAACCTTGATCGTGCGAGAGTCCAAATCGCCCTCGCCCAATCCATCGGCGAGGCAATGCCCCAGTTGATGAAGATGATTTAAGTACAGAACAAAAAGGCTCTGTTCCCAACACGGGTAGGTAAAGGTAAATAAAAAAGTTCCCCGCTTTTCTTGAAAGGGAGAGAG
>JAFVZB010000030.1 GCA_017508385.1 Lentisphaeria bacterium | reverse complement strand
TGAGGGAGTGTACGACTGTACATGACCGAAGCAGCGCAGTAGCAAGGCACGAGATTGTCCGCAATGCGCCGCCGCCGGTCGTCTTTCTTCTTTACGCCTCTGACTGTACATGCAAGGCACGAGATTGACCACAATGCGCCGCCGCCGGAAACAGAGCCTTAAAAACACCGATTACCGGATAGCAGTCACCTGTATGTTGCTGAACTTCACCGGATGTTTTTTGAATTTATTTCCGGTGGCACAGCGCAGTTCAAGAGTGGCACGGGAAAAATTTGAAGTCTCAAAATCCACGCTGAGCCGCTCTTTCTGCCCGTTGTTCCACGCACTTCTGAGCGTTTTGTTTTTGGAGTCGGGAGAACCTGAAAGATGCACCACCAGCATCGCAGCCTTCGGCAGTTTGGCTTCGACATCGGCTGAAAAAGTGATTTTTTTGCCCGGCAGGAGCTGCTGAATGATGGTCATAGTTCCGCCGGTATTGCGCTTGCCGCCGTTGGGATGGAGTATGATTTCACCTTTGGAATTTATCTCCCTGCGGCAGCGGTTTCCGCCCCGCCTGCTCCACGGCTGAACTATCGTATCTTCACAGCGTACAAAGCGGTACTGTTTGAACACGGCACTGCACGGCTGCATGGCATCGGGAATAAGCTCAAAAGTGACCTCGGCACGGTCAGCTGCTCCCGAGTTGAACACAACATCGAGACGGCACTCATTTGTGCTGCTGCGCAGACTGCGGAAGAAATCCACCTGCTTTGCTCCGTCGTACAGCCGCACCTCGAACCACGCTATCTCATTTTGAGTTGATGAGACCAGAGCCGAGACCGCATAGGGGTGTCCCTTCCTGATGGAATAACTGCGTTTGACCACACTGCCGGGAGTCTTCAACGTAACAGTTTCAAGCTCATCGGCACGCTTATCGGTATCGTCGGCAAAGAGGGAAAAAGCCGCAAGCAGAACAACAGTGAGGAACGCAGTTTTCCAATTCATTTTATCAACCTTTCCGGTTTCCGTCTTTAATGTTGCTGAAATCAGCCTGATCGGCGAGACTTACGTTGCCTGAGACCATTCCGTTGTCGAGCGGATTGGCTTTGCGGTTCTGAAGGTCACGGAAGAGCCGTCTCAAGTCGATGATTCCGCCAGTGAGGAACCAGACGGTCGATATCACGCCGATGACTGCGGAAACGAGAATACTGGTGATGTAGAAGTAATGGCTCCACCAAATAGCGGGCCACGGAGAGATGATGTTCCAGATGAGCACCGCAACAAAGCAAATACCTATCTGATAGACGAAGCAGTAGATAAACACGCTCCATGCGATGATTTTGTCGCCCCGGGTGTACTCCGGAGTGATGCCGATGAGCTTGCCGAACACGGTTTTGACTGTCCACGGAGTACGCAGAGCCGCCTTGCCCTCGGTGTCATAAATTCCCCGGTGGAGCAGACGGTCGAGATTGAACGGCTCCTTGTAGGTGAGCAGAGAGACGATGATGTAGGCACTCACGCCGAGGATATTGGCAATGAGCATCAACTCATAGCTGTTCATCGGGAACTTGTAGGGATTTATCTGCCAGTCGATGTATGGGTTGAACGGAGACGATACCGCCGCAAAGAAGCTGGTGACTCCATCGACCCACTGGTGTTTTTCGAGGAAGGGATAGACGATATCAGCCCAGTTGCGCTGAATGAGGATTCCGGTTATGGTGGTTCCCGAACCGAAGACGAGAGCGGCATAAGCACCGGCAGTGGTTCCGAAACGGCTGTAAAGACCGAAGAGGATGACGGCGCCGCCTCCTGAAGTCCAGATGGCGACCATGATGGTGGTGAACATTCTTATGTAGTCGATCTGCGAGAAGAAGAGCGAGCACATAAAGAAGATGAGCGCCACGACCAGAGAGCCGTAACGGAGCAGTTTCAAATGCTGTTCGGGAGTGAGCGGAGTCTTGCGGAAAGGAATCACCAGATCCTGAATGATCGCACTCGAGGCGTTGAAGATGCGGCTGTCGTCGGTCGAAAGCATGAGCATGACCATCAGCAGACAGAAGAGACCGAGGATCCCGACGGGGAAGATGTTGCGCAGTGCCATCGGCATCATCATCTGGTGGTACAGAGTGCGGTACTTCTGGAATACCGCCCTGCCGTTCTCAGGATAGACCTCTTCGAGAGTCTTTTTTGCGGTCTCCATGTAGGGAGTATCAAGGTTCTGAGTCTGGCTCAGGGGTTTATCTTTACCTATGATGTGGTTGTGGGGCGGAAGTTTGCCTATCGCCTCATCAAGTTTGCCCTTTACCTTTTTGTCGGTGATAAGCTGGTCACTGACCCGCTCAGAGAGCTGCTGGCGGACTTTGTGGGAAACTCCGCTGAAGTTGACATGGCTCATCACGGTGATGATGGTAACAGCGACAAAGAGACACATGAGCACGGAAAAACCGTTTCTCCAGGTGCCGAGGATTCCCGCCATCTTCTGCTCGTGCGGAGTTCTTCCGGCACTGGTGGTATCGTTGCCGAGGAAAGTTCCTTTGCTGAAAATACGGTTGAAAATAACGATCGTCACCGCAAGAAGATTGAACTCACGCAGCTCGGATATATCAAACGGATTGAAGAAACTCTGGTGTGCCACACGGTCAAGCATCACCGGACTTATCTCCTGACTCCAGCTGAATTTGGTGATGACGAAAAAGACAATGACCACAAAAATGGGATAACAGATGAGTCCCTGGAAACAGTCGGTGATCAACAGCGAGAGCCTGCCGCCGGGCCACATGACTATGAGCGAGAGAGCGATGACCGTTCCGGCAACGATGGCGAACATCGGAACATTGAAGCCGAAAATATCCACCCTGTGAGGCAGACCGAGGAAGTAGATGAAGAAGTTTGCCGCAATGGCAGGGCCAATGGCATTGGTGAGCATCTCACCTGCGATACGCATCACCGAGCCGCAGATACGGAAACTCTTGCTGTAACGCATCTCAAGAAATTGACCGTTCGACAACGCCTTGGTCTCTCTGAAACGGTAGGTGCAGTATCCGGTGAGACTCATGATGATACCGACCGGAATGGAAAGCAGCTCCCAGTAGGCAAGCGAGTAGCCGGTGAGATATTTCACCTCAACGAGAGCCACAAGCGAGATGACTCCGAGAGCGGCCTCCATGTCACCGACCGAGATGACGTATCTGCCTGCGACACGTCCGACGGCAATGTAGTCAACGACTCCCCGGATGTAGCGGCGGGCATAGATGGCGAGTCCGACGATAATGGTCAGTGGAATAAGTGTGATACACCAATCTATCCAATGCATATTTATTTCCCCTCACTTTGTTTGATAAAAAGCTGACTTTGCGTTAAGATACCCCGGAAACGGGATTTTGTCAAGATTTCCTCAGAAAAAAGTTCTGTTTTACTGTTTTTCCTGCTGAGCTGACTGCAAAGCCTCAGCCAGCTCGATGAATTTCTGATAAGGCACTTTATCAGGACGGGTCTCCCAAGTTAAGCCAACCTTTTCCAGAGCCGCCTCGACATTTTCTTTGCCGTAACTTGAGGCGAGTATCTTGCCCATCTGCTTGCGCCTCTGCAAAAAGAGGCTCTTGACAATCCCGGTGGCACGGCGGAGAAGTGCGATATCGTTCGAGGCATCCTTTTTGAGCTTGAACGAGACCAGTGCCGACTCGACTTCAGGAGCGGGATAAAACACGGTCGGAGGCACTATCTTCTCTATCTTCACCTCATAGCGGAACGCACACCTCACCGACAAAGCTCCGTACGCCTTGCTTCCCGGCTCGGCGGCAAGCCTTTCGCCCATCTCTTTCTGGAGCATGAAAAACATCTCGACCGGAGCGTTTTCAAGCTCGAGCATTTTAGCAATAAAAATCGTACTTATCGAGTAGGGCAAATTGGCGATCGAGCGGAACTTTCTGCCTGCGGGGAAGAGTTCAGCGTAATCGACATGGCAGGCATCGGCTTCGATAAGGTGTAAATTGGGCACGGCAAGCTCACTTCTCAGATATTCGGCGATGCGGTGGTCGAACTCCACGGCGGTGACATTGATGCCGCACTCAAGGAGTTTGCGGGTGAGAGCTCCGAAACCGGGACCTACTTCCAACACATCCTCGCCCTCAACAGGAGCGTTGCGGCGGACTATCCAATCGAGAAGATTATTGTCGATAAGAAAATTCTGTCCGAGCCCCCTGCCCGGACGCATACCGAGTTTTTCCAACACTCTGAGCAGCTCTTTTTTGTTCATCATACCCTCAATGTTTGTGTCCGCAACAACCGCCTGCGCATCCGCAGCCGCCTCCGGAAGCCTGACAACTGTCGGCAAAGGCGCAGCTGCCCGATTTACCGCTCAGAGCGGCAACTTTATTGAGCGCCTTTTCGAGCTCATCATTTCCGCACTTGGGGCAGAACGCCTCGCTGTCGTAACGGGGCAGAAGAAGTTCAAAAGTAAAATCACAATTTTTGCAGTAATATTTGAAGATAGGCATTTTATTTTCTCCCTGACAAATGACATTCCAATACAGTAGCACCCGGAAACACTTTTTTCAAATGGATTCCGGGTCTTTCTTCTGAGGAATGTGCATATCGACCTGTGCTCCGTAAAATTTCGGCTGACGGTCGAAGAGCACATCGCATACTGCCACCACCCTTGCGGCGGTCTCACGCAGGTAACGGCGTAAAGTCCAGCGCATATCGAGCCTGACATCTGTGGCGCAGCCGTAACACTCTATTCCGGAATGGCGGGCAAGGTAGATCGCCCGCTGACAGTGGAAGGTCTGGGATAAAACGATGAATTTGCGCTGACCGAACACCATCTGCGCACGCAGCACCGAGTCGAGAGTGCGGAATCCGGCATAATCGCAGTAAATCGCCTCATCGGGAACTTTCAACGCCACAAGTGCCTTGCGCATTTCGTGCGGCTCATTGTACTCTTTTATGTGGTTGTCTCCCGAGAGAAGAAGAGTTTTCACCTTGCCCGAGTGATACAGCTCCGCCGCCCCCTTCATTCTGGAAACAAAGTAACTGTTGCGGAATCTCCCGTTCCTCACCGTGGGAGAGCACCCCATCACCACCGCAGTGTGACACTGAGGCAGAGCCTCAAGCGGAAGCACATACTTTCCGTACGACTCAACAGTAAAATAACATCCCGCCACCACCGCCGCCGTCAGCAGGAAAACTCCGGCACAGACGGCAAAAATCACCAGCACTTTTTTGAAGATTTTTTTATTTATCCTGAACATCCATTTTCTCCTGAATTTATGTTATATAATAGACACCGTTCTGAAAAAAAATTCAAGTATGCCGCTTATAATGTTGCAATCAAATTCAATGTGTGCTATATTAGCTTGGGAATGGGATTGCATTGAAGTTCAATGCGTAAACAATTACTTAAGGATACAAGATGAATATTGCTGTCTGCATAAAACAGGTTCCGGGAACCTCCCAGGTGGAAATCGACCCCGTGACCGGCGTATTGAAACGTGACGGTGTGGAATCAAAGATGAATCCGTACGACCTCTACGCACTCGAAACCGCACTGCGCCTCAAACAGCTCTGCGGAGCAACCATAACTGTATTTACGATGGGACCTCCGCAGTCTCAGGCGGTCATCAAAGAGGCGTTCATGATGGGCGTTGACGAGGGAGTCCTGCTCTCAGACCGCAGGTTCGGCGGAGCCGATGTACTGGCGACCAGTTACACCATCTCTCAGGGAATTTCCGCCGCAGGAAACTTCGACCTCATCATCTGCGGCAAACAGACCACCGACGGAGACACCGCTCAGGTCGGAGCAGAGCTTGCCGAGTACCTCAATATCCCCCACATCACCAGCGTCTGCAAAATCCACGGAGCAACTGACAAAAACATCACTCTTGATATAGATACTCCGCTCAATATCCAGACTGCCGAAGTGGCATTTCCCTGCCTTATCACCGTTGAAAAGGGAATTTTCGAGCCCCGTCTGCCCTCCTACCGTCTCAAACTTGCCACAGCCGACAAGAGTATCAGAGTGCTCACGCTCGATGACATGGCTGACAAAGATGCCTCCCACTACGGCTTGAACGGCTCTCCGACTCAGGTAAAGAGAATATTCCCTCCCGAAAGCAGCAGCGACCACGAAAGCTGGGAGGGCAGCGATGATGAGATATCAAGCCGTCTCTTCAACTATCTCAATGACAACAAATATCTTCAGCAGCTGAGGTAAAACATGCCGCACATTGAAATTCATCAGGAAAAGGCTGCCGATAAACAGTCTCTCGTATCCATCTGCCCCTTCGGAGCTATCGAACTTGCCGATGGAAAACTCGCAATCAACGCCGCCTGCAGAATGTGCCGTCTCTGCATCAAAAAGGGCAACGGAGTCTTTGAGTTTGTCGAAGATGAAAAAGCCGCAACCGTGGATAAATCCCTCTGGAAAGGCATCGCCGTGGTCGCAGAGATCGAGGATGGCAATATCCACCCCGTCACTTTTGAGCTCATCGGCAAGGCAAAAGAGCTCGCCGCCAAGGTCGGTTATCCCGTTTACTGCCTGATGATCGGCAGCGACATTTCCGGCAAGGCAGAGACCATCTTATCCTACGGAGCAGACGAGGTGTTCGTCTATGACCGCAAGGAGTTCGAGCACTTCCGCATCGAGCCCTACGCCGCAGCTCTCGAGGACTTCATCAACAAAGTAAAACCGTCAAGCGTGCTGGTCGGCGGAACTCCCACGGGACGCTCTCTCGCTCCCCGTGTCGCCTGCCGTTTCCGCACCGGACTTACGGCTGACTGCACCAAACTCGATATCTCAGAGAGCACCGACCTCGACCAGATACGTCCTGCTTACGGCGGCAACATCATGGCGCACATCAACACTCTGCGCCACCGACCGCAGTTCGCCACCGTCAGGTACAAAATCTTTTCGATTCCGGAAAAACTCTCAAACCCTGCGGGCAAGGTGCACAACTGCTCCATTGATGCAGGGAAACTCGCCTCGGGAATATCAATTCTTTCAACTCAGGCAAAGAGCCGTGAAAAAGGCATCGAAGAGTCAGAAGTCCTCGTGGTCGCCGGCAGAGGCGTCAAAAAGCAGGAGGATATCGCCATGCTTCAGGAGCTTGCCGAACTCCTCGGCGGCAAACTCGCCTCGACCCGTGCCCTCGTCGAAGCAGGCTGGGTCGATGCCAAGTGCCAGATCGGCTTGAGCGGAAGAACCGTCAAACCCAAACTGCTCATCGCCTGCGGTGTCTCAGGAGCCATCCAGTTCGTCGCCGGAATGAACAGCAGTGAAAAAATCATCGCCATCAACACCGATGCCAACGCTCCGATATTCAATGTCGCACACATCGGGATCAAGGGTGATATCTACAAGATAATCCCTGAGTTGATAACCCGCATCAAAGAGTCGAAAGAGGCAAAATAAATGAAAGAGTCATACAAAGCATTTACCGCAAACGACCTCGAAGCACTGCAGAAGATTTGCGGAGTTGAACGGGTCATTCCCAGAGAGTGCATCGGCGAGGATTACAGCCACGATGAGCTTGCCGGAATACACAATTTCCCCGACGTGCTGGTGAAAGCCGTTTCCACGCAGGAGATTTCTGAGATAATGAAGTACGCAAGTGCCAACAACATTCCGGTGACTCCCCGCGGCTCGGGAACCGGACTTGTCGGTGGCTCAGTCGCTCTCTGCGGAGGAATCATGCTCGACCTCACACTGATGAACCACTTCCTCGAGCTCGATGAGGAGAATATGACTCTGACTCTCGAGCCGGGAGTCCTGCTCATGGATGTGGGCAAATACGTCGAAGAGGCAGGTCTCTTCTATCCTCCCGACCCCGGCGAAAAGACCGCCACCATCGGAGGCAACATCAACACCAACGCAGGCGGCATGAGAGCCGTGAAATACGGTGTCACCCGTGATTACGTCAGAGGGCTCGAAGTCGTTCTGCCCAACGGCAACATCATGGAGCTCGGCGGCAAAGTCGTCAAAAACAGCTCAGGCTACAGCCTCAAGGATATCATCGTCGGCTCAGAGGGAACTCTCGGGATCGTGACCAAAGCCATCCTGAGACTGCTGCCGCTGCCGAAACACAAAATCAGTCTGCTCGTGCCCTTCCCCGACCTGCCGTCAGCCATCAGTGCAGTTCCGTCGGTCATCAGAGCAAGCTCGATCCCGACCGCAGTCGAGTTCATGGAGCGTGAGGTGATTCTGGCTGCCGAAGAGTTCCTCGCCCGCAAGTTCCCCGACAACTCATCCGACGCCTATCTGCTGTTGACCTACGACGGAGCAAGCAAGGAGGAGCTCGATATCGCCTGGGAAGAGGCGGCAAACATCTGTCTTGAGTGCGGAGCTCTCGATGTCTTTATTTCCAACACCCAGGAGCGCAACGAATCCATCTGGTCAGCCCGCGGAGCTTTCCTCGAAGCGATCAAGGCTTCGACCAGCGAAATGGATGAGTGCGACGTGGTAGTTCCCCGCAGACACGTTGCTGAGTTCGTGCTCTACTCGCACGCCCTGCAAAAGAAGCACAACATCAGGATACGCTCTTTCGGTCACGCCGGAGACGGCAACTTGCACATCTACGTTCTGCGTGATGAGCTTGACGAAAAGAGCTGGGAAGAAAAACTCGCCGCCGTCTTTGCCGACCTCTACTCCAAAGCCGACACCCTCGGCGGAAAAGTAAGCGGAGAACACGGAATAGGTTACGCCAAGAAACCCTATCTCGCCGACTCCCTGAGCAGTGACGAAAAAGCGGTCATGGCAGGAATAAAAGCCGCCTTCGACCCCGCCAACATCCTGAACCCCGGCAAACTTTTTTGAGTAACGCACCGCCCCAACGAGGGCGGTGCGAAGGGTAATTGGCGCATACTGTTACATACCGGAAAATTTATACGTTGGTTGGGTACTGCCAAGAGTTGCATGTTTCCTAACCGACGTTTTTGTTGCCGGGGATTGCTTGCCGTAGCGCAATAAAATAAATCCGATGCAATAATTGGCGCAACTCATTACCGCATCGGCACATACAAAATTCAGGTCTGTGTGACCTGCGTTTTTTTAGGCTCTGTTCCCGACACGGGCAGGTAAAGGCAAATAAAAAAGTTTCCCGCTTTTCTCCTATGAGAGACTAAATTTCAAGTGTTGTTTGCAAAAAAAATGTAAAAAAGTTCACAATCAGCGAAAGATGATTTAAAAAAGGTGTGCTTTTGTCTTGCTCCTATTCGCGTTCTGT
>JAFVZB010000029.1 GCA_017508385.1 Lentisphaeria bacterium | reverse complement strand
TCCGGATCGGGAGCGACCGGAGTCTTGCCGAAGTAGCCGAGCACCATTTTGCCGTAGCCTTTGTCGTCCATCTTCCAGGAGCCGTCGGCGTTCTTGCCCATGACGGCGTTGCGGAAAGCCTGCTGGAAATAGAACTGGCTGACCGGAGTGACGCTGGTTCCGAAACCGCCGCGGGCGACGACTTCGCGCATCTCGTCGATGCAGGCATCGTATTTGTCGAGGATGTTGTTGTCACGCAGCATCTGGGTGTTGGCAGTGAGAGCTCCGCCGGGCATGGGGCTGAAGATGATTTTCGGAGAAACCTGCATTGACTCCGGCGGCATGAAGTATTTATCCATGCATTTCTCAAAGACTTTCTCGGCGGCAAGGATCTTCTCGGGATCGATGTCGAGAGTGTAATCGGTTCCGCGCAGACGATGGTACATGACGAGGATATCAACCTCGCAGGTTCCGCCTGAGAGCGGGCTCATGGCAAGGTCGATGACGTCGGCACCTGCCTCGATGGCAGCCATGTTGCAGCTGACAGCCATTCCGGCGGTGTCGTGGGTGTGGAACTGGATCTCTTTGCTGCCGGCTCCGTAGGTGGAGTCGAGGATCTCACGGGCAGCTTTGATGGTATCAAAGACGGTCTTGGGAGTGCTGGTGCCGCTGGCATCCTTGAAGGCGACGCTGTCGAAAGGAATACCTGAGGCGATGATCTCGTTCAGACGGTCGATGTAGAATTTGGGAGTGTGAGCGTAGGACTCGTTGATGTTGGGAGCAAGTCCCATCATGGTGACGGTGACCTGGTGTTTCAGACCGTACTCGGCGATGGCACGTCCGGAAACCTCGAGGTTGCGGACATCGTTGAGAGCGTCGAAGTTGCGGATGGTGGTGATACCGTGCTTCTTGAAGAGCTTGGCGTGAAGTTTGATGATATCGGTTGACTGGCTGGAAAGTCCGACCACGTTGACACCGCGGGAAAGGGTCTGGAAGTTGACATCCGGACCTGCGACCTCACGGCAGCGATCCATCATATCGAAAGCATCTTCCTGGCAGTAGAAATAGAGACTCTGGAAACGGGCTCCGCCGCCGATCTCGATGTGGTTGATACCGGCTTTGACAGCGGCATCGAGTGCGGGCAGGAAATCGTCGGTTTTGACACGGGCTCCGAGACAGGACTGAAATCCGTCACGGAAGGAGCAATCCATAAATTTGATTTTCTTCATTTTCTTTTCTATCCTTTGAAATTATGTTTTGTTTTACTTTCTGCGGAACGCCTCAACAGCTGCAGCTGCAATGGCGGCGAGATTGAGATCATCGCTCTTGGCTGCGGGTTTCCTGGCGGCGGCTGCCGCTGCGGCTTTGGCTTCCTGCGCCTTCGCAAAAGGACGCACAACGATTTCCAGCAGTTTCATCGCAAAAATCATGATGACGAGGAACATGAAAACCATGCCCATTCCGAACACCATCAATTTGAGACCTGCTGCCAGCAGTTCAATGTTGTTCATGATTCACCTTTATTGTTGTTTTACGTTGCCTTTCAACGCACTTTACACCTTTTGCCCGGAATATATATCCCGGCGCATCTTTTCCCAATCAGTTGCACGCACATCTATCTTGATGTCGCCGCATGAAAAAGTTTTTCTGCCGCAACCGCACTCCATGACCAGAGCTCCTGAGTCATCTATCTCACTGAACACCCCCGTAAACCGTGTTCCTGTCGGAGAAACTGCCTCAAGAACCTGACCGATGAGCCGGTTTTCCAGCTTCCACTCTTCCAATACCGTGGAAAAATTGAAATTGAAATTAATATAGCACTCCAAAAGATACTTTTCCAACTTTTCAGTTAAATTTTTTACATTAAAATCGCCTCCGGTCGCCATGGCGAGACTGACTGCGGGCTGTCCTGCGGCGGAAAGCTCTTCATAAGTGCTGTTGATGTTCACCCCCATGCCGCAGACGACTCCGGCAAGTCTGCCGCCGGAAATTATTCCCTCGCTGAGGATTCCGCATATTTTTCGCTCACGGATATAGACGTCATTGGGCCACTTGAGAAAGCTGAGTTTTCCCGGAGCACACTCGCGGATGAGACGCAATACGGCAAGTCCGCAGATGACTCCGGCATGAAAGCCGCTGTCGAGATTTTTGAACACCATACTTGCAGTGATATCGCAATCCTTTTTCGACAGCCATTTGCGCTCGAGCCTGCCTCTGCCCGCAGTCTGACAACGGGCGGCTACAAGCGTACCGTCTGCCAGTTCATCGAAGTGCTCTTTGGCGTAGGTATTGGTCGAACCGACCTCGTCAAGCAGTATCATAAATCAGATGTACCCGTCATACTCCGGATTGCCGGATGCCGCTTTGATTATCTCACGGACTCTCTGCTCCTCACTGAGCGGGCAGACCAGTATTCCGTTGCCGGATTTGATGACTGCGACATCACGCATACCGATGACTCCGATGAGGGTCGAATCGTCACCGCACACCACGCTGTTGCGGGTGTCGATGAGGATATTTTTACCTCTGGTGACATTGCCTCCGGCATCGGGGATATCGAGCTCGAAAAGCGAACTCCAGCTGCCCATGTCGTTCCAGTAGAAGTTGCCGTCAACACAGCGGATATTGCTGCTCTTTTCAAGTATCGAGTAGTCGATGGATATCGAGGGGTTTTTGCTGAAATTTTCTTTGACAAACTCTTCAGCATCACAGGAATTGCAGACTCCGTCAATAAACTTTGCCCACGCCGAGAGGTGGCGGCGGAACTTGCTGATGATGACATCGAGCTGCCAGATGAAAATTCCGCTGTTCCAGCGGTAGTTTCCGCTGCGGAAATACTCACGGGCGGTCAGGGCATCGGGTTTCTCTTTGAACGCCAGCACATCGAACACTCCGTCTGCGGAAGTTGCACCGATATTGATATAGCCGTATCCGGTATCAGGACGAGTCGGAATGATGCCAACCGTCACCAGAACATCATCAAGAGCCTGCTCCTGAGCTTTGCGCAGGGTATCGTGGAACGCCGACACCGGAGTGATGATATGGTCGGCAGGCAGAACGGTCATCATGGCGTTGAATCCCTTCTCACGCCGCTTTATCTCTGCGGCGGCGAGGGCGATACAGCCGGATGTGTTGCGGCGGCAGGGTTCGGATATGATATTTTCAGCAGGCAGTGAGAGCAGTTTTTTCACCTCTTCCGCATAGTCAGCTCCGGTGACCACCAGGATATTTTCAGGAGCAAACAAGGGGTAGAGCCGCTGGACGCTCTCTTCGATCATTGTCTTATCGGCTCCTCCGAAAGAGAGAAGCTGTTTCGGAGTGGCAACTCTTCCGGCGGGCCAGAAGCGTTCGCCCCTGCCGCCAGCCATCACCACGGCGTACTGTTTCATAAATCACCTCACATTTCCGGATACTTTCAGTAAAGATACACCGCGGGCATGAATTATTCAAGCCGTATTGGATATTTTCATATCAAAGCTCTTGAAATCGCAGCAAAATGACGGTATATTTATTATAGTAAGTAGTAATTGCAGTTTTCAACTTTATTTAACGCCATGAAATACATCAGAACCATCTTTATTCTCGCCGTTGCATTCCTGTTTGCCGGATGCGGAGAACAGCCGACATCTCCGACAATCGTTACCGGACTTCCGCCGGTGGCGTGGATAGCAAACGAGATCGCCGGAACAAAACATATTTCCGTCTCTTTGCTGCCCGAAGGACGCAATCCGCACGACTACACTCCCAGCCCCGCTCTGCTCCGCCGTGCCTCGGGAGCGAAACTCTTTCTTTCCTGCGGAATGCCCTTTGAAAATATTGCATCAAAGGCTCTCAGATGCCGCACCGTTGACGTAACGCAGGGCATTGAGAAAATAATGTTCGACACTCACGGCAAGGCTCACCACCACCATCATCACGAGGGGGAAGCGTGCAGTGACGACGGCAGCGACCCCCATGTGTGGCTCTCATGCCGCAACTCGATCGTGATTGCCGAAAACATCGCAAGGGCTCTCAGTGAAATCGATCCGGCAAACAAGGAGCTCTATGAAAAAAATCTCAGCAACTTCAGGTTGCGGGCTATCGAACTTGAAAACCAACTCAAAAAACAGCTCTCACCGTACTCCGGACGCACCTTTTTCGTCTATCATCCGGCTTTCGGCTACTTCGCAAAAGAGTTCGGACTCGTTCAGCAATCAATCGAATTGAGCGGCAGGGAGACCTCAGCCGCCCGCATGGCGGAAGTGATAAAGCTCGCCAAAAAAGAGAACGTCAAAGTGATTTTCACCCAGAAAGAGTTCAATCCGCGCAGCAGTGAGATGCTGGCAAGAGAAATCAACGGCAAATGTGTCCAGATGGATGTGCTGGCGTTCGATGTTTTTGCTCTGATAAAAAGCATAGCCGATTCAATCGTTGCAGGCTTCGGAGGGCAAGGCAAATGAGCTGCTGCTGTCACGCTCCCGTCGTCGAGGTGGAGGGACTCACGTTCAGTTACCGCAAAGGAGATGCTCCCACCCTCGAGGATGTGAATTTCACCATCAAGTGCGGTGAGTCGGGCTGTATCGTCGGTCCGAACGGAGGCGGCAAAAGCACTCTGCTCAAACTTATGCTCGGATTGCTCACTCCTGACAAAGGAAGTGTCAAAATTTTCGGACTCACTCCTGATGCCGCCGCTAGAAGCATCGGATACATGCCGCAGTATCATCAGCTCGATGCCGCATTCCCTGCGACCGTGCTCGAAGTCGCTCTCATGGGCAGAGCCAGGAAAAATCTCTTCGGCAGATACAGCAAAGACGACCTCGAAAAAACCCGCTCGGCTCTGGCTGAGATGGGATGTTCCGGCATTGAAAAGCGCAGTTTTTCCACCCTCTCCGGCGGTCAGCGGCAGAGAGTCCTCATCGCCCGGGCACTCGCATCCGAACCGGAACTGCTGCTGCTCGATGAGCCGACAGCCAACATCGACCCCGGTGCGGAAGAGCAGTTCTACGCCACGCTCGAACTGCTCAAAGGACGCATGACTGTGCTCACTGTGTCGCACGACCTCGGATTCGTCTCCCGTGAGACCGACCACATCATCTGTGTCAACCGCAAGGTATCGGTGCACAACTCTGGCAACTTCACCTCTGAAACTGCCGACGAAGTCTATCACCACAAAGTAAACCTCATCAGGCACGAGCACTCATGTTTCTGCCACTGCGGAGACGGGGAGGAAAAATAAATGTTTGACATCATTCATAAGATATTCGCTCCTGAACTTGCGTTTCTGCGCAACGCCATTCTGCTCGGCATACTTGCCGGTCCCATCCTCGGAGTCATCGGCAGCATGGTGGTCACCCGCCGCATTTCCAGCCTTGCCGGAGCAAGTGCCCACACTGCGCTCGGCGGAGTCGGAATAGCTCTTTTTCTCCAGAGAGTCTGCGGTATAGCATGGTGTTCCGGAGAGCTCGGAGCTGTTGCCGGAGCAGTCGCCGCAGCTTTACTGGTGGGTCTTGTCAACATCTACGCCAAAGAGCGTGAAGATACCGTCATCGCCGTGGTCTGGGCTCTGGGAATGGCTGTCGGTCTGCTTTTTCTCGACTATACTCCCGGATATGTTGACTGGCAGGGATATCTCTTCGGAAACATTCTTCTGATATCTCCGCAGAGCATCAAAATGACCATTCTGCTCGACGCTCTGGTGCTGGTTCCGGCGTTCATCTTCTACAACAGTGTGCTCGCAACCACCTTTGACCCGGTGTTTTCAAGGCTGCGGGGACTTCCAGTCAATCTGATTTATCTGCTGCTTCTGGTGCTCACTGCGTTGACCATCGTACTGCTGATAAACATCGTGGGAATAATTCTGGTCATCGCCCTGCTGACCCTGCCTGCGGCATCCGCAGGTTGTTTCACCAAACATCTCTGGAGCATGATGCTTTGCGCAACGCTCCTCAGCTGGATATTCGTCATCGGCGGACTTGTCGCAAGTTTTGGTTTCAATCTGCCGTCGGGACCGGTCATCGTCGTCATCGCAGGAGTGGTATATCTCTTATCACTCTGCACGGGAAAGTTCATCAAAAAAAATTAAATGGATATACTGCTATGAAAACAAAATCTCTTCTTTGCGCCGCCGTCATCGGCATCGCTGCCGCAACTTCACTCACCGGATGCGGAAACGGCTCTCCTGAGGAAAATCTGGTATCAGCCATCCGTGCCGCCGAAACCGGCAAGTGGGCAGAAGCCAAAAAATTCGCCGACCGTGCAGTGGTCGGCTCTCCCGACCATATCGGAGCTTTGATAATGCGCTCCATCGCCTGCGAAAAGTGTGAGAAATACGATCAGGCGGTCGATTCGGCACGCCGTGCGGTCAACCTCGCTCCCAACAGCTTTGCCGCTCTTTACACGCTGGGAAAACTTTACAGCAGCGATCCTCTGCGCAACGCAGAAGCGGTCAACACGCTCAACAAAGCGTTGAGGGTACGTCCGGACTCGGTCGAGACCAAAATACTGCTCTGCAACATCTTCAACCGCATGTACGCCAATGCCGGAGAGCGTTATTTGCTCCAACTGAAAAAAAATCAGGAGTTTGCCAAGGACTCAGCTCTGCTGAGCCAGCTCGGAGTCATCTACGCCCGTTCAAACAAAGCTACACTCGCTAAAAATATGTTTATCGCGGCGTACAGATCCGACAGGAAAAATCCCGACATAGTGTTCAATGCGGCACGGTTCTTTTCGGAATATCAGCCAATTCCGAAAGTTTCCAAACAGCTTTACGCCGAGTTTTCCAATCTCGCCGCCGGAAGAGAGAAGTACACCGCCGAGCTTGCCGAAGCCAAAGCTGCCATCGGCAGATAATCTGTTGAGGTCATCCGTATGGCGGGGATTCCGGAGGAAATCATAGAAGAAATACGCAACCGCAGCGACATTGTCGAAGTCGTCGGCAGTGTGGTACAGCTCAAGCGCAGCGGTTCGGGCACGTTCAAGGGGCTGTGTCCGTTTCACAACGAAAAGACTCCGAGTTTCCACGTCAACGCCAACCGTCAGAGTTTCCACTGCTTCGGATGCGGCAAGGGCGGAGATGTTTTCAAGTTTTACATGGAGCGGGAAAATATGCCGTTCCTCGAAGCGGTGCGGCTGCTCGCCTCACGCACCGGAGTCGTTATTCCTGAAAACAGCTACGGTCATCATAGCACAGAGGATGCCGTAAGAAAAGCAGGCTCCCGAGAGCGGCTCTTTGAGATAAACGCCAAGGTCTGCGAATTTTTCCGCCGCCACCTCAAAAACAACCCCGACGGCAATGTTGCACGTTACCTTGAATCCCGAGGACTGCCTCAGGAGTTCATCGACAAATTCAAAATCGGAGCCGCTCCCGATGCGTGGGACGAGGTGGTGAAATACTGCCGCGCCCACGGCTACCGTGATGACGAACTTGTTGCCGCAGGTGTGGCACGCAAAAATGAAAACAGCTCAAGAGTGTACGACTTTTTCCGCAACCGTCTGGTGTTCACCATTGAAAACGATTCGGGGCGTCCGGTGGGATTCAGTGCCAGAAGTCTTGAAGCCAAACCAATGGATGGCGGAAAGTATATCAATACCGGAGAGACTCCGATTTTCCGCAAGGGCAAACTGCTTTACGGACTCTCACTCGCCCGCACTGCGATCAGGGATAAGAAGTTCGCCATCATCTGTGAGGGGCAGATGGATGCCATCGCTTTTCACCGTGCAGGTTTCGAGTGCGCCGTGGCTCCGCTGGGTTCAAAACTCACCACCGATCAGGGAAAGATCCTGCGGCTCTACACCAATACTTTCTGCTTTGCTTTCGACTCCGACTCAGCCGGACGAGAGGCGATGCGCCACGCCGTCGAGGTGTGTCTGCCGCTCTCGGTGGATATGAAAGTCATACGCATTCCCGGCGGCAAAGACCCCGATGAGCTCTTCAAAAACGGAGGCAGTCAAGCCGTTGCCGATGCCGTCAACAGCGCAAGACCGTGGGCTGACGTCATTATTGAGGAGCTGCCTGAGCACTTCGATTTCTCGACTCCGGTAGGCAAATCGCAGGCGGCGGCGTACATGGCGGAGCTTTTCAAACTCGTTCCCAATCAGGTTGAACTTGAAAGTTACGTCAAAGCCACTGCCGTCAAGCTCGGCGTGAGCGAAGAGGCGATTTTTGCCGAATTATCCGGAGTGCGTCTGCGTGAGGCAAGAAAGCAGGAGTTTGCAAAAAATAAAACCGGTGACGACAAAACCAAAGCCGCTCCACGCCGCAAATATCCGGCGGCTCTGCTGACTTTGCTTGAGCTTGCGCTTTACAACGAAAACACCGCAAGGTGCATCGCCGACACGCTTGAACCGGACGAACTGCCCGATATAAATCTGGTATCAAAAGCGATAAACATCGCCATAAATCTGGCTCTCAGCGGAGAATATGAAACGCTCGACTCCGCTCTCAACAACATGCTCAACGAGACTCCGGAGCCGGAAATCAGCCGCATCATGGTGGAAAAAATCGAATGGCAGGCTCCTGAAAAAGCGGTCATCGACAGTGTGACCGAACTGCGGAAACTGAAAAGAGAGAACCAAAAGAGAAAACTCCACGCCGCTCTTGCCGCAGAAACCGACCCGGCAAAGAGACTTGAAATTCTTCAGGAAATAAATTCATTGCGTTGACAACTCACACAAAAAAGGAGACAAAGTATGAAGTTGAAAAGTATGTTATTATCCGCCGGAGCTCTGCTCGTGCTGTCGGCACACGCAGGTTTGGAAAACCTGACAGGGCAATTCCGTAACGGGCAGCTCTTTCTGCAATGGAAAGAGTCAAATCTTGCTCCCGACACCCGTCTGAGTGTCTGGAGTTCCGATGCTCCCATAACCAAAGAAAATCTCGGAAAAGCAGTAAAAGTCGCCTCGATGCTCAATCTGCAAAGTGCCCGTGACTGGTGGCTCAATGCCGACAATTTTGTCATCAAGCGGAGCAAAAAAGCCAAGGGCGAAGAGATTTTCGCCGGAAACGTCGCCGATACCGGAGCCAAAAAGAACACCGAAAAAGGTTTTGTCATCAGTGACGGGGGCAAAAGCATATCTCCCGACGGAGGACTTCACGTTCATACTCCGTGGAAAGAGGTCACCGGCAAGCGTTACTACGCCGTCGCCGCTCACAAAGGAGCTTCGGAAAAAGTTATCGACCTGGTTGCCACAACTGCTCCCATCAAAGTTACCGTCGGCAAGTCTGCTCCCATCCGCATCAAAGGCAATCTGAAACGCAACAGCGCAAAGGGTCTGCCGCTCATCATCAGTCTCCACGGCCGCGGAGGCGGTGTCGGTGTGGATAAAAAGGGCAATCCGGTCGGCACTCACATCATCTACTCCGACCGCAATTTTGCCTGGCGTGAGGGAATCCCCTTCAAGTTCAGCGCCGGAATCAGAAGAGACAAAGTTCTTACCATTTCACTCAACGACCGCGTCTGGATAGGCAGAAAACTCAACAAAAAAGAATCCACTGACTCCCGTGATTACGTTCCCGCCATCTCGACTTTCTGGATGGGTTACAACGTCAACATCGCCCACAGCAACGAGGGTCCGAAATTCGTCTGGGATAACTACACAGAGCGCTATATCCTGCACATCATCAAGTGGGCACAGGAGTATCTCGGAGCCGACGTCAACCGCACCTACATCACCGGCGGCAGCATGGGCGGATCAGGAACAGTTCAGATGGTCACTCACTTTCCCGAAGTGTTTGCCGCCGGACGTGCCCAGGTTCCCCTCTACTCATACGGATGGAAAATTTTTGGTACGAAAGGTCGCGGGTCAGCATGGCGCTTGACTTGCAGCATCGGTCAATTCACTGCCAATAATCCTGCTCTCACGCCCGACGGCAGAGACCTTGTCGATTACTCCAACGGAGCAAAAAACATCAGCAACTCTGCAATCGACATGCCTCCGTTGCTCGCCACCAACGGCAGACGTGATGCATCTATTCCGTGGGTGAACAATCCTGACTTCTACCGTGGAGCGAATGAGGGACGTCAGATGTTCCAGGTGTACTGGAACAACGGAAACCACGGCATGAGCCGCCAGTGCCCCCGTGATTTCATCACCGAAAAAGATATGCTGCGCTACCGCCTCAACGAGAGTTTCCCGGCTTTCAGCAACTGCAGTGACAACAAAAATTACGGTAACGGCAGCTTCAAAGATGGCGACCTCACCGGATGGATCAACCGCGGAACGGATTGGAAAGTTATTGCTGATACTCCCGACCGCTACGAGATCGACCTTTCCATCGGTTACAAGGGCATCAAATACCCGGTGACCTCGGATGTCACCATCCGCCGCCGCCAGCAGTTCAAGCCCGCCGCCGGAACGACCGTCTGCGTTGAAATCAACGGCAAAAAGCAGAACGTAGTCATCGACAAAAACGGATTGCTCACCATAGAAAAAATCAGCTTTGCCGACAAAAAACCGGTCAAAGTGATTTGCACTATCAAGTGATTTCCAATTATCAGGATACAAAAAAAGCACCGTAACAGGTGCTTTTTTTATGGACTTGTTCCAGCTCATTACCATCAGCAAATGCAGTGCGAAACCAAAAAAGAACTTTGCGCACGAGCAGCTGAGGGAGTGTACTTTTGTACACGACCAAAGCGGCGAGGTAAGCAAAACGCCCCATTACCATCGGCAAATGCGGCGCAAGACAAGAAAATAACTTTGCGCACGAGCAGCGCAGGGAGTGTACTTTTGTACACGACCAAAGCGGCGAGGTAAGCAAAACGCCCCATTACCATCGGCGAATGCAGCGCAAGACAAGAAAATAACTTTGCGCACGAGCAGCGCAGGGAGTGTACTTTTGCACACGACCAAAGCGGCGAGGCAAGCAAAACGCTCCATTACCATCGGCGGATGCAGTTTGCGCACGAGCAGCGCAGG
>JAFVZB010000028.1 GCA_017508385.1 Lentisphaeria bacterium | reverse complement strand
GTTATGAGCTTCGCTCATGGCGGGGGAAAACCTTTGTTGAAACAAAGGTTCTTCCCCCGTGCCCCTTTTCCAAAGAACTTTTTGCTCTTTAGCGCGGGTCGTATGCTGACGGATTATCTGTCAGCACAAACATATCCACATCTTTCCAGCCCAACGGCTTGAATTTCAACGTGTGCTCTCCGGCGGTCAGGTCGAATGATCCCACCTTCCAGCCCCACGGATTGCCTTTATATTTTTCGCCGTTACGCACGTTGCTCCAGCTCCAGAATTTCATGATGTGCAGTCCCGCATCTGCAAGTTTGCCGTCGTCGATCGCCACTTGCACTCTCGGACGGTGTCCGGAACGGGCACGCACCATCAGGTGATATTTGCCATCGGCAGGAACAGTGAATTTGTACTCAAACGGCTTTTTGCCCTGGTACATTTTCAATGCTTTGCCTCCATCAGCGTTGGCATCTTCGATGACTTCGACTTTGCCTCCGGCAACAGTGTAGTCCTCAGCGTTGAAGTAGATCGCCACGTCTCCGGGTTTATGCAATTTGGCAGGCTGGACGAAGTCTGTCGTTGCGTAGATCGAAAGCGGACGGGATAATCCATCTTTCTGTCTGAGCAGGAACGCTCCGCGGTAGGTGCTTTGTTTGGTCATTTTTGCCGGGTCGAGTTTGACCGTGAAGGTGATTTTTTTGCCGCTCTCGAATGTTCCGCTTGCCGGAGTTACTTCAAACCAGTCGCAGCTCTTGGTTTTTTCCACTTTGAATGATGATTTATAGTTGTTTCCGCAGACGGTGACGGTGAATTGCTGAGAAGCAGCTTTGCCGTTTTTGACATCGAATTGAAGTCTGTTGACCGAGGTCTTGACCGGAATCGGACGCAGCGGCAGGATGGTTCCTTTCTGGAAAGCTCCGATATTGACATCGCTTTCAGCGGTGAAGTTGGGGATGACTGCTCCTGCTCCTTTGAGCGGAGAGTTTTCCGCAGGCTCAAGAACCGCTCCTGTCGTGCAGCGGTAGCCCGGGTCGGCGAACTTGCCGTTTTTGCCCGGAAGTCCGTCCTTGGCTTTGGGCATCACGTTGCAGTCGCTCACTGACTTCATCTTTTTCATCTCTTTGCTGCCGTAAACATGGCTCTGGTCATAGGCGTTGTTCATCACCACCGCTTTGAGGTACTGGTTCATGTGGAAACCGGTTCCCGGTCCGCAGAAGGAGTTATTGAGCACATAGGCGATAGCATCGAGTCCGCTGCTTTTGGTACTGGTTTTGATGTTCTGCCCTCTTGAACCGAACTCATCTCCGGTATTGAGGAACATATTGTTGAAGACGTAGCAGGGGCCTGACATACAGCCCTGAATGGAAACTCCGCAATAGCTCGCCTCGAAGCGGTTGCCGAAGCAGCGCACATTCTGCTGACCTCCGTCGAGCTCGATGTTGTCATCCTGACAGAAAATCATGAAGTTGCCGTAGATTTCGGCATCACGGTTGAAGCCTCCGTCTTCGTTGAAGTTGTAGAGCCCCTCGACTGCATCGTTCCAGCGTCCGTGGTCATTTGCCACGAGGTCGTTGTAGCGGAGCGTGACTGAGCGGGTGCAGTTCACGAAGACGGCGCACGCTCCTGCCGGATGGCTGTGACGCCATGAGTTCGAGTGGCTGGCGGGGTCGTGGATATAGCACTTATCGACAACCACATTGTCACCGAAGTTAAGGGAAATTCCAGCCATGTAATTGGCACTCCAGATACGTTTGAGTGACGGTTCGTAATAGCCGGGTTTGCCTCCCAGAGTCTCAAAATCGAGCTTGGTGTTGAGTCTTCCCCATCCGGAAATATCGCAGTTGACGAAGCGGATATTGCTGCAGTAGTTGACCACGACCGCATTGTGTCCGCCTCCGCGGAGCACCAGATTTTCAAACAGCACATACTTTGCTTTTTTAAGTGAGATAAGCGGTTTGGTGCGGTCGTTGGTGAGCACAAAACCCGGAGCGCAGGTGTAGCGTATCCAGCCGTCAGGTTTGCCTTGGGAACTGATTTCGAGCGTTCCTTTGAAGTTCTCTTCGTTGAGCACGATGGTGCGGGCGATTTTGACCGGAGCTCCCATAGTGGTGAATTTTCCGGTGGCGACAGTTTTGCCGTTTTTGGTGATTTTCACCTCGTAACAGCTGTTCTCTTCGAGGTTGACGATGCTGCCTCTCCAGAGTTTTTCCCTGCGGTTGTAGCTGGGAGTGAGCACCGGTTTGTACTCACCCTCACCCGCTTTGCGGAAACTCACCCCGATTTTCTTTCCGTCAGCATCAGGGAAATAGAAAGAGCTTCCCGCAAACCCCGGAACAAAGGTAAGTTTGCTGTAAACCGGACGGTCGGTTTTGCGCTTGGTGACTTTATCTTTGCCATTGACCGGAGCAGGTGTTCTGTCGCCGGCAAATGCGCAGCAGCACAAAACCGACAGCAGCAGAAAAATTGATTTTGATTTCATAAATAACTCCTTTTTGATTAGTATATCGGGTCAAGATATCCGTTGAACAGCCAGTCTGCGCGGCTGATGTGGTGCAAATTTGCGATGGTGAAATACATGAAGTCTCTATCCTCTGAGGGGAGAAGTATCACTCCATAGCAATCAGCGGTGTTGGCGGTCAGCTTCAGCGGCTTGTGTTTGCCTTTGATGGTGATTTCCAGCGGCAGCATGTGCGGATAGGTATCTTTTCCGGTCGAGGTATCCCAGCGCAAACGTGACCATGGACTGATGGTTTTCTCATCGACTCCGGGGGTGTTCCAGCGTGCCTTGTACGGACCGTATTCGGCTTTGTAGAAATCGAAGCTCGGATTGCGGTATCTGGCGGCGGTTATCTTGACTTTTCCGTGGTGTATATACGCCTGCGGAACCGAGTTGACACGGTGGTCGCGGCGGGTCAGAGTGAAGATGACGTATTTTCCGGGAGCGACATCAGAGATATCGAGAAGGTATGCTCCGGAAACAGCATTCTGCGGACGGGTGTCGTCAACTTTGCGCACTTTGGCTTTACCTCTGAAAGGTTTGAAATCCTTGATGGAGAACTCTTTGAGTTTTTTGCTCACCAGTACGTCGATTGCTTTCTTTGCTTTTCCGTCGGTGACGATGACGTATTTTACGCCCTTCTCAATGCCGGCTGGAGCGGTGATGGTGAGTTTGCCGTCGGCGAGAGTTGCTTTGAGTCCGCCTGAAGCGGTGACTTTTGCACCATCTGATACTCCCGTCACTTTGATGGTGCGGCTCTTGCCGGGAACGAGTGTGAAGAGCTGTCTCTCAAGTCCCGGAACAGTTCCGGAGTAGAAGCCGCCCTCAAAGACGATATCTTTGGCACGCTCACGGTAGGCAACCGTCACTTCGGCTTTTCCTCCGTCACTTGTGAAGAGTATGGAGTTTTTGCCTGCTCTGGCAAGTCCGGTCTGGCGGCGGGCGTTCATCTGAGTGACGGTCATCGCCTTGAATTTGCGGCTTGAAGTGTTGACTTTAAGCAGTCCTGCATGGCGTCCGCGCAGCTCGAATTCGAGGGTGCAGACACCATCTTTTGAGGGAACATCTTTCCATGTCTTGCCGTTATCGCGGCTCAACTGGAACGTGGCGTTCTTATCCGGAACGCTGTAAACACCGTGGATGATGGTGTAGGGGCTGTCGATGCGGTAGCAGAAGCTGTCGGAAGTGATATTGCGGAAAGCTCCTTCCGTCACTTTTCCGTCAAATTTATAAACTCCCTGAGCGACGTGGGGGAGAAGCCTCTGGATGGCTCTGCCGACTTCGACGTCCGCACCCGTCACTTCCTGCATATTTTTCCAGGTGTCGGGGCTGTGGCGTTTTCCATTCCAGGTGAGGGCTTTGATATCCTGACTGTAACCGCAGCTGCCGGGATAGTATCTGAAACTCTCTCCCGGATAGAGGGTGTAGTCGAGACGCTCGCGCGGTTCGTTGGCGTTGGAGTGCAATCCGCGGTTTCCCATACGGAAGAAGTGGCTGATCGCATTGGGCTGACCTTTGAGGGTGCGGTAGAAGAGATAGACATCTTTTTCGAGCTCATCGAGACTTGCGGCATCATCCTGATCGCGGCTGGGCCAGTATTTCTGAGCAGAGAGGTCGAAGACGCGCAGTCTTCCATCGATCATCACCTGCTGGAAGAGGTGACCGTTTCCGAAAGTCATCGTCGAGGGGCAACCGAGTCCGTTGGTGAACAATCCTGAGGCGATTCCGTTCAGCGGACCGCACTGGAAACACGCATAGCTGTTGATAGCCACAAGTCCGTTACTGGCGGCGTGCATGGGCATATTGCTGTGTTTGACGAACTCAGCTCCGGGGAAGGTGTAGTAGTCGGTCGAGCGCACGAGGAAGTCGAAGAACTTTCTCGCTTTGGTGTGGTCATTGGGGCAGGCTGAGAAATCGGTGCTTTCCGCCACGTCAGCGAAACTGCGGGCATCGATCTCTCCGTGGTGGCGCAGGAACGGAGCTTTTACCGGTTCATTGACCGCCTTGATTTCAACATAATGCGGAACGGTGTGTTCCGGAGTTTTGAACTCGATTTTTTCGCCGTTTGCAAGAGTCTTTTTCACGCTCTTTTCAATTCGGGCGGCTTTGAAGTCAGCAGTTGACGGCAGCACGGGGTAGCTGGTCTGGGCAATATGGTACTCGGGCATGTTGCTGTCGGGGATAGCTTTGGGAACGTAGCGGATAAGCTCTTTCTTTCCTGATTGATCCTCCGCAGTGAAGACATCGGCTCTCGGAGGCATGTCGGCGGCAAAGATACTGCCGGATATCCAGCGGCTGCCGACTGCGCTTTCGCCGTCAAAATTCTTTTCGTAGCTGAAGAGAGCGCAGGTATCTTCATCGACAGTGAACTTGGTTGCCGGAGTGAAATCACCGGTGTAGCGCACCACTTTTGATATCCTCAACTCATCGGCAGCTCCTTTGAAGTAGTTGTCGTTTATGATGCCGCCGTAGACTTCAAAATAGCGGTGTCCGTCAGCTCCGACGCAGGTGTACTCTGCCAAGTTGTTTACTACGTCGAGATTACCTTTGAGCTTGCCGAGCACGGTTTTTGCCTGAGCGACAGCTTTGCTGTCATGCAGGATTTTTTTGCCGTCAACAAAGAGATTGACTCCTGAGTTATCCCAGGTGAGGGCAAAGTGAGTCCACTTGTCAGTCTGCAAGTCGTAATCAACGGACTTGACCAATTCATACGTTCTCTTGACTTTGGCTTTGCTTTTGGCACGTTTGTCGTAGCCGTTCATTTTGAGGATAAGTTTGCCTTTGTTGTATTCAAGGCGGAGAAAGCTCGCATTACGGTTTCTGCTGTTGTCGAAGAGGATGACCTCTTTCTGCGGAACTTCATCAAATTTGAGGTAAAATTCAGCTGTTCCGTCGGCGACGGGGAAGTAGTACATACTCTGATTTTTCGCATACTGCCCGCCCGCCCAGACGTTCATCGGGAAGTTGTTGTAGAGCAGTGAAGTATATCCGGCGAGCTTGACAGCCGACGTTCCGGGAGCGACACCGGCTGTGTAGAGGTCGCTGTTGGCTCCGGGAACAGTAGTATGATATCCCGGAATAAGCTCAAGCCGGGTGATATCCATATTGGCGAGACTGGTTTTGAAGTCCTCGAGCAGTTTTCCGTGGGTATCGTAAGCTCTGGGCTCATTGGCACGGTGGACGGAGAGTGTGACCCTGACGAACTTGGCTCTGGGGTCGAGCTTTCCTGCCTGCCTCAGAATAAAGGGCTTCTCAGGAACAGTCTGCAATGTGGTCCAGCGGGGATCGCAGACCAGTTCTCCGACAGCGTTGCCTTTGGCATCCAGAGATTGGACGGTAACGGAAAACGGATACATTGCTTTTGCATGGCTGAAACCGTCGAATACCAGCGTCACCGGCATACCGGCATACTCTTTTTTGAGCGGGAATGTCTGAGAAGCAAAGAGAGTTACACTCAACTCCTTTTTTCTCCTGCGATTGTATTTGCCCTTTACCAGTTTGTGCTGACGGATATTCATTGCTCCGTTGGCAAGCTGAGTGACTTTGAGAACTCCGTCTCCCTTGTATCTGGAAACATCAAGCGCAGTTCCGTTGAGCGCATCGGGGTACTTTTTGGTGCTTGCGCTGCCCTTGCCGTCGTAGTACAAATGCAGTACTCCCTTTTCCTGAGGCATGGTGAAAGATATGCGCATTCTGCCATCGACTTTTTCGACTCCGTTCGAGGCGAAAGCTATCTCACGCTCTTTGCCTGAAGCATCGGTGAAGCCGAGCTTGACTTTACCTGAGTTGAAATCCGCTTTGGCGGCTTTGCCCAGACGGACTGAGTCGATGGTGAGCAAAACCTCTTTACCTGCCGGATGGCGGAACGCATCGACATCAAGCTCCGTGCGTTTGGCAAAGTTGTTATCCAGCCAGCCGGAACTCAACAGCAGAGTTCCTGCGGCACAGCAGGAGTAAATCAATTTTTTTGTGTCCATAAATATATCCTTTTTTTTTGCATTTACTGACAGTGTCAGAAAACTCTATTTGACGGAACAAACTCTTTTTTTGAGCTGAACCCTTCCTGTATTCTGTTGTGTATCAATTCAAATCGGTTCTGTCGGGGTGAATCGGACTTACCCAATATATATAGGTGATCGAAGAGGTTTCACCGTTGGGAATCGGAGTGTTGATGCTCTTGACGTGGCCATCGGCAAAGCAGGTGTTGACCGCAAGATTGTGGCGGGCACCGAGGCCTCCCGGTCCTTTGGTCAAATCCATCCAACTCTCAGGCGATGCGGGGTCGTGAGCTCTGAGTTTATAAGAAAATTTCGGCATCTTTCTGTCATCGTTACGGTCTGCCAAGTCTGCATAGTGCGGTGTCTGGCTCGGCTTTTTAATAACAGTTTTGTCTCCTCTTGTCACACCGAAAGTAGCTATATTCATCCAGATACCGCCCGATCTAGTTTTCTGACATTCACCTGCAACATACATGTTTGCTCCATAAGAGTAATGGACTTGGTCCATAAGTTTGGTTGCTGATTGCAAACCGATAGTGTCGTTGTCGCTCGGGCAGACAAACGCACTGTTTTTGCTGTTGATATCTGCTGAGAGATACTTGAGCTGACCTTTTCTCCGACTTGAACTGCCTATATGGTAAGGCCAATAGCATGTGCCGCTATTCGATGCGCCGTTGACCGGATTGCCGATAGTTTTATCTACTCTTTTATCCGGATCGGCAACACCTGAATTGAAAAACATCGGATGAAACCAGCCATTGTAATCGTTCATATATCCCGCATTGGCAAGTCCGAGCTGCTTGAGGTTGTTCATACACTGGGCGGATTTTCCCCGCTCACGGGCACTGGATAACGCAGGCATGAGAATGGATGCCAGAATGGCGATAATTGCAATCACTACGAGTAGTTCGATCAAGGTAAAGCACAGGTGCTTTACCTGACCATGGGCGGAGCGGTTTCGGGAGGCGTTTTGAGTTTTCATTGTTTTCCTTTCGTTATCAGTTAAGTTCTGTGCGTCAATTCAAATCGGTTCTGTCGGGGTGAATCGGACTTACCCAGTATATCTGGGTGGTCGAAGAGGTTTCACCGTTGGGAATCGGAGTGTTGATGCTCTTGACGTGGCCATCGGCAAAGCAGGTGTTGACCGCAAGATTGTGGCGTGCACCGAGGCTTCCCGGTCCTTTGGTCAAATCCATCCAACTCTCAGGCAATGCGGGGTCGTGACCCCGTAATTTGTAAGAGAATTTCGGCGCCTTTCTGTCATCGTTACGGTCTGCTAAGTCTGCATAGTGCGGTGTCTGGCTCGGCTTTTTGATAACAGTATTTTTTCCTCTTGTCACACCGAAAGTAGCTATATTCATCCATATTGAGTTTCCGCTATTTCCCTGATAATCACCTGCAACATGCATGTTTGCTCCGTAAGAGTAGTGAACGATATCAGCAAGTCTGGTTGCTGATTGCAAACCGATAGTGTCGTTGTCGCTCGGGCAGACAAACGCACTGTTTTTGCTGTTGATATCTGCTGAGAGATACTTGAGCTGACCTTTTATCAGACTTGCACTGCCCATATAGTAAGGCCAATATCTTGTGCCGCTATTCGATGCGCCGTTGACCGGATTGCCGATAATTTTATCTACTCTCTTATCCGGAGCGGCAACACCTGCATTGAAATACATCGGATGAAACCAGCCGTTGTAATCGTTCATATATCCCGCATTGGCAAGTCCGAGCTGCTTGAGGTTGTTCATACACTGGGCGGATTTTCCCCGCTCACGGGCACTGGATAACGCAGGCATGAGAATAGCCGCCAGAATGGCGATGATCGCAATCACTACGAGGAGTTCGATCAGGGTAAAGCACAGGTGCTTTACCTGCCCATGGGCAGGGCGGTTTTGGGAAGCGTTTTGAGTTTTCATGTTCTGTTTTCCTTTCGTTATCAGTTAAGTTCTGTGCGATCAAGAGAGAGGGGATTCAGCCAGCCGAAACGGTTGGCTTCGGTGGTGTGACTGTTGGGAATGGGAGTCGCAATAAGTTTGACGTGGCCATCGGCAAAGCAGGTTCCGATCATGCCGTTGTGACGTGCTCCGACATTGCCCGGACTCTGTTTGGTATTGTCTCCGAGCAGAAACAAAGTTGCATCGGCAGGGTCGAAAGTTCCGCCCGATTTATAGCTGAAGAACGGAGTGCGGTAAGTGCCGCTTTTACGGTAATCGTCGCTGTCGGCAAACAACGGAGTCTGGCTCGCTTTTTTCAGTATTTTGGAATGTCCCCAGTTACTGACACGCATCCACACACCGTTCCAGGTCGTACTCTCGGAGCTGCAACAGTTTCCGCCGATGTACACGTTGTTGCGGTAAGAGAAATAGCACTGATTTGCTGTACCTTCAGCATATTCAGAGCTGCGTCTGGGGTCGGGGTCCGACGGACAGACAAAAACTCCGGCTGAACGCAAATAGTTGTTGTCGGCAGATATATATTTGAGAGCCTTGCGCTTTGCAGCTCTGTTTTTGTGCGTACCTATTCTGTACTGCCATATCGAACCATTATCAGGATTACTTGCGGCAAAACAAGCGCGGTTGCCGATGATTTTATCAACTCCCGGAGTACCACCTGAGTTGAAGTATGTTGGAACATACCATCCGTTAAAGTCATTCATATACTGATCGTTGGCAAGTCCGAGCTGTTTGAGGTTGTTGGTACACTGGGCGGATTTTCCCCGCTCACGGGCACTGGATAACGCAGGCATGAGAATAGCCGCCAGAATGGCAATAATTGCAATCACTACGAGGAGTTCGATCAGGGTAAAGCACAGGTGCTTTACCTGCCCATGGGCAGAGCGGTTCGGGGAGGAGTTTTGAGTTTTCATGTTGCGGTTCTCCTTGTGTTATTTAAGGTTAAGTGTATCAAACATCCAGTCGGCGCGGCTCATATTGAGCAGATTTCTTGCCGCTTCGTACATAAATGATTGGTCTTTCGAGGGCAGCAGAATGACTCCGGCGCACTCGGTGTGGGCGGCGAGAAGAAGGGGTTTGTTTCCGGCTTTCACCTCAAGTTCGAGCGGCATATTTGAGACTCTCGGGTAGGTGTCTTTGCCGGTCGCAATATCCCAGCGGAAACGTGACCACGGGTCGATGCTGTTCTCTTCGGCAGTGCGGTTCACCCAGCGTGCCGGGAACGGACCGTAAGTAGCTTTATAGTATTCAAAGCCGGGGTTGCGGGTTCTGGCGGCGACAAAATCCTGATTGCCGTTCCAGATGGTCGCCTGCATGACCGAGTTCACCCGGTTGTCACGGCGGGTCAGAGTAAAGATGGCGTACTTGCCGGGTTTCACTCCGGCGAGATCGAGATTTCCGTTGCCCCTGACCACACTCTGCACTCTGGTTGAGTCGGCTTTGCGCACCTCAAGTTTGTCACGCTTGCGGCGGACTTTGGCAGCTTTGATATCTTTGACGGAGTACTCTTTGACTCCGGTGCAGATCAGGAAATCCGCCGCTTTCTCCGCTTTGCCGTCAGTGATGATGACATAGCCGACAGATTTATCGGCGGCTTTAGAAGCAGTGACGGTGAGTTTGCCTGCGGAAATGACCGCAGTAATGCCCTTGGAGCATCTGACTTTGGCATCAGCAGAAACTCCGGTGATGCCGATGGAGCGGCTCTTGCCGGGCTCGAGGGTAAAGAGCTGGCGTTCGAGTCCGGGAACGACTCCGAAATAAAATCCTCCGTCGAGCACGATTTGTTTGGCACGCTCACGGTAGGCTACAGTCACCTGAGCTTTTCCGGCATCGCTGGTGAAGATGAGCTCGTTTTTACCCGCCCGGGCAAGTCCGGTCTGGCGGCGCGGACTCATCTGGGTATAGACCGCAGACTTGAACGTGCGCGCTGCGGTGTTGACCCGGAGCAGGGCAACGTGGCGTCCTCTCAGAGCAAACTCGGCACAGCAGACTCCGTTTTCAGATTTGAGCGTTCTCCAGTTTTTGCCCCGGTCGTAACTCAACTCAAAAACGGCACTCTTATCGGGAACAGCGAAAACTGCGCTGATTATCGAATAGGGTGAGTCGATGCGGTAGCAGAAACTCTCTGCGCTGACATTGCTGAAAGCTCCGCCGGAAACTTTGCCGTCGAACAGAAACACTCCCTGAGAGGTGTGGGGCTGGGGCCTCTGGACGACTCTGCCGACTTCAACATCGGCTCCGGTCTCTTTCTGCATATTTTTCCAGGTGGGCAGGAACCTTTCCCATGTATCTCCCTTCCAGTCCAGACTGTTGAGGTCGTTAGAGAGTCCGCAGTTGGCAGGGTAGTAGCGGAAACTCTCGCCGGGATAAAGCGTGTACTCTATGCGCTCTCTCGGAGCATTGGTAACCGAGTGGCATCCCCGTCTGCCCATACGGAAAAAGTGGCTCGAGCCTCCGTTCGGACGGCGGGTCCTCTGGAAGAGGTAGATATCTTTTTCAAGCTCATCCAGACTTGCCGCCTCATCCTGGTCACGGCTGGGGAAATACTGCTGAGCCGAGAGGTCGAACACCCGCAGTTTGCCGTTGAGCATCACCTGCTGGAAGAGGTGTCCGTTACCGAAAGTGAGCACCGAGGGATACCCGAGTCCGCTGGTGAACAATCCCGAAGCAATGCCGTTCAGCGGACCGCACTGGAAACAGGCATAGCTGTTGATGGCAACAAGGCCGTATCCTGCGGCGTGCATCGGAGTGTTGCTGTATCGGGGAAACGCCGCCGCCGAGAAGGTAAAGTAATCGGTCGAACTCACCAGAAAATCAAACGCCTTGCGTGCCTTGGCGTGCTCGGTAGGGCAGTCAGAGAAATCAATGCTCTTTGCCACGTCAGCGAAACTGCGGGCATCGATCTCCCCGGGATGACGCAGGAACGGAGCTTTCACCGGCTCGTTGACCGCCTTGATTTCAACGTACTCAGGAACGGTGTGTTCCGCAGTTTTGAACCCGATTTTTTCGCCGTTGGCAAGCGTTTTGCTAACACTCTTACTTATGCGGGCAGCCTTAAAATCCTCAGGAGTCGGCAGCACAGGATAGCTGGTCTCACGGATAAAGTATTGCGGAATATTGCTGTCAGGAACATTTTTTGGAACATAACGCACCACCTTCTTTGCTCCCGACTTATCCTCGATTGTAAGCACATCCGCTCTCGGAGGAGCATCGGCAGCATGGATACTGCCTGATATATAACGGGGACCGACTGCGCTTTTGCCGTCAAAGTTTTTCTCGTAACTGAAGAGAGCGCAGGTATCTGCATCAACAGAGAACTCCTTTGCCGGAGTGAAATCACCGGTATAGCGCACCACTTTTGAAACTCTCAACTCATCGACCGCTCCCGTGAGATATCTGTCGGTTGAGGGGCGGTAGTCCTCAAGAAAACGGTTAGTGTCAGCCCCGATGGCAGTGTACTCAGCTATATTATTGGTGCGGCTCTGCTTTTTGAGGATGTAACTTGCCGGTTTGAAAGTTTTGGAGTCGCTCAATATCTTTCTGCCGTCAACAAAGAGAGCAACTCCGTCACCACCCCAGACAACAGCAATGTGCATCCACTTGCCGGGCTTGATGGAGTACGGAACAGAGCGTTTGAACTCATAGGTGCTGAGAGCCTGTTTCCTGCTGCCTTTTGCCGCTTTGTCGTAGCCGTTCATCTTCAAAGTGAACTTGCCGTTGCCGTAAACGAGCTGCAGAAAACTTGCTCTGCAATTGCGTCCGTTGTCGAGAATGACGCTCTCTTTTTCCGGAACTTTGTCAAGTTTGAGGTAAAATTCAGCCGTTCCCTCACCATTGAGCGGCCAGAAGAACATATCCTGATTTTTCACCCAGCTGCCCTCGCTCCAGACGTTTGCGGAAAAGTTGTTGTATAACGGAGCAGTTCTGCCCGCAAGTCTGAGCGCAGATGTTCCTGCTTTCACTCCCTCAGTGTAGAGTTCGGGATTTGCTCCGGGAATAGTTGCGATGTTGCCCGGAACCAGTATGAAACGGGTGATATCAATATCCGGCAGGGCATCGCTTTTTCTTGCCAGCGGCTTGCCGAAAACATCAAAGAGCCGTTTTTCACCGGCACGGCAGGCGGTAAGACGGATCCTGATGTACTTCGCTCCCGGGTCGATTTTACCCTCGAGCCGCTGGTGGAAGGGCTTGCCGGGAACGGTCTGCACCATGCTCCAGCGGGCATCGCAGACCCGCTGACCGATAACTCTCTTTTGAGCATCGAGCGAAGCAATGGCAATCGAAAACGGCCACATCACTTTGGAGTTGCTCTTGGCATCAAGCAGCAGAGTGACCGGCATACCGGCATACTCTTTTTTGAGCGGAAAAACCTGTTCCACCCAGACATCGGCGTTCTCACGGCGGGTAAGTTTGGACTGGCTGAAATTCATTCCTGCGGCAATTTTCTTTACTTTGGCAAAACCGTCGCTTTTGTATTTGGAAACATCAAGAGCAGTTCCGTTGAGGATATCGGGATACTCCGTTTTGGAGTAAGAGTTGTTTCTGCCTCCGAAATAGAGATAGAGCCTGCCGTTGTCCTCAGGCATGACAAAATTAAGACGCAACTTGTTATCGACTTTGTCAACACCTGCCGAAGCGAAATCAACCTGCTGCTCATTGCCTCCTGCACTGACAAACCCGAGCTTGACGGTTTCAGGAGAAAACTTTTCTCCGGTTGCCTTTTCGAGCCTCACGGAGTCAAGAGTAAGCATAACGGGAGCTCCGGCAGGATGCCTGAAAGCATCGACATCGACCTGAGTGCGCTTGGAAAACCCGTTATCGAGCCAACCTGAAGCCAGAACGAAACTGACACCGCAGATAAAAAGATTTAAAAATTTGCATCCCATAATGTATTCCCGTAAAAAAGCGTTAATTTTTCCATAAAACTGACATTGCAAGCTCAAACAGAACTGACGTTGTCAGATTTGCTTGTATTGCACTGTTGATATAGTACACCAAAAAATTGACGTTGTCAAGAAAAAAACAAAAAAATTTCAGATTTTTTAACCGGTTCAGACTTATTTGATAAAGTCCTGATTTAAGTGAAATATGTAAAAGATTGGGGTTGCGGCAAAACGCAAAACGGCTTATTAGCATCGGTGGATGCAGTGTGAGTCAAGGTCGTGTTTTGCGCCCGAGCAGCTGAGGGAGTGTACGACTGTACATGACCGAAGCAGCGCAGC
>JAFVZB010000027.1 GCA_017508385.1 Lentisphaeria bacterium | reverse complement strand
TTGGCGGCGGTTAATCATTCATCGCTGTAAATCTCAACAGCCGATACCTAAAATGGGAGGAAAATATATAGCAAGAAAAACGATCATATAGATGATCGTCAACAGTAGTTGCCACCACGAACGCATTGATTTTTCACTTTCGAGTTTATTGTTTTTCACAATGTCAACAATATTCCAGACAAGACAAATCAGTCACACTGTAATTGGTGCCATTCTATGTATGTTTTTTATAGACAATAGGTTAGTCGGTAAACTATTCTCTTTTTGTATTTCCGCTTGACAAGTTGGATTACAGATGATACATTACTTGCAGTGTTGATGTGAAAAACAAAACGGGTAAAACGTTTGCGTTTCGAGTAACGATAAAAGAGAATAATTTAATTGCAAATGCATAATAGAAAGTTATTTGTATGGAATGGCACCGATTAATTGCAAATGCATAATAGAAAGTTATTTGTATGGAATGGCACCGATTATTAAACGCATCAACCGAGATTTTGATGCGTTTGTGCTTGATAACAACACTTGTCAGGCTTGTGCAGAACGAAAATGCTTTTTTCCGATTTGGGTTACGTCCTCAGGAATGATGATCTCTGTGATTTTCCTGAAAAATTTTTTCAGTTGTTGTTTTCAAAGATCATCGGCAGCAGAAATGCCGGTGCGCTGCTCCACGCATGGCAGAGACTCAAACCGAATGGGCGGCCGTAAAAGTCGTAGAGTCCACTGCCGCTTTTTCCCTCTCCGAATGCCTCGAAAAAGGTCGTGGCTCCGGCGTATATCATACCACCCCAGAAACGGCGAATCTCCCCGGCGGCTTCAGCTTTGAAGCCGTTGCGGATCAGCGCAAGGATTTCAAAACTTTTCATATAAGGTGTGCCGACCGCCGGAAGTTCATTTTTAAGGAGGTTTTCAGCGATTCTGCGACCTTCTTCCGGGGTGGCAAGTGAAATTGCCGCCAGAAAGTTCTGATGCCTGAGAAATTCGTTTTTACCGGGAGAACAGCGGAATAATCCGCGGGTTTCATCGTAGAATTCCCGGCGGATCTTTTTTTGCAGTTCAATAGCGAGCGTTTCCCATTTTTCCTCTTTTTCCCGGTCATCCATCCGGCGTGCCAGATTTGCAAGAGCTTTGAGTGCCATGAAAAAAAGAACCTGCAGAGCGCAGTTTTTGTCTCCGTCTGCCCAGTCGATCAAAACCCATCCGGAAATCGGTAGCAAACCGTTTTCACTCTGTTTCAGCAGAATATCGGCAGTTTCCACGATCCGGAAGTACTCCTGATGCAGAAATTCCGGGTCATCGAAATATTTTTCGTAAAGATCGAAATTGATCAGATACCAGAGCGAATAATCCATGATTCCGTTAATATGTTCATTGCGTATTCCCGCTGAACCGAGTACCGCCAGAGTATCCCTGATCGGTTCCGGCTGCTGATATGAGTGAACCATGCTCAATAAGCTGACCGCCAGATCACCCGCCCACGGCAGACGGTCGCGTTTGATTCCGTCGATCATAAAATGGCAGGTGCAGAGGCGTAAGGTGTAGATGCTTTTCTGCCAGATTTCATCAAGTTCCCGGTCTCCGCAGGAGAAGTTCTTTTTCAGCGTCATTGGAGTGTAAATCGCTTCGATCCTGACGTCGGCATTTTCATCAGCGTTTTCCAGCGTGAGGTAACGCAATGCCAGCGGAACTGCGCTGCGGAGGATGCCGGAATCTGTGGAAATCAAATCTGTACGCTGTTCAAAATATTCCGGGTTGCGGTTCAGGGCTTCGGGGATCGATTCGCCGACAAAGAGTCGGGCATTTGCGGCGTTGCGGATCGTGACCCGCCCGAAAACTTCCCTGCCGTAATCATAAATCCCATCCGGCATCTTCCGGGCAATTATTTCAGCGCATGGCAGTTCCATCCGGTGCGGAGGGATCTTGTTTCCGGCGGCTTTTGAAGCGTCGTGCCATTCGCTGCCGTCAAAAGAGGATTCCCAATGGAAATTTTCATTACATTTGAAACACGGCACATCCTTTTCAATATCCGGCACAGAGAGGGTGAATTCAAACATTCCCGGAGATGTCATGCGGATCTCGGTCAATTCCGGTGTGCCAATACAATTCACCGGAAAAACTCCTGCCGGAAGCATCGCCCGGAAATGGATCGTACGGTGCGGAGTCATGAATTCACCCGGATAGCCAACTTTCAATGCGGCTTCTTCTTTGGCCCTGATCATCATCTGCTGACGGAAAGTTTCCCTTTCTGCTCTGCCGTATATCCAGCATCCGGATGCCGGATCAGGGGGTGCCGCGGGAAAGTGATCCGAAGAAAAATCTTTCATTTTTTACCTCTGTGAATTTACTGTTTTTAATATACTTCACAATGCCGGATTTGCAAACTCAAACTTTCATTTTTCATTTTTACATCATATGAGCGAAGCGAATGCTTCATATTTGGAGTGAAACGGAAAATGCTTCATAGCAGAATGAAATGGAGCTGCTTCATCGTCAGGCGTTTTTATGAAGCATTTTGCGGCGATGCCGCAAAATATGAAGCGCATCTTGCGATGCATGAAGCGGCACTGCGTGCCATGAAACAAAGCCTGACGGCTTCATTCCGCCATTTTTTTGGCAAAAAAAATGGCGGAGAGAGAGGGATTCGAACCCTCGGTACCTTGCGGTACACCGCATTTCCAATGCGGCGCCTTCGACCACTCAACCATCTCTCCGCTGTGGGTGTATTTATAAGATATCACGCTTTTTCTGTTTTTTCAAGCCTTTTTTCAGATTTTCCAGACTTTTCGTGACCCTTTTTCGTATATACCGGGCATTCTCAGCATTATTCCTATTACTATTTTATACCACCACGGATAAATCAGGCTGCGTTTCTTTTTCATGCACGCTTTATATACACGTTTCGCCAGCTCCTCAGGAGTTTCACTTCCGTGACTGGGTGTGTTGGGTACTTCACGGCAGCCGCACGCTCTTGAGCCGAAGCCGGTACTTATTCTGCCCGGAAACACGGTAACAACATGGATATCACGCTCCTCGGTTTTCAGAGTGTCGGAAAACATCCGCAATGCCGCTTTTGCCGCACTGTATGCTCCCATACAAGCTACCGGCAGCAATCCTGCCGCACTGGATATATTCACTACGCACGCTTTACTTTTACGCAGCAGCGGCAGAACTTTGGTGGTCAGCAGTACCGGAGCAAAAAAATCAAGCTCCATCAACCTGCGCAGCTCTTGTTCTTTGAGCTCGTCCCATTTTGCGTATGCTCCTATTCCTGCGTTGTTGATGAACACATCCACCCGCTCGAGTTTCAATATTTCTGCTGCTGCGGCTGCAAGAGAGTTCTCTTCTGTCAAATCCGCCGGTATGTGCAAGTCGCAAACTCCATCCTCAGGAGCTTTGCGGGATACTGCGACAACATAAAATCCCTCACTCCGGAACTTTCTTGCCATCGCCCTGCCCAAGCCGCTGCTGGCTCCGGTAACTACGGCTGTCTTTCTGTCGTTCATAATCAAAACTCCTTTCGGATAAAAAATAAAGCTTTCTTCCTGATATGGGGAGATGATGCGGGGAAACTTTTTTATTTACCTTTACCTACACATGTCGGGAACAGAGCCAAAAAGAAAACGGAGATGGATTTTACTCCTCTCCGTCTTTCTGATAACAACTGTCTTATTTCTTGACCGGCTCGATGATATCGAATCCGGTGTAGGGACGCAGAACCTCGGGAACGACGATCGAACCATCTTCCTGCTGATATGTTTCCATGATCGCAATGATGAGGCGGTCGGTTGCCGCAGTTGCGCTGATGGTGTGGACATATTTGCGCTGGTCGCCATCCTTGAACTTGATATTGAGACGCTGTGACTGGAACTCAGTCAGGTTGGTGTTGCTGGTGACTTCACGGTATGTTCCGAAAGCCGGAAACCAGGCTTCAATATCGTACTTCTTGTATCCGGGAGCTCCCAGGTCGCCGACACAGACGTTGACCACATGGTACGGGATATTGAGCTTCTTCAAAATCATTTCCTCGTTCTCAAGGCAGAAGTCGTGCCACTTGGGTGACTCCTCGGGACGGCAGAAGATTATCTGCTCGACCTTGTGGAACTGGTGGACACGGAAAATTCCGCGTGAGGCTCTTCCGTAGCTGCCTGACTCTGTTCTGAAGCAGGGAGTCAGAGCCGTATATTTCAGCGGCAGCTCGTCGGCGTTCAGCAGGTCGTCAGCATGGTATCCGACAAGGGTCTGCTCACTGGTACCGATGAGGGCGAGGTCTTCATTGGCAAGGTTGTAGGTCTGATCGGCGAAGAAGGGAAGATATCCGGTTCCGAACAGAGTGCGCTCTTTGGCGGCGCAGGGAGTCATGAACATGGTAAATCCCTTGGCGACCAACTCTTTCTGAACCCAGAAATAGAGAGCCTGAGCCAGCATTGCGCCCTTGCCTTTCCAGTAATAAAATCCGCTCTGAGCGACTTTGGCACCGCGGGCGATATCGAGAATGTCGCAGAGCTCACCGAGCTCCTGATGGTCTCTCACCTTGAAGTTGAACTCACGGATGGTTCCCTCTTTGCGCAGCTCGACATTGCCGCTGTCATCGTCGCCATCCGGAACATCGTCAGCCAGCATATTGGGCATGAAGCTGATGAGTTCATAAAGTTTCTTCTGACTGTCAGCGCACGCCTCTTCCTTCTCTGCGAGAGTGGATTTCATCGCTTTGACCCGCTCACGGGCCTCAGGGTCTGCTCCGCAAAGTTTACTCAAACGGTTGCGCTCGGCACGCATTTCGTCGATCTCTCCGGTCAGACGGCGGATATCCGCATCAAGCTGCAGAATGGCATCGATATCTGCGGGATATTTACGGCGTATGCAGTTGGCTTTCACTGCCTCTGCGTTCTCTCTGATAAATTTGATATCAAGCATTTTATATACTCCTCTTCAATAAACTTTTCAGAATTGCGGCATCGGGAAGTTTGCCATGAATGCCTTGACCTCCTCGCCGATGGCACGCAATGCTGCCTCATCCTCACGGGCGGCAACGCCACGGTCGATGAAGTCGGCGATGGCGACCATCTCAGCCTCTTTGAGTCCGCGGGTGGTCACAGCGGGAGTTCCGATACGGATACCGCTGGTGACGAAGGGCTTCTCGGGGTCGAACGGAATCATATTCTTGTTGACCGTGATACGGGCAAGGTCGAGTGCGTTGGCAACCGCTTTGCCGGTGGCGTTTTTGGGACGCAGGTCGATAAGCATCAGGTGATTATCAGTTCCGCCGGAAACGATACGGTATCCGCGTTTTGCCAGCTCATCGGCAAGTTTTGCGGCGTTGAGTCTGGTCTGACGCTGGTAGGCTTTGAACTCATCGGTGAGAGCCTCGCCGAAGCAGACGGCTTTGGCGGCGATGACGTGCTCAAGCGGTCCGCCCTGCATTCCGGGGAACACCTTGGAGTTGATCGCTTTGATGTACTCTTCTTTGCAGAGAATGAGTCCGCCGCGGGGTCCGCGCAGAGTCTTGTGGGTGGTGGTGGTGACCACGTCACAGTAGGGAACGGGGTTGGGATGCTCACCTGCGGCAACAAGTCCTGCGATGTGAGCCATATCAACAAAGAGCTTTGCTCCGACCTTGTCGGCGATGGCACGCAGTCTTGCGAAGTCGATGATACGGGGATAAGCACTTGCTCCGGCAAGAATCATCTTGGGATTGTTCTCAACGGCGAGACGCTCGATTTCGTCATAGTCGATCATCTCGGTCTCACGGCTTACTCCGTAAGGAACGATGTTGTAGAGACGTCCGGAAAAGTTGAGCGGATGACCGTGGGTCAGGTGACCGCCGTGGTCAAGGCTCATGGAAAGAACGGTATCTCCGGGCTCGCAGAGAGCCATGTAAACAGCCTGATTGGCACTGCTGCCTGAGTGGGGCTGAACGTTTGCGGCTTCTGCTCCGAAAAGTTTTTTCACACGCTCGATGGCGATGGTCTCGACCTCGTCAACGAACTCACAGCCGTTGTAGTAACGCTTGCCGGGATATCCCTCGGCGTACTTGTTGGTAAGCACGCTGCCCTGAGCGGCACGGACGGCACAGCTGGCGAAGTTCTCGCTGGCGATGAGCTCGATGCCGTCATTCTGACGCTCTGCCTCTTTATCGATCAGATTTGCGATTTCGGGGTCAGCGGCACGGACGGCGGCAATATCATCATAGCTCTGGATCTCCAATTTCTCAAGGCGGCGTGAGTGACGCTCATCGAAGCTGTAAGGAGTTGAAAACCATGCATCAACGATCTCCTGCATCTTGGCGATATCAAATTTATCTCCGGGAAGAGTCAGGCAGTTGCTGGCATTGTGCTTTCTGCTGAGTTTCACGCTCTCAACATCCTCGGCGACCACTGAACGGACACCGTGGAAACGGTTGGCAGCAATGTTCATACCGATACCTGAGCGGCAGATGAGGATGGCGGCATCGGCACAGCCTTTGCTCACGGCACGTCCTGCCGCACAACCGAAGTCGGAGTAATCATCTGCGGCATCGAAAACAAACGGACCGCAATCGATAACTTCATATCCTTTGCCGGTGAGGTAACTCATCAGCTTGCTTTTGGCTTCAAAACCACCGTGGTCGGCGGCAAGTGCCACCACCGGTTTATCCTTGACGATATCGCAAATTGACTGCATATTTGTACTCCTGTATTTATATATGTTTATATTGAAAAATTATACTTAGGCATAATATACACTTGAAACTCGGCTTTTTCAACACTTTTTTGTGCAAAAGCTCTCTACTCATCAAAAGAAAAGAGTTCTCCGTTGGCAAAAGCCGGATTTTCAGGAGCCGCTTCTTCTGTTTTGGCAAATAAATCGGGTTCAGATTCTTCATCGGTCGCTCCCGATTCCAGAGAGGCAATAAAATCGTCGAGAGAGACTATTCTGACATTGAATTTGCGTGCTTTGTCAAGTTTTCCACCTGAAGCATCCGGGTCTGCCGCAACCAGTAGAGACAACTCTTTAGTCACAGAGTCAACTGCGGTATAGCCGTTATCTTCTGCCAGTTTCTCGTAAAAACTGCGTTTTTCCGGCATTTTTCCTGTAAAGCAAACCGTCAACGTCTCAGCGTTTGAAGAGCGTTCCCGCCTCAACGTCACTGCGGAAAGCAGTTCGTCGAGATAGTCACGCTGAACAGAAAACTGTTCTACCAGAGCTTTGGCGCGTTCAGGACCCACTCCGCTGAGATTGGATAATGCCTCCGCATCCATGGTGCGCAGTTCGTCAAGAGTATGCTCCTGCAAAAGCTGGTGCGCCATATTCAAACCGATGTGCGGAATATTCAAAGAGGCGAGCAGCTGATAATCGTTGACCACTCTTGCTTTCTGGATTTCTCCGACAAGATTTGCCGCCGATTTTCCGGCAAAACCATCGAGCTGTATGATATCATGCACGGTCAGAGCAAAAAGCTGAGAGAGCCGTTTCACTCCGAACTTTTCCATTATCTGCCGCAGAGTCGGTTCTCCGAGCCGTTCGATCCCGAGGTTGCGCACGGCTGCGCAGAGCCGCTGCAAGCCGGTCTCAGGACACTCTTTGCCGGTGCAGACAAGTTCAGGCCCGACCTGTACCAACTCAGAGCCGCAGGATGGACACTTATCTATCAGCGGAGACTTGCGTTCTTCTCCCGGAAAAACCTCCGAAATATACGGAATAACATCCCCTGCCCTCTCGACGGTCACGGTATCACCGATCATCACTCCGAGTTCAAGGATATTCTGCAAGTTGTGCAAAGTGGCGCGGCGTATGGTCGTCCCCGATATCTCGACCGGTTCAAGTTGAGCCACCGGAGTAAGACAGTTTTTACCGAAACTCCACTCGACACCGATGAGTTTTGTCGTCTTGCGGATATTGGTGAATTTGTACGCGATCTCTCCTCTCGGATGGTGGGCGGTATTGCCGAGGGAGCTTCTGAATTTTTCATCGGCAAACTTCAAAACTATTCCATCCTGCGGATAGGGAAGTTCAGCAAGTTTCTCTTTCAGACTTTCCCACTTTTCTGCCAGCTCAGAGAGTTTCAATTCAAATGAGTACAGACGGTAATCGGCAAGCGTTATTTTCGCTCCTTGAAAAAGCATTGATGAGATATCTTTGAGTCCGACTATTCCGGCGACGGCGTTGCGGCTGTTTTTGTAGAAGCTGCCGTCTTTTTTGCGGATGTTGCGGTACAATGTGGAAAAATCATCATCACGGATGACCAGCTCTCCTCTTGCCGGACGGTCGAGTGCCCCGACATATCCCGGAGCTTCAAGCTCGACCAGCGGAACTTTATCGGTAATATCCTCTCCGAACTCGCCATCTCCGCGGGTAACCAGAAATTTGCCGTCAAAGCGGGCGGATATTCCGTCATACTTCGGCTCGACCAGTATCGGCTCATCCGGAGTGCGGGCGTATTTGTTTGCCCACTCAATCAGGGCTTCGAGAGTATATGCCTTATCGAGACTGAGCATCGGTACTGAGTGTTTCACCTTTCCCCGCTCTCCGACGGCAGGAGTGTATATCCGGCTCAAACCCGGATGATCAGGCGCAAGCTCACGCAGCTTCTCGTATATCCTGTCAAACTCGGCATCGGATATTTCAGGAGCGTTTTCTTCCCAGTAAAGGCGGTTATGATGGGCAAGCAGTTGTGCCAGCTCATCAACGGTCATTTTGTCAATTTCAAAGTTTTGTGTATCCATAATGCTATTGAATATAGCTTGAGATATTGATTTTTTCAAGAGTAAGGTATATATTATTACGATGTAATTTTAGAGTAATATCGCTTTTCGGCGGAAAAACAACAAAATAAACAGGTAAAAATATGTCCAAAAGTTACAATGTCGCCGTCGCCGGAGCCACCGGTGCTGTCGGAATCGAAATGATCAAAACTCTTGAGAAGCGCAATTTCCCGGTTGCCAATCTCAAACTGCTCGCCTCTGCCCGCTCAGCAGGCAAGACCCTGAAATTCAAGGGTGAGGATGTCGTCATCGAAGAGATGAAAAGTGACTCATTCAAAGGCGTTGATATCGCTCTTTTCAGCGCAGGCGGAGATATTTCAAAACAGTTCCGCAACGATGTGGTCAACTCCGGAGCGGTCATGATCGACAACTCCAGCGCATTCCGCATGGAAGACGGCGTGCCGCTGGTCATTCCCGAGGTCAACCCCGAGGATATCAAAAAGCACAACGGCGTTATCGCCAACCCCAACTGCTCGACCATCATCATGCTGGTGGCGGTTGCTCCGCTTCACCGTGCCAAGAAACTCCGCCGCCTCGTCGCCGCAACCTATCAGGCAACCAGCGGAGCCGGTGCCAAAGGTATGGAAGAGCTGCTTGTCCAGACCCGTCAGCTGCTCGACAATCAGGCGATCGAGCCCAAGGCTTTCGCCCACCGCATCGGATTCAACCTTATTCCTCACATCGACAGCTTCCAGCCCAACGGCTACACCAAAGAGGAGCTCAAGATGCTCAACGAGACCCGCAAAATGCTGCATGATGACTCGATCCAGATCAGCTGCACCTGCGTGCGTGTCCCCGTTCTGAGAGCGCACTCTGAGTCTCTCAACCTCGAGTTTGCCGAGGAGATCACTCCCGAGGAGGCTCGTGCCATTCTGAGCGCAGCCCCCGGAGTCACTGTCGTTGACGATCCCGATGCCAAGAGCTATCCCATGCCCGTGGATGCCACCGAGCAGTACAACATCCTCGCCGGACGCATCCGTCAGGATATCTCCCGCAACGACCGCCGCGGTCTGGATATCTTCGTTTCAGGAGATCAGGTGCTCAAAGGTGCCGCCCTCAACGCCGTTCAGATCGCTGAACTGCTGTAATTTTTCGACTCGTCAACGGAGAGTGTTGATATGAAACGTGCCGGAATAATTTTCTTTATCTGTCTCCTTGTCGCAGGATGCACAACTCCGGAATGCTTTGACAACGCTCCCGTTGACAAGTCAGGCTCGTTCTATCTCAAGTGCGAACCGGCTAAACTTGCCGGAGCATGGAAAGAGCGTTGCGATGATTTTATCAAGGCTTCAGCTGATGTCACCGGACGTGATACCGGCGAAACCATTAAAAATTTTCTCTTTATCAAGCTTTTGATGAGCTACTCCGGCGTTTACGAACTCAATGCCTTGAAGATGAGCTCAAAACCGGACGAAAAAAGCAACACTTACACGAACCGTATCGCAATCGAACATACCGCTGGTAAGTCAACTGCCATAGGCGTGTTCGGTAAAAATTGCGACCTCGCAGGAAAAACAGCCGGACTCCCGGCGGGATGCACTGCCGCGATTGCCGGTTCAGTGGATTTGAACCGGGTCTGGAATGCGTTCAAAAGCTCCGAACTCGAACAGAAAAAGGTCGTCACCGGTATCATCAAAATGATTTTCGGTACGACTCCGGAAAAATTTGCCGAGCGGCACAGCGGAGTTTGGTTGTACTCAAGATACTCTTCTGCCGGCGAAAAAGAGATGACTGCCATAGAAATTCCCGATTCCGGAAGGCACTTTTACAACCATTTCCAAAAAGTATTCGGAAAAGCCAAAGATGTGAGCGTAGCCCATCACAACGGCCGCACTGTATTTTTTACTTCTCCAAAAGGAGTTGAACACTACTTCACTCCGGCAAACCAAGTCGCTGACGTTCAGGATTTCAAAAGACTCATTCCCGAATTCACTGCAGACAGCGTGCTTTTCTTCTGGGCGGCAAAGGGACACGTTCCCCGAAATATCTTTACCAGCCTGCCATTCAAAATCAAACAGCTCAAAGAGTCTGAATTTTTCACTTTGCAGCGTACTCCATACGGTTTTTACGGAATCGGCAGAAGCCGTAATGATTGGAGCGTGGAACTTTTGAGAGACAGAGTTATCGATATGCTCGATATCATTCCTGATTTAAACTACATTTTCAACAGGGAAAAAAACACCGGCACCAAACAGGAGCAAGTCAAAACCCACTCGCAGGAGTGTTTTGAAAACTTGCAGAAACTTGCGGAGTGTCTGAAAAAGTTTTCCGCAAACAACAACGGGAAACATCCCGAAGGTTTGTTTCTTGACGGAATAAACAAATTGATGAATACTGCCGGGTTTGAGGCAAAACTCCTCTGCTGCCCGGGGGCAGGATGCGTTGCTGCAAACGGCAACGAGCCTCTGCTTGAACAAAACTGCGGATATCTCTATTTCGGCAACTGGCAGCTAGAGAGCTCCGGCAATCTGCCGCTTCTGATCGACATGCCGGAAAATCACAACGGTTATTTCTATGCGGTACTGCGCAATGGAAAAGTAAAATTATTCCGGCTGAAACAACAAATGAGCGTCAAGCGGATGGCAAGCTATTTGCACACCGTTTTCAAATATAGCGAGGATGAGTTTTCCGAACTGATAAAACGTGCTGAAGAATTGGATAAAATACTCGATAAGGAGTCAAAATAATGAAAAAACTCAAAAAAGATGAAGACCAGATCAACGCTTTGAAGATGGTCGCCAATGTGCTTTCTCTTGATGAAATTTCCAGAATGACCGGAGTCAGACTTGAACTTCTGCGCCGTTTCATCAACCGTACAGCCAACGATGCCAAGGCAGAGACTTGGGATAAAGTTTATCCGGTAATCAAACCATACCTCACCGGTCAGGAGGATGTTCCTCCGCCGAAACGCATCGGTCCCGGCTACCGCCGCCACGCAGAGCTTGTGGAAATGGTCAGCGACCAGAAAGTTCTTCTCGATGCCTTTGCAGTGCTTTCTCAGTCACAGCAGAAACGGGCAATCTCTCTGATGGCAAAAGCAGCGGAGGGAGATTGGAAAGCCTCAGCTTACGAGAGTCTTTCTCCGGATGAAAACGAGCTTATGGGTGCTTACCTTGCTGTTCCGCAGGAACTGCGTGAGGAAAAAGTTCTCGAAATCACCCGTATCGCCCGAGATGAAATCAAACGCATCCGCCGTCAACAGAACGCAGAAGAATGAGCAAAGTACAGCGCACACTTGCAGCTCTGTCACTGACGTTTTTGTTTTGTACCGGATGTGAACCGTTTGAAAATGCGGAAAAGATATTCCCCCTGCCCGATGAGGTCTGGGATAAAGCCGTATCGGTAAAAGGCTTCAGAGCTTTCGAGATAAAAAACATATCCGATGAGCAGTTTATTCAGCTCAAAGCGTTGCTTCTGGCAGATGGATGTACGGAACATAAACTTGATTTCAACTTTTCTCCTGTTGAGCAAGGAAAACCGATGACCGTAAAATCATCCGGAGCAGTTCTGCTGATGAAAGCTCCACAGCCGGGAGAACAAGAGCGGCGTGCAGCAGTCTATATCGAAAGCGAAAAAAGACTTCTATTGGGCGTAGGAACTCCCGAAAAATAACACTTCAAATCACATCAAAATCTCAACATCACCTGTTCAGAGATTTTTTTGCGTTTTTTTCAGAAGGCTCTGTTCCCGACACGGGTGGGTAAAGGTAAATAAAAAAGTTTCCCCGCTTTTCTCCTATGAGAGACTAAATTTCAAGTGTTGTTTGCAAAAAAAATGTAAAAAAGTTCACAATCAGCGAAAGATGATTTAAAAAAGGTGTGCTTTTGTCTTGCTCCTATTCGCGTTCTGTAATGCTTCTGCCAA
>JAFVZB010000026.1 GCA_017508385.1 Lentisphaeria bacterium | reverse complement strand
TCATGTACAGTCGTACACTCCCTCAGCTGCTCATACGCAAAACACGACCTTGCCTCGCACTGCATCCGCCGATGGTAATGGGGCGTTTTGCTTACCTCGCCGCTTTGGTCGTGTACAAAAGTACACTCCCTGCGCTGCTCGGGCGCAAAACACTTTTCTTGACTCACACTGCATCCGCCGATGCAAACAAGCCGTTTTGCGTTTTGCCGCAACCCCAATCTTTTACATATTTCACATAAATCAGGACTTTATCAAATAAAAAAGTTTCCCCGCTTTTCTTGAAAGGGAGAGAGGGGCGCGGGGAGAGAGGGAAAACTTCTTTTCTCGTGAAAAGAAGTTTTCACGCTTTCCCCGCATCATCTCCCCATATCGGGAACAGAGCCGGATGTTTTTTTTCTCTGCCATTATGCATGTTTGTCAATAAATGAGCTTAATTTGTGTTGCAGCGATTGAAAAAGTTTATTTTGATGCTACTGTATATCAGAACAGTTTTCAAGCAGTTTATATCAGAGGAATTTTTTATGAGTAAGTATCTTGCATTTGATCTCGGAGCTTCCAGCGGCAGAGCTATCATCGGAACTGTTGAATCAGGCAAACTCTCTTTGCAGGAGGTCCACCGCTTCAAAAACGGTCCGGTGGAAAAGGATGGCTCTTTATACTGGGACTATGATGCTCTCTGCAATGAGCTCGTTACCGGACTCGGCAAGGCTCTCGAAGCCGCCGGAGACCTCGACGGTATCGCCATCGACACCTGGGGAGTCGATTATGTGCTCTTCGACCGTGACCGCCGCATCGTGCGCCAGCCCTACAACTACCGTGATGAGCGCACCAAAAAGGCGGAGCAGGCTGTTCGCAGCATCATGAGCGACAGCGAAATTTACGCTCTCACCGGAATCCAGAAGATGGAGCTCAACACCATCTATCAACTCTACGCTCACAAGATGGAGCACCCCGGAGAGCTCGAAAACAGCGTTTTCCTCAATATTCCCGATGCCCTTGCGTTCCACCTCGGAGGAGACTTCACCACCGAGTACACCAGTGCGAGCACCACAGGATTGCTCGACCCCGTGAAACGCCAATGGTGCTGGGAACTCATCGACCGTTTGGAGCTTCCCCGCCCGATATTCCCCGAAATCGTCAACCCCTGCACCTGCGGCGGAGCAGTTTCCGTTGAATTGCAGAAAAAGTTCAACTGCCGTGCCATTCCGATCTACAAAGTCGGCAGCCACGATACTGCGAGTGCGGTGGCGGCAGTTCCTGCTCCCGAGAGCGGCAACTGGGCTTATTTGAGTGCCGGAACATGGGCTCTGCTCGGAGCGGAGATCTCCGCTCCCTACATCACTGCTGCCGGAGAAGATGCTCACTTCACCAACGAGGGCGGACTCGAGGGCAATATCCGTTTTCTCACCAACATCATGGGCAGCTGGCTCTTTCAGGAGACCCGCCGCATCTGGAACGAAAGCGGCAGAGAGCTCTCTTTCGAGGATATCTGTCAGATGGCAAAATCTTCTGAGCAGTGCAAATATCTCATCGACCCCAACTGCTCCAACTTCGTGACTCCGGGCGATATGCCTCAGCGCATCCGTGATTTCTGCAAGGCGACAGCTCAGGCGGATGATATTACCGATGCCGAAGTGGCGAGGGCGATCTACGACTCTCTGGCACTCTATTTCAAAAAGAAACTTGCCTTCCTCGAGGAGCTGCTCAACGTAAAATACACTGCGTTCAACATCGTGGGAGGCGGCACCAAAGACCGTCTGCTCATGCAGTTGACTGCCGATGCTCTGGGAATTCCGGTGATTTCAGGTCCGGTGGAAGCGACTTCGACCGGAAACATCATTGCGCAAGCCATCGCCTCAGGTGAAATCGCTTCGCAAGCCGCCGGAAGAAAAGTTGTTTCCGACTCCCTCGAAGTGGTGACTTACCTGCCCGATGCCGCATCGCACGCAAAATTCGCAGCCGCATCAGAAAAATTTGATGCACTTGTAAAGTAATGTATGCGTGTATAAAAAAATTTCAGGCAATTTTTGCTTGCTTGCTGTTTGCTTTTGTTCTGTCTGCCGGAAATGTTTACTCCAATTCCGGCGGCAGGATACGCACCTTTGACCCGGTCTATGCCGATGATCTGGCAAGCCGCGACCTTGCCGGAGCGGTTTTTGATACTCTGGTGGAGTACGATTATACCGCCCGTCCGTACATTTTGAAGCCCTCCATGCTGAGGGAAATGCCCAAGTGCAGTTCCGACTTCATGCGCTATGACTTTGTTCTGCGTGACGACCTTGTTTTTCAGGCGGCAAACAGTTTGAAAAACACTCCGGCGGAAAAGCGCAAAATCACCTCTTATGATGTCAGATACTCCATACTGCGCCTTGCCGACAGCCGTTTGCACTCGCCTCTCTACTATCTGGTGCGGGGAAAAATCGACGGAATAGATGAGTTCCACGCCAAAACCGCAAAGCTGCGTGAGGGCGACAACCGCATTTATGATGAGGGTATTGCCGGATTTATCATCCGCGACGAGCACCGCTTTTCGATCGTCCTGAGCACGCCCGACCCCCGCTTTCTCTACCGTCTGGCTCTGCCCAATATGGGAGTGGTTCCGAGAGCCGCAGTCGAAAAGGAGGGCAGAAATTTCGGCAGGCGTCCGACCGGCTCAGGAGCGTTCATTCTGCAAAAGTGGATAAACGACTACAAAATAATCCTGAAAAGAAATCCTGAGTACCGCAAGGAGTTTTTTGCCGCCGCCGAGACTCCGGAAGACCGCACCCGCCCCCTGCCGCTGGCTGAAAAGATAGATATCTCGCTCATCCGCCAGCCGATGACCGGATATCTGATGTTCCTCAAGGGAGATATCGACTACCACGCCCTCGATAAAGATAAAGCCGATGTTGCCGCTCCGGGAGGCAGACTTGCTCCGGCACTCGTCGAAAGAGGAGTGAAACTCGTGAGTTTTCCTGAGTTTGAAATAAGATACGTCGGCTTCAACTTCAAGGACCCCGTACTTGCCAAAAATCTCAAACTGCGTGCCGCACTCACTGCCGCCTACGATGTCAGAAGAAGAGTTGAGTTCACCAATCACCAGCTTATTCCGGTAAATTGCGCCGTTCCTCCTGACGTGTCGTCAAGCTGCCGTGATATCGTTCATCCCTACGCCGGAAAGAGCATTGCCGAAGCAAGAGAACTGCTCGCCGCCGCAGGATACAAAAACGGAATTGACCCGGCGACAGGCAAGCCGCTCACTCTCACCTTTGACCAATCCGGCAGCAGCACTCTGCACCGCCAGTACGGAGAGCTCGCCGCAGCTGATTTTGCCCGTCTCGGAGTTGATGTTTCAAGTGTGCTCAACAACAAGCCCCGCTTTTATGAAAAACTGCGGCAGGGAAATATCCGGCTCTTCCGGCTTTCGTGGATAGGCGACTACCCGGATGCCGAAAACTTTCTGCAACTCTTCTACTCAGGAAACATCGGAGGATGCAACCGCTGCAATTACAGCAATCCCGAGTTCGACAGGATGTATGAAGAGGCGGTGAAGCTGCCCGATTCACCACGCAGAAATCAGCTCTACCGCCGCATGGCAGAGTTGATAAACCGCGACTGCGTCTGGATTTTGGAGGGTATCCCGCTCTCATGGCAGCTGCGCCACTCGTGGCTGGAAAATTTTCAACACCACGATTTCGGATTTGTCAGATGGAAATATCTCACCGTCAACGAAGAGAAGCGCAAAAAAGCAAAAAGCACGTTCACACCGTTATCGTTCAGTGATTTGCAGAAACAATAGAGGGTACGCAAATGAAAAAATTGTTTATTGTAGTTTTCAATCTGACAGTTTCTCTCTTTGCCGGAAAAACCGTTCCGGTGGAGGAGTCGGAATTTTTCCGCAAACACGTCGAACCTGAGACGGGAATAGTATCTTATATTCTTGAAGCTCACCATATTGCTCCTGATATCCAGAGCATTTACTTTACCCATAAATCCATGACTGATGACGGCAGATTTCTGGTGTTCCACGCCACGGATATGAAAAAAAAGATGCGCAAGCACCTCTACGTTCTCGACCTCAAAAAAGGAAAGTTCACCCGCATCGTCGCAAGAGAAGTAATTCCGTTTCTGGATGTGAAGCGCAATCAGGTGTACTACATCACCATTGACGGACTCTTCCGTCACGATCTTGAAACCTCCCCGGCAAAGGCGGTGAAACTCTGCGATGTTCCTGCGGAAATAAAACAGTTGAAGTCCAAAAGATACCTCTGCACCCACCTGACTCTGACGCACGACCGTAAAAAAGCCTTCCTCGATGTCGGAACGCACGGCTTGTATGTGCAGGGAATGCTCGATATCAGCTCAGGCAAATTCACCGAGTGGGGAAGAACCGATTTTTACGTCAACCACGGACAGATACATCCGTACCGTGACGATATCGCCCTCTGCGCCTGGGAGGCTTTGAAAGGGAAACTGGTCAACGGAGTCTATCCGAGAATGTGGCTTATGGAGCCGGGAAACAAGCGCACCATGATACCCTCAGTCACCAACTACGCCACCCACGAACGCTGGAGCGAAGATGGCAAAGGCTTCTACTTCTGCAGCAGCGGAGTCTATTACCACGAGCTTGCAAGCGGCAGACAGTACCAGCTTACTCCGATGACCGCCGCCCACGCCACGATGACCGCCGACAACAAGTACCTGACATTCGACAACTCCGTGGGCGGCTGGTATCGCGGATGTGCGTGGCAGATAGGATTTTATAACGGGAAGAGCAAAAAAGGATTCTATTTTTATCCGAAACTCGAAGCATACAACACCCAAGAGAACCCAAGCACACTGCATCCCGACCCGCACCCCCAGTTTGTCTGCAATGACAAATACATAATCAGCACCGTAAACCTGAGCAACGGACACATGGATTTATCAGTAACTCCTGTCGCCCAACTGATAGAGAGAACGCAATAAAAGCTCTCTTTTTCTGTTGCAGCTCTTGTATTTTGCTCCTCAACGTGTTAACTTATGTGTATGTTTGTTATGTGAATGTTTCTTCCGGAGTTGCGGTGAAAAAGTTTGTAAAAATAGTACCGTTTCTGATTGCGCTCATGCTGTTGACTGTCTGCGGTATTCTGCACGATATTCCTGTGCGGGATGTCGCTCATCGCTATATTCCTATGGCGGAGTCGTTCGCTGAGGGCAATTTTGCTTTCGCTTTCCATCCGAGAGTGCCTCCTTTGCACACCACGATTGCCGGAACTGTCGCTTTTCTCACCGGAGTTGACGGATTTACCGCCTGCAAAATCGCCTCCTCTCTCTGGTTCCTTGCCGGAATTTTTCTGATTTATCAACTGGTTCTGCACGTCACTTCAAATGATGTACGCATGGCATGGTGGAGTGCTCTTATTTACTCCATTTTTCCCTACTCGGTACAGATGGCATCCTACGGTTTGCGTGAGTCGCTCAAAACCTTCATTTTTCTGCTGGCGGCTCTCTCTCTTGTCAGGATAAAGGATGACTCCAAAAATTTTGTCCACTACATTCTGCTCGGCATTGCCGGAGCTTTCGCTGTGATGAACCGCACTGACATGGTGCTGATGGCGGCTCTCTTTATCCTCTCTTCCGCCTTTTTCGAGTGCCGCCAAAGCAAAGTTCCTCTGCTGAGTGCGCTTTCAGGAGCAGTGATGACAGCTTTGAGCCTGCCTGCCGTCTGCATCCATTACCGTCTGTTCAAAATGGCGATGCCGGATTTCAGATTTGCCATACTTTTCAAAAAAATCACCGGCAGATTTCCTGACATTCCCGAATATCTTGCAACTGCCGCAGCAGCCCTTGTTGTCCTGCTCGTTCTGGGATGGGTGCTCGAAAAGGTGAGCCGCAAAGTGAGCGTGAGGTATCTTGTGCCTCTCACTTTGCTCTTCACTGCGGCGGTGGTCAGCCGCTTTATCATCGTGCACCACACTCCGTGGGCAGTGGTGAAAAGTTTTCTCAACTCCCTTGCCGAGGGTTACTACACCGTTGCCGGAGCGTTTATTGTTCTTTATATCCTGTGGCGACTGCGTTACCGCAAACTCAATACCTGCGAAGTCCTGCTGCTGACTCTGGTCTTTGCCAACACGGTTTTCAATATCCTTGCTATCATCTGGAACCAGAATATGCTCTATGTTTCGAGCCGTTATCTGCATCCGGCGATGCCGCTTTTATTCTGCTTTTTCGTCTGCGGTGTGCGGGATGTTTACGAATTCATTTGCCGTCATCTGCCCCTGAGATGGGCAAACGCCCTCCTTGTGCTGGCGGTCACGGGCATTGCCGGAGCCATGCTGGCTCACCTTTTCCAGACTCCGCTGCGTGACCGGGTCAAAAACAGGAGCATCATGCAACGCAAAAAAGTCCACACCCTCGCCGCCATGATACGGCAGGATTTCAAAAGCGACAGTGCCGATTTTCCGCTCAAAACTGATATCCGTCACTATGTAGGAGCAAAACGTCCGCGTCTTTACTGCACAGCGGGCAACAAGATATCAGTAGCCGCTTACTTTGCCGGAGGCTCTCTGGTTTTCGAGCCTGAAAACGCAGATTACATCGCCATCTGCGACCAAGAAAAAATTCCGGCAAATTCCGTTCAGATAGGAACGATACGGGCACACAAAAGAATTTTCAAAGTTTGGAGAGTAAACAGATGAGGATATTCGCTTCCGGCAGACTTCGTTCGTTTTCGCTGTTGTTCACCGACATCATCTCTCTTGCGTTGAGCATAACAGTTGTTTTTTTCATCTTCAGCCGCTGCAGTTGGCAGTACGATATGGCTTTTACCCTGCACACCTGGCCGGTGTTCCTGCTGCTGTTATCGTTCAATTTGTGCGGCAGACTCTACTGCGGAAACCTCTTTTATCCCGGACAGGTCATCCACCCGGTCGAGGAGCTCCGCCGCCTCACTCTGGGATGTGTCGGCAGTTTTGTCATCTTTACAGCAGTGTCGGAAATAACCGGAAACAGTTTCCGTTTTCCGCACGTTGCTCTCATCGTGTCGATGGCGGTTGCGCTCATTGCCCTGCCGGTGGGCAGAATAATCATGCGTTATCTGCTCTGGAAAGCAGGATTGGCTTACATTCCGGCGGTGATAACCGGAGACATTTCTCTTGCTTCGTCTGTGGCTGAACGGATAAAAAACGATGAGTTCGGAATCCTCTCTCTCAAAGCCTCGGGCTGCGGCAAAACCATTGACACAAATATTCCTGATATGAGCATCGATGAACTCTTTGAATATGCCGCTGAAAACCACATCAACTATATCATCTGCTGCCGCAGTGCTGAACACAAATTCGAGCACCTCGACCGCTACATCGCAAACTTCATGCACATATTGATGGTCAATGATATATCAGGATTTCCGGTGCTGTGGTCTTATCCGGTAAGTTTCTACAACTTTTTCTCATTCGAGGTGAGCAACCGTCTGCTGCGCAAAAGCGTGCTCCTGCAAAAGCGGATAATCGAGGTGTTCTTTGCGGCGGTGGCTCTGTTCCTGCTGCTGATTCCCGGAGTTTTTCTTGCCATGCTGGTCAAACTCACCAGTCGCGGACCGGTCTTTTACCGCTCAAAACGACTGGGCAAAAACGGACGTCCTATCGAAGTGCTGAAATTCCGCACCATGTGCGACGGAGCTGAAAAGGAGCTTGAACGGCTGCTCGCTGAAAATCCCGAAATGCGCAAGGAGTGGAGCAGCTGTTTCAAACTGACCGACGACCCGAGAGTGACCCGGGTGGGCAGATTCCTGCGCAAGACCAGTCTGGACGAACTTCCGCAGTTCTGGAACGTGCTCAAAGGTGAGATGGCACTAATCGGACCCCGTCCGATAATCGAGGCGGAAAAGGAGTATTACGGAGAACATTATCCGGCATTTTCCAGCGTGAAACCGGGAATCACCGGATTGTGGCAGGTATCAGGCAGAAGCAACACCGACTACGCCGGGCGTGTTGCGCTGGATGTATTCTACGTCAACAACTGGTCGATTTGGATGGACTACTACATCTTCTTTGCCACCATTAACGCCGTCATACTCCAGCGCGGAGCCAGATGATATCAGAGTTGAAATGTTCTGATGGCGTGATTTTCGCCGCTTGAAAAAGAGAGACGGACTATATTAAGAGAGTCCTTGAGCAGAGTGTGGAAAATCTCAATAAGGTTTTCGCAGGTTGCGGCCTTTGAAGTCACCACCACTCTGCACTCCGGATAAGCAGTGGCGAGCTCGTTTTCAAATGGTCTGCCGAGATTGCGGTTATGCGGAGAGCCGTAGCGTATCTTCTGGTGCTCGTAAACCGACAGGATACCTGAAAGCAGCGGATCTTCATGCTGGATTATCAAAGCGTGGTCAAAACACTTGAGATAATCCCAAACCTCTCTTTTGATTCCCGAGCAGGGATGAACGAAACCGGTATTTCCGTCAACTTCACCTGCAATTTCCACGGTAAGAGTGCCGGTGTGGCCGTGCAGATATTGCGCCTCACCGTCGAAGTCAAAAAAGCGGTGTGCATACTCGATGTCGAACTTTGCCATTGAAGTGTTCATAGTTTAGCTCCTCTGTGTTGAAAAAAACCTTCCCCACATGATTTTAATGTGATTTCCGATAAAATCAAGCTCAAATGTTGACAAAATGCGCAAATTGTAAACACAAAACAATCCGGAACACCAAATCGTACCGGATTTGAACAGAAGGAAAAGGACAACAATGAGCAAAATTTTTGAAAATGCGGAGCCGCTGATACTGCAAACAGTCAACAGTTACTTTGACGGCTTACCCGTCTGGGACGAACACAAAATAAAAGGCAGAGTGGTCTCTGAGTCATTCGGACTGACAGGAGCAAACAGAAGTGAGATATACTTCACAACGACCTTCCTGATATCGCCGGAATACCGGATGCCGAAGCCGGGAGACCGCATAAAATACAATAATGCGCTGTACGAAGTAAGCCTTGTAGAAAAGAAGCGCAACCTATCCGGAGCCATAATATCCCACCGCTGCATCTGCGGCAAACTCTGATTTTCAGTTGGCTTTGCGGGCGGAGTTGGCTACCAGGCCTGCAAGGGCGAAGAGGGCTATTACGTTGGGGAGCACCATTAACTGATTGAACATATCCTGCAGCGACCACACGAGTTCACTTTTCATTACTGTTCCAAGAAATATGAAGAGCACTGCAAGTATTGTGTAGATTATCAGCGATTTCTTGCCGAAAAGGTAACTCATGTTGATTTTGCCGAAGTAATTCCAGCTCAATATCGTCGAAAACGCAAAGAACAAAAGGCAGATCGCTACAAATATGTTTCCGACATTTGCTGTCGTTACTGATGAAATGGCGTACTGCACCAGACTGGTCTGGCTCAGGTTATTTGATGCCAGCAAGGCTGCGTAGGTCTTTCCGTTTGCGTTTGCCAGCGGACCATCTCCGACGTAGATCGTCGATATCACTATCAATGCCGTCATTGTCAGCACGATCGCTGTGTCGATGAATACTCCGATCATTGCCACTGTTCCCTGGATATGGGCGTTGGGTACATCGGCTATCGCATGAGCGTGCGGAGTTGAGCCCATTCCGGCTTCATTTGAAAAGAGTCCGCGTTTGACTCCCTGACTGATGGCGGTTTTGATGGCGTATCCGAAGCCGCCTCCGATGAGAGCCTCAGGATAGAAGGCGTACTTGAATATGGCGGCAAAGGTGGCGGGGATATATTCGATTCTGGCGATCAAAATCGCAACTCCTCCCGCCAGGTAGATGAATGCCATGAAGGGAACTATTTTCTCGGTGACACTCACCAGACGGGAAACTCCTCCGAAAAATACCAGTGCTGAAAAGATGGCGATCACCACTCCGATCACCCATCCGGGAATTCCGAATGCGTTGCTGCAGGTTTCTCCGATGGAGTTCGCCTGTACCATACAGCCCATAAATCCGAGTGATATGATGATAGCTACTGCGAAAAATCCGGCAAGCAGAGTTCCGAAAAATCCGGGAAATGCCTGTTTGATGTAGTAAACCGGACCTCCGTGGATTGTTCCGTCGTCATCTTTGATACGGGTTTTCTGGGCGAGTACTGCCTCAGCGTAGATTGTCGCCATGCCGAAGAATGAAATCAGCCACATCCAGAAGATTGCTCCGGGACCTCCGGTAATGATAGCTCCCGAAGCTCCGACGATGTTTCCTGTGCCGACCTGAGCTGCGATAGCAGCTGAGAGTGCCTGAAACGGTGAGAGGCTCGAGCTTCTGCCGTGCAATGTGAACTTGCCGAATGCGTTGCGCCACCCCTCAAAGAAGCATCGCACCTGCACGAAGCGGGTACGGATGGTGAAAAATATTCCGGTACCGACCAGCAGAATGGTCAATACATAGTCTGAAAGCCCGCTGTTGATGCGTGAAACGATGTTGAGAAGTTCTTCCATAAATCCCCCGGGGAGTGTTGTTCAATTATATTTTCAGCCGAGGAACGGAACTTTGACTATTCCCGGCAGTCTGGCAAATGAGTCGGCATCGTGCGAGATGAACTCACCCTTTTTGAAGCTGTGGAAACCGATTCCTCCGACCATGGCGGCGTTGTCGGTGCAGTACTTGGGCGGAGCGATGCGCACTTTGACGTTTTTGGGAGCCCGCCCGGAGATCATCGACCGCAGAAGTTTGTTGCAGGCGACTCCTCCTGCGAGGACTATCTGTTTTACATTGAAGTCCTTTGCAGCGAGCATGGTCTTGCGCACGAGCGTATCGACGACCGCCATCTGGTACGAGGCGACGGTGTCGTTCAAGAGTTCGTCAGAAAAATTCTCTTTTCCGCCGTGATTGCGGGTGTGGTAAAGCAGGGCCGTCTTTATTCCGCTGAAGCTGAAGTTGTAGCGGTGCTCGGGAGCGAGTGCCTTGCCTGCTCCTCCTGTGAGCGGACGGGGAAAATTGAATGCCTGCGGATTTCCGTTCTCGGAAATTCTGGAAATGACCGGTCCGCCGGGATAACCGAGTTCCAGCAGTTTGCTGCCCTTGTCGAGAGCTTCGCCTGCGGCATCGTCAATGGTGCAGCCGAGCTGACGGGCAGAGCCGTCGGAGCTCACGAGCACAAGAGAGGTATGTCCGCCGGAGACCACGAGCGCAAGCATCGGATAACCTGCTGGGTCGGTCAACTCCTCCATGCCGGTATCGAGGAACGCTCCGTAGATGTGCGCCATGAAGTGATTGACTCCGACCAGCGGAACTTTGAGATTTGAGCTTAAACCTTTGGCATAAGACAACCCCACCAGCAGAGCGGGAATCAATCCCGGTCCCTGAGTGACGGCTACGCAGTCGATATCATTTGCGGTGACTCCGGCGGAGCTCAACGCTTCGCTGACCACGGGGTCGAGAGCCTTGAGGTGCTCTCTTGCGGCGAGTTCGGGAACCACTCCGCCGAGCTTGGCGTGAACGGCTATCTGGCTTGCCACTGCGGATGAGAGTACCTCAAAACCATCCCTGACGACGGCTGCGGCGGTCTCGTCGCAGCTGCTTTCTATGCCGAGAATAAGACTCATGGATATACCTGTCAGAAGTTGTGAGAGACCAGACCGTCACGCAGTTTGGGCTTGAACCAGGTGGATTTCGGAGGCATGATCTCTCCGGCATCGGCGATCGCCATGAGCTGATCGACGGTGACTGCGGGCATTGAGAACGCCACGGCGTACTTGCCGGAGTTGACCAGTTTTTCCAGCTCTTTGGTGCCTCTGATACCGCCGATGAAGTCGATATCCTTGCTGGTGCGGGGGTCGGCGATGTTGAGCATGGGAGCGAGAACGAACTCCTGCAGATAGCTGACATCAAGACTGCCGATGACTCCGAGAGCGTTGACGTCGAATTTCGGAGTCGCCTTTTTCCAGATACCGTTGATGTAGAACTTGAACTCTCCGGGCTGATAGGCGTAGGCGTCATCGGTTGCGGATATCTCGAATTTTTCGCTGAGTTTGGCAATAAACTCATCTTCTGACATGCCGTTGAGGCTCTTCACCACCCGGTTGTAGGGCATGATGGCGAGCTGTTTTGCCGGAAACGCCACGGCGAGGAAAAAGTTGTAGTCCTCAAGTCCGGTGTGGTTCTGGTTTGCCGGAGCGCACTCTTTGGCGGTGCGGGCGGCGGCTGCGCTGCGGTGGTGACCGTCGGCGATGTAGAATACGGGAACTTCACTGGCAAAGAGTCCGGCGAGGGTCTCGCTCTGAGACTCATTTACTCTCCAGAGAGTGTGGCGGATCCCGTCAGGAGCGGTAAAGTTGAAGAGCGGCTCACGTTTGCACTCCTCAGCCACGAGGGCGTTGATTTTGTCGGAGTCACGATAGGTGAAGAACGCAGGGCCGGTGTGAGAGCGCAGAGTCATGACGTGACGGGTGCGGTCATCCTCTTTGTCGGCGCGGGTTTTCTCGTGCTTTTTGATGATGCCCTGCTGATACTCGGCGGCGGAAGCGGCTCCGATGACTCCGGTCTGGATTCTCTTATCCATCTCAAGCTGATAGATGTAGAGATGCTTGCCCTCATCGAGCTTGAGCGGAGCTTCGGCGCAGAGCTTGTCGAAAGCGCTCTTTGCCTGAGCGTAAACGCTGTCATCGTGCAGGTCGATTCCGGGAGTCATGTCGATTTCCGGACGTGAGACGTGCAGAAAGCTCAGGGGATTGCCCTCAGCCAGAGCCGCAGCCTCTTCGGTGTTGACCACATCGTAAGGAACAGCTGAAACCAGAGCCGCCTTTTCGGGCTCGGGAAGCAGACCGTGAAACGCAAGAAATTGTGCCATAATAAAACCTCCGCTTTAATGTTAAGTTGTCATTCAAATAATATAACATCATTTTGCCGATAAGGCAAAGCGGAATACTGATTTACAGCGTATTTTTTACTCAGATACGGTGATTTTTCGGCAGAGTATGCTCTTTCTCTTTGTTCCGTGGGCGTCGGGATAGTAGAAATCGCTGTAAAACAGCATCGCCGTATGGTCGTCGAGGGCGAGCAGTTCGGGATTGTTGCAGGCTCCATCCCACTCGTGGAAGGTCGGATTTTCTATCTTTACGTTGGCAAGATGACTGCGGTCTTCAGGAGTCATCACCACCACGGGGTCGCTCCACTTTGTTCCTGAGTCATCGAGCGTTGCCTGAATGAAAATTCCCGGACGGGCGTAGCAGATGAGCGTCGTTCCGCAGCCGAGACGGCAGAGACGGGGCAGAATTCCGGTGAAGGCAAACTTCTGCGGCTTGCTCCAACTCCTGCCCATATCCGTTGAGCGCGACATATACATCGGAGCCCATTCGTAGGTGGTCGAACCGTACCACGCCGAGCGGAAAAACCACACCATCGAGCCGTCGGGCATGAATTCGATATCGCTGTCGCTGAAGCCTCCGCTCAGGTAGGGGTACTCGTTTCCGTCGGCGGGATACTCCATGTGAGCGTGCATATCCCAGTTCATTCCCTCGTCATCTGAGCGGAAAAGCTCTGCCGAGTAGTACGGACTGTACTGACCGTTTGCCGGGTTGATGTGACCCTCGCCCGAAAAGGTCGTGACCCAGAGTGCTCCGTCGGGACCGCGCTTCACCGGTCCTCTCGGAAATATCGGCTTGAGGATATTATCAAACTCACGGCTGCTGAACACCACCCGGGTGAGGCTCGGCCAGTTGACGTTGACTTTGATTTTCTGAGCGGCGGATTCGCCCTTTTTTATCAGTTTGGCGTTCCAGACTTTCTCTGCGAGGCTCGGAGGCAGACGGTCGGCGTTATAGGCTTTGATAGTGGTACTGCCTCCCCACCATGCGGTGACTCCGTCGGGCAGCGGCAGAGTCCCCTCTCCGGCACGCTTTTTCATGTCGTATCCCAAAGTGCGGTTGGCGAACTTTTCCTCACGGTAACTGCTCACCGAAAAGCCCGATTCCGGAGGAAAGTAGAGCAGGTCGCCGTTGGCAAGCAGAGTTCCGCACCACGCATCTATCGAGGAGTCGGTTTCGCTGAACGTTTCGCCGTTGTCACTGCTGACGAACCAGCGGTTTTCCTTGCCGAAACTCTTGATGTCGTCAGCTTCGACGTGCACTGCCACGGCTATTCTGCCGTCGGCGAGGCGGTAGGGATGGGGAAATTGATAAGCTCCCCACGGATTTTCTTCAGGAGTCATTCCCTGAACGATGAGTTGTTCCTTGCTGACGGTTATCTTCATTTTAACGCAGTTTCAGGGTGGTGAGGGCAAGCAGGGCACAAATTCCGGCAATGATCCAGAACCTCACAACGATTTGAGTCTCTGTCCAGTTGAGCCGCTCGAAGTGGTGGTGTATCGGAGTGCAGAGAAAGACCCTTTTGCCCGTGAGGCGAACGCTTGCCACCTGGATGATGACACTGACCGCCTCGATGACAAAGACTCCGCCGACCACGACCAGCAGGATTTCCTGACGGGTGATGACTGCGAGCATACCGATGGCTCCGCCGAGGGCGAGGCTGCCGGTGTCACCCATGAACATGGAGGCAGGATGGCAGTTGTGCCAGAGAAAGCCGATGCAGGCACCTCCGACCGCCGCCGAAAAGACCACCGCCTCGGAAATCTCGGGAACGAAAGGTATATTGAGGTAGGAGGCAAAAATTTTGTGTCCCATAAGGTAGGCGAAAGTTGCGTAGGTGAGCGTGGAAAAGATACAGCATCCGGAGGCAAGTCCGTCTTTGCCGTCGGTGAGGTTGACGGCGTTGCTTGCCCCGACGATGACGATGACTTCAAAGGCGAGAACCCACCAGCCTGAGCATATCGGAGTCTTGACAAAGGGAACCATGAACTGATAGAGGCTTGCTTTGAGGTACGGTACTCTCAGCAGTGCTGCGATGACCAGACCGGCAACGATGATTTGGAGCAGGAACTTCCAGCGGGACGCAAGTCCGTTGCGGTCTTTTTTCACCACCTTGCGGTAATCGTCGATAAAGCCGATGGCGCAGAAGAGCAGAGTTCCCCAGAGCAAAGTGGTGGAAATTCCGGAAGAGAGGTCATTCCAGAGCAGACCTGAGAGGATTATTGCTCCGACGATGAGGATTCCTCCCATGCAGGGAGTACGGGATTTCTCTTTGTCGATGAACTCCACCGGAACCAATCCTTCAAGGCGTTCAGCCGCTCTCACGTTGAGGTTCGAGAGGTAACGGGCAAATTTGCCGCCGAAGAGCACAACAACGAGGAAAGCGGTGAAAGCAGCTCCGCCTGCCCTGAACGTCACATAATCAAAGAGACGCAAAAAACCAACAGATGTACTGAACTCCGACAACAAATAAAGCATTCCAACAACCCTTCTTTCTTTCTTTCTTTCTTTATATATTTATTTTTAATAATTATGTTTGTTCTGATGAAGCACCGGCGATGGCGCATTGCGGGCAATCTCGTGCTTCTTTTATATTTATTTTTAATAGTTATGTTTGCTCAGATGAAGTACCGGCGATGGCGCATTGCGGGCAATCTCGCGCCTTGCTTCTGCGCCGCTTCAGTCATGTACTAAAGTACACTCCTTCAGCGTGCTCGGGCGCAAAACACGACCTTGCCTCGCACTGCATCCATCGATGCTAATAAGCCGAACCGAAGACTTGCCTTTGGGGCACGCCTTCGACCTTGCCTCGCACTGCATCCATCGATGCTAACAAACCGAACCGAAGACTTGCCCTTTTGGGCACGCTATGCACTGCATCCATCGATGCTGACAAGCTGAACCGAAGACTT
>JAFVZB010000025.1 GCA_017508385.1 Lentisphaeria bacterium | reverse complement strand
TGTGAAATATGTAAAAGATTGGGGTTGCGGCAAAACGCAAAACGGCTTATTAGCATCGGTGGATGCAGTGTGAGTCAAGGTCGTGTTTTGCGCCCGAGCAGCTGAGGGAGTGTACGACTGTACATGACCGAAGCAGCGCAGTAGCAAGGCACGAGATTGACCACAATGCGCCAACGCCGGAAATTTTTCTTCTCAACAAATGGGACATACCCGTTTCGGGAACAGAGCCTGTCTTTTTCAAACATCAAAAAAGAGGTAAAAACGGAGAAAACAAGCCCCCGGCAGCTGATCACAGAAACAAAAACGTCGGTCAGGTGACTTGCTGTTCTATGCAGTACCCAACCGACGTTTCAAATCGCAGGTATGGAAATGTATGCTCCAATTACCATCCGCACCGCCCCAACGAGGGCGGTGCGTTATCTTAAACCAGCTAAGATGGACTCGGTTTGCGATTTTTTGGCTTCGAGCTCTTCCAGCTGTTTGCGGGCATCGGCGACCACTTGTGCGGGTGCGCTGTTCACGAACTTTTCGTTGGAGAGTCTGCCGCGGACTCCGGAAAGCCACTTCTCGATATCTTTGAGTTGTTTTTCCAGTTTGGCGCACTCAGCTTCGACGTCGATAAGTCCGGCAAGCGGAAGACTGATGACTCCGAGCTCTCCGAGCTGGCTGGGAGCGGCTCCGCGTGAGGCGCAGTCGAATGCTTCGAGTCCGAGTTCGATCTCAGAGGCGTTGAGCAGGTGTTTCAGGGAGTCGAGCTCTTTGGTGAGCACCTCGAGAGCTGTTTCATTTGCCGCTTTGATATGGAAAGCAAGTTTTTTGCCGTCAGCTATCGAGTAGCTTGAACGCAGATTGCGTCCTGAGCGAACCATTTCAAACTTGCCCTCGATGCTGCGGATGATATCGTTGTCGAGTTTGAGTTCCTGATTGGCTTCGGGCCACTGTGAGAACATGATGGAGTCGTTTTCGGCAACAAATCCCATGCGGTGAGCGAGCTCCTCGGTGATGAAGGGCATGAAGGGATGCAGCAGCTTGAGTATCTTGTTGAGGGCGTAGTCGAGAACGGCGAGAGCACGCTCTTTTTCCTTGCCTCCGGCACGGAGCGGAAGTTTTTCAGCCTCAACGAACCAGTCGCAGAAGTCGGACCAGACCAGATTGTAGAGAGCGTGGGCGGCGGCGTGGAAACGGAACTTGTCGAGCTCCTCACCGATGCTCTTTGCTGCCTCTTCGAGACGGGCAAGCATCCACTCTTCGTCACCTGAGAGTCCCGCAGGAACGTTTTCAAAGTCGGCAGAGACCTCTCCCTGCATCTGGCGGAAACGGCAGGCGTTCCAGAGCTTGTTGGCGAAATTTCTTCCGATCTCGCACTTTTCGTTTGAGTAGCGGATATCGATTCCGACAGGAGCGATGTAAACAATTGAAAAGCGCAGAGCATCGGCACCGTACTCAGAAATGACCTCGAGCGGGTCGGGTGAGTTGCCGAGACTTTTCGAGAGCTTTCTGCCCTTGTCGTCACGGATGATGCTGGTGAAATAGACGTTTCTGAACGGAATCTCTCCGATGAACTCACAGCCTGCCATGATCATGCGGGCGACCCAGAAGAAGATGATGTCCGGACCGGTCACAAGGTCGTTGGTGGGATAGAAATACTTGAGCTCCTCAGTTTTTTCGGGCCATCCCATGATGGAAAACGGCCAGAGCCAGCTGCTGAACCAGGTGTCGAGCACATCCTCTTCCTGCCGCCACTTGCCGGGAGCGGTCGGAGCGGTTTCACCCACATAGACTTCTCCGGGGTTGTCGTCGTTGTACCACGCAGGAATACGGTGTCCCCACCAGAGCTGACGTGAAATACACCAGTCCTGAATGTTCTCCATCCAGTGAAAATAGGTTTTGCTCCAGCGTTCGGGATAGAACTTGATTTTGCCGCTTTTGACCGCCTCGATGGCGGGCTTGGCGAGCTCACCCATCTTGCAGAACCACTGGGCACTCACGAGAGTCTCGATGGGCACGTTGCCGCGCTCGGAGTAACCGACGGCGTGGGTGATATCTTCGATTTTCTCAAGGAGTCCTGCCTCTTCCATGCGCTTGACGGCGAGCTCACGGGCGGCGAAACGGTCGAGTCCGACGAACTCGGCAGGACAGAAGTCGTTGAGAGTGGCATCGGGATTCATGATGTTGATGACATCCAGATTGCAGCGGCGGCCGACCTCAAAGTCGTTGGGGTCGTGTCCCGGAGTGATCTTCACAGCTCCGGTTCCCTTGGTCGGGTCGGCGTGCTGATCGGCGACCACCGGAATCTCACGGTCGGTCAGCGGAAGTTTCAGCATCTTGCCGATTTTTCCGGCGTAACGCTCATCGTCGGGATGGACTGCCACGGCAGTATCTCCGAACATGGTCTCAGGACGGGTGGTTGCGACAACAACATATCCTGAACCGTCGGCGTAGGGGTAACGGAAGTGGTAGAACTTGCCGGGAACGTCACGATAAATGACCTCCTCATCCGAGAGAGCACTTTTGGCTGCCGGACACCAGTTGATCATGCGCTGACCGCGATAGATATAACCCTTGTTGTAAAGCTGGATAAAGACTTTTTTGACGGCATCAGAAAGACCCTCATCCATGGTGAACCGCTCTCTTTCCCAGTCACAGGAGCAACCGAGAGTGCGGAGCTGGGTGATGATCTTGCCGCCGTATTCCTTTTTCCACTGCCAGACGCGGTTGATGAACTCGTCACGACCGAGCTCGTCACGGGAGACATTTTCGGTCTCTTTGAGGAACTTGACCACTCTCGCCTCAGTGGCGATACCGGCATGGTCGGTTCCGGGGAACCAGCAGACCTCTTTGCCCTGCATACGGGCACGGCGTGCGAGGATATCCTGAAGGGTGTTGTTGAGAACGTGACCGAGAGTAAGGATTCCGGTGACGTTCGGAGGAGGTATCACGATGGAAAACGGAGTCTTTTGCGGATTGGCTTTGCCGTGGAAACATCCGCTTTTTTCCCACACAGGGAACCAGTGTTTTTCAACAGCCGCAGGCTCATAAGCTCTGGGCAGTGCCTCTTGATTGCTCATTGGTAAAATTCCTTAATTTATTGAAATATTAATAAAATTTACAATTACACACTATAATATAACACAGAAAAACAATTATTTCCAGTAGCATGAGCCGCACACAATTTGAAAAATCCCCAAGCTGATGTATATTTAATCAATTGAATACAGATTGTTAAGAAATCACACACTCCGTCCTGTTGCGGTATAGTGTGAGGTAAGCGATGTACCGCCCTGCTCCGGCTTGTTACGGAGCAGGGCAATGAAGACGGCTGCAGGTTGTTTCTTTTGCTAACCTTAAACCAAAAGGTAAAAAATTGGATAAAATTTCTCTCAATGGAATAAATGCTATGGTGGTGATCGGAACTTTTCCTGAGGAACGGGAAAAGACTCAGCCGGTTTTTGCTGATGTCGATATCTTTTGCGATCTTTCACGGGCCGGCAGGAGCGATGTTCTTGCTGATACTATTGACTACTTTGAACTCGAGGAACGTATATTCCGATTGATGAGCGAATCCAGGTTCTTCCTGCTTGAGAGACTCGCTGAAGTCATCGCTCAGAGCGTGCTCTCGGATTGCCGCATTTTCAAGTGCCGGGTGAGACTTTCCAAGCCCGAAGCCATGAGGCACAGCAATCCCGTATCCATCGAGATCGAACGCTGCAACGGAGATGCTTTATGAAAGAAAAAACTGTCGTCACTCCTATGATGCGCCAGTATCTGGAAGCTAAAGATTCACTCCCTCCGGGAGTCATTTTGCTTTTCCGTCTGGGTGACTTCTATGAGGAGTTTTTTGAAGATGCCGAAAAGGTCAGCAGAGCTCTCGATCTTGTGCTGACCAAACGGCAGGGAGTTCCCATGTGCGGTTTCCCTCACCACGCCCTCGACAACTATCTGCAGAAGCTCATCGCCGTCGGTTTCAGGGTCGCTATCGCCGAACAGATGGAAGATCCCAAAGATGCGAAGGGTATCGTCAAGCGGCAGGTTACCAGAATCGTCACTCCGGGAACGCTCATTGACAACAATCTGATAAACTCCAAGTACAATAACTACATCGCCTGCGTGGTTCCGGCTTCCAATGGAAATCTCGCCATGAGTGTGCTCGATGTCAGTACGGGTGAGTACTTCTATACTCCTGCGGAAAACCGTGAGACCGTTACGGGGGAACTGGCAAGACTCGGTGTCAGGGAGATCGTCATTCCTGCCGGGGCAGCCGCAGAGATGCGCCGGGATGGGACCCTGCCTGACCCGGGGCACAAACTGCTCTGGACTGAACTCGATGAAAGCGAATTCGATTTCAAAGAGTGCGAAAGTTATCTCCTCGGGAGATTCAATACCACCACCCTCGACGGTTTCGGTATGCGTGATGAACCAGAGTCGGTCTGCGCCGCTGCCGTTATCCTCAGGTACGCTCAGGAAAATCTGCGACAGGATGCCTCGTACATCAACAGTATCCAGCGTCACTTGTTCAATCAGTATCTTGAACTTGATCCGATATCCATGCGCAACCTCGAGCTGGTTTCATCACGCATCGACGGCAGCAAGGGAGCAACTCTGCTTTCGGTGATCGACAAGAGTTCCACCAGCCTCGGCTCACGCCGGTTGCGCAACTGGCTGCTGAGACCGCTGAGAAAGCGCGGAGAAATCATTGCCCGTCACGATGCGGTCGAGGCATTTGTTTCCGATCCGCTTACCCTCGCCGAGCTCAGGGAAACGCTCGGAGTCATCCGTGACCTTGAGCGCATCACCGCCAGAATAAACGTCGGCAACGCCTCTCCGAAAGACTATCAGGCTCTCGCTTCGAGTGTCGAGGCGGTTCCGGGAATAAAGAGTCTGCTCGAGAGTTTTGAAACGGATGGACTCATCAGGGATTGCGCCGATGCGCTGCCCGAATTTGCAGAGCTTGCCGCACGCATCAATGCAACCATTGCCGATGAGCCTCCGACTCAGGTGAGCGAAGGCGGAGTCATCAGAGCCGGATTTTCCGAAGAGCTCGACCGTCTGCGCTCCCTTTCAGGAGACGGCAAAAGTATGCTCGCCGATATCCAGCAGCGTGAGATCGAGCGCACAGGGATCAAGAGTCTCAAAGTTAAATTCAACAATGTTTTCGGTTACTATATTGAGGTGAGCAAGTCCAATCTGGCGGCGGTTCCCGGGGATTATATGCGCAAGCAGACTCTGGTCAACGCCGAGCGGTTCATCACTCCTGAGCTCAAGGAGCTTGAAAACAGCATCCTCGGAGCCGAAGAGCGTGCCAAAGCTCTCGAAGCCAGACTCTTTGCCGGGCTCAGGGAGTATGCTCTCACCTACACCGGTTCCATCCAGAAAGCAGCCAACGCCCTCGGCGATATCGATGCGCTTGCCGGACTTGCTGAGTGCGCAAGAGTCAACGGTTACGTGCGTCCTGTCATGTACGAAGATCAGCGTCTGATCATTCTTGCCGGCAGACATCCGGTGCTCGACGTCACCATGGAAGCCGGTCAGTTTGTTCCCAACGATCTTGAGATGTATACCCGGCTCGACGGAGACCGTCTGCTGCTCATCACCGGTCCCAACATGGCGGGCAAGAGTACCTATATCCGCCAGAACGCTCTTCTGGTCATCATGGCGCAGATGGGCAGTTTTATTCCGGCGAACTACGCCGAGATCGGTCTGGTCGATCGCATTTTCACCCGCATCGGAGCAGGCGACGATCTCTCGCGCAACCAGAGCACGTTCATGGTGGAAATGGTCGAAACTGCCAATATCCTGCGCAACGCCACCAAGCGCAGTCTGGTCATTCTCGATGAGATCGGCAGGGGAACCAGTACCTACGACGGCTTATCCATCGCCTGGAGCGTGGCGGAAGAGCTGCACAATATGATAACCTGCCGCACTCTGTTTGCCACTCACTACCACGAACTTATGGAACTGCAGAGCCTCTGCCGCTACGCCCGCAACTACACCGTGGCGGTGCAGGAGCACGGAGATGAGATCATTTTTCTGCGCCGCATCGTTCCCGGCAAGTGCGACCGCAGTTACGGAATCCACGTTGCCAGACTTGCCGGAGTTCCCCGTGATGTGCTCAACCGGGCGCAGGAGATTCTGGAAATGCTTGAAGATGCTCCCAATACCACCAGAGCGGTCATGCATGCGCTGCCGACGATCACTCTGGAAAACATCAGCAGAAAGAGCAGAAAGAAGCGTCCGAAAGACGATCAGACCATGTCTTTTGACTTTGATAAGTAACAGAGGAAAAAACTATGAGTGGATATTACCGTTTTGTTTGTGCAGTTCCGCAAGTGGTGACTGCCGATATCAGACACAATGTGTCGCAAATGGCTGAACTCTTTTGTCAGGCATCGGAAAACGGAGCGGCGGCGGTGCTCTTTCCGGCACAGAGTTTGGGAGGGTACTCCTGCGGCAGACTCGAGATTTTTCCGCACTTTCTCAAAGCGGAAAGAGCCGCTCTGCAACAGCTTGCAGAAGTGACGGAAAAATATCCGTCAATTCTCGTTTGCGGAACTTCTGAGGGTAAAGTTGCCGTCATTTCTTCAGGAGTTATCCATTATACCGAAAGTGACTCGACGGTTTTCACCGACGGAAACATCAGAATATCCTGCGCTCTGCCGTACCGCAGGGCGTGCGATATGGTGCGCAACTCAGGCGGAGCGCACGTCGTGCTCTTTCCCTATGCCGGGACTGACACATTTTTCAGCGTGAATGCCCGCAGGCAGGAGCTTGCCGTTTTCAGCAGAATGCTCAATGCGTACTGCATCGCCTGCGGTGCAGGGGCATCAAATACGACGTCATCGGGAGTCTGTGCAGGTCAGGCACTTGCAGCATTTGACGGAAAAGTGACGGCGGAAAACCGTCATTTCACAAGAGAGCCGCAGCTGCTCTGCTTCGATGTTGATTTTGAGCGTGCAGAGTACCTGCGCCGTCAGGATATGCAGTTTTGGAACAACTCCGATCGTGAAATCGCCGTTACCATGCCGACGGTGGATGAGTTGAAGTATGCTCCGGTATCAAAATATCCGTTTATTCCCGAAGATGAGAGCGAATTACATCTTTACGCAGAGAGTATAGTCAAAACCTCAGCCTGCGCTCTTGCCAATCGCATGGTGAGCAGCCGCTCAAAAAAGATGGTGCTCGGAGTTTCGGGCGGACTCGATTCGACCATGGCTCTCATCACCTGTATCGAGTGCTGCAAAGAGCTGGGGTTATCCAACGATGCGGTGGTCGCCGTTTCCATGCCGGGGTTCGGCACCAGCGACCGCACCCGTGACAACTCGCTCGCCATCGCAAGAGAGTTCGGAACTGAACTCAAATATATTCCGATAACCGATGCGGTAAATCAGCACTTCAAAGATATCGGTCATGACCCGGCTGATACCAATGTGGTTTACGAAAACAGTCAGGCAAGAGAGCGCACCCAGATACTCATGGATATCGCCAATCAGTGCGGAGGAATCGTCATCGGCACCGGAGACCTGAGCGAAATCGCCCTCGGATGGTGCACCTATAACGGCGACCAGATGTCGATGTACGCTGTCAACGCCTCGATCCCGAAAACGCTGATGCGGCAGGTGATAAAGATTTACGCAGCAGCTTGCGATGCTGAATTGCGCAGCAAGCTGCTTGATATATGCGATACTCCGGTGTCGCCCGAGCTGGTGCCGGGAAAGCAGTTCACCGAGGAGATCATCGGCAGCTACGATCTGCACGACTTCTTCCTCTATAACTTTGTCAGGTACGGGGATGCTCCTGAAAAACTCCTGGCGCAGGCGTGCAGGGCGTTTGCCGGAGTGTATGGCAAAGAGCAGATACTCAATTCCCTTGAGACCTTTTTCCGCAGATTTTTCATCTCGCAGTTCAAACGCACCGCCATGCCCGATGCTCCCAACGTCACCGGAATAATGCTCACCGCAGATTTCATGCCCTCCGACGCCGGCGGAAAACTCTGGCTCGACCAAATAAACGAACTCAAAAAACAAGTTAAATAATAGAAAGGAAAAATTATGTTAAGTGATCCCCAATTTCTTGCTGTTGTCCAGGTTGCCATGCTTCTGCTGATGATCCTGCTTCTTTTGCTGATCATCCGTATGATGACCCTCTTCCGCACCGCCATCAAGGAGAACGAGGAGCGCAGTATCGCTCTCTTCAACGCTCTTCAGAAGCTCCACGGCACCATGAACGAGCAGCTTGGCGAACAGCGCCGCCAGATGCGTGCAGTTCAGGAGCTGCTGCAGCTCAAGCACGCCGAAATGACCGGAGATTTCGAGGTCATCGAGGAGGAAATTCCGCAGGCTCCTGTCGCTCCCGAGCCGGAAATCGAAATTCCGCAAGCCAAGAAACGCCACCTTATCACCCTCTGAAAAGTAAAATGTCCGAACCCAAAAGAGTCGCAGTTCTCGGAGCAACCGGTTCCATCGGCAGCAGTGCCGCTCTGGAGCTCGCTTTTCACCGTGATAAGTTCCGCACCGTGGCGGTGGCTGCCAACAAAAGCATAGCCAAACTTGCCGAAACCGCAAAGCTCCTCGGAGCAGATACCGCCATCACCGGCGATGTCTCGCTCGAGGATGAGCTGCGCAAAGAGCTTTCCGGCAGCGGGATCGCTGCAAAGTCAGGCGAAGCCGCCCTCATCGAGACCGCTGAGAGAGAGGATGTCGATATCGTGCTTTGCGCCATCATCGGAGTCGCCGGAATACGTCCGGTGATATCAGCACTGCGCTGCGGCAAAACCGTGGCACTGGCAAGCAAAGAGGTGCTCTGCCTTGCCGGAGAGCTGGTTATGCGTGAGGCGGCAAAGAGTCCGGGAGGCAGGATCGTTCCCGTTGACAGCGAGCACTCAGGAGTCTTTCAGTGCCTTGCCGGAAGAGACCCGAAAGAGATATCCAAACTCTGGCTCACCGCCTCAGGTGGTCCGTTCCGCACCTGGAAAAAAGAGGATATCGCCCGTGCCACCTGCTCCGATGCCCTCAAACATCCCACCTGGAGCATGGGCAGAAAGATAACCATTGACTCCGCAACCATGATGAACAAGGCTCTCGAAGTCATCGAGGCGAGCTACCTCTTCGGTGTTCCGCAGGAAAAAATCGGAGCAGTGATAAATCCGACCAGCATCGTGCACGCCTTTATCGAGCTTACCGACGGCACTGTTATCAGTCAGATGTCCACTCCTGATATGCGCCTTGCCATCAGATACGCATTGAGCTATCCTGAGAGATTGGGCGGCGAAGTTCCACGGCTCGACCTCGGGAAGACAGGAAAAATCGAGTTTGAGGATATCGACGACGAAAAATTCCCATCGATCAAACTTGCCCGCACGGCACTCGCCATGGGCGGAACAGCTCCGTGCGTGCTCAACGCCGCAAACGATGTGGCAGTCGAGCGGTTCATCAACGGCGAGATAACCGTTCCGGACATCTGGAAGATCATCACCATCGTGCTCGAAAGCCACACGGTTGAACATCCGGATACGCTCGAGCGCATACTCGAAATCGACGCCGAGGCAAGATTGGCGGCCCGGGCAGTGACATTGTAAAAAAATATCCCGCTTTTCTTGAAAGGGTGAGAGGGGCGCGGGGAGAGAGGGAACAAAGCTTTCTGAAAAAGAAATGGTAATGTACCGCAAAAGAAATCAAACCAAAATGAAAAAAAACTTCAAAAAATTAGCCTTGTTCGGAGTATTGCTGATAATGATATTCGGCAGTTTGCTCTGCAAGGTCGAGGTGTCGATGGCAGGCATGGAAGCGAGCCGTCTTGCCGTGGTCGAGGCGGTTGCGGATCAGGGAGTGTTCCACATTGAAAATACGCACTTCAAAACTGTGGATAAAATCATCCGCAACAACCACATCTACTCCGACAAGCCGGTAACGCTGTCGTGGTGCGCTGCGCAGTTCAGCAAGGTGGTGACCCTGCTTTCGGGCAAAAACTTTTCCAACAGTTACAACTTCATGATCTATCTGATGGGCATGGTGTTCGGAGCGGCGGTCAATGCGCTCTGTTTCTACTGGCTGTTCCGCTATCTCTGCCGCACGGCGAAGGGAGATATGCGTTTGAAGCTCATGTTTGCACTCTTATGCTGCTGCGGAACGTGGCTTTTCAGCTACATGACCATCTTCAGCAACCACGTTCCGTCGGCACTCGCCGTTACGGGCGTGATGGTGTGTCTGGATAAGTACCGCCGCAAACAGGATATGCGTGCGGCGGCGTGGGCAGGGTTTGCCTCAGGTGCGCTTTTTACGCTCGATCTGGTGGCAGGAGCGGTCTTTCTGGCGGCATCTCCGGTATCGGTGTGGCTGACTGCTCCCAAAGAAAAGCGTTTTTCAGCGGCATTTCGCTGTGCGGCAAGCGGAGCGTGCATCGTGCTCTTTTCCCTCAGTCTGAACCACGCCGCCTACGGAACGGTACTGCCGCTCTACATGGTGTCGGGCGGAACATTCACTCCGGGAACGAACGACAAACAGCACCTGATGTATCTGCTTGAAACGCTCTTCACCTACCGTGGATTGTTCAGCTACCAGCCGCTGCTGCTTCTGGTGTTCCCTGCGGTGTACTGTCTGCGCAGGAAGCTGCGTGCCAACGACATCGTGATGCTGCTGGCGGCGGCGGCGACCACGGCGATTTACGTGACGATCACCAACGAGTTCGGAGGTTTCGCCTACGGCTACCGCTATCTTGTGAGCATTATTCCGCTTTTGATGTACTACACGGCTAAATTCGTGCTCGACAGCAAGAGCGTGCGCCTGACACTGTTTGCGGCGGTGCTGGGAGTTATCGGATTGGTTCCGGCGTTTGTCGGAGCATACGAGCCGATGTGCGTGGCATTCGAGGGCTACCGGAGTCCGCAGGGGCACTTCACCCGCACCATCCGGAGCACCTTCATGAGCAATTTGCTTGCCTGGAGTTACGAGACGGCTCCTGACTCATATCTCACACGCAAACTCATTGAGCGTTACGGCAAAAACGATTCGTTCCGCTACCTGCGTGCGCAGTATATAATAACCAAACACATCGGAACACTGGAAAAATTGTTAAAAGATTCCCGCTTCGACTTGACAAAACCCGTCAAATGAGTTATTATTATCAAAACGACAAGAAATTCAGATACTAAGGAGTTTTACTATGCCTGAAAGTACCCCGGCGGATATCCAATGGTTTATCTATGCTCTGGCTGATAATGGAGTTCTCAGTGTCTCCGACGGCTTCAAGCTCTTCCACACACTGCCCGACGGCAGCGGACTCGGCGAGTATGCCCAGTGCGTCCTCGACCGTCTCGCAAGTGAGCTCAGCGAAGAGGATGCTTCCGCAATCGTCGAACAGTTCCAAGCCCTCGCCGACTACGCTTCAGAGCAGGGGCAGAGCGGAGAGCTTCCTCCGTTCACCGAAGAGGACTTCGCTTCGGATGACTCTTACGAAGAGGCAGAAACCGCAGAACCGGCTCAGGAGTACGGCGATATTGCAGGAGCAGGCGAACTCGGAGACAAAGAGGCTCTGCACTTTGAAGCATTCGACATAGATTTTTCCGGAATCAACAGCTATGCCGACCTGCCCAGTTTATCCGATACCGCAACTTTATCAGATGCCGAGCTCGCAGGCAGAATGATCTATCTTTTGAGCTGTCTGCGCCATCTCGGATGCAGTGATTTGCACATTTCCGGCGGTTCAGCTCCGTTCGTCCGCCGCCAGCTCCAGATCGAGCGCATCGACAGTTACGTGCTCACCGCTGAGGATTCGTTCCGCCTCAACACCTCGCTTCTCTCAGCCGCAAGCAAAGCCGAGTTCGTAGAAAATCAGGATATGGGTTACGCCCTTGAGGTCGGCACCTGCCGCTTCCGTGTCTGCCTCATGCAGGAAAAGGATGGAACTTCCGGCAGCTACCGTCTGGTTCCCGACCACATCTGCACGCTCAAAGAGCTCGGCTTCATGGATAAGGATATTCCGACCATCGAGCGTCTGCTCGACTACAACAACGGTCTCATTCTGGTCACGGGTCCCATCGGAGCAGGCAAAACCACCACGCTCGCAAGTCTTATCGATATCGTCAACGCCAAGCGGCAAGACCACATCATCACCGTCGAGGACCCCATTGAGATATTGCAGATATCCCGCGGATGTCAGGTCACCCAGCGTGAGGTGGGTCAGCACACGGCAAGCTACTCAAGAGCCCTCAAAGCCGCACTGCGTGAGGACCCCGACGTGATCGTCATCGGTGAGATGCACGACCTCGAAACCATCGAAAACGCCATCACCGCCGCCGAGACCGGACACCTCGTCATCGGCACCATGCACACCGGAGATGCTCCCAACACGTTGAACCGTCTGCTCGATGTGTTTCCTCCGGCGCAGCAGCCGCAAATCAGAGCGATGACCGCAGGTTCAATGCGCGGAATCGTCTGTCAGCAGCTCATTCCCGACGGCTTCGGCGGACTTACGCTCGTTTATGAGATCATGCTCAATACCATGGCAGTGAGCAACATCATTTCCGAGGGCAAAGCGTTCCAGCTCAAATCGACCATGGCGGTCGGCGTGAAGCAGGGCATGTGCACCATGGATCAGTGCATCCTCGAAAAATTCAATCAGGGACTCATTACTTACGAAGCCGGCAGACCCTACATGGTCGATTCGGCGACCATCGCCCAGATGGAACAGCTCCACGCCGTGAGAGAAGCCCAGAAACTTAAAGCCCAAGCTCAGAGGAGATAAATAAAATGAACAACGAACCCATGATCAACGCCTATCTCCGCCAGATGCTCTCAATGGGCGGATCGGACCTGCATTTGTCGATCAATTTCCCCGCCAAAGCGCGTATCCACGGAAATATCCAGAACCTCGAAGAGGATATACTTACTCCGGAAAAGATGGAGTATATGCTCAAAGAGATCTGTCTGCCCGAGTGGAGATGGAGTGAGTTTATGGCAAAGCGTGACCTCGACTTCGCCCACGAGATCCCCGGCTTCGCCCGTTTCCGCTGCAACTACTTCTACAACTATCACGGAATGGGAGCGATTCTGCGACAGATCCCGTCAAAAATCCTCACCATCGAGGATTTGAAGCTGCCCGAGATACTCAAAGAGATCTGCGGCTACAAGAGCGGACTCGTTCTGGTGACCGGACCCACCGGAAGCGGTAAATCCACCACGCTTGCCGCCATGATCGACTACATCAACAACAATACCAACAAACACATCATCACCATCGAGGACCCGATCGAGTTCGTGCACCAGAACAAAAACTGCACCATCGTCCACCGTGAGGTCGGAGTGCACAGCCACAGCTTCCCGGAAGCCCTGCGCGGAGCGATGCGTTCAGACCCTGATATCATCCTGCTCGGTGAGATGCGCGACAACGAAACCATCCGTCTCGGACTCACCTGCGCCACCATGGGAATGCTGGTGTTTGCCACGCTGCACACCAATAACGCTCCCAAAACCATCGACCGTATCATCGATGCGTTTCCCTCGGATGAGCAGGCGCAGATCCGTACCATGCTCGCCTCGTGCCTCAAAGGAATCGTAAGTCAGCTGCTCTGCCGCAAGCTCGCAGGAGGACGTGTCGCCGTTCACGAGATCCTGCTCTGGACTGAGGGATTGCCCAATACCATCCGTGAGGGTCAGATCGCCAATATCCGCACCATCATCGACGCCGGAGGAGGCAGAGGAATGCAGTCGATGGATAACTCCATCCAGATACAGTACGATGCCGGCAATATCTCCGCAGAAGAGGCTTACATGAAAGCCAGCGACAAGACCCGTTTCGTGCGCCAGATGGAAGCTGAGGAAGAGGAACGCCGCCTGAGAGCGCAGGGAATCGATCCTGAAACGGTGAAAAAGAAGAAGAAATTCTGGTAATGTCGTGGTGGAACAAAGTTCTGCTGGCTCACCGCAGCAATGACTCCACGGGAGCGGCAGAGGTAAAAGAGTTCTTTTTTCCGAAACCGGGAAAGGCGTTCTTCATCAGACTGTCAGTAGTGGCAGTCACGTCAGTTGCGGTGTTCAAGTTCCTGCTGATGCCCTGCGTGATCGACGGAGAAAGCATGATGCCGACCTACCCGAGAAAAGGCTTCACATTCTGCTGGAAATGGCAATACCTCTTTACGGAACCGAAATACGGAGACGTGGTGATAATAAAGTACTCATCAAAAGTGTACTACCTGAAAAGAGTGGTCGGACTTCCCGGAGACGAAATATTTTTCCATAACGGAACGCTCTACCGGAACGGAAAACCGCTCGAGGAAAAATACGTTTATTACGTAAGTTTCTGGAACACCAAAAAAACGATAGTAAAACCCGGCCACTACTTCGTAGTAGGAGACAACCGCAGTCAACCGTCAAGAGTCCACCGCTTCGGCCAAGTAAGAAAATCCCGAATAATAGGCTCTCCCCTTTTTTGAGTAACGCACCGCCCCCGCTGGGGCGGTGCGAAAGGTAATTGGCGCATACTGTCACATACCTGCGGATTTATATGTTGGTTGGGTACTGGCAATAAAGGTATGTTTCCTAACCGACGTTTTTGTTACCGTAAATTATAAATACAGAAGGATTGGATGTGTGGTTTTACGGATGGGTACGGATGGGTACGGATGGGTACGGAAAATTTGTAAGCAGAAGTTTCCGATGTATGTGAGGAAACGGGTATTTGGCACGCCAGTCTATGTGGAGATGATGCTTTTTATCTTGGTAAACTACTTAAATCCAATTACAGCTTCGTACACATCTGTACATATCCGTATATATCCGTACATATCCGTACTCACACCGCCACATCCCAGCCTGAGGCAGCTGCGGTGTGATGTGGGGGATTTGGGTATAAAAAAAGGCTCTGTTCCCGACACGGGCAGGTAAAGGTAAATAAAAAAGTTCCCCGCTTTTCTTGAAAGGGTGAGAGGGGCGCGGGGAGAGAGGGAAAACTTCTTTTCTCGTGAAAAGAAGTTTTCCCTCTCTCCCCGCATCATCTCCCCATATCAGTAACAAAACTGTTTACTTCAATGTGCGTGCGGCGGCATCCACGGTGTTGCGCATCAGCATGGCGATGGTCATGGGTCCGACTCCGCCGGGGACGGGAGTTATGGCTGAGGCTACCTCTTTGACTGACTCGAAATCAACGTCTCCGGTCAGTTTGGATTTTCCGGTTTCGGGGTTGAACACCCGGTTGATACCCACATCGATGACCACAGCTCCCTCTTTGACCATATCGGCAGTGACAAAGTTTGCCTTTCCGATGGCGGCAATGACCACGTCTGCCTGACGGACTATCTCAGCAAGATTTTTGGTTCCCGAGTGAACAACTGTCACCGTTGCATTGGCATCACGGCTCTTTTGCATCAGCATGGCGGCAAGCGGTTTGCCGACGATATTACTTCTGCCGATGACCACGGCGTGCTTGCCGGAAAGGGAAATACCTGAACGTTTGAGCAGCTCCATAACTCCCCACGGAGTGCAGGGTTTGACTCCGTCACGGTGCCCGATGAGAACTCTTCCGACGTTGCGTTCGTTGAAACAGTCGGCATCCTTGTCGGGGGATATCGCATCGATCAGTGCCGCCTCGTCGATTTGCGGTGGCGGAGGTGACTGCACAAGAATTCCGTGTATCGCCGGGTCGTTGTTGAGCTTTTCGATTTCCCGGATCACATCAGCAGTTGTAACATCTTCGGACATGGTGATCTTGCGTGATTCAAATCCGAGCTCCTCACAGGTACGCACTTTGTTTCTGACGTAAACCTGAGATGCCGGGTCGTTGCCGACCAGAATCACCGCCAGACCGGGAGTGACTCCCTGAGCTTTGAGTTTTGCTGTCATTTCGGCGGTCTCGCTGTTTATCTGAGCTGAAATCGCCTTGCCGTCTATAATCATGGCTGCCATAAAATATCTGTCTCCTACTTCAATTTGCCCCGCTGCGCCAGCAGGACAAGTTTCATACGCATATTACAGATGCTCTTCTGCCAAACTGAAAATATCTGTTCCGCAGTTTTTATTTTTTCTCTGCTCTTCAAGCCGTTTGCCCAATTGGAAAATTTGCGGGCATTTTTGTCGCTGACGTCATCGAGAAAACTGCTGTAATCATCACAATCGAACTCCGAGAGCTTCGGACGGGTTTTACTTGAACGCTTGCGCAGTTTTTTACCGGTTTCCTCCTCTGCTTCCTTGAGTTTTTCACGCATCAGTTTATTGTGACGCCGCTGATACTCCTTTATTCCGGTTCCGGAAACAGTTAAACTGCGGCTCTTGGATTTGGAGTTGACTCTGAACTGATCGTAGGCTCTTGAAAGCATCAAAGCATCCTCGTACAGATCGGGAATTTTTCCGCAATTATACGATATGCAGTTGCGGCGCAAAGTGCGTGCCATATTTTCCAGCTCAAGGAGCTCTGCGCTGAAATCAGGACGTGAGCGGTGATCATCAGGCAGCGGAGCAATACGCCAGAACTTCTTTTCTATCGCATCGAGCCGATGGGCAAATTTATCCAGCATCGGATGGTCTTCGGCATGGAGTCCGGCTCCGGATGCAAATACGACCGCACATACGACCGCACGCAACAGGTGACGGCACTTCATCTTATCTGCCTTCCGCAAGGTCAGCGGCAACCCTGGGAGCTATCTCTGAAGCGATCTCCTGCATTTTGCCATCTTCATATTTGAGCTGACGCCAGTTCCAGCGGAAACCATCCTCGACACCTCTGGGAACGACGTGCAAATGGGCGTGCATAACCACCTGACCTGCGGCAGAGCCGTCGGCAAGGTGGAGATTGAATGCATCGTAATCAAGTTTGCGTTTGAGAGCGACTCCGATGCGTGAACCTACTTTGAACATACGTCCGGCGGTCGCCTCGGGAATGGTCGAGCTTGACTCATGGTGCTCTTTGGGAATTACAAGAGCGTGTCCGTAATTGATCGGACCGAGGTCGAGAAAAGCCAGCACAAGGTCATCCTCATAAATTTTGGCTGAGGGGATCTCATTGTTGATTATTTTACAGAAAACGCAGTTATCCATGATTTATTTCTCCTTGAAGAGTTCTATGATTGCATTTTGATTACCGAAAACGGTGAGCAGGTCGCCCCGCTCAAGTACGGTGTGCGGTCCGGGAGTGCGCTCGCCGGGGTCGGCAGGTTTGTTGATGAGCAGAACAGTGATGGAGTATTTTCCGCGCAAATCAAGCTCCATCAAAGTCTTTCCGTCGAGAGAGCCGGGAACTTCGACTTCGGCGATAGCCTCGCCCTTGAATTCAAATATATCCGAGATGTTATCCAGACTCAGTCTGCGGCAGAGCCGCTGGGCGACAAACTGTTCAGGACGGATGACTTCATCAGCTCCGAGACGGTAAAGAATACGCTCCTGAATATCGCTTGATGCCTTGGCGAGCACCCGCTTTGCCCCCTCCTGCTTGAGCAGAGTGAGGGCGAGAACCTGCTTTTCAAAATACTTGCTCATACTGAGTATCACAGCATCGAATTTGGATATATCCAGCTCTTTCACCGCTTCGATATCACTCATATCGGCGATGACCGCCTGAATGACTTTATCCCGCATGAAGTTCACTTTGCTTGGATTTACATCACACGCCATGACTGAGTGTCCGGCTTTGCTCAACTCCTCAGCAAGACGGGAACCGAAAGCACCGAGTCCGCATACAGCATAACTTTTTTTTGCCATGGTATTGTTCCTTATTTATTTTATCCGATAATAATGCGCTCTTCGGGATAGCCTACTTTACCGGGTTTTTCCCGGGCGAGCAAAAAGAGCAGCAGCGTCAGAGGTCCTATTCTGCCGATATACATAAGCGCAATAATCACTATTTTGCCGATATCCGGCATCAGGGACGAGGTGTTTTCAATGGATAATCCCACGGTGCAGATGGCGGATATCGACTCGAAGAGCAGATTACCGAGCTCCTGTTCAGGGTTGGTCAACTTCACAGCGATGCTTCCCGCGACCACCAGAATGGCGAAGAGGGAAATCACCGCAAAGGCTTTCATCACGTTATCCATGGGAATGTGACGCTTGAATATCACCACCTGACGGTGTCCGGTAATGGTGCACCAGATGGCAGCGGCGGCGATGGCGACGGTACTGATTTTGAGTCCGCCTGCGGTCGAACCGGGAGCTCCGCCGACCAGCATCAGAAACATCAGCAGCACCAGACTCACGTCGGGAAGCGTGGACATTCTCACACTGTTGAATCCTGCTGAACAGCCCGATACTGCCATGTAATAAGCATCAAAAACATTGAGGATATGACCATCTTTTGTTCCGAGCAAATGCAGAAGAACAGTGGAAACAGCCAGTAAAACTCCGGTCGCCCAGAGAACCAGCTTGCTGTGGGCACGCATAAAGAAACGCTTGCCGCTCACCCGCTGCATGATATCGTAGATGACATATATTCCCAGACTTCCGGTGAGGATCATGAGAGAACTGCCGAACTGAGAGAGGCGGCTAATGCTCTCCACGCTGTCGGCGTACGGAGAAAATCCGGCATTGCAGTAACTTGCTATTGATATGAACAATGAGTGCCATAATGCAGGGAAAAAACTCTCACGGTTCAACAGACATCCGGCAAAAATTATCACCGTGCCCACTGCCTCGCAGATCAGAGTATAACGGATGACCAGACGGATAAGCATCTCTGAGTTGCGCATGGAAAAATCATCGTTCAATGTGGACATCATCAATCGCTCGTCAAATGAAAAATGCCTGCCCAATATCAGAATGAACCATGCGCTGATAGTAACGATACCGAGACCTCCGAACTGTATCATCAACAGTATGATAAGCTGACCCCAGAAGTTGAAATCACAAACCTGAACGACTGAGAGTCCGGTAACGCAAACGGCACTGGTGGATGTGTAAAGCGCATCTATCCAGCGCAGTTCACCGCGATATACTCCCGGAATCTTCAACAAGAGAGTTCCGAGGGTAATCGGAATGGTGAAGCTGAGAAGAAAAAGCAGCTGACTGCGTTTTACAAAACTGTTCAGCACTTCTCACGCCCTCCTTGAAAAAAGTAAAATCACCACGCTTCGGTGACTTTCACGACCGCCTGCTTTGCCGCCTGATAACAAGCCTGTTTCACGGCATAGTAGCGGCTGCTTTCGAGGTCTGCTCCGGCAACGAAGTTGGTCGAACCGCTGACGGTGACGTTCTTCATAAGCGGCTCGGCTCTGCCGGGTATCATCACGGTGATGACGGCACTGATGGTGACCCGCCACTGGTCGGGAAGAAACTCGTCATCGGAGTTGGTCGCATTGCTGTCCCACGACAACTGAGAGAAGTTGGCTGAGACTATTTTTGCGTAAAGTATGCAGTCGGCAGTGCCCTCGCTTACAAGTTTGAGTGAGCCATCCGCCTGGAAACACTCGGCAAGGGCTCCCCTCATTTGAGCTGAGGCGTTATACATCATAGTATCATTTGAAACCGGAGCGATGGCGATGCTCTTTATCTGCGGATGCATGATACTGCCGACACGGTAGCCGCATCCGCAAAGAATCAATGACAACAAAGCTCCTGCAATAAAAATTCTCTTCATTTTGCCGCCTCACTATTGTTTTCGCTTGTGGTAACAGGTTTGTTTTCAGCCGGAACTATTCTGGTCTGAGGACCTTTCAAATCCATGACCGGCTGAAGATAATGGGTGTTCACATCGGTCGCAGGAGAGATCAGCATTCTGGTCGCCTCCTCAGGAATTTTATACGCTCTGAGCTCGGCAAGGCGTGACTCTTTCTCGACAACGCTGCCATCGGGAACAAATGCCGGGTCAAGCTCGATGAGTCTTTTTTCTGCGTTTTCAGAGACCTTGCTCTGAGGATATTTGGCAAGGATGTCGGCGTAATAACGCTTTGAAGCATCTTTGCGATCGTTCTTTTCGTAATACTCTGCCATATCGTAGAGACGCTGCGCCTGCATATCATAGTATTGAAGAATACGGCGTTTCACCCACGACATCTCGCTGCTTGACGGATATTTCTCTTCGTAAGTTTTGAGCACATCGTAAGCCTCCTGAACGAGTCTGCCGTCTCCGTCGCCCTTTTCGGCTGAGATGAAGAGTGCTTCGGCAAGGGCGAGAAGGGCATATTTGTACTCCTCTGATTTGGGATGGTCACTGATGATTCTTTTCAACTGGACTATTGATTCCTTCACCTTGCCGTCTTTATCATAGATATAGGCAAGGCGCAGTCTCGCTCTGGATGCCGAGGGTGAAAACGGAGCACGCTCGAGGGCTTTGGTGTATATCTCAATTGTTTTATCTCCGTCGTTGAGCCACGGAACCCAGCGCAAATGCCAGAAGGCGGGCTCACGCTCACCGGCATAGTAGCGGTCGCCGATCTCGTAGATGCGCTCAGAGAGCAGCTTGTAATCGGAGTATTCCGGATATCCGGTCAGCAGAGAGTTGATGCACTCGAACTCACGGAAGATCATCTTGCACATCTTCCAGGCTCCGATGCGGGCGACGAGGGAGTTCGCCTTGATCGCCGGAGAATCAGCAAGCTGCTCCACGAGTTCAAACTTCTTAGCCGCATCGTAATAAGCTCCCGATTCGTAGAGAGCGTGCCCCTCGGCATAGACCTTGACAGCCTCACTGTCGTCAGCCATGAGGAGTCCTGAAGAGAAAAACACTGCCGCTGAAAGCAGTACTGTAAAAAATCCGGAATGACTTGCTGATCTCATAATCACATCACCTTGAGTCCGGGCAGATCCTGTGTATCAATGAAGCCCAGAACGTGTTTGTTGTTATCCGTGACCACAAGATCATCGACCTTGCGCTCCTCGAGGAGCTTCAACACCTCGGCAGCCAGGGCATCCTGATTGACGGTCACCGGATTTGTTGTCATAACATCTTTGATCGCAAGAGCGAGCACATTATCATATTTTTCTGCCAGACGCCGGAAATCTCCGTCGGTAAAAATTCCGAGCAGATGATTTTCGTCATCGACCACCATAGCTGAACCGCAGCGGGCACTGCTCATGGAAAAGATGGTCTCTCTGACGGTGGCTCCTACTTTGACCATTGCTGAGCGGTCGAGTCCGCGCATGATATCCGAGGCGCGCATGGTGACCATTCTGCCGATGGCTCCGCCGGGATGGAGACGTCCGTACTCGGTCTCAGTAAACTTGCACATATCCAGCAGCACCATGGCGAGCGCATCACCGAGCACGAGAAGTGCGGTGGTGCTGGTCGTCGGAGCAAGGTTGAACGGGCACGCCTCACGGGGAACCGGCATGGCGACAGTCAAATCACACATGCTTGCCAGCGTGGAATTGGCATTTCCGGTAATGGCGGCAAGCGGAGTACCAAGACGTTTCGCCGGATTGAGCACCACAAGCAGCTCCTCGGTCTCGCCGCTGTAACTTATGGCGATGAGCAGGTCGTGCTTCTGGATTATTCCGAGATCTCCGTGGCGTGCCTCGACGGGGTGCATGAACACCGCAGGAGTTCCGACGCTCGAAAGAGTTGCGGCTATCTTCTTGCCGATATACCCTGACTTGCCTATTCCGCTTATGATTATTTTGCCTCCGCTGCGTACAGTTTGAGCACAGCGTTCCGCAAGCTGTTCGAAGTCTGCGCCGAGCTGTGATTTCAAATACAAAATGCCCTCGACCTCAGTATCGAAGACCTCTTTTGCGCGTTCCAGAACAGATTTATTCATAGTATATCTCCGGAAAATTTTACAGACGGCAGCTGCGCAGGTCAGTAATAAAGATGCCTCTTGCACCCTCTTCAAAAAGCTCATCCATGATTTTGTTCGCCTCTTTGCGCAAAATCATCGCCTTGACCGCCACCCACCCGGGGTCTGCCAGCGGAGAGACCGTCGGAGACTCAAGTCCGGGAGTGATGCGGCAGCAGGCTTCGAGTTTGCTGCGGGGAACATCATACTCTATCATGGCATAGCTTGCAGCCACCTGAATACCGTGGATGCGTCCGATAAGACGTTTGACGGTATCGTTTTCGAGCAATTCTTTGTTTCCGCCGATGAGCACTGCTTCGCTGTAAAGCATGGGCTCACCGATGATTTCGAGACCCGCCTCACGCAGAGTTGAGCCTGATTCGACAACGTCGGATATGGCATCGGCGACTCCGAGCTGAACGGATATCTCAACGGCTCCGTCGAGTTTGACCACGGGGCAGTTCATTCCGAGTTCGGCGAGTTTGAGCTTGAGCAGCTCAGGATAACTGGTTGCGATACGCAGACCATCGAGCTCTTTCACGCTTTTGTACTTGCCCTTGGGAGCGGCGAAGCAGAAGCGGGACTTGCCGAAATTGAGCGGCATGAGCTCCTCGACTTCGGCGAGACTGTCGGTGTAAAGGTCTCTGCCGGTCACACCGAGGTCGATGATCCCTTTGCCGACATAAAGTGCGATATCCCGGGGACGCAGAAAGACAAACTCAAGTTTGTTCTCTTTATCGTGGACGATAAGTTCCCGTCCGCTGCGGCGGCATGAGTAGCCTGCCTCTGAAAGCAATGCGACAGTTCCCTCTGAGAGAGCTCCCTTGTTGGGAATTGCGAGCAGAAGTGTATCTTTATTCATCATAAGTACTTGTAAATATCCTCTAACTCAAGTCCGCGGTCGATCATCATCACCTGCAAGTGATAGAGCAGCTGGGAAATCTCTTCGGCAGTACGCTCTTTGCCCTCATACTCTGAGGCTATCCAGATCTCTCCCGCCTCTTCGACGATTTTTTTACCGATAAAATGGGTTCCCTTATCCAGCTCGCGGACGGTTCCGGACTGGGGGTCACGGGATTCTGCTTTTGCCTTGAGTTCGGCAAACAATCCTTCAAAAGTTTTCATTATTCACTCCAATTTTTCACGCTCTGCGGAAGGCTCCCCGCAGTTTGGCGCACTCTTTTACAAAAATACTTATTAATAATATAGCCCACAGAGTGCAAAATTACAATATCACCACGCAAACAAAGTGTACATATCTATTTTTTTGTGTTTTTAAGTTGAAAATTGAAAAATCAGAGATATATTTATAGGATGTACTTTACGGGACAAGGTGAACAGCCTCATAACCCTGTTTCAAAAAGCAGGAGGCAATTATGTACGGAGGAGTCGCAAATGGATGACCCAAAAATGAACGGCACTCCCACAAATATATTTGGCGGGAGCGATGTTAAAGAACAACTTAAACTCACCGGCAAACGAATTATTGAGGCCCGCAAGGCCCTTGGAATAAGCACCCGTGAGATGGCTAAACTGCACAACATCTCTGAAGACGAGTACATTGCTCACGAGAACGGCGAGATCGACAGCTCATTCTCTTTCCTGCTCAAGACCGCAGAGCGTTTCGGCATGGATATCAACGCTCTCATTACCGGAGAGTCTCCCCGTCTGAGCTGCTACACCCTCACCCGTCACGTCGAGGGCGAAAAGGTTGAACGCCGCAGAGGATTTGAGTATTTCCATCAGGCTGCCCAGATGAAGAACCGCATGGCGGAACCCTTTGTCGTCAAAGCTCCCTTCGAGGGAGAAAACGCCGCAATACACCTCTCGACCCACGCAGGTCAGGAGTTCGACTATGTCATTTCAGGCAAACTCAAAGTGCAGATCAACGACAAAGTTGAACTGCTCGAGGCGGGCGACAGCATCTACTACGACTCACGCCAGCCGCACGGAATGACTGCCGCAGGCGGAAGTGACTGCACTTTCCTTGCCGTGGTAATGAAGTCAAGCGACACCACCGTGCTCGAAACCACTCCGGTCGCCGCTGAAACCGCTCCGGTCAACAAGGATGATCTCGTGTATCACAAGTATCTCGATGAGACCATTGATGAGAACGGATTGCTCAAAGAGGTCAAATTCAATATTCCGGAAAACTTCAACTTCTCATACGATGTCCTCGACGTTCTGGCGGCAAAATCCCCCAACGCCCGGGCGATGCGTTACGTCTCTGCCGACCGCAGTATGGTGCGGGATTTCTCTTTCAAAGAGATTTCCGAGCTCTCCCAGCAGGCGGCAAACTACTTTTCGACTCTCGGAATCAAAAAGGGCGACCGTGTTCTGCTGATTTTGAAGCGTCACTACCAGTACTGGTACGTCATCAACGCCCTGCACCGTATCGGAGCTGTGGCTATCCCCGCTCCCAACCAGCTGCTCGCAAAGGATATCGAATACCGCCTCAACAGCGCAAATGTGCGCATGGTGGTCGCAACCTGCGACGGCAGCGTGACCGATGCGGTTGAAGAAGCACAGAAAAACGCTCCGAGCGTTGAGTTCAAAGTCTGCGTCAACGGAGAAAAGGCGGGATGGCTCGATTTCGATAAGAAAATCAGTGCATACAGCAACGTGTTCCCCCGTGACCCCGAACTGAAGGTCACCGACCCGATGCTGGTGTTCTTCAGCAGCGGCACCAGCGGATACCCCAAGATGGTCATTCACAACCACGCATATCCGCTCGGACACATCCTCACCGCCCGCTGGTGGCTCAATGTCCAGCCGGGCGAGCTGCACTTCACCATCAGTGATACCGGATGGGGCAAGTCAGCATGGGGAAAACACTACGGTCAGTGGCTCTGCGAGGCTTCGGTGTTCGTCTTTGACTTCGACCGTTTCCACGCAGATGAGATTCTGCCGATGTTCAAGGAGCACAACATTTCAACCTTCTGCGCTCCTCCGACCATGTACCGATTCTTCATCAAGGAAGACCTCTCGAAGTACGATTTCTCGACTCTGAAATACGCTGCAACCGCCGGAGAGGCTCTCAACCCCGAAGTGTTCCAGCAGTTCTACAACGTTACCGGACTCAAAATCATGGAGGCTTTCGGTCAGACCGAGACTACCATGACCATCGGTAACCTCGTCGGAGTAACTCCGATCCCCGGAGCAATGGGCAAAGCAAGTCCGCAGTACCCCATCCACCTGCTCGATGCCGACGGCAATGAAGTTCCCGCAGGTCAGACCGGAGAGATCTGTGTCAAAGCCGACCCCGACAAGGACTTCATCCCCGGCTTGTTCTGCTGCTACAATAATAATCCCGAGCTCACCCGTGAGGCGTGGCACGATGGATTTTACCACACAGGCGATGTCGCATGGTGCGATGAAAACGGCTACTTCTGGTACGTCGGACGCAGTGACGATGTCATCAAAACCAGCGGATACCGTGTCGGTCCATTCGAAGTCGAAAGCGTTATCATGGAACTGCCCTACGTCCTCGAGTGCGCCGTGACCGGAGCTCCCGACCCCACCCGCGGACAGGTCATCAAAGCATGGATCCTGCTGGTCAAAGGAACCCAGGAAAGCGAAGAACTCAAAAAAGAGATCCAGGAGTACGTCAAAGTGCATACCGCACCCTACAAATACCCCCGACTCATCGAGTTCGTCTCTGAACTGCCCAAAACCACCAGCGGAAAAATCCGCCGCACAGAACTGCGTAACAGATAAAGCAAGTAATCTGCTCTTTTGAAGAGAGTGGGAAATGATACGGGGGAAGGCGAAAACTTTTTTTCACGGGAAAAAAAGTTTTCGCCTTCCCCCGCACCCCCATCCACTTTCAAAAAAAGCGGAGTACTTTTTTTTCGATGATTTGCGACAAAGATTGCTGTGGCTTTATTTCATTACGCAAATTTGCGTTTTACAGTTCGGGCCATTTCCAGTTTTCGGTCTGGGCTTGGCTGAATGGTTTTGAACCGAAAAAACCACGGTAGGCGGCTAACGGACTCGGGTGGGGAGTGCTGATTATTTTATGGTGTCCTGAAATGAATTTTGCCTTGCTTTGAGCGTATTTTCCCCACAGGATAAAAGTCACGGGGGCGGTTTTGTCACTGACCGCTTTTATTACGGCATCGGTGAACTCCTGCCAGCCGAGATTTTTGTGGCTCTCGGGAGTTCCGGCTTCGACGGTCAGTATCGAATTGACAAGCAACACGCCTCCCCTCGCCCAGTTGCTCAGGTCGCTCTGTTCGGGAATTTCCCTGCCCAGATCATCTGCGTACTCTTTGAAGATATTGCGCAGAGTCGGCGGAAACTTTACTCCGTTGGGAACAGAGAACGCAAGTCCGTGCGCCTCGCCCTCTCCGAAATAAGGGTCCTGCCCCAGTATCACGGCTTTGACGGAATCGTACCTTGTGAGCTTGAACGCATTGAATACCAGCTCTTCCGGAGGATAAATCCGCGAAGTTTTACGCAATTCAAGCGAGGTGCGGTATATTCCGTTGAGACGCTCAATATCAATGTGCGGCGACACCGCACTGAGCCAATCCTCCGGCAGTGCTCGGGTTATCATATCAATCAAGTTTCTCCGTGAGTTTGCGTGATGCCTCGACCACCAGCATCTTGATTTTGGATATCGTATTGCCGTCTTTGATTTTTGCGGCAGGTACGCTTACTCCGATAGTACCGGCAAGTTTGCCGCCGGCATCGGTAACTGCTCCGGAAATGCGGATGAAGTCCTCTTTGTCAAAGGGGGACTCTGCGAGGTGCTCTTTTCTGATGAGTTTCAGATATTTGGCAAGAGTCTGGCGGTCACGCCACAAATGGGCTCCGAACTCGGAAAATGGCCAGTGTGATGCGGTTATCAGCCTCGTTGCCTCGTCATCGGTAAAAGCAAGACCGAGAAGTCCGGAGGCACTGGCGTAGGGGTGCATCGGCTCATCGTTGAGTCTCTGGATGACTCCGGGACGTTCAAAACTTATGCGGTGGGTCTGGAGCATCTGACCGTTCTCAAACTTGGCATAAACCGCCGTTCCCCACGGAAGAGCCTGATAAAGATGCAGCAGTTCATGCTCAGCCGCCGCCACGAAGCGGTTGTAATGGCTGTTGCCTGCCAGCTGGACTATCGTGCTGCCGATACAGAAATTACCTCCTCTGCGCTCGAGGAAATCTCCGGCACAGAGCGTGCGCACCAGATTGTAGCAGGTCGAAGTTTTCAAGTTCAAAGCGGCTGCGATCTCGCCTGCTTTCAAGCCATGTTCGGCACTGCCGACAAGTTTAAGGATATCCATTCCCTTGGTAAGGGAACCCACCAAATCATTATTAGCCATAGTTATAATACCTGTTGCATATTATTCAAATACTCAAACACATCCTTGCAAATACCATCGACCGTCTCACCATCCGGAAGATGTTTTTTCAAACGCTGCAAATATCCCTCCCGGGAAAATATCCTGCGTGCAGTTGCCGTATTAAGGTCATAGACCCATGCAACTTTCTCCAGGATAAAGTCTCCGACCGTCTCAAGGTCGCTGTGCAGCGGAGAGACTCTATCCTGCACGCTTTGAAGCACCTTTTTGCTGAAACGCTTCTCGGTTGACAAGCTGTAAAGCACTCTGGGGTCAGACGGAGCATCCAACTCGTCAAGTATCACATAAAGAACATCAAGTTTATCTGCATCACGCACCGTCTTTGCCGCCACAGAAGCTCCTTCGGGAAGAGTGCGTTTGTTGTGCCATTTGACGGCGTTTACCACACACTCAAATTCAACATCTGTCAACTCCTCCAAACGGAACACTCCATCAATGAGCATCTGTGCTCCGATATCTCCGTGGTCGAACAACTCCGAGTCACGGTAGGTCTGGTAGAGCTTGAACTGCTCAAAGCGGCTCACATCGTGGAACAGTGCCGCAAAAAGAGCTGTTTTTACATCACTTCCGAAATAGTGTTCACCCTCACAAATATCCTCTGCGAAAGCGAAAACACGCAGTGTATGGGCGAGTTTCAACCTGATATTGCGGTCGAACTGCTCATTTCCTGTAAGATAACTTTTCGCATAAGCGATGAACTTATTTTGGTATTGATGAAAATCCATATATAAAATATAATTGCAACTTTAACGAATTGCAACTTGAACTCCGGGCAAAACGGTATTAATTTATAGAGAAGACAAATCACCATGTGATGAAATACATTTTTTATGCATAAATTTGAATTCAAAACCGAATATCTGGAACAATACTTTCTGGAACTCATTTCCGGAAAGCGCAAGGCGTGGTACGACAAAGCACTCATACAGTTTCTCTTTGTCGCCTCACGCTTTTACCGCATGGGGATACAGTTCCGCAACTGGATGTACGACAAACGGGTCATCCGCCACCATGCGCTCGGATGTCTCGTAGTGAGCATCGGCAACGTCAGCTGCGGGGGAACCGGCAAGACTCCGGTGGTCGAAGTCTTTGCCCGCACCCTCAGTACGATGGGCAGAAATGTCGCCATCCTGAGCCGCGGATACCGCAGTAAAAAGCTCTCATTCAGGGAAAAACTGCGCCAGCGGCTCACAGGCAAAAAAATCGACCTCGACCCCAAAGTGGTTTCAGATGGAAAAAATTTGCTGCTCAACAGCGAGTTCGCCGGAGACGAACCGTTTATGCTCGCATCCAATCTGCGCAACGTGGCAGTGCTCGTTGACAAAGACAGGGTGAAGTCGGGAATTTTTGCCATCAAAAATTACAAAACTGACGTCATCATCCTCGATGACGGATTCCAATACCTGATGCTCAAACCCCACATCAACATCGTTCTGGTTGACAGCACCGACCCATTCGGAAACGGTCACGTTCTGCCCCGGGGAACGCTGAGGGAACCCATCAAAAATATCCGCCGGGCGGACTACATATTTCTGACCAAGTCCGACGGAACCCACAAGACACAGCACCTCAAACGGTTCCTGCGCCGCTGCACCCGCCGGGCGGAAATAATCGAATGCTGTCACAAGCCGAAATACATCGTAAATATGGCGGATGGCAAACAGCAGGAGCTTGCGTTCCTCAACGGCAAAAAAGTTGCCGCTCTCTCAGCCATCGCCAAACCCGCAAGTTTTGAAGCCTTCCTCGAGCAGCTCGGAGCCGACCTCGTCTGCCGTGACCACTACGCTGACCACCACAGGTACTCTCAGCAGGAGATCATAGACTTCATCAATCAGGCAAAAGAATCCGGAGCGGATATGATCGTGACCACCGAAAAAGATGCGGTGCGTATTCCGAGAATAGACCGCTGCGATGTTCCCATTTACTACTTGAGGATCCAGATCGACATCATAAGCGGTCAGGAAAGTTTTGATGAGTGTATTTCAAGAATATGTTTCATGTGATATAAAGGAAAATTATGATGCAAGATTTTATCAGTAAATTCACCTCTTTTTACGGCAGTGCTCCGACTGCGGCGGCGATGGCCCCGGGGCGTCTGGAGATACTGGGCAACCACACCGACTACAATCAGGGGTTTGTCCTTTCATGCGCCGTGGCTCAGAACACCGCTTTCGCTCTCAGAAGAAAAGAGGGAACGGTTTGTACCCTGCGTGATTTCCGCAGCGGAAAGACCATGACTTTCGACCTTGCCAATCTGGATGATGTTCCCTCAAACGGCAGCCGTTACGTCAAAGGCATGGTAAAAGAGCTCGCCAAGCGCGGCTTCAAAGTCACAGCTTTTGATGCCGCCATCGAGAGCACCGTTCCGCTCTCGGCAGGAATGTCCAGCAGTGCCGCCCTCGAGACCGCGGCAGGTTACGCCATCGGCAGGGAGTTCGGCATCGAACTCGATAAAGCTGAGTGGGCACGCTGCGGTCAGGGGGTTGAAAACAACTATCTCGGACTCAAGAGCGGTCTGCTCGACCAGTTCAGCTCGATTTTCGGCAGGAAAGAGAGCATGATTTTATCCGATTTCCGCACCGTCGAAGTTTTGAAAACTGCGGCACTGCCTCCGGGATACTGCATCGTGGTGATAAACTCGATGAAAAAACACAATCTGGTTGACTCTGAATACAACGTGCGCCGTGCCGATTGTGAAGCGGCGGCAAAGGTGATGAACCGTCTGGTTCCCGGAGCTGCGACCCTGCGTGATATTTCCCTTGAGCAGCTGGCGGAAGCGAAAAACGAGATGTCCGACCGTGAGTACCGCCGTGCCCTTCACGTTGTCGGCGAGTGCACCAGAGTCATGGATGGCATCAAAATGCTCGAAGCAGGCGATATTGCAGGATTCGGAAACTCGTGGTTTGAATCCCACTTTTCCAGCCGTGACAACTTTGAAAACAGCACTCCTGAGCTCGACTACCTGGTGGAGCTCGCCCGGAGCATCCCGGGATGCCTCGGCGCAAGACTCTCAGGCGGAGGCTTCGGAGGTATCACCATCCATCTGGTCGAAGCCACCGCCGCAGAGGAGTACGCCAAACGTGTCTCCACCGCCTACCAGAGCAAAACCGGAGTCGCCGCAGAGACCATCATCTGCAACATCGGCGACGGTGCCAAACTCATTGAACTCTAAAAAAATCAGGATTTGAAAAATGCGTATTTTAACCGGTGTCCAACCGTCAGGAATCCCCCATCTCGGCAACTATTTCGGAGCAATGCGTCAGGTCTGCGCTTTGCAGGAAAAGGGTGAGAGCTTTCTCTTCATCGCCGATTATCACTCACTCACCACCAGTCCCGACCCCGAAGTGCTGCGCAAAAACATCGTCAACCTTGCGCTCGACTTCATCGCCTGCGGAGTCGATCTGGATAAGACGGTATTTTTCCGCCAGTCATCAGTTCCGCAGGTCTGCGAGCTTTCGTGGATACTTTCAAACGTAACTCCGGTGGGTTTCCTCGAGCGTGCCCACAGCTACAAGGATAAAATCGCCAAGGGATTTTCTCCCAACAGCGGACTCTTCACCTACCCCATTCTCATGGCGGCGGATATCCTGCTCTACGGAGCTGACCTTGTTCCGGTCGGCAAAGATCAGAAACAGCACCTTGAGATCACCCGTGACATCGCCATCAAATTCAACAATCAGTACGGCGAGATATTTTCCATTCCCGAGGGATATATTCCGGATGAGGTGGCGATCGTACCGGGAACTGACGGTCAGAAGATGTCCAAGAGCTACGACAACACCATTCCGATATTCGCTCCTGAAAAACAGCTCAAGAAGAGCGTAATGAACATCGTCACCGACTGCAAAGGCCTCGAGGAGCCCAAAGACCCCGACAGCTGCAACGTGTTCGCTCTCTACAAACTCTTCGCCACTCCTGAAGAGGTACAGAAGATGCGTGAAAATTATCAGGGCGGCAACTACGGTTACGGACACGCCAAACTCGCCCTCTTCGAGAAGATCTGGACAACTTTTGAGCCCATGCGCAAACGCAGAGCCGAACTTGAAGCCAATCTTCCCGAAGTGCTCAAAATGATCGAGCGCAACGGAGAAAAGGCGATGGAAGAGGCAGAAAAGATGATGAAGAAAGTCCGTTCAGCCGTCGGACTGCGTTAAAGAAATATGAAAAAGGGAGCGTTTGCAAGATTTCTCGGCAGCAGCTCAGGAGTCATCGGTATGACCGGAGTCATCCTGCTGCTCATTCCTGCACTTTACGCCCCCTTTATCGCCAATGCCCGCCCGTTCTTCATGGAAGTTGACGGAGTTTTGAGTTTTCCCTTCGTGAGATATCTCTTTGCTCCGGATTCTCCCGAGAGCTTTGTCGAACAGTTTTTCAACTATTTTGCCCTGCTCATTCCGGCGGCGGCGGTCATTTTTCTTTTGGTTCGCAAGCGGAAAATACGGCTTATCCTGAGCGGGATAGCGGCACTCTTTCTGCTCGTTCCGTTTTTCACGGTAAGAGAGGTGGTTGACAAACGCAACTACCGTGAACTTTGTTCGGCTGAGGGAGTAAAAAGTTGTTTTGCTCCGATAAAATACGGTCCGTTTGAAACGGCTTCAACGCCCTGTTCGGCTCCGGATAAAGAGCATATCCTCGGCTGTGACGACATCGGAAGAGATGTTGCCGCACGTTTGATTTACGGAGCAAGGTCAAGTCTCGCAGTAGGCATCTTTTCAAGTCTCATCGCCCTCGTCATCGGTTGCGCAGTAGGTCTCGCCGCAGGTTTCAAGCGCGGAGTGTTCGATCTCGTCACCATGCGTTTTGTGGAAATACTGCTCTGTTTTCCGAGTTTTCTTCTGCTGCTTATCCTGATGAGTCTGCTCGGTGACCGCCAGCTCGGACAATCAATTCCGCTGGTCATCGCCGTACTCGGTCTCACAGGCTGGATAGGCATCGCTTTTCTGGTGCGGGGAGAGACCCTAAAACAGCGCAACCTGCCCTACGTCGAGAGCTGTATCGTTTCCGGAATTCCTGAGAAGCGGATAATGTTTTTCCACCTGCTGCCAAACGTGATGTTTCCGGTTCTGATCGCCTTCACCTTCGGCATCGCCGGAGCGATTCTCGCCGAAAGCTCGTTGAGTTTTCTCGGTTTCGGAGTGAAAGCTCCCGCCCCCAGCTGGGGCGGATTACTGCGGCAGGCATTTGATAATCCGCTCGACCACTGGCATCTGACGTTCTTCCCCGGAGCGGCACTTTTTATCGCCGTGATGTCTTTCAATTTTGTCGGCGAAGGATTACGCAGAGCTCTTTCAGTAAAGGAATAAATTTATGAAACTCCCTCTGTTGCTTCTACTCATTTCCGCTGTTTCCATCAACGCAAAGGATATCTTTGTCAATTACGCTCTCTCCTTAGAAACGGCAGGAGACGGCAGTGCGGAAAAGCCTTTTTCCAACTTTGCCTCCGCCCTGAAAGCGGCAAAAGACGGAGATATCATCAAAATACTCAAAGTTGATTTTCCAATCCGGGATGCCATTGTGATAAAGAGCCGCAGCAACATCACCGTTGACGGCTCATTCAACACCTTTACAGGAGTAAAAAAAGTTTCAGCCAAAGATTGGAAGATGCTCTCGCCCGGACTCTGGAAGCGTGATATGCGGCTCTCAAAGGGAATAGCAATGCGTTATTTTCAACTGCACAACGGCAAACAAATCCGCATGGGCAGATTTTTCAAAGCTCCCTGTAAAACCAGCTACAAAAAGGTGGATGAACTCAGAATCGGAGAGTGGACGATCATAGAAAATCCCGGAACCGCTCAAAAAAGGAGTTTCCTTTACTCGATATACCTCAAACTCGACCCGTCAATCACCGATATCACGGCAAGCGGCGTCGAAGAACCACGGCTCAAACAGTCCAACGGAATCGAGCTTTCGGGCAAGTGCCGCAATCTTGTGTTCAAAAACATAATCTGCCGCAACTTCTGGAACGATGGTTTCAACATCCACAACCATGTTTACAACGCAACGTTTGACACCATCTGCGCCATAGACTGCGGAGACGATGGAATAAGTGCTCACGAAGACTCAATCATCAAAGTCAGAAACTATGTATCCATCGGCAACTCGACCGGAATCTGTCACATCGATCAGGTCACAGCAGACCACCACAACTGCTACATCGAAGATGCACTCGGCCGTGACCTTTACTTCAAAGCGAACAAGGATACCCGTCTTGACAACACTTTCAGAAACATCTTCATCAAATCCTCAGCCGCAGGAGGCACATTCATCGGCTTTTCAGCTCAGGATAAACTCGATATCGAAAAACTCACCATTCTGCTGACACCCCGGTCGGCCGGATATTTCCTTATGCCCGGAAAAGGAGCAAAGTATTCCGCAGGAAGCATTGCTGTTTTGACAAGAGAGCCCAAAAACATGACAAATTTCCGTCAGGAACTTTTTGCAAAGTTCAATGGGGAAATAGAGAAAAACAAAAAATCCCGCTGATATCTTTGTTTTTCCTTGAAATTACGCCGTTTCCGGGTTATATTTTCTGATTGCAACAGTATTAATATATATATTAAAGGAAATAAAAATGGATTTTTCACACTACTTCCACGAATACCCCGACCGTAACGGTTTTTTCGGAGAATACGGCGGAGCAGAGCTTGCTCCTGAACTGATCGCCGCTTTTGAAGAGATAAACAACGCTTACCAGGCCATCTGCCAGTCAAGCAAGTTCATCAACGAGCTGCGCCGCATCCGCAAGGAGTTTCAGGGACGCCCCACTCCGCTTTACCACTGCGACCGTCTTTCCCGTAAACTCGGCAACTGCCAAATCTACATCAAGCGTGAGGACCTCAACCACTCAGGAGCTCACAAGCTCAATCACTGCATGGGCGAAGGTCTGCTCGCCAAATACATGGGCAAAAAACGGCTCATCGCTGAGACCGGAGCCGGTCAGCACGGTGTCGCCCTCGCCACCGCCGCCGCCTATTTCGGACTCGAATGTGAAATCCACATGGGCACTGTTGACATCAAGAAACAGGCTCCCAACGTCGCCCGCATGAAAATCCTCGGAGCGAAAGTCGTCGAAGTCACTCACGGTTTGCAGACTCTCAAAGAGGCGGTCGATTCAGCTTTTGAGTCATACGCCCAAAACTACAAAGACTCCATCTACTGCATCGGCTCGGTGCTCGGACCGCATCCGTTCCCGCTGATGGTCAGAGACTTCCAGTTTGTCATCGGCGAAGAGTCAAGAGCCCAGTTCCTCGAGATGACAGGTCACCTGCCCGATGCCGTCTGCGCCTGCGTCGGAGGAGGTTCCAACTCAGCCGGAAGTTTCGCCGCCTATCTCAACGACCCGGTTGAGCTCATCGGAGCTGAGCCCCTCGGCAAAAGCTCCCACCTCGGTGACCACGCCGCAAGTCTCACTTACGGTGAACCCGGCTCGATGCACGGCTTCAGAAGCTATGTGCTCAAAGGTGAAGATGGCGGTCCTGCTCCGGTGTACTCGATCGCCAGCGGACTCGACTACCCGTCAGTCGGGCCTGAGCACGCTTTCTGGAAAGACCTCGGCAGAGTCAAGTACACCACCGTCAGCGATGCCGAAGCCATTGATGCGTTCTTCAAACTCAGCCGTTACGAGGGAGTCATTCCTGCTCTTGAGAGTGCCCACGCCATCGCCTGCGCTATGCGCTGGGCAAAAGAGCATCCCTACGGCTCGATCGTTGCGACCTGCTCCGGCAGAGGCGACAAAGATCTCGACTACGTCATCGAAAACTACGGTTTCGGCGAAGAGTACCGTTTTGATGACGACAACAACTGATAACAATTTCTGTTAAGGATATTTTACCATGCCGTTTGATCGCGGAACAGTTACTTTTACAATTTTTGAGCTTCCCGAAGCTCTTCCCGAAAACGTCATCGAGCTCTTTGCCGCCCGCAAGGCAGGAACTCTCGACAGTGTCAACGACGAACCCCAGATCGGCTGGGTCACAGGTCAGCACCTGCTGGATACATCCATTGATGCCGCCTCAGCCCAGGCGGGCGGATGCTACTATCTTGCCCTGCGCCAGGCTGTGAGAAAAATTCCTGGCTCACTGCTCAACGCCCTCTGCCGCCGTGAGGAGCAGGCTTACATGAGAGCCAACAATCTGGAATACGTTTCCGGCAAACTCAAACGCCAAATCAAAGAGGAAACGGTCGAAAAGCACATCCAGAAGATGCCTCCGAGCCTCTCAGGAATAACTTTCGTCATCGAGCCCAACCGTAAGCTGATGTATGTTGCCGCCACAAGTCAGGCTCAAATCGACCTCTTCGTGGATAACTTCATGCAGACCACCGGAATAGAGCCGCTTCAGCTTACTCCGGAGTACATTCTCGAAAAGGAACTCAACCGTCTTGCCGTTGATGTTCCCATTCTGAGCCTCGAAAAGGGAGTCTCTTACACCGAAGCTCATCTCGGCAGAGATTTCCTGCTCTATCTCTGGTATTACAGCGAGAGTGTCGGCGAACTCGAACATCCTGAGTACGGCAGTTTCGACGTGCTCATCGAGGGTCCGCTCTGCTTCGAGGGTGACGGAGAAGACCGCGGAGCGGGTGAAACAGTTGTCCGCAAAGGCGAGTCTCCGCTGCGCAGTGCCGAAGCCAAAGCTGCGCTCTCAGTCGGCAAAAAGCTGAAAAAAGCCAAATTCTCCCTCACCCGCCTCAATCAGGTGTGGAGCGGCACTTTCGATGCCGACAAGTTCAGTTTCAGCTCATTCAAACTCCCCGAGGGCGAGCAGATGAATGACTTTGAAATTTTTGCCGAGCGCATCGAAAACCTCGGAATATTCCGTGATGCCATCGTCGCCTACTTCGTCAAATTCGCCGAGGCGATGAATAAAGAAAACTTTGAAAACACCCGCAAAGCGATTTGTGAGTGGGCAGAAAAACGGGAAAGCGTATAATGACTCCCAACCCTCCCCGCATACACGTTGAAGATGAGAAGATTGCCAGATTGAGAACCTTTTACGGCATTCTCGAGAGCACCAAAGAGCACGTCGAACTTGACCTCGGCTGCGGAGCAGGCAGTTTTACCATCGCCCTCGCCTCACGCTATCCTGAGCGTCAGATATACGCCGCCGATATGCTCATGGGCAGGTTGAGAAAGGTTGTCCGCAGAGCTGAAAACGCCGGATGTTCCAACGTGCAGGCGATGCAGGTCGAGGCACGCTATCTGCTTTCCAGACTGCTGCCTGACAACTCACTTGACCGCATCCATCTGCTCTGCCCCGACCCGTGGCCTAAAGACCGCCACCGCGGACACCGTCTGCTCGCCAGTGACTTCACCACCCAGATACACCGGGTGCTCAAGGAAGATGGTATTTTCCATTTTTCCAGCGATGATGTCAACTACTGCAACGCCGTCGGCAGAGTGCTTGAAGCCTCCGGATTATTCACTCCGTGCAACGAGGCGATAGCCGATCTCGATGGTGTCAGCAGTGACTTTGAAAACCACTGGAAAGAGCAGGGTTTGGCAGTTCCCCACCGGGCGTGGAAACGTCTGCCGCTTCCCGTTCCCGGCATCGGACACTGAGTAAAAAATGAATATTCTGCAATACATTCCGTTCACAGCTCAAAACCGAAGACGCAAGCTGCTCAACGAGCTTGCCGGTCAACGCCACAGCAACGACGATATCCTCACCGATGCGGAAAAGGCGGAGTTCGACCGGGTCATTGCAGCATTGAAAACTGCTCCTGCCGGAAAAGCTCCGGAAAAAGAGGCTGAAAAAGCCGCCGCAAAACTCGGCAAGAGGAACATGGTCGGCGACTGGCTCGACCTGTTTCTGGTGGTCGGAGCTGTGGCTTTCGGTTTGCGGGCACTCTATTTTCAACCGTTCCGCATACCAACAAGCTCGATGCAGCCGACCCTCTACGGAATACACCACATAGATAAAGAGCACGAAGGCAGTCCGCTTTTAGGCAAAAACAAGCTGGTCAACGCCCTGTTGTATGCTGCAAAAGAGACAAAGTGCACCGTCAAAGCCGATGGAATGCTCGACCGTGACTCGCTTGCCCACGACGCTTCCGGATTTTTCGGAGAGACCATTTTTTCTATCGGCGGCAAACCGCACTCCGCAGCCGGCGACCCGGCGAAAGTCATTGACTTTGCCAAGCTCGACCCGTACCGTATTTACCGGAAAAACGAGGTCATCGCCGATGGATACATCTCGCTCGGAGACCACCTTTTTGTGGAGCGGTTCAGCATTTATCTTACTGCCCTCAAGCGTGGAGATGTCATAGTTTTCACCACCGAAAACCTCTACGATGAAAACAACGAACCGGTCATCAACGGCGGATTTTTCTACATCAAGCGTCTCGCCGCCCTGCCGGGAGACACCATCAAAATCGTTGAGAATCAGCTCTGGGTGAAACCGGCAAACGAAAAGAGTTTTCAAAAAATCCAGGATATTTCGGAGCCGTTCCAAAAAGTTTACTCCGGCAAGGGCGGATATCACGGACACATCTCAGAAATGGGAGCAGGAGCATTTGCCGCAGGTGGTGAATACACCGTTCCGGCAGACCACTATTTCATGCTCGGAGACAACTCACAATTCAGCAAAGACAGCCGCTTTTTCGGTCCGGTTCCCCGCCGCAATATCATGGGCAGAGCCTTCCTCGTGTTCTGGCCGTTCAGCCGCCGCGCAGGATTGGTCGATAAGGCAGCTCCTGTCGATATCCCCACCGGAAATCACGGAGCGGCAACGTTCCCGGTGATGTCAAAACAGTAATGTCAAACGATCATAATTCATTGACAATACCGATATTTGTGCTATATTAATAATATATTGTCTTCAAAAAAATCTCAGATAAGGGAACTGCGATGAGAATTATTTTAGCATTGGTCATAATTGCCGGAGCTTGCGGCTTTTTCGGCTTCCACAAGTACAGCGAAAAGCGTTACGATGCTCTGAAAATCAAATTTGAAAAAGAGCGTGAACAATCCGAGGAACTGAGAAAAAGCATAACCGTTCTGCAACAGAAACTTCAGCTGGAATCCATGAAACTTTCCGAGCTGCTGAAAAAGCAGGAGGATGATGAGCGCAACAGACGTCTTGCCGAAGAGAGAGCCCGCAAAGAGGCAGATGCCAAAGAGCGTGCCGAAAAACTTGCACTGAAACAAAAGGAACTCGAAGACGCAAAGCGTGAACTCAGTAACGTCAGAAGTTCCCGCAACGGTAAGTTGATCGACGTTGCGGCTGTCAGCGCAAAAATAAATGCCGCTAAAAGTAAAATCAGAGAGCGTGAAGGCTGGCTGAGAAAAATAAATGAGCTTATCGGAAATAACAAATTCGCCTGCTTCGATATGTGCATCAACGGAACCGATGTCCGTTTTGAGCGCAAAATGACCAGAACCTGCCGTGCCACAGTTTCCGGAGGAATGTATTTCTGCGAACACTACGACATGGTCGGCACTGACTACTGCACCCGCCATTTGCACCACCACAAAAGCTGGAAATTCCCCAACCGCTACCGTGACGACCATATCACTCCGGTGCGCTATCTCTGCCGCACTCACAAAGTCGTGTGGGATAGCGAAACGGCAAACACATACAGAAACACTCATCGAAACAGCAGAGCCATCCTCGGCAATCAAATGCAGTATCGCCGTGAGGTAACTGCTCTGAGAAAAGAGATACACTATCTCGAGGGAGTGCTCAGAAATGCCGCAGTCCACAACCGCAGAGTCGAAAGCAACAACCGCCGCAACGCAGAAGCTGTCGAGCAGAAGAGAAACGAGATAGAGTCAAAAATCGCTCAAATCGAGAAAGAGATAGCAGAACTCAATGGCAATTCCGCCGAATAAAACTTACCGTTTTTTACCTGCCGCAGATTTTTTCTGCGGCGTTTTTTTTGCCTTGATGCGCTGCTGTTCACGAATGATCTTTGCCAGACGGCGGTTGAGATCAAGCAGATAGGCGTTATCCTTGCGCAGCTTTTCGAGTTCAGCTGTCGGAGCAAATTTGTTACCCGCCTGACGGAACAATCTTTTTTCCACCAGATCACGCAATTTAACAACAGTTTGAGCATCCGCACTTTCCGGCGGAACCAGTTTCAGATACTCGTTGTAATAGTAGATTGCCGCAATATGATCGTTGAGCGACTCATCGCAGAGATTTGCGATTTTCAGGTGGATATCAGCGTTGTGTGGATTACGGTACAACGCCCTGCGATAAAAATTCATCGCCGACTTATAGTCGCCGCTGTTGCGGGCACGCTCTGCCTTTTTGAAAAAGGGATCATTTGCTCCATTGCGTCCGCATCCGGTCAACACCACTGCCAGCAGAAGTATGGCGAGCAGTTGCCTCAACACGGCGATACCGGCGCAGGCGGCGGTTTCCAATCTGAGCACCCACGGACCGAGATTGAGCGGAAGAGCTCCTTTTTCCCTCATAAGCTCTTCCTCTTCGTCAGTAAATCCGCCCTCGGGTCCGACCACCCATGCGGCACGGCTGCTGCGCTGTAAATTACCCGTCGCCGAGCGAATGGCTCCAAACACCACCGGAATTTCCCGATTCTTCAACTCATCAAGTTTTTCAGCAAGTCCGCTCACCGGATTTATCACCGGAAGAAACGGATTTTTTGACTGTTTGCAAGCCTCTTCAAGCAAAGTAGTCCAACGCTCTTTGCAATCAGCCTGAGACACACTGCGCTCGAAACGCACCGGATGGAGTTCAGCCACTCCAAGTTCTCCTGCCTGTTTCAACAGAAGATCGAGCTGATTTTTCCGTGGCAGAGCAAAAACAAGATGCAGTTCCGCTCCTGATTTTTCCACCTGCTCGACCTGAGTTATCAAAACACTCTTGTCAGCCTCGACACATCCCCGGGCTATCGTGCCTCTGCCGTCGAGCAACTCAACTTCATCACCGCATACCGCACGGAACACCTTGAAGAGATGGTGCTTCTGCTCTTTTGAAAGCTCGACGCTTCTGCCGGATAAAAGTTCGGCATCGGTAAAAAAAGTGTGTCTTGACATAGCGTTACTTTCTGTTCAAAAAAGTTGTTTTCCGGTATATGATTGAGGGGAAATCCTGCACAAACAAAGATTTCCCCTTCAATCAGTTATTTTTCTTTCCGCTCAGGTCAGAGCTCGGCTGCCATGGCAGCTTTGCCCGCCTCGAAAGCGGCGAAGTTCTGCTCGAGCACTTTCGGTTTTGAACCGAAACTCTCGGTCAATGCCTCACGATAGACCTTGTCGTAATCGGCTGCATCTCCCTCAGTGAGCGGAGCGTATTTTTTGAGTATCACAGCGAGCGCACCCAGAATAACTGAGTTGGCGCACTTGGGATTGCCCACGCTGTTGGCAATGGCAAGAGCGTCGAGTCCGAAGACCTTCTGATTGCCTTTGACCTCGGGCTTGCTCATAGCTGAACGGTCGTAAATCAAAATTCCGTTGTCGGAAAGCTGATGTCCGAACTTATCGAGAGCCATCTGAGTAAGAGCGATGAGCAAATCACAGTTATTATCGACCATCGGGTTGGAAATAACTCCGCGGCTGAGGATAACGGCGCAGCTTGCCGCACCTCCGCGCTGCTCGGGACCGTATGAGGGCATCCAGCTGACGTTGAAGTTGCGCAGCCGTGCCATATTGGCAAAGTTGTGACCGAGACTCAGGATTCCCTGACCTCCGAAACCGCTCATGCGGATGCGCAGCTCACGGTTGAATATCTCGCTGTCGTTGCGGAAATCATCGGCGACTCCGCCTTCCTGCCGGAGCGGGAAGAGCTTTGCCATAACTTCAGCCGGCTCATGGATGGTTGCCGGAGGCAGCTCGCCCACAGCTGTTTCCGCTGAACGGTCGCGGACACATCCGATGGGGAAGAACTCAGTCATCTTGTTCTCGATAAAGTCGTTGAGCTGCTCGGTGGTCATGCGCAGGTTGATCGGGCACGGAGCAAGGACTTCAATAAAGCTGAATCCCTTGCGGTCACGCAGGTTCTCGATTCCCTTGTAAACCGCCTTCTTGGCAGCGGCGATGCGTGCGGTGCTGGTGAGAGCGACACGCTCGATGTAAACGGGAGAAGTCAGAGTGTTGATGAGACTGCTCACGTTGATGGGATATCCCTCGGTAAGCGGATTTCTTCCGAACGGAGTGGTGGTCGTCTTCTGACCGGGCAGAGTGGTCGGAGCCATCTGACCGCCGGTCATACCGTAGTTGGTATTGTTGACGAAGAAAATGGTCATCTTCTCTCCGCGGTTGGCAGCCTGAATGAACTCATTGAATCCGATAGCGGCAAGGTCGCCGTCGCCCTGATAGCTGATGACGAATTTTTCGGGATTGGCACGTCCGACACCGGTACCGACGGCAGGCGCACGTCCGTGGGGAACTGAAATAGCTCCGGTATTGAAATAGTAGTAGGCGAACACGGCGCAGCCGACGGGAGCGATGAACGCAACATCCTGCTGGATTCCGTAATGCTCGATTGCCTCAGCAATGAGCTTGTGCAGAATACCGTGACCGCAGCCGGGGCAGTAGTGCATATTTTTCTTGATCGGACCGGGACGGCGGTTAAACGGATCGAAGAAGACTTTTGATCTGCCGAATTTTACTTTTTCCATGCTCATTTTGCAATCTCCTTCAGAATTGTCCTGACGCCCTCAACGACTTCCGCTCCGGAAGGAATGTTTCCTCCCATGCGGTTCTGGAGATAGACGGGCACTTTGCACTCGACTGCAAGACGGACATCCTCGATCATCTGACCTGCACTCATTTCAAGACTCATAACCGCTTTAACGGTTCCATTCTCAACGTGTTTCTTCAACGGATCGACCGGGAACGGATAGACCATCTTCGGACGCACCAGACCGACTTTCACTCCGTCGGCACGCATGGTATCGACCACTCCGCGGGCGATACGGCTGCAAATTCCGTAAGCAACGATGAGTACCTCGGCATCGTCAGCCATGTACTCCTCGTAGGACTGCTCGTTTTTCTCGATCTCACGGTATTTTGCCTGAAGACGGTTGTTCAACGCCTCAAGGTCGTTGTACTCCATGTAGATACTGGTGATGACCTGGGCTTCGCCGTTGACGTAGCGGCCCATCTTCCACTCGGGGTCATAGTCGAACTCTTTGGGCTCGGGCAGCAGAACGCTTTCCATCATCTGACCGATGACGCCGTCAGCCATGACATAGGCAGGCATACGGTACTTTTCGGCAAGCTCAAATGCCTTGATGGACATATCGCACATTTCCTGAGCGGAGTTGGGGGTGAACACCAGACAGTGATAGCTGCCGTGACCGCCGCCTTTGACCAGCTGGAAATAATCAGCCTGTTCAGGACCGATGTTGCCGAGTCCCGGACCTCCGCGGGTCACGTCGATGATAAGAGCGGGCATCTCGTAGGCGGCAAGATAGCTCATGCCCTCCTGCTTGAGACTGATTCCGAGGCCGGATGAACCGGTCATGACCCGTTTACCGGCGGCGGCACCGCCGATGACCATGTTGATGGCTCCGATTTCGGACTCCGCCTGCAAAAAGGTGCGGTTCAACTGCGGAAAAAGCTGTGCCGCAGTCTGTGCGACCTCGCTGGCGGGAGTGATGGGATAACCGAAGTAGCAGTCGCATCCGGCGATCAGAGCACCGTAAACAGCCGCCTCATTTCCCTTGAGGAGCAGACGTTTGTTGTATTTCATAGTCGTCAATCCTCCACGATTTCATAAATGGTGATGGCACCGGGTTCGGGACACTGATAGAAACAGGCTCCGCAGCCGATGCAGTTGGTGGGTTCTGCGACCTCGACAGCCGTATAACCCTGCTTATTGATCTCTTTACCCATGGCAAGAAGTTTCTTGGGACAGGCGAGCAGGCAGCGTCCGCAGCCCTTGCACTCGTCGAAAGAAATCTCTATACGATGTTTTTTAGCCATATTATACCTCCTTTTACAAAGTAAAAGACCGTGAATTCAACTATCTGTATAAAATACACCGCATTTGCCATTTTTACAAGGAATTCCGCAACAAAAAAAGGGATTGTTTCAGCAACAACCCCTCATAAATCGGAACAAATCCGTCTCAACGCTTGGCAAAGAGCGAAATATCGCAGTCAAGTTGAGCACGTTTGATATCTTCCATGAAGCTCGGAATACTTCCAGTAGGCTCGTAAACTCCGCAAATATGCCCTTCGTCATCCCAGCCGGTCTGGCGGAATGTAAAGATATCCTGCATGGTGATAACGTCGCCTTCCATCTTGATTATCTCACTGATGTTGACCACCTTGCGGCTTCCGTCACGCTCACGGGTTATCTGCACGACGATATTGATGGCTGAGGCGATCTGTTCACGGATGGCTCTCAGCGGCAAATCGAATCCCGACATCAGCACCAGAGTTTCCAGACGGGAAAGCGCATCGCGCGGGCTGTTGGCGTGGATGGTGGTCAGACTTCCGTCGTGACCGGTATTCATCGCCTGAAGCATATCAAGAGCCTCTCCGCCGCGGCACTCACCGACCACGATGCGGTCCGGGCGCATACGCAAACTGTTGCGCACAAGGTCACGGATGGTGATCTCTCCCCTGCCCTCGATGTTGGGAGGTCTGGATTCAAGGCGCACCAGATGCTCCTGATGCAGCTGGAGCTCGGCGGCATCCTCGATGGTAACGATGCGCTCACGGTTGGGCAGAAAACTGCTCAGCACATTGAGCAAAGTGGTCTTTCCTGAACCGGTACCTCCGGAAATCAGAATGTTTTTTCTCACCGCAACGCACACCGCAAGAAACTTCACCATCTGAGGTGATATCGAACCGAAGCGCACCAGGTCAGATGCCTGAAGCGGTTTTTTGGAAAACTTACGGATGGTAACAGATGGTCCGCCGAGAGCCAGCGGAGGAATGATCGCATTGACACGGCTTCCGTCAGCCAGACGGGCATCGACCATCGGACTGCTCTCATCTATTCGTCTGCCGAGCGGAGAAACGATACGCTCGATCGCCGACAGAACCTGCGCATCATCGGCAAACGCAGTGTCGGTACGGTAGAGCACTCCGCCCTTTTCCACGAACACCTGATCAGGGCCGTTCACCATGATTTCGCTGATATCATCACGGGCAATAAGATCTTCGAGCGGACCGAGTCCGATAGCCTCCTGAATCAGCTCTTTTTCGAGGATATCGAGCCGCAATCCTGACGGAAGTTTCACGGTGAGCTGACCGAGTATCTCTTTGACCATTGAGGCGGCACGCTGATTGAGTTCAGATTCTGAGACTCCGGAAAGAGCCATCTTTTTGAGGTTGAGTCTGACCAGAAGTTCACGGTGCGCCTGCTTTTTTATTTCCTGAGCCACCGGACGCAGTGCGGCAGGGATGCCTGATATATCAAGTCTGGGAACCTCTCCCTTTTCCGGCATGGCAATATCAACTCCGGTATTTTCTTTCTTCGGCTCTGCGACCGTGGAAGAGACCTTTTTTGCTTCGGTCTGAGCAGGCGGAGCAGGTTCGGATGCAATCTTTCTGTCGAGAAACACTTTGAGCGTGGTACTGCGTCCGAGCTTGATTTCGGCACCCGGCTCGACCTTCACCGGCTGCTGGGAAAATATCGGCTCACGGGAGTTGCCGATAACAGTTCCGTTACTGCTGCCGAGATCGATCACGGTAATGTGACTTGAAGATACAACTATCTGGGCGTGGTGACGGGAAACATCAGGACGTGACAACCTGATATGGCAATCATCACCTGCTCCGGCAAGGTATGCTCCTTCGGGAATTTCAGTTTTTACCGGAGCACATCCTGCCTGATATATTTCAAGACGCGGCATGATCACCTTACTCCACGGTTGCGGCGCATCTCACGCCGCTGATTGTACCCCGGTATCTCACGCTCGAGCTGCTGGAAATCAACAGAGCGTTTCTCGATATCACGGGATATTTTGGTATCATTGAAATTGCGCAGTGAGAGGGTTATTTTACCCTTCTGACTGGCAAACGTGACCATCTCTACCTCATCGGGCATCAGCTGCAAAGTCACCGTGGAATAGGTGCGTCCGCCGCCCTCGCCCTCCCCGGCACGCCACACCTTGCCGACGGCAAGGACTTTGACGTTCTGCAAAATGGTTTTGGTGACGGTATCTTTCATACTGTCTCCCCGAACATCGGGGAAACGGAAAGTTCCGATGACATCGACGTTATCGTTGGGCTGAACAAGGTTGTTGACCGAAGAGACCGTATCCACCGGAATCGACACGGCACGCCAGTTGTTCTGCACCACGGCACTGAAACCGTTGCGGCGCATTCCTGACTTCAAGTCAGTGTACTGCAAAACCTGACCTTTGACGATCGAGTTGTCAAGGGTGTGGTTGACCACCTGATAGAGTGCACGCCACGGAATTTCACGGCTGTCGGCAAGCGCATCCTCCTGACGGCTGGTGCGGAGTTTCTGCACGTCATTTTCTGTAATGGTTTCTCCCTCGACCATATCACGCTTGACCTGGATGAGGTCAACGACTTTGGCACTGCCGGAAATGCGGCGTTTTTCGGATTCGATTTGACGGTAGGTAAGAACAAAGGCAAGCAAGCCGAAGATAACGGCAAGCAGAAGAAGCATTCTCTGGCGCATAATAACTCCTGTTTGATTAAGTTAAAACATACAATAGATAGAATATATACGTTCTTTCAAAAAATTTCCACTTATTTATGTTCCACTGTCGAAAATTTCTGCATCACGCTCGTCTATTATTCCCTGATCGACCAGATTTTCAAGACTGCGCTGCATAGTCATCATACCGTCACGCTGACTGCTTTCCATGGTGGAAATAAGCTGATGGGTCTTCTTGTCGCGGATGAGTGCCCGGACGGCATAAGTTCCCGTCATCACCTCAAAAGCCGCGATTCTGGCATCCGGAATATCGAGTCTCGGAATAAGACGCTGTGACACGACCGCAAGCACGGTGGCGGCAAACTGCTGGCGAACCTGATTCTGCTGCCCCTCGGGGAAACTGTCGATGATGCGCTCGATGGTCTGCATGGCGTTGTTTGAGTGGAGCGTGCCCAATACCAGATGTCCGGTCTCGGCGGCAGTGAGAGCGGCGGCAATGGTCTCTTTGTCACGCATTTCACCCACCATGATGATATCAGGAGCCTGACGCATGGCGGCACGCAAGCCTCCGCTGAAATCGAGAGTATCGTTACCGATTTCCCGCTGTTCGATGATACACTTTTTGTTGACGTGCACATACTCGATGGGGTCCTCGATGGTGATGATGTGGCGGTGGGAAAAATCATTGACGTAGTCGATGAGACTGGCAAGAGTGGTTGATTTTCCGCTTCCGGTGGGTCCGGTAATGAGCATGAAGCCCTGTTTTTTGAGCATCAGCTGGCGCAGTACCGGAGGCAAACCGAGCTCCTGCGGAGTCGGTATATTTTCAGCCAGCAGACGTGCCACCAGTGCCATCTGACCTTTCTGATAAAATGCGTTGATACGGAAACGGCGGTTTCCGTTGCGTCCGTTGGCATCGGGTATCTTTACCGACATGGCAAAATCCAGACTCTTTTCCTCTTCGAGCCGCACCCGCTGGCGGCGGCTGAGCAAACTGTGGATAAGGTGCTGGGTGTCATTACCGTCAAGGTCGGGCAGCTCGAGCGGAACAAAAGAGCCGGCTATTCTGACCTGCGGAGGGACTCCGGCAGTCAACAGCAAATCACTTGCTTCTGCCCTCACCGTCGCTTTGAAGAGGTCGGACATATCTATCTCGCCTGAGTGTATCGCCGATGTACTGTAAACAGTGGCAATGTATCCGTTGGTTCCGCTTTTTATGCCGCTGCGCATAAGACGCAGCTCATCTTTATTGTCTGAAAACTCTTCGGCGCACTCAAACGTTATCAATCCGCGGCGGTAAAGGTCGTACATGGAGTCATTGAAAGAGCACATTCCGAGATGGGCGTAGGCTCGCAGACAGCGTTCCAGTTCAGAAAAATCCTGATAGCTGATGTATTTGCGGACGATATCTGTTCCCAGCAGAACCTCGAATGCCGGACGAACCTCATTTCCGCTTGGCAGAAGACGCTGACAGATAACCGCTTCAAGTGCAAGCGATATGCTGCTGGCAATCTGGTCACGCCGCTGTTCGGGAAACATGGTGATGATGCGCTCGACCGTGGTAGCGGTATCCTGAGTGTGCATGGTGGCAATGACCAGGTGTCCGGTCAGAGCGGCGGTGATGGCAGAAATTATGGTATCGGTATCACGCATCTCACCGACCACGATGATATCGGGATTTTCACGCATGGCATCACGCAACGCAGCCTGAGTACCTCCTGAAATACTGCTGATTTCACGCTGGGATATCAGCGACATCCGGTCTTCGTGGATAAATTCCACCGGGTCTTCGAGCATCAGTATGTGGCAGTTGCGGGTGCTGTTTATGTAATTTATAAGACAACTCATCGTGGTGGATTTTCCGCATCCGGTCGAGCCGGAAAAAATCACAAGTCCCCGTTGAAGCTGTGCAAGTTTGACAAACACCTTGTCTGGAATATTGTATTTTTCAAATGTGCAATCCTTACCCTGCTTTATCGGACGTGCCACCAGCGCAGGACCGTAAAAGGTCTCATAGAAGTTTATTCTGAAACGGTTTCCGGAACACTCAAAACTGCTGTCTGCTCCGTTGTTTTCAAGATAGTTCCGGCGGCGGTGCTCATCGAGCAAACCGTTGCGGAAATCGTCGATTTCAGCTTTGGATGGCACAGCGGTATTTTCCAGTTTGATGACCGTTCCGTTTTTTCTTATCGACGGAGTCTTGCCGCAAGTAATGAAAAGGTCATTGGCTTCCTGCGCCGCTGCATCTGAAAAAATCGCTGTGATATCCATAAAAATTTGTTCCGTAAAATTATTTCACGCAGGCGGAATGCATCAACTCATTGGCGTTCTGTATCAACGCCGCACGTTCCGGAGCGTAATTTATGTTGTATTTGATGGTAAATTTGTGTTTGCCCGCACTCAACTTCACAGGAGCATTCTTTCTGCCCCAGTTGCAGAGATTGAAGTATGACGGAACTTTTTCAAGAGCGGTCACGGTCTGCTGATACGGATGGTCGATTTTTGTGGTGTAAAGCTCTTTGCCATCGCAAATAACGGTCGCATTGCCTCTGGCAACTTTACCGTAAAGCATGACGAAATAGTATCCGTCGGCAGGAACATCAACGATGAACTCGCTCATTTTTTTGCTGTTTTTCACCTCAGAAAAGAGAACATTTCTGCGGTTGGCTTTGAGCAGAGCGGCATCGGTACGGCTGTCGGCTTCGACTGAGACCGGACGGGAAACACCGTTGCAAGTCCTCACCAGAAAAACAGTGTTGTTCACTCTGGCATATTTGAATTTTGATTTGTCGATGCTCACTTTGAGGGTCACGGGTTTATCTTTGGTGATAACTCCGCTCGCAGGAGTCACCTTGAGCCAGTCAGCTTCAATGGTCTTTGCGATATTAAATTTAACTTTCGCTTTCGGGCACTTGGTACTCAGCACCACGGTCTTGACTGCATTTTCGTTCTCTGCAAATCTCACAATGGCAGTTGAGGTGACGAAGGGAAGTTTTCTCAGGGGCAGCAGGCAGGGGGCGTTGCCCTGCACAGCTCCGATATCAACTTTGTCGGAAGTCGTGAAGTTGTCGATTTTTCTTCCTGCATTGCGTGCCGGACTGTCGGAAGCGAGGGCAAAGTTTCCATTTTTCGCATCGATGAATTTGGGGTCGCCGCCGACTCCGTTGTGCTCACGGTCAAATTCCGTTCTCAACATCTTGATATCGGGTCCGGAGGGGTTGAAAATCAGGTTGTGATCGGCGGCGCAGTTGGCGATTTTATAGAGTCCGCGCGGACTGCCGAATTCGTTTTTGAGCGCATAGATATTGTTGTAATTCACCATCTTGTCGAGGCGGGGTCGGTAAGTATCGCCGCTCACAGAATTGGTTCCGTAACGGTATCCGGTCGCAGTGTTGTTGAAGAAGAAAACTTTACCGCTGTTCCAGATGCCGTGACCGTTTTTGAAAGCGTTGAAATCAAGTCCGTGCACGTCACCTCCCCGCCAGAAGAGATTGCCATATATGTAAGACGGACCGCGGGCACAGCTGCCTGAAGAGACTCCGCAGAGGGTATTTTCGATACGGTTGCCGAAGAAACGGCAGTTGATTTCGCCGCCCTCGAGCTCGATTCCGTCATCGTTTGAGAGGGCAAAGAGATTTCCGTAAATTTCGGCATTGCGGTAAAATCCGCCGGTGGCACCGCTGTTATCCATGCACTCGACAGCATCGTTCCAGCGGTGGATATCACCGCCGATAAAGTCATTGTAACGCACAGTGGCATTCTCGACCATTCCGGCGTTGATGGCTTTCGGTCCTGCCGGATGGCTGTAAAACCACGGTGAGGCAATGCCGTTGGTATCGTGGATAAAGTTGTTTTCGATGAGGATATTTTTCACGTTCCGCAGCCAGATACCGGCATCGCTGTTGAGCATACGGCCCCGGCTGTAAAACTCTCCGCCGCGGCGGGTATTCTGAGTTCCGAGCCTGCCGAATGAGGCGATATCGCAGTTGCGGATGACGATGTTGCAGCTGTTGGTGACCCGGATACCGTTCTCTTTGCCGCCTCTGATGGTCAAACCGTCGATGATGATGTATTTGACATTGTTGAGCTTGAGCGCATCTGCCCCATTGCTTTTCAGCACCACACCCGGTTTTGAGGTATAGCGGATATATCCATCAGGAGTTCCGCTTTGGGTGATGACCAGACCTTTTTTGACCATAGCCTGAGTCACAACGACAGTTTTTGCCACCGGCAGTTTTTTTCCGAGAGTGCGGAATTTTTTGGTCAGCACACTTTTTTTGCCTTCATCGCTGATTTCAAGTTTGAGCTCGTATTCGGTATCCTCTTTGAGATTGACCAGCACTCCGCGAGCTTTGTGCTCGAGCGGAGGATAATCAGGAGCAAACGCCTTCTGAAATTCACCTCCATTTTCACGGAAACTTGCAACAGCAGAAAACTCATCAGCCCTGCCTGCAAGCAAATCACTCAACTCGTAGCCTGCCGTAACGTATGACGGAGCAACTTCGAGTGTCACTTTTCCGCTTCCCGATGGATTGTAGCAACGCATATTGCTCACAGTGACAGTTCCGTTTTTTGCCGCCGCATCGATTCTGACCATGACCTTGCTCTTATAGTCGGCTCTGACGTCAGACTCGACAACCAGCTTGTCGGCAGGAGCAAAATTTATGCGTGACTGGTAGGTACGGACACTCGCTTTTTTGGAGGCATCAGGCTGGCTGATATTGAGCATGACAGCTCCCGGCATATTGCTTTTGATATCCGCCGCAAAATGCAGACGGCTCCCGGCAGGGAACTTCACGTCACGGCTGACCAGCATCGCCGGACCGCTTTTCAAAACTTTGGCAGTAAATCCGTTTTCAGTTGCAGTTACGGCAAAATTTCCGCTGTGCTTCGCCACATAGCCGTCATTGAGTTTCACTTCAACTGCGAAACAGAGGAAACTCCCGAGCACCGCAAATACAAATGCCATTTTTTTCATAAAAAAAACTCCAGTTTTTGATTGATATTACAGATATACACAATATAAAAATAGCACGTTAAAATATGTTTGTCAACACTCGGGAATGCAACGGTCGGCAGTGAAATAAAAAATTTTTCGATTTTTTTCAAATACAGCCATTGAAAAATCAAACTTTTCATGTATCTTAGTCACCGACATAAAGAGAAACTGATTTTCTTTTTTTTCGCAACCGTTCACCACCTCTGGTTTCAGGAGAATAAATATCATGGAAAAGGTAAAATTCGGCATTGTCGGCATCGGCAATATGGGCAGCTCACACGTCAGAAGCATTGGAACTATGACCAATGCCGAACTTACTGCTGTCTGCGATATCAATCCTGATGCATTTTCACGCATTGACAGTGAAACCAGAGCCAAAATCAACTGCTATACAGATTTGGAAAAATTCCTCAGCGAGGCGGATATCGATGCGGTCATCGTTGCTGTGCCCCACTACGACCATCCGTCGATCGCCATTGCGGCGATGCGGCACGGGAAACACGTCATCGTTGAAAAACCGATAACCGTCCACAAAAAACTTGCTCTGGAACTGCTCGAAGAGAGCGCAAAACATCCGGAACTCGTCCGTGCACTCATGCTCAATCAGCGCACCATTCCGGCTCACATGAAAATAAAGCACCTCATCGACTCAGGCGAGCTCGGCAAGATCACCCGGGTGAACTGGATCATCACCGACTGGTTCCGTACCCAGAGTTATTACGACTCAGGCGACTGGCGTGCCAGCTGGAGAGGTGAAGGAGGAGGAGTCCTGCTCAATCAGTGTCCGCATCAACTCGATCTCATGCAGTGGTTCTTCGGTATGCCCGAAAGAGTCCGTGCCACCGCAAAGTTCGGCAAGTATCACGATATCGAAGTCGAGGACGAGGTCAACGCCTATCTCGAATACGCCGACGGCAAAGTGGGCAACTTTATCGCCTCAACCGGCGAAATGCCCGGAACCAACCGTCTGGAAATCACAGCCGACCGCGGACGCATCGTTTTTGAGCACGGAAAACTCGAATTTATCCGCAATGAGATCCCGACCAGCGTACACATCAAAACCTGCAAGCAGGGATTCAAAAAGAGTGACACCTGGCTCTGCGATGTCAGAACTTCAGGAGATGCTCCGTATCAGCACCGCAATATCATCCAGAACGTCACCAATGCCATCCTCAACGGTGAAGAGCTCATCTCTCCGCTCGAAGAGGGAATCAAAGGTTTGGAACTGGGCAACGCCATGCTGCTTTCAGGTCTCAAAGACAAGACCGTGGAGCTTCCCATTGATGCCGAGGAGTTTGCCGTTGAAATCGAAAAGCTCATCGCCACCAGCCGCTACACCAAAAATGTAAAGAAACTTGCCAACACCGACGATTTCGGCAACTCATTTTAATTAAGGATCTTTCACCATGTTTCTCACCGGATTTGCTGATGAAGCCAGCGCAAATTTTGACAAACAGATAGCCGCCACCAGAGAGCTCGGCTGGCAATATATCGAATCCCGCAACATCAACGGGAAAACTCTTGCCACGCTCGATGACAGCGAGTTTGAACAAGTCGAACAGCAGCTTGCAGAAAGCGGCGTTGCCATCAACTGCTACGGCAGTGCCATCGCCAACTGGAGCAAAGCTCCACGCAGTGAAGAGGATTTTCAATCAAGCAAAGACGAACTGCTTGCCGCCATTCCCCGCATGCACAAACTGGGAATAAAACTGGTCAGAGGCATGAGTTTTGCCTTCGCAAAGGATGAAGAGCCCGATAATCCCGAGCTCGAAAAAATCATCTTCAAAAAGGTCAATGAGCTGGTCAAAATCTGCGAAGACAACGGAATCATTTACGGTCACGAAAACTGCATGAATTACGGCGGATTGTCGCATCTTCACACCTTGAAACTGCTGGATAATGTCAAAAGTCCGAACTTCACCATCATTTTTGACACCGGCAACCCGGTTTTCAACTACCGTAAAATAGGTTCAGCTCCCTACGCATTGCAGTCTTCGTGGGAGTTTTACAGCAATGTAAAAGAGTTTATCAGCTACGTTCACATCAAAGACGGAACCGCCCTGCCCATGGCAGACGGAACCCGTCCCAAGTGTGATTTCTGCTATGCCGGAGATGGCTCCGGTGACGTAAGAGCTATCGTACTGGACTTGCTCAAGCGCGGGTACAATGGCGGTTTCTCCATCGAACCGCACGTCGCAGGAGTATTCCACGAGCAGGATAAGACGCAGAATCTGGACGAATTGAAGTACGCAAGTTATGTTGAGTACGGCAGAAGATTTGAAAAACTGTTGAATGAATGTAAAAAGCAGGTGTCATCAAAATAGTTTTTCCGACAGAAAAAATTTTCCAAGCCGCACTCAGAAGAAATTCCGGGGGCGGCTTTTTTCACCCCTGAAAATATGATTTTTTAACCAAAAACTGAATTGATGTGACATAATATGTCTATCAAATGCTCTATATTATACAGCGAAAAGAAAACCGTAAAATGCAGCTGTCATCAGGCTGCCCGAAAGAAGGAGAAAAAAAAGATGACGAAACGCTACTCTGACCGTGCACCCGAAACTTACCTCAACTTTCTGACGTTGAAGTTCTATCTCAACTTCATCCTCAACCACAACAAGTTCATCTACGACAATGATACTTTCGACACTCTGACCGAGACTTTTCTGGCAGACAACATCGTTGAAAGAATCAAAAATGATTTCTCGCCGACAATGCTCAAAAGACTCCAGCAGCGCAGCCGCAAGGGTGACCGTCTGGATTTTGGCGACCACGTTACCGAGATCATCCGTGAGGTGTGGGCTGATGAAAAGGCACGCAAAAAACTCAAAGAGCTCATTGCAGAGGAAATCAATGCAAGACTTGCAACTTTTGATGAAGACGCATTCGCTCAAGAGGGTTTTTATTCCAGATGTCAGGAGTGCAAAGAGCTTTTTGAGCTCAGTGAACCTGAATACACCATTCTGCTTGCGATCTACATCAGCGAAAAAAACCGCCTGCGCAACGACTCCGGACACAACGAAACCGAGCAAACCACCTTTATCGCCAAGTACACCGATCTGGATATCGGTATGGTCGAAAAGGCGATCGGCAGCAAATCAAAACTCCGCCGTTACGGATGCATCAAGGGCAACGATGAGGTGACCGAGGATATCAAAAACTTCCTGCTCGGAAGCAGCATCGGTCTTCTGAGCGATTCATTCTACAAAAAGTTTGACGGAGAAACCCTGCCGCTCGAATACTTTCCCGAGAAAATCCGGCAGCACGGAAAAATGATTGAAAGAATCATCTCTGCTACCGCAGGGAAGCGTTCTGCCAATATTCTTTTTTACGGCGCCCCGGGAACCGGAAAGAGCAGTTTTGCCCACGCCATAGCTTCGGGCATGAACAAAAGACTTTACTGCATCACCCAGCAGGTCAAAGTCAGAGAAAACTGTGTAGCCAGCACTCCGGAGTTCAGATTCGGAGCTCTTTCCATCTGTCAGGATCAAATCGACCACGAAAACAGCATCATTCTGGTCGATGAGGCTGATTCCATGCTCAATGTTTACGGAGACAACAGCTCAAGGGGCGACAAGGGCAGACTCAACGCCGTTCTTGACGATGCGACCGTGCCAATCATCTGGATCACCAACAGCGATGCTGATGAACTGGATGAATCAAGCCGCCGCCACTTCGACTACTCGGTCTGCTTCAAGCCGCTCAACACCAGCCAGAGAATGAACATCTGGAACAACAACATCCAAAAGCTCAACATTTCCGGACTCTTCACCGAGCAGGATGTCCGCAGCTTCGCCAGCCGTTACCAGGTGAGTGCCGGAATCGTCACTCAGGTGCTGAAAAACATCAAAGGTATCAACTCCACTGCCGAAACGTCGAAAGAGGATGTTGAGATGCTCATGCGCTCACACTGCGAACTGCTCCGGATGCAGGAGGAGCACGGCAGATACATGCCGGTCTCGAACTACTCGCTCGACGGACTCAACATCAGAGGCGATATGAAACTTGAATCTATCGTCGAGGCGGTGAGGAACTTCCAGCGTGAGGGTATCAGGAAAAAGAAAGATGCACCGCAGATGAACCTGCTGCTTTCGGGTCCTCCGGGAACCGGAAAGAGCGAATTTGTCAAATACCTCGGCAGTGTACTTGATACCAAAGTCGCCGTCAAGATGGGCAGTGACATTCTTTCAAAGTGGGTGGGTGAAACTGAGGAAAACATCAGAAACACCTTTGAAAACGCTTCTGAGGAAAACTCCATCATCTTCCTCGACGAGCTCGACGGACTCATGCAGAGCCGCAACCGTGCCGGACACAGCTGGGAGGTGACTCAGGTGAACGAACTGCTTTTCCAGATGGAAAACTTCAACGGGATCATGATCGGAGCCACCAACTTCAGCTCGAATCTCGACCCTGCCGTGCTGCGCCGTTTCACGTTCAAAATCAACTTTGATTATCTGGATGACCGCGGCAAAAAACTCTTCTTCGAGCGTATTTTCGACACCACGCTCACCGAGAGTGAAGAGCGCAGGCTCTGCGCCATCGACATGCTCGCTCCGGGAGATTTCAAAGTCGTGCGCCAGAAACTCTACTATCTTGACAACGGTCAGGATAACGCAGTCCGACTCGATGCCCTCGAGAGCGAATGTGCCGAGAAAAAACGCAACATCTTTGCCGAAAGACCCCGAATGGGCTTTTGACGGGGAACAGCAATCAGATAATGGTCAGGACGAGGCCTGCGAGGATAAGTGCAACTCCTGCTATCTTGGGGAGATTGCACTTTTCTTTCAGGATGATTATTCCGGCGGCTACTCCGAAAACAAGTCCGATCTGGCGGAACACCTGAACGTAGGATACGTTGGTGACGTAGTTCATCGCCAGCAGCACCATGATGTAGGTTCCGCTTGCGGCGAGTCCTGCGATCACCACATAGATGTTGCGGGATTTTATCAGGTCGGCAAGCTCCTGACGCCCTTTGGAAGAAAAGAGTATGCTGCTCCACAATACCGCTGCAAGCATCAAGCCGCGCAGCGGGTAGTAGGTCATCGAAAGCACAGGTTTGGAAACATCCGGCAGAGCGGCTCGCATCACTGCCTGCGCCTGACTGTCGAAGATGGTGTAGCCGGTCGTTCCGCAGGCGACAAGCAGAATAAAGAGCGTCTTTCTGTTGAGATAGCAGGAAAGTTTGAAGTCAGAAAATTTTCCCAGCGGAATGAGCAGGCATCCGCAAAACACCGTCACCATGCCGATGATCGCCGGAACGGTCAGCTCTTTGCCTATTCCGCAAATTGAAGTTATGATGGCGGTGAGCAGAAGCGGAATACTGCGCATCATGGGGTATGCCTGAGACATTTCCATTGTCCGGTAGCACCTGACCAAGCCGAAAGCGTAGAGTGTATCGAAAAATACTGAAAGAAGAGTCATCCGCCAGAACGTCGGCGGAAGCTCTGCGTATTTTACCGGAGTCCAGACAAGGGCGTGCACCCAGATGATGGTGGCGGTCAAGCTCGCTGTCGCATAAAACGGCAGGGACGGATGGGATTTTTTGGCAAGCAAATTCCATGTGGCGTGCAGTATAGCTGATGATACGATAAGTATAAATGCGATAATTGACATGGTTTAAGAACGCTCCTTTTATCTGGTAAGGTCGGCGTAGTTTGCCGAAATCGCCGCCAGCAATTCATCCGGGTTGACTGATAAGTTTTCTCCGACTCTGCCTGCACTCACACAGATGGTGTCGTAAAGCTGGGCGGTCTCATCGACGAAGGTCGGAAAAAGTTTTTTCATTCCTATCGGACTGCATCCGCCGTGGATATATCCCGTGAGCGGCAGAAGCTCCTTCGACGGCAGCATCTCAACGCTCTTTTCTCCCGCCGCTTTCGCCGCTTTTTTGAGATCGAGCTCACAGCATCCCGGTACGACGAACACATAGTAGCGGGGACCGTCACTGCGGGTCACGAGTGTTTTGAACACCTCTTCCTGAACTCTGCCGATTTTTTCGGCTACGCTCACGGCATCGATTTTGCCGTCATCGGTATCGTAGAGGTAATGCGTGTATCGGATATCTCTGCTTTCAAGAAATCTCAAAACGTTGTTTTTTGCCGCCGGCTTTGCCATGTTCCGCCTCAGGGTAAAATGTGCTGCAATACCAATATCAGCATGAAACCGGCAATCAGCGCAAAAGTCGATTCCTTTTCAAAGCCGTGCGAGTGGGTTTCAGGAATCATCTCGTCACTCACCACATAGAGCATCGTTCCTCCTGCGAGAGCGAGGATGAACGGCAGTGCTCCTGAAAAAATCGATACGAGAGCGTAACCGCAGAGCGTTGCACACATGCTTGTTGCACCGATAGCTGAAGAGATGGCGATGGTGCGTTTCATGGTAACTCCGATGGTGAGCAGGGGGGCGATTATCACCATGGCTTCGGGAATGTTCTGTAAAGTGATACTTCCGGCGACGGTCAGGATATCATTGAGTGTTCCCGTACCGAAACTCACTCCGGCGGCGAGACCCTCGGGAATTTTGTGCAGTGCGATGGCGGCGATAAAAAGCAGAGTTTTGGTCACTCCTGTATTGCGGGAGTGCTTTTCATGATCCATTCCGGCAAGACGGTGCAAGTGCGGAGTTATTCTGTCGAGAACACTCACAATAAAAGCTCCGCAAAACACGCCGCAAACGGTCATCAGAAGGGCTCCGCCGACCGGAGTTTCCGCCGCAGGCTTGATCAAGCCGAGAATTGCCGCCGCCAGCATTATTCCGCTTGCCGAGCCCAGCATGATATCGTGGAACTTGTGAGGAAGATTGCGCACCAGCAAACCGGCAACCGCTCCGATCACCGTCGATATGCCGATGGAAAAAGTTATTATTGCCAACAGAACAAGATAGTTATTCATAATTTTCCACCTTTGACAAATTTTATAAAACGCTCTCTGAAAAGAGGAGTCTTTTCCTTGCCCGGAACCGATTTTATCGCTTTGACCTGATAATAGAGTGCCGCATTTTTATTCAGCCAGAACTCAGGGTCCGACGAGATATCTTCGATGAAGATATACTGCATGAAACTGCGGCGCAAAGTACGGTGCTCGGGAACTGTCACCACATCAACACTCTTTGCCCTCTGCTCTGCCACCAATCGATTGCGCAGACACTCATCCCGATGGATATTGATAAAATCGGGCACGGCAAAAGCGAGCATGACAGCTCCGCAGAAAAGAGAGGCGAGCGAGATGATGATTTTGTTTTTCTCATTTGAAACGGCTCCGTCGAACAAAATACAGCAGCTGACCATGACCAGCAGATTGCAGGCGTAGTAGCTCCTCATCGGCGGAAGCGGACATCCGGCATAAACCAGTGCCGCAAACATCGACAATCCCAACGCCGCTGCCGCACGCAGAAGAACAGTTTTGCCGCATTTGCGTCCGAACAAAACGGCGAGGATAAAGAGAACTGCCAGCGGTATGATCGATGAACCGATGTAAAATCCGGCTATTTCAGGAAGTTTGCCGAACATTGAGCTTATGGGCAGTTTCGTACTTCCGTTCTGCATACTTGCGACCCGGGTCAGTGCTCCGGGAGTGGTGAACAAAAATACCGCTCCCCCGAAATATCCTGCGAGTGAGGCAAAAACCTTTTTGGAGGGTTTCAAAACAGCTCTTACCGCCAGAAAAAACAATCCTGCAAGGGCGATATTTTCGTTGCAGTAACCGGCAAAAAATCCGAAAACTGCGAGCGCAAGCAGAGCGGGAACAGAGTTTTTGCTTTGACCTTCACAGCGCAGCAGATACAAATAAAACCCGAGATAGACCACTGCCGCCCAGGAATAAAGCGTTGCTCCGGGAACCCAGTAAACGGTATCCGCCGGACGGCAGACAAACACCGACAATCCCGAAGCAAAAATAACCAGCAGGGCATCCCGCTTCTGACGGATATCGGGAAATCTGCCGAGTGCAGTTCCTGCAAGCAGATAGAAGATCACCACCTGGATAAATGGGTTGACGATATCGAAGATGATTTTGCTTTTGACGACTCCGAAAAAAGCGCAAATCACGTTGCCCAGCCGCAAAGTCCAGTACAAGTAACTATCTTTCACCAAATCAAAAGCCGATTTTGTGCGCAGCAGATATAACCGCACAAAATCATCTCCGCGCCACGGATAAAGCAAATTGGCGGCGAGGTAAAACAAAAGAAAACAGACCGTGACCGCAACTGCAGCGCAGAGAAACCGGTTGGAAAAAATTTTCCGGTAACGTGAACCAATCATAGTACCATCTCAATTTCATTATCTTGTCAACAATAAAATATACCATTGACAACAGAAAATTTCAATCGACAGGACGACCTCCGGCATCAATTTTTTTGCCGGTGGAGATATTTCCGTAACGCTTGGCGAGAGACTCTTTCAGAGCTTGTGTTTCCCATTCGGGAGCTGAAGTTGAATCGGCTTCTGCCAGATATTCGAGCAAAATATGTTTCAGATATACTGCTCCGGGGTCATCGGCATCGAGACGAAGTCCGCAAAGCATGAGCACTCCTTTGCCGACCCGGTACTCGCTCAGGAACGACTTGCGCTTGATGAGTTTGAAGCTCGGTATCAGCTCCATCAGAGGAGCATATTCCGGAGTATCATCGACCGACACCAGAGACGTTGAATTGCTCATCATCGGGTAAAACTGCCAATCGGCAAACCCTTCGTGAGGAAATCTCTGCCAGACGGGGTGCTGCTCTTTTATGAGCACTCCTGAGTGTCCGATAGAACGCCCCGAGGTGTGCGGAGCGAAACGCTCAGGCATTGTTTCGCAGGGGAAGTTTGAAGTCAGAAGCACCCTGCCGCCCTGCTCCATGAAAGCGATATCCTCCGAGTCGAGCTTTTCGACACAGCGGACTATTTCATTTTGAGGAATCACAGTATCGGGGAACGCCCAGAATTTCCAGCTGTTGTGTATGTTTTTACCGTTCACATTGCACCTGACTTTCAAAGTCATCTGCACGGCTTTGCCGTACTTGGGCAGCTGAACGGAAACCGTGGCTATCCTGCTGACAGTTCCGTTTTCGGGAATATCAAAAACTGCAATTCCCTCAGAAAGAGTTGCGTTTTCCGCTTCGAGCTGCCAGAGAAGTTCACTCCTGCCGGAACATACTCCGCCATAGTAAGAGAGCAGGATATCATTTTCAAAAATCTCCCCTGCCCTCACGTTGCGGAACTTGCCTCTGCCGGAAAGCAGTACACTTTCACCGTTGTAAACTGCGACATCGGCGATACTTTCACCATACTTTTCCTCGTAGAACTCATTGAAAATACCGCACGGATAACCGATGAGATGCCAGTGGGTATCTATTCCGCCGAGATAGTCGTATCCGGCAATCGACGGGCAGCTGCGGATATTTTCCATCAGCTGTTTTCTTATTGATGTGATGAAAAGAGTGTTGTAAGTATAGTATTTTTCTGCAAACTGCCAGACTCCGTGCTTCTGCATATTGCGGCGTGCCGCTTCAAACATATCAGTACCGATAAATGTGTTGCGGTAACGCTCTTCGAGAGAGAAGTCAAGATATCCGCCGAGGATACCTATCTCATGACTGAGACATGGTTTCTGATAAAGTGATTGCATCTTTTCGACCGCCTCAACTCCCGGGAAAGCATCGTTGCCGTAACTGAAAAAGCCTCCGCCGAGCGAACCGTAAATATCGGAAAACTCTGCGATTTTACTGAATCTCTGAGCGTCATGTTCAAAGGGGTGCTTTTCGGTTTTCTGGTCAGGAGTAAAACCGTATTCAACGCCTCTTATCGCCTCCTGAGGGTTGAACAGGATATTGGGGATCATCTCTTTGGCGATACGGCAAACCTCACGCAGACGCTCTATTCCGGCATCGTCGATATACTTTTCGTTGCCCTCGCAGACGATGACCGCACAGGTGTGGCGGCGTATCATCTGTAAAATCGCCCTCACCTCATCGAAAGTGTAAACCGATGGGAACTCAGTCTGCACGAAAATACCCAGCTCATCGCAGGCATCGTAAAATGGTTCGGGAGGACACCAGGTGTGACAGCGGATAAAATTCACTCCGGCAGCTTTCAACACTCCGAGGTCGTGCAGATACTTTTCTTTGTCGAAGTGCGGATTGGTGGTTTCGGCAAAATAACAGTGCTCCGTGACTCCCCGGAAATAGGTCGCAACACCGTTGACCAGCAGTTTTGTTCCCTTGCAGGAGACGTTTACCGCTCCCCACTTGAATTGGATTTTATCGCAAACGTCTGCACCGTCACAGATGGAAATTTTCACATCGCACAAAGCGGGCTCACGGTCACTCCAGAGCGTTGCGGGAGCTTCGGTTTCAAACACGGTCTTGTCGGAGGTCAATTCAAATGTACCCTGAACGATTGCATTGTTTTGGTACTCCAAACTGTAAAAGAGCTGTTTGCCGACACCGTTGGAAGTGGTTATGTACCAGCGGGTTTTTCCGTTGCAGTAAGCTAGATAATGGTCTTTCAATGCAGATTGATTCCGGCACACTTTGAGCGTGACTCCGCCGCCGATTCCGGCACGTTCCGACTGATACCCCTGAGCGGCGAGACCACGGTGCTGACCGGGACGGGTGCCGAATGGAATTCCGGCGTGAGAGCCATCGACGTTGCAGTAAGCTCCGCCATCGTTGCGGACATTGTCAACGGCGATGATGAGGGTATTGATTTTACCATACTCAACCAGATGAGAGATATCAAAATCGCTTGCCGTGGAGTAGCCTGAAACACTGCCTGCACATTTACCGTTGACAAAAAGTGAACATCCCCACATCGCAGGTCCGATATTCACGCTCACAAACTGATTTTCTTTCACTGCCCGGAGATCGACCTCTTTGCGGTAAAATCCCGTACCGATAAGGAAACAGCTTGAGGCGTGCGGAGTGAGACTTCTGCCCATGGGGAAATGCGGCTTGCGGTAGTCGGGATTGAAACGGGCGGTGAGTCCGAAAAAGTCCTCTTCATCAAAGAGTTCGAGGTGGTCATCCCAGTAGCCGGGAGTGACCATTTTTCCGGTGAACTTTTCCTGAGGCGGAAGTTTATCTTTTTCGGGGTCGAACTTTACCGGAGTGTAGAAGAAATCCCACAATCCGTCAAGCGTGATCGATATCGGGAACATGGCGGTACAACTCCTTTTCAGGATATAAAATTGGTACTGATTTTCTTTTCCTGCTCAGGAAGCGGAATATTTGCCGTCTGCATATTTTTGAGCATGTGCGCCATGCCTTTCGCCAGATTGCGCATGACCTGCATACCCTCGAGATCCATCTTCACCTCGTCAGGAGAAATTCCGTGAGTGGCGTTCCAGTAGGTACTGCTCACCACCGGCATCTGCATGAGGGTAAAATACTTGTTGAGACGGTCGAAAGCCGAACTGCATCCTCCGCGGCGGGCGTTGACCACGCAGGCGGCAGGCTTGTGGCGCAGATAGGGACCTGCGGAAAAGAATACCCGGTCGAGGATGGCGCAGAGACTTCCGGCGGGTCCGGCGTAATAGACGGGTGAACCGATGGTTATTCCGTCACACTCTTTGATTTTTTCCACAAAGTCATTGTAGAGTTTATCTTTGAACACGCATCCGGGAGAGCCGTGGGCATGGCATTTGAAACAGGCGGTACAACCCTGAACCGGCTGATTGCCTATCCAGAAAATCTCACTTGAAACACCCTCTTTTTCGAGGGCTGATGCGACTTCACTTAACGCAGTATGCACGCAGCTTTCGTTGCGGGGACTGCCGTTGACCAAAAGAACTTTCATATCTGAACTCCGGAATATATTTGTTACGGTTTTATACAATACACTCACGGAGTGATTTTTCAAGAGTAATTTTCTATAACAAGTGGTCGATTTCGACCTTTTTGAGGCTTCTTGCGATGTTTGAGCGGATATCAGGAATTCTTTTTTCGAGTATTGCCAGAAACTCCTTGAAACCTGCCCTGTCGCCTGAAAGCAGCTGCTCTTTATATTTGCATACTCCTGCCGACGGCAGGCCGAGTGTTGCCGCATAGTCGGCTATCAGCTGCTCAGGAACGAGGGCAAGCGGACGTATCACCACGGGGTGCCCCTCCTTTTGCGGTTTCACCACCGGAGCCATCGTAGTTATCCCCTGCCCCCGGCAGACGCTCATTAAAAAGGATATCACGATATCATCGAGGTGCTGCCCCAGCGCAAGACGGTTGCACCCGAGCTCTGAGGCGAGTCCGTAAAGTTTGCCCCGTCTCAGACGGGAACAGAGCACGCAGGGGGAGTCTCCGAAAGATTTCTCTTCGATTATCGACGGCATATCAAGTTTGACGACATGGTGCTCCCAGCCGTGTTCACGGCAATACTCCGCAATCCTTCCGGTGCCGAAATTTTCAAAACCGGGGTCAAAGGTCGCCGCAACGAATTCAAAGTTGACCGGAGCGGCTTTTTTCAGATGGTCGAGGACGTGCATCAGCACAAAGCTATCCTTGCCTCCGGAGAGTCCGACCAGAATACGGTCCCCTCCGGAAGTCATCTTATAGCTCACCGCCGCCTCTCCTGCAAGGCGGCAGATACGGTTGAAAATCTGTTGTTGATTCATAATATCTATAAAATACATCCAAGCAGGGATTTATACAAGCCAGCGGGGCGCAAAACACCGTTTTTCACGCCAAAATGCGCAAAATACACATCTTTTTTGCTGATTTTACATATTGTGTTTTTTGAAAATATGTTGTATAATATATGGCGAGCACATTTACGATAATTGCCAACAAACAAAAAAAACAAAAGGAACAGTAGAATGTGTCAAAAAAAGAATATTGCAATGAGTAGTCTCATTTCCCCTGTCCATGGACAGGGGAAGCTGTACAGCTTCACATTAATTGAACTTCTGGTCGTTATTGCGATCATCGCCATTCTGGCAGGCATCCTCATGCCAGCCCTCTCATCGGCGAAAAAACGTGCGCAGACCACCACCTGCACCAACAATCTTAAAAGCATGATGCTCGCCTATCAGCAGTATGCTGACAACAACGGCGGAGTAGGTGTTCTCCACTCCCTGCAGGAAATCGGTCTGCCGAGATACAGTTTCCTGCTCCGTCACGGCAAATATCTCACCAATTACAAACTCTTCTTCTGCCCCGGAACCAATCCGTCAGGCTACATGGATTCTCAGAAAAAAACTGCTGCCAGCTACGGCACATGGTCAAACTACCGCAACGTCAAGCAGTATAACGGTGATGACTGGAAAGAGCGGGTCATCATGGATAACTATGCCTACGCTTACAACTACAAGTGTTTTCAGGTGCAGGATATAACCAAAACCGGACAGGTCAGAAATCAGGAAGCACAAATTCCGCTCAAAGCCGGAAGCAACAGTCTCTACAATACTGATTACAACTGCCTCAACACAGGCAAAGTGCGCAGACCCGGTGAATTTGTTGTCCTCGCAGATGGAGTTTATCTCAAAGAGAGTTTCAGATACGTTCACGGCCCTGCCCTCTACAACACCATCAACACATGGGGAGCTGTTCCGTTTGATATCCACCGCAGTCAGGCAATGAACGTCGGCTGGCTCGACGGTCACGTCAGTCTGGCAGATGAGGGAACGCTCCGCACCACCTTCATGAATGCAGATATCAGTTGGGTCAGCGAATCTTCGGTCGGATTTTAATTGAACGATTTTTATATATCAATCAAATCAGGAGGTAAAAAATGAAAAACAACATCAAATTCACGCTTATTGAACTGCTGGTGGTGATTGCAATTATCGCCATTCTGGCGAGCATCCTCATGCCCGCTCTCTCATCGGCAAGAAAACGTGCAAAGACTACTACCTGTACCAATAATATGAAAACCGTCATGCTCGGTTACCAGCAGTACGGAGATCAGTTTGACGGAATTACTCCGCTGTCGATGTTTTCCCAGGTCGGAATGGGAAGTTACAGCTTCCTGCTGCGTGTGTTGAAATACCAGACCAACTTCAAGGCTTCACACTGCCCCGAAACCAATCCTCTCGGCTACATCGAAAAGAGAAAGTTTTCTGATAAAAACGGTCAGGAGCCCCACAAGGTCTGGCGCGGAGTCAAACAGTATGAGGGTGTCGCCAACTGGAGAGAAAATATCGCTATGGATGAGTTCGCATACGCTGTCAACTACCAGTGCCACAATCAGGCAGGTGTGACTTCAGGAACAAGAAACAAGGAGGCTCAGGTTGCACTTCCCGGCAGCAAGGATAACAACAACAACGTGTTGAACACCAACCGGGTAAAACTGCCGTCAACATTCCTGATCATCGGCGATGCCATCAAAATAGACAGCTCTGCAGGCAACCGTTACAGATATGTTAACGGCGCACAGTTCTGGAACACCATCAACACCTGGGGCGGAACTCCGTTTGATATCCACCGTGAGCGTGCCGTCAACGTCGGATACCTCGATGGTCACGTCAGCCTCGCCGATGAGGGTGAGCTGCGCCGCAACTTCCGCAACGTTGACTGGGGATTTATTCCCTCAACTCCCAACAGCTACGGCATGTAATAACTGTTTCTTCAGAGCTTTAACATGAAAAAAATCATATTTGTTTTTCTGCTGTTTGTGACAGCAGTGGGGCTTTTTGCATCTCCAAACAAGGTGAAATTCACCGACGACGGCTTTATCGACATCGACGGAGTGTACTTTTATCTTGCATGGATGGATCAGAAATGGAGACAGCACTTCGCCAGCAGCAAGCATGACGACCCGGTTTGGAAGATGCGCAAAAACTCTTCCACCGAGATGGTTTTCAACATCAATCCTCCGGATGGAACTCCGGGCAAAGTTGCTTTGAAAATCACTCCGGGCAAAAGCAAAAACCAGTACATCTTCTCTATTGATGCCAAGTTTGAGGGCAAATGCAACCCCAACTACTTCGGAATCACCACTTCCCGGCTCACCGTCGCCGATTTCGGAGGTCTCAACTACACTATCAACGGCAAAAAGTACACCTTTGAAAAACAATTCAAAAAGTACACTCTCTGGAGCAAAAACTTCAATACTTTTGAGTTCCCATCAATGAGCGGAAAGGCGACATTGACGGGTCCAACGCACATGCATTTGCAGGATAACCGCTATTGGAACTCAAAATTCTACGGTTTGAGAATAGGCACTATCCCCTACAAAAATTTCAGCTCCGCAAAACTGAAGCTGACCATCACCATTACCGAAAATGACAGAAGTCTCGGCAATATCAACCGCCCGCCTTTCAAAATGAAAGCCGACAAAAAGTGGGCAGAATTCGATAACGCTCTTGATGTCATTCCCGGCAGTGCGCTCGATTTTTCAGGAAGAATTGCCGCTCCTGCAGGAAATCTCGGTTTCCTCAAAATCAAAGGTGACAAATTCTACTTTGAAAAAGCTCCTGACACTCCGGTGAAGTTTGTCGGAACCAACCTCGTCGGAACCAGTCAGGTGCTCGACTCAAAAGAGCAGTGCGAAATTCTGGCGAAACGTCTCGCAGCTTTCGGCTTCAACTGCATAAGAATACACCACCACGACAACGAAATCTGCGACCGCAAGGATACCAGAAAACTCGACCCTGCGCTGATTGACAAGTTCGACTATCTTATCCACTGTCTCAAAAAGAACGGTCTCTACATCACCACCGATGTTTACGTTTCCCGCCGCGGGATCACCAAACTCGAGCTGCCGAAGTATGGTCCGATTTCAGGACTCGCTGAGTATAAAGCTCTCTTCTGGGTGGATGATGATGTGTTCCAAAACTGGAAAGATGCGGCAAGAAACTTCTTTACCCACGTCAACCCATACACCAAAACCGCTCTCATCAACGATCCCGTGCTGGTCAATCTCAGTCTGGTCAATGAAGGCAATCCCCAGTGCTGGTGGAGTGCCTCAAGAATATCCGCAAAAATCTACAATGAGCGTCTTGCCGAATTCCGCAAAATCAAAGGAAACGAAAAGGCGACCATGGATGATTTCTGCAGCTATCTTGCAATAAAACGCTACAACGAGATGAAGAAATTTGTCATCGAAGAGCTCGGCTGCAAAGTTCCGCTCACCGACCAGAACTTCCAGCACTGGCACAGCACTGCGTGGGAGCGTGCCAACTACGACTACGTCGATAATCACGCCTACTGGGATCACCCCAAGTTCGTGAGAAAGCAGTGGAGTCTGCCTATCGCTCCCGACAACGTCAATGTGCTCAAAGAGATATCCAACGTTCCCTCAAAACTCTTCCCGACCCGTATTCTGGGAGTGCCGTTCACGGTAACTGAGTACGACTACGCCAACCCGAACATCCACCGTCTGCACGGTCCTGCATTGTTCGCCTCTTATGCGGCGTTTCAGGATTGGGATGGAATTTTCCAATTCGCTTACAGCCACAGCAGAACAAGACTGTTCGATACTCAGGTTGCCGGACACAACTTTGACTTGAGCTGCAGTCCCGGAAAATCTCTCGCCTACCGTCTCGGAGCAAAAATTTTCCTGTACGGAAAGGTGAGACCCGCTCAGACGACTATCGCCCTCGTTCCGCTGAAAAGAACTGATAAAATCAAATGGAGTGCTGCGGCTGACAGCCTCGGCTTTGTCGCAAAACTCGGCAGCCACGTCGGCAAAGAGAATGCAAAATACGACCTCAAACTCGACAACGCATTTTTCAAAAAGAACCCGATTTCCAAAATCAACAAGACCGGAAAGCTCCCCAAGGGAACCATCGGCAGAAACGGCAAATTCTTCTACACTCAGCAGTTGCGTTTCGATGCGGCAAACGGCACTTTCAGACTCAAAACCGATGGAGCAGAAGTCATAAGTCTGCAAGCCAAAGGCAAGCTCGCCGGAAAGCGTCTGAGCGTAAACAGTGTTGATGAAGAGAGCACCATTGCTATAATTCCGCACGACACCGACAGCCTTTCAACTGCAAAACGCATCGTGCTTTTCCACCTGACCGACGTTCAGGCTACCGACCGTTTCTACGCCAATGACTCGATGAGTGTTATGAACTCATGGGGCAAAGCTCCGTTCCTGGTCAAAAAATCGACCGCAAAAATCACTCTCGATCTCAAAAAAGGTGACTGGAAAATTTACTCTCTCGCCCTTGATGGTTCGAGAAAAGGTGAGATCCCCTATACTGTCAGAGATGGCAAAATCGAGCTTTCACTCAACACTGCAGATCAGATGGTTTGCGAAATTGTAAGGAAGTAACTTAAATGTCGGTTTGTATCATCGGAGCAGGTGTTGCCGGATGTTGCGCCGCCATTCAGGCTGCCCGCAGCGGAGAAGAGTGCCTGCTGGTTGAAAAGAGCGCACTCCCGGGAGGTACGCTCACCACAGGCGGTGTCGCCTGCCCCGGACTATTTCACGCATGGGGCGGAAAACAGGTCATTGCCGGTATCGGCTGGGAGCTGGTCAAAGAGTGCGTTGAGCTTGCCGGAACCTCAATGCCCGACTTTTCCGCCTTTGACATGAACTACTTCTGGCACTATCAGGTTCCGGTAAATCCGGTCATTTTCTCCTGCCTCTGCGATCAAAAGTTCAAGGAAGCAGGAGTAAAAGTCCACTACCACACCATGCTTGCCGGGTTAAAGAGAGAAAACAACCTCTGGAAAATCACTCTCTGCGGCAAAGATGGGCTCTACGAAGTAACAGCCGACACCGTCATCGACTGCAGCGGAGATGCCAACGCAGTGAAGATGGCAGGTTTTGCCGTTGAAGCTCCGGGCGAGTGCCAGCCGGGCACAAGTTCGGTGCGGTGCACCGGATACGATGCTTCGACCCTCGACTGGGATGCGCTGAGAGCTGCTTTTTATGAGGCTATGGAAAAGGGTGAGATCATCCCCGAAGACGTGGGCTGGTCAAAGGGATTTTCGTGGTTGTTCCTGCAAAGATACGGTGAAAACGCCAATCACATCCACTTTCCGGCGGATAAGTGGTCAACGCCCGAAGGACGCTCCGGAATGGAAATAGCCGGCAGAGAGGCTCTGCTGAGAGTTTATAAGTTCCTCAAAAAGCAGCCGGGATTTGAAAAACTTTATATGCGTTACGTCGGCATGGAGTGCGGAGTTCGTGAGAGCCGCACCATTTCAGGCAAAGTCACCATCACCGAAGCGGATTTTCTTGCCGAAAAACATTATGACGATGCGGTGTGTTACGGTTTTTATCCCGTTGATTTACACGATGACAAAGAGTTCATCATCAAGAGACTTTTGAGTGAAGGCATCGTTCCGCAAGTTCCCATGGGAGCACTCATTCCGCAGGGAAGCGAGGCTCTTCTTGCCGCAGGCAGGATCATTGCCAGCGACCGCATGGCGAACTCGGCAGTCCGCATTCAGGCGACCTGCATGGCGACAGGTCAGGCGGCAGGTGCTATTTCAGCTCTCTGCAAGCGGCACAACGTCTCAACAGATGAGCTCGACATAAATCTGCTCAGGCAGGAACTGGTCAAGCACGGAGCGATAGTTCCGGAACAACAGTAAAAACACTTTACTAATTATATAAAGGAAAAAAACAATGAAAAAAATCTTCATGACTCTGCTGTGCGCCGTTGCGTGCATGGCACTCTCAGCCGCTCCGGTCGGCATGAGCAACGTGAGAGACTTCGGCGCCAAGGGCGACGGAAAAACTCTTGACACCGCCGCTATCCAGAAAGCTCTTGATGCAGGCGGAATTGTCCACTTCCCCGCCGGAACCTATCTTACCGGAACCATTTATCTGCGCTCAAACGGCGGAATCGACCTTGCCGCAGGTGCTACCATTCTCGGAAGTCCCAACAAAGAGCACTACAACAAAAGCGATTTTTCTCCGAAAAACCGTCAGGATACTCCGCTCAAAAACTGGAGCCGTTTCCACAAGAAATTCACCCGTCCGATCGACTGGAGCAGCGGTGCTCACCTCATTATCGGACTCAACGTTCACGACGTCGTCATTCGCGGTCAGGGAACCATCAACGGAAACCGTGATGCTTTCGGCCCCATCGCCGTGGAAAAACCCGAAGACCGCATCACCGTTCCCATGCCCTGGCGTCCGGGTGAGATGATCTGGATATGCGAGAGTGACCGCATCGTTTTCGATGGTGTCCGTCTGGTCGATCCCACCTTCTGGACTTGCGTTCTTTCGATGTGCAACGAGGTCAAAGTCAAAGATATCACCGTCGATATGAACCTCTGGACCCGCAACGGCGACGGCTTCACCATCGACGGATGCCGCAATGTGGTAATGACCAACTGTATCATCCACGGTGCTGACGATGCTATCGTTATCAAATCAGACCACCGCAGGACAGAGCGCAAACAGGCTTGCGAAAACGTGGTGATTTCCAACTGCGTTCTGAAATCCACCTGCTACGGAATCCGTGTCGGCGTCGGCAACGGAACCATGAAAAATGTCCGTATCGACAACGTCGTCTGCACCGCCCGTATCGGAGCTTTCCTCGGAGTCAACTGGGGTATCGTCAAAGAGATCAGCGACATCACCTTTTCAAACTTCACCATCGACTGCGAGACCGCCATTTACATCAAAGGAACCGACTGGGTGCGCCTGAAACGTGACGAAAAAGACGTGGTCATCAAAGATATCGTCTTCCGCAACTTCAAGGGCAAAGTCCACAAGGTGATGACCGTTGACCCGGATATCCCGGTCAAAAACATCCTCGTTGACGGACTGCATGTGAGACTGCGCCAGATCGACAGAAGTCTCTGCCCCTATCGTGAACTTCCCAAAGCAAGAGCTCCCATCACCCTCAAAAAGGTGCACAATCTGACTCTGCGTGACGTCATCGTTGACTGGGAAGATCCGTGGCACACCTACGTTTCACCCATCACTGTCGATGAGGTTTACAACCTGCGCATGGATGGTTGCGAACTCGGCGGACTCAAAAAATGGGGAACCGCAGACAACTTCCCCAAACCCACGCCCGAACAGGTCAAGTACCGCAACAGCTGGAAACATTTTTATTGATCGCCAGTAACGTTCAAGAACTCCGGGACAGTACGTTCCGGAGTTTTTTTTGTAAAAATTCAAACTTTATTGTTACACAATAATTGCGGCATTGTTACAGTTGCGATATAATAATCGCAGTAACACAAAAAAGGTGTATTTCATGTCGATACCAAAACAGGATGAGATATTAAAACAGCTCACTTTTGAGCTCACGCAGGGAAAGCTCGGCAGTGCGGGAGAACCGTTCCCCACCGTCCGCAGTCTCAGCGAGAGCTTTGGAGCAAGTCCGGTAACTATCCAGAGAGTAGTTCACCGGCTCTGTGATCTCGGCTTGATACAGCGTCAGGGCAGAGGCATGAAAATTGCGCCCGGAATACACCGGGAACGCCGCAGGATAGGCGTGGTCGTCTCTCAGATGGATAACCCGTTTCACTCCCGTCTGCTCAACGAATTTGAGCATGTGGGTGAAAAGCGGGGCATTGAGATACTCTCTGCCGGATGTGCCGACAACTCTCAGCGCAGTACGCAGATAATCCGTATGCTCGAAGAAAACAAGGCTGAAGCGATCGTAGTTTGCGCCAACAAGATAGATGCAAATATCAACGCAGGCAAACTGCCTGTCATCTGTATAGGCGGCATGACCTTCATGCAGAAACATCCGGTAGTGGGCGTTGACAGCATCCGTGCCGGTGAGATCGCGGCGGCTCATCTGATACATCAGGGATGCCGTGATTTCTTTTATGTCACCAGCGAAAATATCGCCCTCGATGAACGTATGCTCGGATTTACCCGTTGTCTGGAACACCACAACCTGAAGCTGCCGGAAGAGCACATACTCCGAATCGACCAGTACAAAGAGGAGCCGCTCAACGAAACTTTTTTTGAATTCTTCAAAAACAATATCTCAGTACGTCCGGCAGGAGTATTCTGTTTCCACGACTTGTGGGCGATGCGGGTACTGAGGGCTGCACACTTTCTTTCGCTCAATGTTCCGAATGACATGGCGGTTGTCGGAGTTGACAATCTGCCCATTTGTGCGGAAACTTTTCCGCCGCTCTCAAGCATCGCCTACCCCATCAGAAAACTCGCAGAGAGCGCACTTGATATTCTTGATGAGATACGTTCAGGCAGAAATGTCGGCGCAAGGCGCACTCTGCTCGAACCCCAACTTGTTATACGCCAAAGTTCAGTTATAAAGAAAGGTTAAAACAAATGGCTGTCACTCAAACTTCTATCAGTTACTATGGATTTCAGAGCGCAAAACAATCCGCTCCCGACTTCAAGGAGATGGTCGATCACGGCTGTACCACCGTCATTCTGGCGGTGACCGAGTTCGACTTCGATTTCAGAAGATGCGTTATTCCGGAAGTCGTCGATGAGGCGCACCGTCAGGGATTGAGAGTGCTCATCGACCCGTGGGGAATCGGCAAATTCTTCGGCGGTGAGCAGGTCAGTCTCTTTTTGCAGAACAACGTCAACCACCGTCAGGTCAGCGCAATGACCGGCGAGGCCCTGCCCGCCGCCTGCTTCACCAGTCAGGCTTTCAGAAACTACTTCAACAATATGTGTCTCACCATCGCCAGAGAGTGCGATGCCGACGGCTTCTTCTGGGATGAGCCGCATTACAGACTGCCGATGCACACCTCAAGTTTTATGCAGCTCGCAGAGGATTGGAGCTGCCGCTGCCCTGAGTGCATGAAAAAATTTGAAGCCCGCTACGGCTACGAAATGCCCCGCTTCATGAATGAAGATATCGCAGCATTCCGCAGAGAAGAGGCTCTCTTCACCCTTGCCGACTGCTCACGCCAGCTCAAAGAGCTGAAGCCAGAGCTGGAAATCACCTGCTGTATCCATGCCACGCTCCACGACTACTACAACATCGGCTACCGCGGCTACGATGACTGGGATCTGGTCGGTGCCTGCCCCTACTTCGACGTCTTTTCAACCACCATCATCGGATGGGATCAGCCGAAAAAATTCTTTGTCGATATCACCGAGCGCACCATCAAAATGGCAAAGAAATACAACAAGCCCAGCGAGCGCTGGATCATGGGATACTACAAAGAGCCCGAGGACTTTGCAAAAGTTGACGAAGTCGCCCAGCTCTACGCCGATCTGGGGGCAGACCGTCTTGCCGCCTGGACTTTCAGAGGCGGTGTCAACACCATGGTCGCAGCTCCGCACGCTATCGAACTGTGGGATAGGATCGGTGAAAACTACAAACGTCTGCTCAAAAAATAATGGAGTCCGCAACTATGGAACTCAACGACTTCGGATATCTTGACACCATCAAGGCAAATCTTGAGCGGGTGAAAAAGGAGCAGGCTGCCAATATCCATGCCGCAGCAGAGCTGATGGCTGATGCCGTCGCAAACGACCGGCTCATCAGCGTTTACGGCGGAGGCGGTCACACCACGCTGGTGATGGGCGAGATGTTCTTCCGTGCCGGAGGCTTTGCCAATATCAATCCGATCATGGAAACCGGACTCTCTGTTTTCAATCAGGCTCTCAAATATCTTGAGCTTGAGAGAATCGAAAACTACGGCAGCGCAATCATGCGTTACTATGACCTCAAGAAAGATGATGTCCTCATCATCTTCCACAACATCGGAATAAACGCCGCCACCATCGACGCCGCCATGGAGGCTAAAAAGGCAGGCGCAAAAATCATCGCCGTTTCCTCAAGCTGCTGGCAGAATGAGATGCCCAAAGACCACTTCATCCGCCACAGCAACGGCAAAAATCTCTTCGATTATGCCGATATTGCGATCGATGACTACAATCCCGTAGGCGATGCCGCCGTTCTGGTTCCGGGATGTGAAACCAGCATTGCTCCGATATCCAATGTGGTGGATTTCACCATTGCCCACTGGCTGGAAATCGAGTGTGTCCGCATCTGCGTTGAGCGTGGCATCGAGCCTCCGCTGTGGAGCAGTGCCAACGTTCCGGGAGGCGATGAGAAGAATGCCGCAAAATTGAAAAAATACCGTCCTTTGGTCAAAAACCTCTAACAAAAGGAGAAAGTTATGAGAACACAAAAGCTGCACAAAGGAACCCCGTTATCTCTCTGGAACAGAGAGATGAAGCTCAGGAGCTTCACGCTCATCGAACTTCTGGTCGTCATCGCCATTATTGCCATCCTCGCATCTATCCTGATGCCTGCGCTGCAATCCGCAAGAAACCGTGCGACTTCAACTCAATGCCTGAACAACCAGAAGTCTCTCTTTATGGTAATTTCTGACTACCTCGAAAGCAACAGGGATGCCATCTGCCTCTATGAAAACGACAAGATTTTCAAAGGCAAGCCTGAGTGGACATGGCGACTCTGGAACTCAAAACTCCTCAAAGAGCAGGATCGCCAAAAGTTCAGCTGTCCCAAAAACGCATTGCAGACCGACAACACAACCTATTGGCCCAAAGAGGAAAACAGAGTCAAAGCCATCATCTACGGTATGAACATGGGCAACTGCGTTGTAGGTAAGCAGGTTTACTACCACGGTGACGGCACTCATCCGTGGAAAGTTTACACCGGAACCGCTCAGAACACCTACAAAAGCAACAGTTACGGCACGATCATCACCACCAGAGTGAAGAACGCAAGTCAGACTATTTTTCTGGCTGACAACATCAGAAATGCACCGTTAAGCTTCAATGGTCCGTATATTGACCTTGCTAATACCAACAAACGTTACTCTCCGTTCTGGGATGCTCACGCCATGGGCAGATGCAACGTTGTTTACTTCGATGGTCACGCCAAAGCCGCAAGTTTCGGCGAGATTGCCGAAGGCGGATATCCGGTTGACTCATCAAGATACAACGCAAGTTTCGGCACTAAGCTCTCCAAATACAACCACGTCCTTTACAAGGAACTCAGTGTCGGCGAAACACTCTGACAAAGCAACTTGCTGTACGTCAAAATGTTAAAAAAACTCATACTCACAGCCACGCTTGTGCCGTTTTTGCAGCTTTTTGCGGCACAAGCCGTTTTTGTCTATCAACCGGAAAAACCGCTTCTTGCGGGAGATATTCCGGTAAACACTCCGCAATTTGATTTGCCTGCCGGAAAATTTGACGGCAAAAAATTCACTATTGCCGCATGGGTCGCTCCCGGAACGCTCGAAGATGCTCCTGACTCAATGGAAACCGGATACCGGGGAATCGCTTTCAAAGGCTTCCGCGGCAGAATGAAAGTTGAGTTCTCCTTACAGCTTTACGATTTTGTTCCCAACTTCAGCTTCGTCAATCCCGCAAACGGCTGCTGGGAGGGCATTTTACGCTACTACAAGAGTCTGCGCACCGGCAAGTACGGCACAAAACTCGTTCCGCTCAGGGAGTGCGTTCACGCAATTCCGAACCATTGGAACCTCATCGCCGCAACATTCGACCACGGCAAAGTCACCACCTTTGTCAACGGCAAAATTGCAGCGCAAGCCCAGACAAGAGCGGCACTTCTTCCATTCAACTATCACAAAATGACCATCGGATGCGGTCAGGGCGACGGCGGGGGAAGCATGGCGTTCTTCAATGGTTACATCGGCAAAATTTCCTGCTGGAACACCGCCCTGACTGCGCAGGAAATCGCAGAAATCTATCAGAAAGAAAAGACAAATTACCCGACAGGCAAAGTCACTGTTCCCAGCGCAAAACGTAAAGAGTGGGGCAGTTATCACCCGGGATTTGATAAAAAACTTCCAATAACCGTCGAGTTTGAAAAAAATCTGCCTCCGCAGCTGGTCGAAGAGAACACTCCGGTAACAGTTGAGATGCGCAACGGCATGATGCACTTTATCAAAGATGGCAAAATTCTGCCGTCAATGACTGCAAGTCAGACCTCAAAAGCTCAGGATAAAGACTCTCTTGCCAGCGCACGGGATTTTGCCGCCGCAGGAGTTCCCAACACCGCCCGTCTCGTTCAGACCATGATCATCTGGAAACGGGGAATACACGACTGGTGGATAGCTCCCGGAAAATTCGACTTTACCAAAGTTGACAAAGCCATCATGGAAACGCTCGAAGCCAATCCGCAGGGCAGAATCATGCTGAGGGTGAAAGTCGATGCTCCCCGCTGGTGGGCAAACAAGCACAAGAGTGAAGCCGGATACACCATCGACGGTAAACACGACCGTTATCAGCCGTCATTCAACAGTCCGTCATGGCGCAAAGATGGCACTGAGGCTCTCACCAAGCTGCTTCAACACATCGAAAGTCAGCCGTACGCCTCCAGAATTTTCGGCTACATCATCGCAGGTGGCAGAGCCAGCGAATGGTACTGGTGGGGAACTCACCACGGATGCGTCGATTACTCAAAATGCAACGTCGAGGCGTGGAGAAGCTGGCTGAAAAAACGCTATAAAACCCTCAACGCCCTGCGCAAAGCGTGGCGGCAGCCGGGAGCTGATTTTGAAACAGCAATGATACCGACTCCGAAAAAGCGTTCAAAGGATTCTGAGCTGGGCTTTTTCCGCTATCCGCCCGCCGCCCGTGACGTTTTGGACTACCGCCAATTTTCCAGCGACAGCGTGACCGATGCGATGGCACTCTTTCTCAAAACCGCCAAGCAAGCGGTCAATTACAGAAAACCGATGGGCGTTTTTTACGGCTACACCCTGTGGCACGCCGAACTGGAACGTCAGGGATTCCACAACCTCGACAGGGTGCTCGCCAACAAGGATATCGACTTTATCGTAAGCCCCATGAGCTACGACCGCCGCCGTGCCGGAATGGAAGGCGACTACCTTAACGGCTACACATCAAGTCTGCTTCTCCACAAAAAACTCTACTTTGACGAAGCTGATATGCGCAGCTGTTTCTCGAATGAGACCGTCGTTTACAAGACTCCGACCAGAAAAGAGAGTTACGATGTCAACTGGCGCACGCTCGGCAACGCCCTGACTCAGGGAACTCACATCCAGTGGCTCACACTCACCGGAGCAGAGAGTTTCCACGATCAGGAGTTGATGAGTCAGATATCCCAAATGGCGAAGATCGAAAAGCGTTATCAGGAGTTCCCCCGCAAAAGCAAAGCCGAAGTTGCACTCATCGTTGACGAAAAGAGCATGATGCTGGTCAATGATGCAACGTTCCGCAATCACGACTTTGTCCGCATGGTGAGAGCCGAAGTCGGACACGCAGGATTTGCTTACGACACCTATCTTTACAGCGATATGTTCGATCCTGATATGCCGGACTACAAACTCTACATCTTCCCGAACTTGTGGAACGCTGAGAAAAATCTCGACAAGCTTCACGCCAAGTTCGCCCGAAACCAAGCCAATGTCATCTGGTTTTACGCTCCCGGCTTCATAACTTACGGAGGTTACAGCACCAGAGCGATGAAGCGGCTCACCGGATTTGATTTCAGCTGTGCCAGAAAATCAGGCTCCAAAAAGCTGGACGTCATCCACAATACCGGATGGGTAAAGTATCTGAAGAAGGATAACGAACTGCACTATTTTGACCCGGTGTTTTCGGTGATCTCTCAGGATGCCGAAATTGCGGCGAAGCTCGGCAAATTCAATGCGCTCGCCGTCAAACCAGCTCCGTGGGGAGGAAAAAGTTTTTACAGTCTCATCCGGCCGACCGCCGATTTGCTCAGGGGAACTGCCGAGGTTTCCGGAGTGCACATCTACAACAGAAACGGTGACCTCATCCGGGCAAACGAATCGTTCGTCATGCTGCACGCCACCGGAGACGGCAAACGTGAGCTCATCTTTGACCGTGAGTACGAGTTGACCGATGTCGTGACCGGCAGAAAACAGCGGGCGGAAAAACTTTCTCTCGACCTGAAAAATGGCGACACCAAAATTTATCATACAGGAAAATCAAAATGAAAAAAATCCTTACTCCCTGCGAGGCATTGAAACAGCCTGACGGCGACTACCTCGTAGGTCTCTACTGGCGGCATCTGCCCATATCAGAAAAGTGCCGCAACGTCAAAAACAACGGCAACGCCGGAAAACTTTGCAGTCTGCGCTACACCTCGATGCGCTGCAAAAAGAACTCCGTGAGCGAAGAGGAGTTCCTTTACAGCCACTTTCTCTCGGTGCTCGATGCGGCTCAGGATGTTACCGGTTCAGAGTACCGCAATCTGCACATCGAAAAGGTTGACGGCATGAATATCCTCTTTGCCATAGCGGAGTTTGAAAACGGCATGGCGGCAGAATTTGAACTCAACGAGTGTCTGCCCGACACCATGAGCGACATCTGTTTTGTCAAAGGCAACTACTCCGACGGACACGTTACCAATCAGCCGGTAGTGGGATATTTCAACGAAGAGGGACTCATCTGCGCCGATGACGATGAGCTGCAAACCCTCATCGCCGAAAACGGAGTCTATCCTGCGGCAGCAGGTCCATTCGGCTGGATGAAGCTCAGATTTGAAATCAAAGCCGACCGGGGATTGATACCGGCAGGAAAACAGAACATCGAAAAACTTGCGGAACTCATCAGAAGGAATCTTGAAAAATGAAACGTTACAAAATGATGATCGCAGGACTCGCAAATCCGCACGCCGCACTCTACGTCAACGGAGCAGGCAGAGATACCCGTCTGCTCGACGTTATCGCAGTATCTGACTTTGACAATGCAAGGCTCGAACAGGCAAAAATAAGAGCCGGAGAAGCGGCAAACAACATCTCGTTCCACAACGACTACATCGAGATGTTCGACGCCCACCCTGATGCTGATGCCGTGATGATCGGCAGCGACAACATCGAGCACTTTGCAATGTTCAAGGAAGCGGTGAAACGCAAGCTCCACATCTACATGATGAAGGTCATCTCGATGGATGAAGATGAGTGCCGTCAGATGATAGAAATTGAAAAAACCTACGACCGGGTCATCGCCGTTGAATTGGAGCTCCACTTCAACGCCCAGTTTGCGCAGGCGAAAAAACTTATCGATTCAGGCAGGATCGGAGAGATCAAAAGCATCTATCTCACCAACATCAGCCAGAGCCCCTGCAACTACTACAAAAACTGGGGAGACCCCCTGCTCTCATACGGCAAACGCATTCCCATCCGCAAAGGAGAAAACACCTGGAGAGGCGGAGCGATCACCGACCATCCGCATCCCTACGATGTAGTCCGCTGGCTCACCGGAGCTGAATTCAAAACCGTCTCCGCCGTAAGCGCAGTCAATCAGAGAGCTCATCTCGCCGTTGAGGACCACGCCGCTATCACAGGAGAGCTGACCAACGGAGTAAAATACTTCATCAATCCGAGTTACAGCAACCTCGAAGAGAGATGTGAAGTCCGCCGCCTCTACTGGCCAAAGAGCCTTGAGTGCAATCTCAAAGTCACAGGAACAAAAGGATACGTTTCCGCCGACTTTTTCGACCGCCACAGCTACCTTCTGGGACCGGGATTCCCCTCCCCCAACCGTATGCTGGTCGATGGAGTTCCCCGCATGGATGGCGGACTCGATGACTCTCTGGTGGGCAGTTTTGTCGCCGCCATCGAGGGCAGAAGAGCCAAGCCGGAAACCGTACTCGCCGACAGTTATGCGGCAGTGAGGGTAATGAATGCGGCTTACGACTCAATATATTACGGCAAAACCATCACACTTGAAGAGGAAAACCTCTGAAACGGTGAAAAGCTGTAAAAACTGAAGCGTTTTGATTTGACAAAACGCACATTTGGAGCTATATTATAAGACTTTCGTGAAGTATTCTTGTGTATCACAGGCGTATCCCGATCATCACGCCGGATATGTGAGATGCTTGCAGAGAGGCAAATAAGTGCTTGAAATATCCTGAAAAGTGCGAAAGAGAGGGATATTGTCAGGCAAAAGTGATGAACCCGAAAAAACAAAAAAGAAGAGTTCTTGAAATGAAAACTTATCTGGCTAAAGTTGGCGAGATCGAGCGCGAGTACTTGCTGTTCGATGCTTCCGAGGCACCTGTGGGCCGCATGGCAGTCCGCATTGCCAATGCGCTTCGCGGCAAAGACAAGCCGACCTACACCCCGCACGTCGATACGGGAGCTTTTGTTATTGTTATCAACGCTGAAAAAGCAGTCTTCACCGGCAACAAGAGCGAGAAGAAGGAGTATGTTGATTTCTCCGGATTCCGCAGCGGCCGCAAAGTCCGCACCGCCAAAGAGATCCGTGAGCGTTCACCCGAGCGCATCATCAAAGATGCAGTCTGGGGAATGATGCCGCACGGACGTCTCGGTCGTGCCCAGTACAGCAAGCTGCGCGTCTATGCAGGAACCGAGTATCCTCACACCGCCCAGCAGCCGAAAAAAGTCACCGTCAAGTAAGAGGGTATAGAGAATGAAGAAGATCGAAGAAGTTTTGGCAACCGGCCGTCGTAAATGCGCGGTTGCACGCGTCCGTCTCTCTGCCGGAACCGGAAAAGTCACCCTCAACGGCAAAGACATGAAAGAGTATTTCCCCAGCGAGGCACTTTGCAACTATGTTGCACAGGTCTTCAAAGCCGCTGACGTTGCCGGCAAATTTGACATTGCCGCCAACCTCGATGGAGGCGGTATGGCTGGACAGGCCGGAGCACTCCGTCACGGAGTTGCAAGAGCTCTGGTCAAATATGACGAGACCCTGCGCGCTGCGCTGAAAGCAGCCGGAATGATGACCCGTGATTCACGCGTGAAAGAGCGTAAAAAATCCGGTCAGCCGGGAGCCCGTCGTCGCTTCCAGTTCTCCAAACGCTAAGAGCAGTTTTGGAGTATTGCTCCGAGCTTGTTGGAAACTTGCAGAAAAATTTGCAATTTTTACAAATTTGAGCTTGAAAAAAACAAAATCGGAGCTATATTAAGAAAAGTGATGACACCAAGCACCCATAGCTCAATTGGATAGAGCGTCTGGCTACGGACCAGAAGGTTAGGGGTTCAAATCCCTTTGGGTGTACCAAATATTAGCCCTCTTGAGAGCAATCTCAAGAGGGTTTTCTTATGCCTTGATTCGGGGAAAAACTGTGTTTATTGCTATTCTCCGTACCCATCCGTAATACTCTGTACCAATCCGTAAAAGTACCAC
>JAFVZB010000001.1 GCA_017508385.1 Lentisphaeria bacterium | reverse complement strand
TAAATCAGGACTTTATCAAATAAAAAAGTTCCCCGCTTTTCTTGAAAGGGTGAGGGGGGCGCGGGGGGAGCGGGAAAAATTCTTTTCCCGTTGAAAAGAAGTTTTCCCGCTCCCCCCGCTTCCCATTACCATATCAGGAACGAAGCTATTTTTTTGCCTGCTGATGGGATTGTATCGGGTTGTTGTATTGTTTGCGGTATTCTGAAGCAGTCATTCCGTTTTCATGCTTGAAGAGCTCGGAAAAATAGACCGCAGAAGCAAATCCGCATTTATGAGCGATGGTTTTTACCGGAGCGTTGGTGGTTTTCAGGAGTTCGATTGCATGTTTGAGTCTCCGCTTGCGCAGCAACGAGGCAACTCCGCTGCCGGTCTCTTTGAGCATGACAGAGTTGAGATAGTGCAGAGAGCGGTCGAGCTCGTCGGCGATGCTCCGGGCTGAAAAGCTCTCTCTCCGGAAGTACATATCTATCATAAAAAGAATCTTATCTTTGATAACAGAGCTGTTGCGGACGGAGTGTGGTGTTGCGTTTTTCTGCCATTTCCACCGCCACAACATATCTATTCCGAAAATCATAAGCGAAAAGAGCCTGGATGATTTCACATAATCGCTGCTGCTCCAGAAGAATTGTTCCATTTCCCGGTGCATACGGATAAAGTCTCCGGCTTCTCCTGCCGAAAGCACCCGCAATTCGTATGCGGGATTATTTTCCGAACCATCCATCAGCTTCTGGAGCGGCTCGGTCAGCAGATTGCCGTTTTCATCGCAGAAACGCCATATCAACGGATTGTGTACGCAGACATCCGATTTATCAAATATAAACTGGTGGCGGTGGTTCGGATTTATCATCAAAAGAGAGTTCTGCGGCAGTACGACAGGAGGATATCCGTCTATGTTTACACTGCAAGCTCCCTTAGTCACAAGTATCAGATGATAAGACGGGTGCGTGTGAACGTTGCAGTGCTCGTTGCGCATGAAAGTCTGATGGTAAATGCGGTCAGGAGCTCCTTCCCATTCCATGCGGTACGCAGTTTTGTTCCATATCAATTGGATTTCGGCATTTTTCATAACAGTATCTTTTGTTGAATAGTCGTATTTCTTAAAAAATAATCGTATTTCCGGATAATTTCAAGTGTTTTTTTGTGGTATAATATAATAAAGACAAAAAACCATCCAAAAAAAGGAGTATCAGAGTATGAATTTATCAGCAAAACAAACAATCCGTTTCACCCTGATCGAGCTTCTGGTAGTTATTGCGATCATCGCAATCCTGGCGGCTATCCTGATGCCTGCGTTATCGACCGCCCGTGAGCGCGGCAGAAGTGCCGTCTGCGTCAACAACCAGAAGGGAGTGATGGGCGCCATCGCCAGATACGCAGATGACAACAAGGGTTATTTTTACGCTCCTTACAAAGAGTGGGCTGATGTGAAAAGCACTTTCACCTACGACCCCGAGAGCAATGAGCCCTGCGCATGGTCGGCGATGCTGGTGAGGAAAAAGTATATTCCGGCAGGCAACAAGATAAACTCCATACTCTTCTGCCCGTCGAGCAGCTCAGTTATTCCTGACAGCACTCCCGAAAACATCTGCAAATACAGCTACGGTGCATGGTATTACACTCCCTGGATAAGCAAGGATACCAATGTTTACGCTCACAACCTTGAAAAGCGTCACATGATGCGGGTGAACTCCAAAATGTCGGTGCTTGGCGATACGGCAGCACCCGACACCCACCAGCCGAGCCACATTCTTTTCCACAACGCCAACAGCAAGACCGAGGAAGGCAGACTCTTCTACCTGCACAACGGCAGGGCGAATCTCTCTTACGTTGACGGCCACTGCGCCGCAGTTATGCCCAACGTCACACAATACGGATTGCGCATCAACTCAAGCAAAGAGCATTACCGCATGTCGGCAGGAGTTACCGGAAGTCCCGGAGCCGTCGAGGTTATTTCGTGGACAATATCCAATGCAGTTACTCCGAGTTTGAAAATTTGAGATGATTTTTTCTTGAAAAAGTGTGTGTAATGCGATATATTACACACACTTATTTTATGCATTTACAAGGAGGTCTTTTATGCGTCAGTTATTTATCGTTGCGGCAGCTTTGCTGCTCTTTCCGCTCTCGCTTTTTGCCGAGACCAAAGCCAAATATCTCTTCCTGCTCATCGGTGACGGAATGGGACAAAACACTGTGAAACTCTACCGCAGTCAGATCGGTAAAACCTCTTTCGACCACTTCGGAGCTCCCGTTCCGACCGGAACCAATAATTTTTTCGACAAAACCACTGATTCCGCCGCCTCGGGAACTGCTCTTGCCTGCGGCATCAAAACTTACAACGGTGCCATAGGCATGAACAAGGATGGTGTCCCGGTGATGAGTCTCGCCAAACTGCTGCAGAGACGCGGCATGAAAATCGGCATTATCTCAAGCGTCGGTATCAATGATGCCACTCCGGGAACTCACTACGCCAACCGTCTGACCCGCAAGGACTACGCCGGAACGATTTCCGACCTCTTTGTTTCAGGATTCGACTTCTTCGGAATAAGTTCGGTGCTCAAACCCGCCGAACTTCCCGATAAAGATTTGTACTTCATGCTCAAACGCAACAAGTTCACCATTGCCAAAGATAAGCAGCTTTACAACCTCAAAGGCAGCAACAAGAACGCCTATTTCACCCGCATGGCGGCTTACGGCAGCACCCGTTTCCGCACTCCTGCCTTTCCGCTTGCAAAAGTGACCGGGCAGGCAATCAAACTTCTGGATAACCCCAACGGATTTTTCCTGATGGTCGAGGGCGGAGCTATCGACCACTTCAACCACCGCAACGAGAGTGCGGGCATGATGTGGGAAATGAGCGAGTTCGACAAAGCCATTGCCACCGTGCTCGAGTTTGCCGAAAAACACCCCGATGAGACTCTTGTCGTTGTCACCGCCGACCATGAGACCGGAGGTCTGACTCTGCTCGGTGATGCTCCCAAAGATTTCTGGAAAAAGCAGCCTGCCAGCTACAATACTCTCGATAAACAGCTCAAAAAGATGCTGAAAGCCAAAGCCTCCAAAGATGAGCTGATTGCTTACGCCTGCAAGAGTGTCGGTATCGATGCCGCAACTCTCTCTGCTGAGGCGCAGAAAGTCATTGATGCCGCCGCCGTGCGCTTCATGGGCGGAAAAAAGACCGAAAAAGGCAGTATGTACGGCAAATATAATCCGCTGCTGATAGCAGTTTTCCACGAGCGTGACGCCCGCAGCAACATCAAGTACACCACTTTCGGACATACCAATGCAAAAGTTTTCACTTTTGCCCGCGGCAACGGAGCAAAACTTTTCACAGCTCCTCTCGAAAACAGCGATATTCCCCGCCGTATAAGCATCGCCGCCACCGGAGAAGATCTGATTGAGAAAAACAAAGGAGTTGTTCCGTTTCCCAACGTGCCCAATGATTTCCACTTTGCCGTGCAGAGCGTGAGCAAAAACGCCATCACCTGCCGTGTCAATCTGGGCAAAATCAAAGAGCTCAAAATCACCTTTGCAGGAAAAGATTTCAAAAGGGAAATGACCATCAATTTCCCCATGTCACGCTTTACCTTCGATGCTCTTGAACCCGACACCGAGTACACCATCTCTGCCGGAAAAAACAGCTTCAAAGTCAGGACTCTGCCCGAACTCAAAGATGTCAAACTCAGAGGAGCAGTTCTTGCCGACCCCCACACTTCGACCACTCCTGACAACCCCCGCCACAGAATGCATTCACGCAGCGGCAAACTGCTCGCCGATGCCAGAAAACATTTCGAAGCCGCCAAAATCGACGTGCTTCTCGTTCCCGGAGACGTTACCGACAAAAGCCGTCCCGGAGAGTTCAAGAGCTTTGCCAAAGTCTTCGACAAGAGCCCCTTTACAATCATCACCACTCCGGGAAACCACGACTATCTCACTGACAAAAACCAAAAAGAGTACGCCAAATGCTTCAAGACTCCGGCAGATTACCGGGTGATAAACCAAATCCAGCTCGTCACCCTCGATACCTGGGATGCAAAACTCAATAAGCCTGCCAACATTGCAGTGATTGAGAAGCTCGATATCACCAAGCCGGCAATCATCCAGACCCACCACCAGCTGAAAAAGAGCGGAATAGTTATCCGTGACAAAAATGCTGCGATCAAAGATGGCAACACTCCTGAAGCGAAAAAGATGCTCGAAAAAATCGGTAAATCCCGTTCGATAATCTTTGTCGGACACAAAAACAGTGCTGAAAAAATCAATATCGGCAAAGTCATGCAGCTCAACTGCCCGCAGACCACCCAGTACCCCTGCGGATATCTGATGTTCGAAGCCAACGACGAAGGAATAGCATTCTGGTACGTTCCCTCAGCCGACATCGCCATTGAGGAGTTCAGCCGCCGCCTCGGTTCATTCGCAAATCGTGAAAAATTCGCCCTGAAATACTGGAACGCCTTCTACAAGTGGGATAACTGAACATCCCGAAAAACAATCAAGCCGCTCTGACCAGCAACAGAGCGGCTTTTTTCACAAACAAAGTATCCCGTTTTTCTTGAAAAGGTGAGAGGGGGGCGGGGCTGTTGCAAAACCTTATTGTTTCAGCATCGTATGGTGAGGGAGTTTAAGAGGCTGCTTGCCTCTTAAAAATCTCCCGGCAGGGTTTGCACCCTGCACCCCTGGCAGATTGATTTTGTTCCAAAATCAACCTGCCGATACCTTTGTTTTTTTGATGGGTATGTTGACTGAGGTTTCTT
>JAFVZB010000024.1 GCA_017508385.1 Lentisphaeria bacterium | reverse complement strand
GGATGCAGTGCGAGGCAAGGTCGTGTTTTGCGTATGAGCAGCTGAGGGAGTGTACGACTGTACATGACCGAAGCAGCGCAGTAGCAAGGCACGAGATTGTCCGCAATGCGCCGCCGCCGGTCGTCTTTCTTCTTTACGCCTGTTTTGTACATGACCGAAGCAGCGCAGTAGCAAGGCACGAGATTGTCCGCAATGCGCCGCCGCCGGTCGTCTTTCTTCTTTACGCAGATTGTCGTTGCAAATAGTTCGCCGGGACATCTTTCATTTTTACTGTTTTTTTTGTTTTTGCCCTTGACAAATGGTGTTTTGTGAGATATAATAATACAGATTTATGTATAACTGACCCAACAAAACAGGAGGCGTTTTATGAGTGTAAAAAGAAATATGTTTCCTTTCCATGCAAGTCGTTTCACTTTGATCGAGCTTTTGGTGGTGATTGCGATCATTGCCATTTTGGCGGCTATTCTCATGCCTGCGCTTTCCAGTGCACGGGAGCGCGGCAAGAGTGCTCTTTGTGCTTCCAATCTGAAAACTCTCAGTACTGCCATGCTGCACTATGCCGACGACTTCGGCGGATGGGGCAGAGTGCTCTCTTCCTATGACTCCAACGACCAGGTCCACGCCCGTTATTTCTTCGGTCCAATACACAAAGGGCGTTTACGGCACACTCTTCACCCTTACATTCCCATCGACTACTGCGCCGGCAACACAGAAATTCCATTTCACAAAGTGAGCAAATCAGCATTGTGTCCCTCAGGACTCCGTGACACTAAGGCTGAGGGAACGATGGCACGCGACGGATATCCCAACGCCAGTTACTCTTATGTCACCTATGTCTGTCCGACCGAAAAGAGTGCTGCCGTTGACCGCCGTTTCGGCAAGATAAGCGCAGTGCGTGTTCCCTCCAAGCGCTTTCTCGTTGCCGATGTTTCCGCTGAATCAAATACCGGTGTATATACTGCAGCATCAAGTTATCCGCACGGACTTTACACTCATGCCTACATCGCCCGCCGCCACAACGAAGGTGCCAATATCGGATTTGTTGACGGTCACGTTGAATCTATGTCCGATGCAGAATTGACCGCCTCAAATTCCGGAAGCGTACAGGCAAAAACTCTGCGGTATCCCTACTGGCACGATGCCAACACCTGGACTAAAGCTCAATAGGAGAAAATTGTAACTATGGTCAGCAAATCAATTCTGCTCCTCTGCATAGCGGCGATATCCGGAGCTCTCAGTGCCGCTCCCGTCATCGAGTTTGAAGCAGGCAAAAAAAGCCTTCCTGCAAACGCAAGATTTATAACTCCTGACGGCAAGTTCCGGAGTGCTGCAAACATCAATACTCCGATCGAGCTCGACGGAAAAAAGGCAATCGTCCTCTTCCCGAAAGTAAAGGGAGCTCAGAGCGTGTATGCCCGCATGGTCTGGAAAAAAACTCCGCAGGGAGCTCTCTTTTCATGCCACCGCCCCATGGATGGCTTGAGAGGATACGAAGCCGGATTTTCCGACAAGCGTTTTTTCGACCTCAACGGCGACAAATTTTCCATGCAAATATCAGCAGGAAAACGCAATAGTGTGACCGGTATCTGCGACAGAAAACCATCTCCGCTTGCTCCCGGAAAAGAGTACGACTGCTTTATAATATATACTCCGCAGAGCGGAATCGCTTTCTACGCCATCGACCCGCAGAGCAAAACCACCGTGTTCAAGCGGGAACTGGCCTTTACAGAAGCTCTCAATCCCAAAGCAGGAGAGGGCGTTTTGTGCATCGGCGGCAGGCGCAACAGCTCAAAACAGGCGGGAAATTTTGCTCCTGAGGGCACGATTATCAAGCGTTTGGCAGTCTGGGGAAAATCCCTCACCGAGGCGGATATCAGCAAGTATCTGGGTTACACGGTGAAATTTCCGGCAAAGAAATCCGCCGCTGCAAAAATAAAGCGTGCCGCAACAACTTTTTACGTCAACGGCAGCAGCGGAAACGACTCCAACGACGGAATGAGCCGCAAAAACAGCTTCAAAACCATTCAGCGTGCCGCCGATGAGGTGCAAGCGGGCGACACCGTGCTGATTGCTCCGGGAGTCTATTTTGAAACCGTCTGCCTCAACACTGCCGGAACTCCTGACAGATACATCACTTTCAAAGGTGAGGGCAAAGTCATCATCACCGCCGCCGACCGCAAACTGCGTGAGGGCAAAGCCGAGTGGCGTTGTGAGGATGAAAAACTCAATATATACAGCGTTCCATTCAGCCACGACCCGGTTCGGGTGCTGGCGGATGGTTTTGAACTCTTCCCGTATTCGGCAAAATCCTGCCTCAAAACGGCGTTGAGAACTGATGGATACCCTGCTCCTCCGCACGGTTTCAGCTTCGAGGAATCAGAACAGCGTCTCTATGTGCGATTCAAAGCCGGTCAGAAGCCGGAAAAAACTCTTGTTGCCGCCTCTCCTGAGCGGGCAAAAGGCGCAAACGGTCACCATGTCTGGAAGAGCGACCACGCCAATTTCCACATCGGCAAGGGGGCGAAAAAGGGGTACATCAAGCTGCAGAACCTCACCTTCGAGACTCCCGGTGGAGCCGGAGTCGTCACCTACGCAAGCAATGTGGCAGTCACCGATTGCATCTTTTCCGGATGCCGCTTCGGAGTCTCAGGAGTCTCCAAAGCCCGAAACATATTCATCGAGAACTGCGACTACTCCCAGAAAGGAGTCCACGGAGACGTGATGGATGTGATAAAACGGGCTCAGAAAGAGAAGCTCAATGAGAAAATCAAATTCTACTTCTGGTGCCACAAAAGCAACCGCAACAGCAAAAAAGAGATGTCCAACTTCGAGACCGGAATAGTCGGCAATGTCGGCAAAAACTGGCATATCCGCAACTGCCGCATCGACGACAGCTTCGAGGGATTTTCCAGCTGGTGCGCCAGCGCCGCAGAGGATTTTCAGGTTTACGGCAATACTTTCCGCAAAATCGTGGATAACGCCGTGGAAACAGAGAACAAGGCAAAAAATGTAAGAGTTTACAACAACTATTTTGAGGACGTTTTTGAGCCGATATCCTGGCAGCCGCTCGGAGGTCCTCCGTGGCCGGGGCCGGTGTTCGTTTACCGCAACGTGGTCAAAACCACAGAAAACTACAAATTGCACGCAACCGCACTCGACAAATTCATGCCCGGAGTATTCAAACTCGGAGTTTCCGGCAGAAACTGGCAGTACGCCCAACACGGAAATGTTCCGGTGTCAGTTATCGCCGCCCGCACCAGCAAGCGTTTTGTCGGAGCTCCCGGAGTCGGTTTTCTGGTGTTCAACAATACCTTCGACCACCAGGATGGAGGATTGCTCACTACACCTAATCCGCTCACCGGCAGAGCCCACCGTGAGCTGGTAAATTTCCGCTTTTTCAACAATATAATAATGACTAAAAAAATGCACATCAACGACAAATGGCTGGCTCCGCTGGTGGAGTTTTACAACAACATCGTGCTCGACTCTCCCCATAATGACGGACACCGCGGAATAATGTCGCAGGAAAACGGAAAACTGCTGAAAAACCGCAGTGAATTGCAACTCAACGCCGATTGGAGTCTCGGGAAAAAAAGTCCGGCTCTCGGCAACGGAATACTCCACTTTGAGGAGCCTGACAGCTCGACCGACTGCGGAGCAGTTCCCTCAGGAACAGAGTTCGACCGCACCTGCGGAGCCGGAACCTCTCCTGACGTGAGCAAGTTTTCGGAGTTCCGCCGTCTGGTGCACTACAACGCGGAATTGATACGCAGTCTCGGACCTGAAAAGGGAACATGGGCGGTTTACAGTTTTGACAGCAAACACACAGTCAGCATCACGATACCTGAAAATAACAAAGCATTGAAAGCAGTGTTCAGATTGAGTGACTGCACCAGACCGCACGAGGATATCGCCAGAGTCTGGAACATTTTCAAAGCCGAAGAGTTGAAATTGCAGCTGGCAACAAAAAGCGGAAAAACCACACTCTTAGCCATCACTCCCGGAGGAACAGAAAAATACGATCTGGGCGAATTGGGCAGAGATAAATATAACACATTGGAAATAATCTCCGGCAAAGGAGTATATCTGAACGGAAAACAAGTAAGCAGCAAAGTCCCCGCCCTGCCAACCAAAGGCAAAGCAGCAATAGAGCTCCACCGGAACATCCTGTACGACATAAGTATCGCACAATAATAAAATAGAACAGGCTGTATGGTTATTAGAACCATACAGCAATTACCATTTCTACGCTCAGTCACAGCCACAAAAAGGTCAGGTGACTTGTGGAAAGCTGTACCTGCCACCCCCAAAAAAGAGAAAAAAGTTTTGTTCCTGATATGGGTAGATGATGCGGGGAGAGAGGGAAAACTTCTTTTCACGAGAAAAGAAG
>JAFVZB010000023.1 GCA_017508385.1 Lentisphaeria bacterium | reverse complement strand
CACTTGCTTTGCAAGTATGATGCGGTGTATTTTTGTGAGCGGCACTCTCCGTATGTTTCCGTACACATCCGTACTGATCCGTACAAATAAAGCGTTTGAAAAAATCACGGCAGAGTTGTGAGGTGACCACCAGCAGTTCGACCAGAGTGAAGCGGTTGTTGTGTGCAACAGATTTTTGTTTCATAGTAAAAGCCTTTCTTTATTTATGAATAGCCAGTTCAATACAGGATCAACTCCACCGGCAGCCATTTCTGACGTACCGTATTGGTTTTTATGAAATCCGCCATTTCATCAGCCAGAAGAGAAACCGGCTGAATGCCGGTGCTTACCGGATATGGAAAGCGCAGCAGCTGACGATCACCATTGAAGCCCGCAAGAGAGAAATTTTCGATTTTGTTTTCCCAGAGCCATTGAGCCGCTCCCAGTGCATAAGCATCATTGGGAAAAACAGCACCTTTGATCTCCGGATTTTTGGTCAACAGATTTTTTATTGCCTCGTAACCGAACGTAAATGTGTCGGCGTAGTAGTCTTTGTCGGCTCCGGGCAGATCGACGAGCAGGCTTTGGAGATCGGGCAAAAATTGAGACCAGTTGGCAGAGAACATGGCTCTGTTTGAAAACCACCAGAATATCCGGAAGTTGTTCTGGCTTTTTTCTCTGACGTGAGAAAAAAGTTTCTGACGGGCCTCTGCCGAATTGGCACAGCAGAAACATGACATTGACTTTCGATTGCCGATAAACGGAATATTGTTTTTTTCCAGCAGAGAAAAAATTTCCTCATGACCGAAAGGCAAGCCGATGAAGATGAATTTTTCTACGCCTCTGCCGAGAAATTCCCTGATTTTTGCAACCGATTTTTCAGCATCCAGAGGCAGGACATTGCAGAATGCCGCCCACCTTTGATCACTGAGTCTTGCGGTCAATTCCAGAATGAGTTCGCGGATGTGAAACTCCTGCATTTGGGTATTGCTGGCGACCATGATGCCGACGGTGTGGGTTTCCATGCCGGTCATTATCCGGTATCCGATATTGGTGATATATCCCATCTCACGGGCAGTTTCCCGGACTTTGCGGCATTGCTCTTCGGAGCAGAAATTCTTCCTGCCGTTGAGTATCTGGGAGACGGTCGGAACCGCAAGATTGACGGCGGCTGCAACCTCTTTCAAGGTAACTTTTTTGCTCTTGATCATGGAAATAACTCCTATGCAAACTACTTTGCATATACTTTAGCACAACTTTCACAACTTGTCAAGAGGTGTTTTTGATTTTGTAGTGTAAATTTGCAACAGCGCAGTTCTTGTTGAACCGCAGGAGCTCCGCAACGAATTTAAGAGTTTGTTGAGCGAAATATCCGGAAATTACCGCTGATAATTTGCAAAAGCACAAAACAAGTGTTATCTTAAATGGATAGTAGTAAGAAAGTTTGCAAAATAAAAACAAGGATTGCAAAATAAAATGAATAACCCGAATGTAATTACTATCAATCCTGATTTGAACACAAAGGATTTGTCGATAAACATATCGGCACCTGCTCCTGCACCGGCAGCCGCTCCGGCATCACAGGCAGCACCATCCGCCCAGGAGCCGCCCAAGCAGCAGTCGATTTACGGAGAAGTTCCGGCGATTCCGACCATGGATGCGGTCGAGGGAATCAAGTTTGACTTCAACGAGGGTATCCGCATACTCTTTCCGCACAACGGCAAAGAGTACCATGTCACTTTCACCGATATCGATACCGGAATCATCCTTTACAGCAACGATACTGTTCCCGGAGCGTATGTCACCAGTGTTAAGAAGTTCTATATCCGCTTCCGTCTGATAATCCATGAGAAGGGCGGCAAGGAGCCGATTTTCACCCACGACTTCGATTGCCGTGATAAAGAGGTGATGATCCAGCTTCCCGTGGGAACTCTCGGAGACAGTATCGGCTGGTTCAGCTATGTCGAGCGTTTCCAACAGAAACACGGCTGCAAAGTCATCTGCGTGATGACTCCGTGGATCGCCGAGGTGGTGAAGAAACAGTATCCGGATATCACCTTTATCACTTCAGCCGAGACCAAGAATTACAAGCCCTACGCCTGCTACTACATGGGACTCTTCTTCAAGGGAGACGTTGACCACCAGCCGATCGACTTCCGTTATATCGGATTGCACCGTACTGCGGGATATATCCTCGGAGTCGATCCCGGAGATATTCCTCCCCGCTTCGACCTTTCCGCACCCCGTCAGATCAAAGAAAAATACGTCTGTATCGCCGCCCAGAGCTCAAGTCAGGCTAAATACTGGAACAATCCCTTCGGCTGGATGACAGTGGTGAAATTCCTCAAAGATAACGGCTACCGCGTGCTCTGCATCGACAAAGAGAAGATACACGGAGTCGGACTCAACTGGAACTTTATTCCCTACGGAGCAGAGGATTTCACCGGAGACCTGCCGCTTCAGGAGCGTATCAATCTGATCAAAGATGCTGATTTCTTCATCGGACTTTCAAGCGGATTGAGCTGGCTGGCATGGGGCTGTAAAGTGCCGGTGGTGATGATTTCCGGATTTACCCATCCGACAAACGAGTTTGAGACGCCGTACCGTGTGATCAACTACCACACCTGCCACAGCTGCTGGAACGACATGCGTCTTGACTTTGACCACTTTGATTTCCTCTGGTGCCCGCGCCACAAAGGAACCGACCGTCACTTCGAGTGCACCAAGCTCATCTCACCGGAGCAGGTCATCACAACGATCAAAAAGATCCCGACCTTCAAACCCGCCGAAGAGAAGAAAGAAAACTGAACATCATAAAACAAAAGGTGTTTCCCCAAACAGGAAACGCCTTTTTTGATTGCAGGGTATCCGCTTACTTTTCAATAGGCTCTGTTCCCGACACGGGTAAGTAAAGGTAAATAAAAATTATTGTTCCATTTGTTGTGAAGAAAAATTTCCGGCGGTGGCGCATTGTGGTCAATCTCGTGCCTTGCTGCTGCGCTGCTTCGGTCATGTACAGTCGTACACTCCCTGCGCTGCTCGGGCGCAAAACACGACCTTGACTCACACTGCATCCACCGATGCTAATAAGCCGTTTTGCGTTTT
>JAFVZB010000022.1 GCA_017508385.1 Lentisphaeria bacterium | reverse complement strand
TAAATCAGGACTTTATCAAATAAAAAAGTTCCCCGCTTTTCTTGAAAGGGTGAGGGGGGCGCGGGGGGAGCGGGAAAAATTCTTTTCCCGTTGAAAAGAAGTTTTCCCGCTCCCCCCGCTTCCCATTACCATATCAGGAACAAAACTAAAAGGTAAAAAGAGATATAATGTTAAAATTTCTTAACATTTTTTTAATAATTGGATTGACAAAATCGTATTTCACATGTAAATTACGTTAAAATAAAATTTACTTTCGTTGCGTTAATGGTGCAGAAAACAACTTTTGCAAGAGTTTTTTGTTCCAGTTCAACACAAAACGAAAGGAAATTAAGAGATGTTGAAACGCTTTTTTGCTTTGTTGCTTGCTGTCGGTCTTTCCGGTGCTCTTTTCGCCGCTGATGCTGATTTGAACTCCGATGGAAATGGCAGACGCTCAAGAAACGGTCGCCAGACCCGGGAAAGGGGCAGCCGCCGTGGCAGAAGAGGTGGTCAGCAGGGATTCGGAGGCTCGATGTTTGCCCGCTTCAAGGCTGAGGAGGAAATCAAAAACAAGTTTCCCAAGGAGTATGCCGAGGCTGAAAAGCAGCTTTTTGAAGCTGAGGCGAAACTCCGTGAGCTGGCGAAGAAAGCCAAGGTCGATCTTCCTGAGACAACCGCTTCGAAGCTGAGAGTGCTCAAGCACAAGCAGCCCGGGGATTTCAGCAGGATCATCTCTGAGCAAGACGGCAGAAAAGCGTTCGGCGATATGATGAAACTTGCCGGAGAAAACGGTGTCGAATTGATGCCGCAGGGTATGCGCGGACGGCATCCGGGTATGCGCGGCGAGCGTGAGGGCGGTCCGCGCGGCGGAGAGATGCGTGAGGGCGGTGAAAGACAGCGCCGCTCAGGAAGAGTTGACTTCAACAAACTGCGCAAACTCTATCCTGAGGAAATGAAGAAGCTCGATGAGTTGCGCCGCAGCGATCCCGAGGCGTTCCGCAAGGGACTGCGTGAGCTCAACGACAGGATGAAAAAAGATACCGTCAAGGCGGAATAAAAGCTAATTGACAATTATATAATAAAGAGGTAAACAGGCACGATCGGCTTCTTCCGAAGTCAATCGGTCTGTTTGCGTTGAGAGTTGCAGTAAGAGGTAAGAAAAAGCAGAAAGTGCAAAACGCTTTTCCTTTTCCGCAATGCACCGGTGCAGTGCAGCGAAGAGGGATGCAGGCAATCTTTGCCTCAACTGCCTGAAAAAGGAAAAAATACAGATGGGTATTCTGGGAAATCGCAGTTTTGTGACAGTGGTCTTTTCTGAAAAGATCCTGCGCGGAGCTTACTTTGACCGCAAGGGCAACCGCCTTGGCGTGGTGCGTTATTGTGAGGTTGAGGTTTCAGGAAACCGTGATGCCGCCTGGAAAAAACTGGTCAGGGAGCTCGATTTCAGCAGTACCGTTCCGCTCTTTGTCGGCGGCAATGCTCCCGGAGTGACCTTTTTCCGCACCAACTCTGTTGCCATGGATACCCAGTCCCGCCGCAGTGCTCTTGAGATGGAGCTCGGCCGTCACATGCTCTCTCAGGCTCCTGACCACAAGATACAGTTTGTTCCGCTCAGTGAGCGCAGTAACGGAGAGGTTCCTGTCAACGTCTGTGTAGTTCCCGAGAGTCTCTTTTCTCTGCTTGCCAGCGCATTTTCGAGCTGTTCGCGCCGTGCCGACAATTTCATCTATCCGCTGCTTGCGCTCAAAGAGGATGACCCGGCATTTTACCAGAGCGAGATCGAGGAAAGTTTTGAGTTTTCCGAGGGGCAGTGGAGAATGCACCAATCAGCCAACGCTCCGGCTGAAATTGAAAAGTGGAGCGATATTTTTGAAGAGCTGTTTTACATTCCGGAAGATATGGAAATCGAAAAGTATCTCGGAGTCCTGCTCATGGCAAGGCTGGTCTCTTCTGATGACTTCGGCTCCCTGCGGGACGGCATCAGGGTTCTGCCCGACCAGCTGCGTCCGGTACGTTTCCGCAATCACCTCATCTGCGGCGGAATACTGCTTCTGCTGCTCATCGCCAACCTCATCTGGGGAACATGGATGAAGTGGAGCAGGAGCGGTGCCGGATACCGTGATATCAACGGAGAGGTGGTCAGGATGGATCAGAACACCAAAAAAATAAAAAATCAGCTCAAGCGTGAGTCAAGAGCTCACAAGGAGCGTTTGCGCATAGTTGCAAGCAAGGCGGGTGCTCACGATATCCTCACCGACCTTGCCGATTTCTCACGGCTATTGCCTGCCAGTGCCATGGTCACCAGCTACCGCCGGGGCGAGGAGGATATAGATATTGTTATATCAAGTGAGGATGAAAACATCAACTTTCCGCAGCTGCTCAAGCCGATTGCCGACCGCTGGCGTGTCGGACAGGTTCAACAGCGGCAGCGGGGCAACTCCACGTCGGTTACGGTCAATCTGAAACTTGTTCCGGCTGAAAAAGAGAAGAAAAAGACGGTCAAGGCAGGCAAGAGGGAGAGAAAATGAGCGGCAACTTCAAAGAATATATCAAGACTCCGAAGGGCAAACTTGTCTGCTCGCTCTGCGCTCTCGGTGCGGTGTGGGCGGTTCTCATCTTCAATTTCCTCGGAGGCATGAAAGAGCTTGTTCCCTCGGCTGACAAGATGCGCAACGCCGAGCGTGAGTTGAAGCGCAAAAAACTTGCCTACGAAAAGGTCAAAGCCGAAAAGGATGAAGCCGACAAGGTCAAAGAGGCATTTCACGCCATACTCCGCAGCTCGTGGCAGGAGCAAAAGCACGGCATGGTCGAAAGCACGCTGCGCCAGATGATATCCGACACCGCCAAGGCGCAGATGCTCAAGCTCGCCAGCCTCGGTTCGGTCAAGACCAGCAGGATCAACAACGACTTTTACTTTGCCGAAATCGACGTCACTTTTCAGGCGCGGTACCCTGAGGTGATGAGATTTATCGCCTCGATACAGAAACTCGAACCTCAGCTTTCGTGGAAACGTTTCGATATCCGTCCTGACTTCCGCAGTCTGCGCCAGATGAGTGCAAACGCCTCGAGCATTGCCGGAATGGTCGCCAAGAACAGCGGTGAAAACATAGAGTCAGCCATCACTGTGAACTTCAGCGGAACCATCAGAATCATCGGTTTTGACGGAGATCCCCGTCTGCTTAAAAATGCGGAGTTGAAGAAATGACCCACTTTCTGCTCATCATAAATGTGCTGCTCGCCATCGGTGTGATAGCTTCGTTCAGCAGCAACGTCAAGACGTTAAAGACTCCGGAAGCGGGTTTGACCGTTCCCAAACGCCAGCCGAAAAAGAGTGCTGCCGCCAAGCAGGATGCTCCCGAAAAAGCTCCTGCGACCATCGACGACAACATCTCAGCCATCATCAACGGAGATGTTTTCAATCCCGAGCGCACTCCATACACCGGAGGTCCCAACTCCGGCAGAAGTGAAATGACTCTTGCCGGAACTTTCAAGGTGGGCAAGGTAGCCGGAGCGATCGTTATCCAGCGCACCAGACAGAGGCAGTTCAATCCCTTCATGCCCCAGTTCGCTTTCGGTCCCGGAGGCAGGTTCGGAGGTCAGGGAGGCAGGTTCGGAAATGGCAATATGCGCAACGCCAACGGCACTCTCGGCAGTATGAGGCAGCGGTTCACCCAGTTCAATCAGCAGAACGTGAGAGGCAGCGGTTCAGGACAGCTTGCGACCGGCAACCGCCAGAGCGTCAAAGTCGGCGAGACCCTCTCTAACGGATACACTCTTGTCGAGGTCGGCAGAGCCTCGGCAACTCTTGTGCGGGGCAGTGACCGTGTTGAACTTGTGCTTCAGGACCCGTCAAAGGTCAAATCCAGCGGCAGGAGCTCAGGACAGCGTCGTTTGACCACTGCCCAGCAGCTCCAGCAGGCGCAGATCGCCACCCAGCAGCAGATGATGCGGGTCATGCAGAGTATGCAGCGCAACATGGGCGGCGGCGGAAACCGCGGCTTCGGCGGCGGCGGTCGCGGCGGCAGACGATGAATGTGAAACAAATATAGTTTATATACAGCAGGAGAGCAGTAAAAATGTTCAAGCAAAAAGATTTATTCAACCGTATCATCACCCTGGTGTTCGCCTCGGCGATGCTTTTGGGAGCATCCTGTTCCTCGGGTACTGCCGAAGAGGATAAGGAAACAGCTGAAGAGAAAGCTGAAAAACGCTTTGCATTTCTGAAAAAGTCCGACAAATCCCACAGCAAATCATACGAGACCGTCGATGCAGAGCGGGTGGTGTTCAAGTCGGATTCTCCGGTCAGGCTCTCAGCTCAGGAGTTGAAAAATCTTGAGTCTCCCATCGTGGCAAAACGCTCAGGAGCAGACAAAACTCCCGGAGCAAAAACCAAGTACGAACCCCGTTTCTACGATGATTTCATCGCTCTCAACGGAGATGAGGAAATAGATGTTTCTCTTATCTTCAACAGCTCTCCGCTGCTCGATGTGCTCTCGGCGTTCGCCGACGTGCTCGGCTTCAACTTCGTTGCCGACAACGATATCCGCTCAAGTGTCACCATCAACCTCAACAGCCGCATGACCCGCCGTGAGCTCTGGAACACCTTTGACCGCATGGTGCAGGTCGCAGGATGCGGAGTCAAGGTCGAGGATTCGCTTCTGCGCATCATTCCCACCAACAAGTTTGCCCGTCAGTCCGGAATCGACGGCGGACTCAAAGCTGATGGCGAGATACTGCTTTTCCCGCTTTCAAGCATAACTTCACGTGAAGCGATGCAGCAGATCAGATCTTTCATCAGTCCGGGAGCGGTCTGTGCCGAAATCACCCGCACCAATGCAGTGCTGGTCTGCGATACCAAAGATAACATCGTCAAGCTCAACAAGATACTCACTCTGCTCGACCGCAACAACAAATCGCACTGGCCCCGTGCCATCATCCAGTGCGACGAGATTCTGCCGAGCAAAGTCATTTACGAGCTGCAGGAAGTCCTGCCGGTGCTCGGCTTCAACGTGGTCAAAAACATGGAGCGTTCCGAACTGCCCGGTTCGATACAGCTCATCGGTCTCGACCGTCTCAAGATCGTAGTCGCCTGCGCCGCAACTCAGGAGGCGATAAACACCGTCCGTGAGTGGGTGAAACTGCTCGACACCGGTGACCCGCTGGCTCAGGAAAGAGTCTTCGTTTACAAGGTGCGCCACAACAAAGCCCACCATCTGGCGCAGGCCCTCGCCACCATCTACGACACTCAGGGAGCAAGTCTCACCATCGACACCAACACCGGACGTACCCGCATGGAGAACGTCAACTCCGCCCGTGCCCGTTCAAATTCGGTCAACAACGGTGCCAACGTCACTCCGCGCAACAACCGCACCGCCGCCGCCAACGTGGCGACTCCGATGGAAACCGATGCTGATTCAAGCGTATTCAAGAAGCAGATCAAAGTCTTTGCTGACGAACAGCTCAACCGTCTGGTTATCCGTGCCACTCCGCACACCTACGCCTCGATCAAGGCTCTGCTCGACCGCCTCGATGTGGTTCCGGCTCAGGTTCTGCTTCAGGTGATGGTGGTTGAAGTGACACTCTCCGAGAACACCCAGTTCGGAGTCGAGTTTTCCGCCACCGGTTCCGGTGACGACATCTTCACCATGTTCGGAACCAACTACGCCAACGATCTCAATCCCTTTGCCGCCAACGGAACCACGGGAGGCGGTGCGCAGGATGCCTTTGCCACCGGAGCCAACCGTCAGCCCGGAGCAACTTTCGCCATCGCCAACCCCAACAATCCCACCGAGAAGTTCGGTTATATCCGTGCGCTTGCCGGAGATGGTCTGGTCAAAGTCATATCCAGTCCTCAGCTGCTGGTATCCAGCCACACCGAGGCATCGATCACCGTGGGTAAAGAGATCCCGGTCATCACCAGCGGAATCACCAACACCTCGAGCAGCGGTTCGATACAGCAGAACTACCAGTACCTCAAAACCGGTGTTATCCTCACAGTCACTCCGCAGGTCACCAGCACCGATTTGATTTCCATCGAGGTCAAGCAGGAAATTTCCAGCGCAAGCAAGAACACCACCAGTACCTCGATCGACTCTCCTGAGGTCAGCCAGAGGATAGTCGAGACCAACATGACTATCGCCAACGGTCAGACTATGGTCATCGGCGGACTCATCCACGAAGAGAAGAACGACGTGCTGCAATCACTGCCGCTCATCAATCAGATTCCGATACTCAACCGTCTGCTTGGCAACACCGATGCCAGCGTGAGCCGCTCGGAAGTTCTGGTGATGATAACAGGTCACATCGTCAACGAACACAGTCCGGTCGAGGAGATGATCGGACGTTACAACGATGCCATCAAGGCTATCAACGACTTCAACGAGAGCATCGCCGACGGCGACGGTGACCACACCAGACACCGCGGCATCATGAGCGAATGGGAGTTCTGGAAGTGAGCGAGTTCATACCGGTAGATTTCAAAAGCGGCGCCCGGAAACTGCGTGCCGAATTTGAAAAGAGATTTCAGGAGTCAGGCATCTACGACTTTGCCGACCCTGAAAAGAGCGACCGTGAGCTGGTGCGCACCGGCAGACTCACCGATGCCCAGCTGGCGGCAATTTACTCCGAAGCCTATGGAGTTGAGCAGCTTATCGAAGAGGAAATTCTGCTGCCCGACCTTCCGGAAAACTCTCCGGTCGAGTTCTTCAACTCCCACTGCTGCCTGCCGCTCGAGTGGAACGACGACAACGTGGTGATGATGGTATGCGACCCCTACTACCTTGATACCATAAGTTTCCTTGCCGGCAAGAGCTGGAAGTGCCACATTGACCCCCGCTTCGTGCGCCGTCCGTTCCTCGAGCGTCTGCTGAGCAAACTGCAGAACATGGAGCAGGAGGATGACTCTCCTGAGCAGGAGGACGAAAACACCCTGCGCACCATGGCGGGCGAGGCACGCATCGTGCGGCTGGTCAACGATATCTTCACTCAGGCTATCGAGCTCGGAGCAAGTGATATCCACATCGAGCCCGGGCAGGAGCAGGTTTCAGTACGCTGCCGTGTTGACGGAGTGCTCACCGAAATCATCACAGCTCCCCTGAGCCAGTTCCCCGCCATCGCCTCACGCATCAAGCTGCTCGGCGGACTCAACATCGCCGAAAGCCGTCTGCCGCAGGATGGCAGAACCAACGTGAGACTCGGACTTATGGAACTTGATATGCGTATCAGCACCATTCCGATATTGACCGGCGAGAGCATCGTGCTGCGCCTTTTGAATCAGGAGGCGGTCAACTTCGACTTGCGCACCCTCGGCATGAGTGAAGAGCTGCTCAAAGATTTCCGCCGTCTGATAGCCATTCCGCACGGAATCATTCTGGTGGTGGGTCCGACAGGAAGCGGAAAGACCACCACTCTTTACAGCGTTATCAGCCAGCTCAACGACAGCAAGAAGAAAATCATCACCGTCGAGGACCCCGTTGAGTATCAGACTCCCGGACTCTGCCAGATGCAGGTCAACCACAAGATCGGAGTCACCTTCGCCACCGGCTTGCGCAGTATCGTGCGTCAGGACCCCGACGTTATCCTTGTCGGTGAGATACGTGACCGTGAGACCGCCGATATCGCCATCAACGCCGCCCTCACCGGACACCTCGTGTTGAGTACGCTCCACACCAACGACGCCGTCGGAGCCGTCACCCGTCTGCTGGATATGGGAGTCGAAAACTTCCTCGTATCCTCAGCCCTCTTCGGAGTGCTCTCGCAGCGTCTGGTACGCAAAATCTGCACCGAGTGTCACGGCTCAGGCAAGATCGACGGCAACAAGTGCCGCCGCTGCAACGGCTCAGGATACAAGGGCAGAAGCGGTATCTTTGAACTGCTGCTGCTCAACGATGAGTTCCGCAACGCCATCAACCGCAGTGCCGACAGCTCTGAGCTCGAAGCCATCGCCGTCAGAAACGGCATGACAACTTTGCGTGAAGACGGAGCTGCCAAAGTAAAAGCCGGTATCACCACTCAGGAGGAGCTCGACCGCTCAGCCGCCGAGCTGTAATTTCTTATGGGATTATACAAATACATCGCCGCCTTCCCCAACGAGGGCACAAGAGAGATACTCATCGAGGCAGATACTCCCAAAGACGCCGCAGACAAACTGCGAGGCAGAGGAGCGATCCCGGTGCGCTTCTGCGGTGAGGATTCGGCTGAGGGAGGAGGCTCATTCAAGCGTTCCCGCCGTGCCGACACCTACGAGTTCACCCGTCAGCTTGCTCCGCTGCTCGACTCGGCGATCCCGCTCGAGCGTGCGCTTGCCATCATTGCCGAAGGAGCGGTCGATCCCGAGCAGAAAAATTTTGTCAACTCCATGCGTCAGGGATTGCACGAGGGCAAAAAATTTTCCGAGCTGGTGCGTTCACACGGCAGGGCATTTCCTCCCTACTACGCCAATCTTATCGAGAGCGGAGAGGAAACCGGATGTCTCCCCATCGTGGTCAACGAGCTTCAGAAGTTCATGGCTGAGAGCAAGGAGCTCAAGGACTTCATCATTTCAAGTTCGATTTATCCCGTGGTCATCCTCTCGGTCACGCTCATTGTGACGGTGCTGCTCTTTACCGTGTTCGTTCCCCGCTTCACCAAGATATTCCTCGATATGGGCAGGGAGCTCACGGGAGCAATGAGTTTTCTCGTCACCGCCAGCAACTTTCTCGCCTGGGCGTGGTGGCTGATCCCCCTGCTCGTCATCGGAGCATATTTCGGACTGCGTGAGCTCATCGGCAAGGAGCAGATGCGCTACAAACTCAGCAATCTGCTGGTTAGTCTGCCGCTCGCCGGCAGGATCGCAGTCGATCTTGAAATGTGCAAATATATCCGCACCATGGCGATTTTGATCAGCAATCACGTTGAAATCATCAAGACGGTGCGCATCTGCAACAAAATCATCGTCAATCCGGTGATAGCCGAAAAGTTTTCCGACATCGACCGCAAGCTCAAGGGCGGAGACAAACTCTCTGCGGCTCTGCGTGAAAACCCCTATCTTCCGGCAAGTCTGGTTCCCATGCTCCGGGTGGGTGAGGAGTCGGGAACCGTCGGAGAGATGCTGGAAAAAATTTCCGGCAATCTCGAAAACGACACCCGCACCAAAATCAAACGCCTGCTCAACCTCTTTGAGCCGGCTGTCATCATCTTTCTCGCCGTAATCGTGTTGATCGTCGTCGTCTCGATCTTCACTGCAATGATGGAAATAAACTCAATCAGTCATGGAGGTAAAATATGAAAAAATCAATCCGCAGACAGCGTTTCACGCTCATCGAGGTGGTGGTCGCCATCGTCATTGTCGTCACCCTCGCCAGCGTTGCCGCTCCGCTCTATCTCAACTACATCAAGAAAGCCAACGTCGGAGCCGCCAAGACTCAGATAAAGCTGCTCGAAGATGCCCTCACCGGTTACCGTCTGGATATCGGCAGTTATCCCACCGGAGATGCTGGTTTGCAGAGTCTGGTAGAGAACTCCGACAACAACGAGAAGTGGAACGGCCCCTACATCAAGCCGTCAGTTCCCAAAGACCCGTGGGGCAACGAGTACGTCTATACCTGCCCGGGTGAGCACGGCGACTACGATCTGGTGAGCTACGGAGCCGACGGTCAGCCCGGAGGCGAAGGCGACAACGCCGATATCACCAACTGGGAGTGATACCCTTTTCCAGTTCGCTTTTCCAAGCAGGAATTTACTGATGTCTGCCATGGTTCGCCGCCGGAGTTTTACTCTTATAGAACTTGTGGTCGCTATTGCCATTATCGCAATATCGACCACCATGGCTTCTGCGTATTTGCGGGCAGAGTCACCGGCAAGAGTGCTTGAAAACGGCTCCCGTGAGTTCGAGGCTTTTTGTTCAAGAGTGCGGTTCCGTGCCTGCGAGGAGGGAGAAGAGTGGAAGGTCTGCTACGAGCCCGAAAGCCGCACCTTCATCGCCTACAAAGCTCCGGAAGCAAAAATAGTCCTGCCGGATAGCGAAGAAGAGGATGAAGTTGACGAAGTCGAAGAGGCAGAGCGTCTGCACCACGAAAAAATCAACTCCAGAGTGCTCGGTGAGGAAGAGAGTGCCGCACAGGCTGCTCCGCAAATTCCGGTAATGCGCTGGAAGATGCCCGAAAAGCTCGAGTTTTCCACCGAAAATCAGGCAGAAAATGATTTGGAAGTATCTGAGCGTATGGAAATTTTCCGCTTCTACGCCGACGGCGCAGGCGGAGGAGGCAACCGTCTGATATTTGCCGTGGGCGAACTCAAACAGACCTTTTCCATATCCAAACTTACCGGACAGCTTTTAAGTCAGGAGGGCAGTCCTGAGGATATCGACGAGCGCATTTCCGCCAACGAATTATCAGATACAGATGAGGGAGAAAGTTTGTGAAGCAGTACCGTTTTACCCTCATCGAAGTAGTAGTAGCTCTCGGAATCCTCGCCGTGGGACTCGGTGGAATGCTGCAGCTGGCAATCAGTGCTCAGCTCAGAATGGGCAACGCCATGGAAAAATGGCAGGAAGTCCACGCCGTCACCCAGGCGGCGGAGTATCTCATGCTCATGGATGAGGAGACCACCGAAATTCCCGAAGAGTTTTTCGATTACCCCGGTTACACCGTCAACGCCTACACCGATGATGCCGACGACCTGCCCGAGGAGTTCAATGGTCTTGAGGGGCAAACTCCGCTCAAAAAACTGGTCATCGAACTGGTGCGCGAGCGTGACGGCAAAGTTGTGGAAACAGTTATAATCGACAGGTTGAGCTATGAAGAGCAGGACTACGCATAATCCATTCACCCTCATCGAGCTCGTGGTCGCCATGGCAATTATGATCGTGGTCGCCCTGATAATCGCCACAGCCGGACACACCTTTTACAACGCCTACTCCAGAAGTCTCAAGGCGTCAAAGAAGCTCAAAATGTATATGGCGATCGACCGCATCTGGGATACCGGAGTGCGCAATATGGTTCCGTTCCGGTGGAAAGATGACGAAAACGTTTCCAGATTTATCTTCGAGGGAACCGAGAACACCCTGCTATTTACTGCGCTGAGAAGAGCTCACGGAGATGACCCCAACGGACTTATTTTCATCAAACTTGAGGTGGAAAACTCCCGTCTGATCGCATACAGCAGCTTTTATCCCATGCGCTTCTGGCTCGAGGATGAAGTGACCGACCAGAAAATAGAAAAAGAGATCATCGCCGAGCAGGTCAAAGAGATAACATTCGAGTACGCCGAAGCCGATTCGGAAGAGGGAGAGATCGAGTGGCTCGAGAGCTGGGAAGAGGAGGAACACGCCGCCATTCCGCTTGCCGTGCGCATGAAAGTCGAGTGGCTCGACGGCACCGTTGAGTACTGGCTGCGCCGCACTGCCGGAGTCGATGCCAAATCCACCTTCGGCTACCGGGAAACCGTCACCGATAATATCAGTTCAGTAACATCACGCAACACGGGGCAGGGAAGATGAGAAACAGCGATAAAGAATCAGGTTCAGCTCTTGTTGCAGTGCTCTGTCTGATATTCACGGCAGGAATTTTGACCACAGCGACACTCTCGATATCCAAATCGGGTTCATTTGACGTGTCATCGCACCTTGATATGCAAAGGTCAGTATATATCGCCGAGGGAGCAGCCAACCGGGTGCAGTGGCTGATTGCCGCCGACCGCTACAGCTACCCGGGAGAGGTGCTTGGCTACACCGATTACTCCGAGTACGACTTCGACCGCTATATCGCCGACGGAGTCGTGCATAAGATGGATTATTACGGCACTTTGCTGCAATTCACCATCAACGATGCTCTCGGAGGCATAGATTTTTCCGGAACCAACTACCGCAATGCACTCACCATGCTGACCAACGGCTTTATCACCGACACCGACTGGGCGGAAAAACTGGAAAAACTGCGGGCAAAACTCGACGACTACACCGACAGTGACGACAACCTGAGCGAGGAGGGAATGGAAAGCGGAGAGTACGAAGAGATATACGCCTCACCTCTTCCGCGGAACGATGGATTCCAGTTCAGAGAGGAGCTGCTATACATCGACGGCTTCAGAGAGATAATTCCGCTGGATAAATACGGAAGATTGAGCAGAGTGCGCCTGATACCTCCGGAAAATACGATAAACGAGCGCAGAGCGACGAGACCGAGCCTTTTCACAGCCGACCTGATGACCTTGCGCACCTACGGAAACCTGACCGACGAGGAGGCGCAGGAGGTTTTGGAAGCCCTGAGGGAGTGGAAAGAGAACCGTGTATTGCTGACCGACAGCCTCGACCCGCTGCTGCTGGAGTCATTATCAAACTTTTCGGGACAGGAATCAGGCTATTACACAATAATGATAGAGCCCGACAGCACCGCACCGCGTCCATTCCGACGTCTGGTGCAAAGTTTCGAAGGCTACTCAATAACCGGACCAACAAACCAAAAGCTCCGCTACCTCGAGTGGATGCTCTTCTGAGTACATCTTTCCTCTCCAATTTCAGCAAATATTTGACTTTTTATTTGCCTTTGTTGCTTTTTGTGCTATAATATAGCGTGTGTTTGTGTTTATTTTCCGGTGCAGGGCAAGGTAAAAAAGAAAGAATAACAATGTCTGAAAATACTATTGAGCGTATTGTGCCTGAGCTGCCCATCTGGGTTGACCGCAGGCTTGTATCTTTTAATTTCTGCGATTGGGCGCAGGAGGAATTTATTCCTTCTTCTCTCGAAGAGCACCGGTCACGCTGTGATTTCGTCAAACGCAGACTGCTGCTCTCTGCCGGACTTGTTCCTGAATTGAAAATGCCGCAGAACGCTCCGCAGATTTCCGACGGCAAACTTTATCACGGAGTTATCATCAAAGATGTTTCCATCGAGACCATGCCCGGTTTGCGGCTCACCGGATCACTTTTTCTGCCGGAAAAGGCGCAGTTTCCCGTTCCGGGAATACTCTCTCCGCACGGCCACTGGCAGAACGGCAGGGTGCACCACGCCGAAAACGGAGGCGTTGTCATGCGCTGTTTTGAGCTCGCAAGGCTCGGTTTCGCCGTTTTTGCCTACGACATGATAGGATACAACGAAAACAACGATCTTCCCCACTCATGGCAAATCGACTTCAAGCGCAGAGCCGACGTTGCCGGAGTTTCCACTTTCGGACTCCAGACCGCCAACAGCATGCGTGCACTCGACTTTCTCTGCTCTCTCGACGAGGTCGATGAGAGGCGCATCGGCTGCACCGGAGCTTCCGGAGGAGCTTCGCAGACCTGGTTTATTGCTGCTCTTGATGAGCGCATCAAAGTTGCCGCTCCGGTGTGCATGCTCTCATCTCACTTTCAGGGAGGCTGTCCATGTGAAGAGGGGCCGCTTCTGCGCACCACCGGATTGACCAGTTTCGATATCGTTTCCGCCATTGCTCCGCGTCCGCTCATGCTCCCCGGAGTCACCGGAGACTGGACAAATCTCAATCCCGAGTACGAGATTCCTGCGCTCGAGGCAATTTACAAGCTCTACAACGCCGAAAAGAACGTACACAGTTTCTACTGTGAGGATGTTCACAACTACAACCGCCGCACCCGTGAGCACATCTACGCCTTTCTGATGCGTGAGCTCATGGGCGTTGACCGTGGAAACACAATTCCTGAAGAGGATATCGCTCCGCCTCCGCCCGAGCTGCTCTGGCACTCCGGCACCAAGCCTGAGCCGGCGACCGAAAGCTCCGCCGAAAACGCTTTAAGCAGGATAAGCAGCTTTCTTGCCGACGGAATTTTTGATATCGGAAACGACTTTGAAAACTTCAAAAAACGCAAGCGTGAACTCCTGCGGATGATGCTTGAGACCGGCACTCCTCCGGCTTGCAGCGTGGTCGAGAGGGTACTTTACCAAAAGTGTGAAATCAACGGAGCTATTTTACAGGGCAGAACTTTTTCCCGTCGTTCCGTCGGTGATTTCGTCACTTCTCTTGAGCTCAAACCGCCACAAAGTGACGGAAAAAACTCTATGACCGTCGTCATTTCCGACACCTCATGGAAGGAGTTTTTGCCCGGCGGTGCAAGGTTTGATGTCACTCAAAAGTTCATTGAAAGCCATCAGCCTGCTCTCATCGTCGAGCCGCTCGGCACCGGTTCAAGTGCGTGGCAGCTGAAGCACGCCATCCGCAACACTCCGGCGCACTCTGCCGCCTTTGACCAGCCGTTTTTTTCCATGCGCGTTCAGGACGTCATCACCGTTTGCACCCGTTTGCAGGAAAAAGGCGTTGAAGATATAACTCTGGTCTCTTCCGCAAGCTCCGCTCCCGTCGCCCTCGCCGCCGCCGCTCTCATGCAGCTGCCCATCGTGTGCGACCTCGACGGAGTTGACGACTCGACCTGGCTCTCTGAGCTCAACTTCCAGCCGCTCATCGGCAGGCTCGGAGGCATTGCCGCTCTTTTGATGCTCAACTCTGACCCACGCAACGTTTTCAGCAATGTTCCTCAGAAGTTTGCTGAATTTTTGCGGTGAGGTTCGGCATGTGTTTTTTTAATTTTATTTGTTTTGGAGCTCGTTTTGCTTTGCAAAACTCGCTTTATCGGCTTTGCTTTGCAAAGCTCGACATTGGTGGGAAACCTTTGTTGAAACAAAGGTTATCCCCCCAAGCCCCCTTTCCAAAGAACTTTAGGTACCATGTATGAAAATTTCTGTTGTCATCGCCTCTTACAACGGCGCATCCTACATCGCCGATCAACTCCTCAGCATCATCAACCAGACCACTCCCCCGCACGAGATAATTGTATCTGATGACAGCTCAACCGACTCAACAGCAGATATTGTCGCCGCAATCGCCGCTGAACACAGGAATATTGATATTTGTTTTTCCACAAACCCTCCCCCGCACGGAGTTGACCGTAACTTTGAACACGCCATTTCTTTAGCTTCAGGAGACGTGATTTTTATAGCCGATCAGGACGACGTTTGGCTCCCGGACCGCATCGAATCCATGATTCATGTTTTTGAAAAGAGTTCAATCCCCGTCGCCACTTTCTGCGACAGCAGGATAGTTGATTCCAAGTTGAATGATTTGGGGTACACTCATTTGCAAAGCCGGGGTTTCTCCTCCCCCGCTGAGGTTTTTGAGGATAATTGCATGGGATTTTTGAAGCGGGTTCCCCCCGCAGGTCACGATATGGCTTTTCACTCAGAGTTCAGAAAGCTGCTTCTGCCGTTCCCTGAACTTGATGATTGTTATGACACCTGGATAGGTATGGTGTTGTTTGCCGTCGGAGCATGGAAATTGTCAGCAGCCGCTCCGCTGACATTGTTCCGCCGTCACTCCGGAAGTGTTTCGCAATCAGGCTTGATTCCGTCATGGAAAGAAAAGATAGCGCAGGCAAAGCGGTCGATAGCAGACGACACTGCCGGCTGGAACGCAGAGTTATGCAGCAAATTGATAGAACGCACCGGAAATTTACTGACTCCGGAAATGAGAAAGCTGCTCGAAGCCCGTCAAGCACACAGTCAAGCCCGGAGTCACATGAATGTACCCTTTTTCCGCCGTCTGAAAATGGTATTGAAAGAGACCCTGAACGGAAACTATTTCCGTTTCGGACGCTCGTACCAGAACATTATCCAAGACCTCTTCTTCCGTCACCCCGAATCAAAAAAATAACTGCGCCCATCGCAAAGCAAAAGGGCGCAGCAGCTTGTTTTTCAAGTTGTTATAGATGTGACGGAAAGATGACGGGTATTTGCCGTCACTTTTTTTCTGTGGTGCTCAGGCTGTATTTCAACCAGGCGTAATAGGAGTCTCCCATCTGGTTGTATCCCCAGTATGACGGGTGCACTCCGTTATTCTGACGCACAAGTTTCAGCTGCGGATTTATCTCCGTTTCCGCTGTCGGAAAATGGTTCACTGTATCGAGATTCACGTTCACAGGAATCATAGTGATGTTTTTTCTGCGTGCAAAATGTTTCGCCATCGCCTGATTCAAACGGAAGCTGTTACGGTAATATCCCCACGAAGTTTGTTTGCACTTATAGTTGATTGCAAATGCATTCTGGTCCGCTCCGGGAGTAACATAACCGATTCCGATACGGGCATCCGGAGCAACTTTCTGAATCTTTTCAATCAGCGTATCCGCATTTTTCAGAATTTTGGCTATATAATCGTCAAGCGTCTGTGATGTCGCTCTGAAAACATCATTGACTCCAAGCTGAAAGGTGATGATGTCAGGAGTTTTTCCTCCGTTGCGGATAGCAAGATATTTTTTGAAGTCGAACACCGGTTTTCCGTTTTCGGGAAACAGAAATTTGCTCTTGGCTCCGATTTTTCTGCGCTGACTCACCTTGGATTCGTCTCTGTACCGGGTCAGGAAATCCACCCATCTCCAGCCGCCGTAACCCTCGTGAGCAACCTCCCCGGGAGTTGCGACTTTACCTCTTCCGGCGTGGGTTCCTATCATGGTGAGTTTGATGTTGCCCGGAGTGCTGCAATGTTTATGCAGTCTTCTCGGGTAAGCAGTAGCAGCAGTGAGGCTGTCTCCAAACATAAGGATTGAGACGTTTTTACCATTACCGGCATCGGCGGGAGCAACACAAATAGTAGTTTCAGCCTCAGCTACCAGTGTTTCGTTCTCGTCAAACACCTGCAGTGTGAACGGAATTTTTTTACCCTCATCACTCTTGGCAGGAACAAATTTCCATCTGTCAGCCCGGTGACTTCCGGCATCGCACACTACGTCGAAAACAAAGTTGTTGTGGTTGACTGCAAGGAAAACGTTGCGGAAATAGATATTGCACTCAACTCCGGGTACAGCGTAAATGATTTCAGGAGTAAAAATATTTTTCTGGCACCGCAAAGCAGGAATTTCCTGTTTCTGACAAACAGTACCGCAGCCGCAAAGAGCCAAAAGAAAAACTCCAAGATACATAAAAAACAACTTCTTCATGGTCATAACCTGAAAACCTTTCTTTGTTATAGAAATTAAGTATGCAGTTTCAGTAATTCTAAATTTGATCTTAATATATGAATAACGCAGTATTGAAGTAGCTCATTTTCCACTCCACAATTGTGCTTTAATATATTTACGCAGTTTTTCTGAGTTATAAGATGTTTTTGTGATAATATTGCAAAATTGCGTAAACCAAAGTTCAAATCTTGCATCAGGAGAATCTTTAAAATCCTCAGGTGGATTTAGATGTTCGTTTACATCATCAATAGAGCATTCTTCAATAGCTTGGCGAAATGAATCAATATGTTTTAGCAAACAATTTATAATTTGTGGCAGCGATATTTTTTGACCGTAAATATCTAACTCTATTCTACCGCCAGCTGAAAAATCATCCCTCATGCAAGCTGATACAATGGAGTGGTTTTTGACCAGCCAGATTATCAACCGCTTATATTTAGTAGTACTTCTTTCGCTGAAAACTTCTGGAAAAAGGAAAAGTAAATACCCCATTAAAGCATGCTTTTTGTCAGTAGATAAATCAGACCAAAACGAAATTTGCATTGGTGCAGATTTTTCGGAACCGTCATTGTTTATCCACCAGACAGAAGTGTCGTTTCCTAAAATGCGTTTATAATAATCAATAAAAAGTGAGATAGGACGTTCTTGCGACCTGACAGTGTCATAATCTAAGCCCATTTTATCAAAAATCGATTGTCCTGGCGGCAAATCCATATCGATCATATAGCGTGGAGAGTGCGTTATTTGAACTTCCGACAAACAGTCTTGATATTTTCTGAATTTAAGTTTAGGATTTTTTAGTAGTTGCGCAAAAAATATGTAAATAATTTCAATTTCCTTTTTTCTCGTGCTTTCGAGAACACTGTTTCCTAAAGTTTTCCAGTGGTCACTTTTAGTACTCTTTACCTCAACGCCAAAATGATTCATTACTTCAATATCAGGAAATCTATGCCCTGTAACCAATTCTATCGTACTTTCAAAAGATGTTCCTTTTGCTGCAGCATCTAATGCTTCGGAAACTTGGTTTTCAAATTCTTCGGGAGACATCGTAGAAACATCTTTTTGAGCATTGCGCCATTTGTTTTCTAAAATTGTTTGTGCATCAGCTAACAATTTTACAAATTCTGACTCTGGTGGAAAGATGATATTGTTATTCATTTATCGTCTCCAAAAAGTTTTTGCCAAATGATATCCAATCGGGTTGCCAAATGATATCCCAAAAGAGGGGGAACTGCATTTCCGACAATCCTATATCCGCTTGTTGAATTTATAAAATAACCCTTTTCGGCAGGTTTAATACCTAAATCAAGCTCATCAAAACTTATATTTTTGACCACAAATTGATAGTCATCAGGAAACGTTTGGATTCTGGCACATTCTCTTACAGACAATCTTCTTTCTACCAAACCTGCATCCAATTCGTGTTGCAAAATTCCTCCATGTTCTTTTGACAAACGACGGAATTCTATATTTCCGTGATGCTCTGCTCTTATTGTTGGTCCGGGCGAATTCAAATCTATCTCTTTTTGTCCTTGACAATGGTTTCCCATAAACTTTGCACGAGAATATTTTTGGTGAGACAAATCAACTGATACGTCTGGTTCACCAAGATCTTTAAGAGCTTGAGCAACCGTTGTATATGGCAATAAATCAGGATTATTGTAACCATGCGTTGGAACAGGATAAGGATCATATTCTTTCGGAACGATTGTTTTTTGCAAAGCCGCTAAAGCATCGGGCAACAAAGCTGATTTTTTGAATCCTATAAAAATCACCCGTTCGCGTGTTTGAGGGACTCCAAAATCTGGAGCATACAATACACGAGCTGGAACAACAACATAACCACCTGATATTTCACGAAAATCATTTTCAATGATCTCTTTGACGTCAGCAAGCGACATCAACCCTTTTACATTCTCAGCATAGAAAACTTTCGGTTGGATTATTTCAATAACTTGTTTCATCCAAGTGTACAGTTTGCCGCGGCTTTCTTCTGTAGCATCGGTTGTCCTCAATGTTCCATCATGTAAACGATGACTTGCAAATCCGTTACGTTTACCTGCCACACTAAAGTCGTTACATGGAAAACCGCCTGTGATTACATCAACATTTCTTGGTAATATACGCTCGCCAAGCAGTTCTTTTTTTACCAAATCAACAATACTCATTGTGCAAAATACACCATTAACATTGCGCCTATGAGAAAAATAATTAGTCCAAGCTCGAGCAGTATTTTCATCAATATCATTTGCAAAAACAGTTTCAAAATTGGTTTTCGGCAATCTCACCCATCCATTGCGTGTGTGTGTAGACCATTCTGGATGAATTTTTGTATTAACAGCTTCGCTTATTACATCAAAGCCGCCTTCGAACCCCAAATCTAATCCGCCGCCACCGGAAAACAAAGATAAAACTTTTCTTTTTGCACAATTTGACATTGATATACTCGTTCTTCATCACTCTACTAAAGAGCATCTGACTTCTATGATATGCTAAATATAATACTCCTACTGAACCGGAGTAATATAACACAACGCAGGATCTTTGTCAAATGGCTTTATTGAAATTTTAGGAGTTTGGCATGGCTTTAGGTGTGTTCTTTGAAAAAGCCATAAACAAAAAGCCGCCCCCACTGGACGGCTGTCTTTTTGGATGGTGCGCCCGCACGGACTCGAACCGTGGACCCAGTGATTAAGAGTCACTTGCTCTACCAACTGAGCTACGGGCACTTGATGACACATAATATAGGTGTAAAAGAGAGTTTTGTCAAATTGTTTTTGAAGAAAATTACGCTTTTTTGCGCCTTTCACGGAAAAATTGCTGAATCAATGAAAGACACTCTTCTTCCAGAACTCCGCCTTCGACCTCGGGATGCCACAGATTTTCCGGGACGGATGGCAGATCAACGGCTCCGCCGCAGCCTCCTGTTTTGGAGTCACGCACTCCGAAAACTATGCGCTTTACTCTTGAATTGATCAACATTCCGGAACACATGAAGCAGGGCTCTTTGGTGACGTAGAGGGTGATATCCTGCATTCTCCAATCTCCACGGAGAGCCTCGATTTGTTTTATCACCTCAAATTCAGCGTGACTGCTGACGCTTTTGCACTCCTCGACCCGGTTTCTGCCGGCAGCGATGACATTGCCGTTTTCGACTGCAACGGCGCCGATTGGAACCTCTCCGGCTTTAAAAGCAAGCTCAGCCTGTTCGAGAGCTGCCCGCATGAAGAGCAAATCTTCTGTTGCCATCGTTCACCGCCGTCTGACACGGTACTTATCGGCATCCGGAGTTTCGTATTTGCGCATGGAGTTCTCGCTGCAGATGATGGTCACCCGCAACACATAGTTGCGCATGGTCGAAAAAATCAACCGGACATACTCATTTTTGTATTGAAAGTTAAAGATGACGTTTCTCTGTTCGGCATTTGGATTGTCGATAGCGGCATCACCGTGATAGAATAAATCGTTGACGGTTTTGAGTTCACGGGTGTAGCTGAGATCAACGACTTTGAGCAGATCTTTGATCGCATCATACTTTTCCTCGCTGTTGGTGGAAAGATGACTGTTCTTCAACACAGTGATGATGTCGCTGTACTTTTTTGGAACCTCAATATCCTCAGAGGAGATTCGATCATCGACACTCCGGCAACCTGAAAACAGAACAACACCGGAAAAAACTGCAAAAAACAAAAGAAATCTGATCATAACGCACCCACATCCGCCAAATTAAAAAATGGAGCGGGTGACCGGAGTCGAACCGGCGTCGCCAGCTTGGGAAGCTGGAGCATAACCGTTTTGCTACACCCGCATATAAGTACTGCTAATTAATATAACTCCCTGCACAAATTTTTACAAGTGCATTTTTACAAGCATCCCGCACTGCTGTCATTTGTTTTCACGGCAAGAAAAGATTTTCAGACATTTGAGAGATGGGCGTAGGCTCCTTTTCGGGCGGTCAGCTCTTCGTGGGTGCCTTGCTCTATTGCTTTTCCGTTATCTATTACCACTATTTTATCGGCACTGCGGATCGTTGAAAGCCGGTGCGCTATTACCAGCGTTGTGCGTCCGCTCGCAAGCTCGTTCAGGGCTTTCTGTATCTTACGCTCGCTTTCATTGTCAAGGGCACTTGTCGCTTCATCAAGTATCAGTATTTCCGGATCCTTCAGGAACACTCTGGCTATACTCAATCGCTGTTTCTGTCCTCCTGAAAGTCTCACTCCGCGCTCTCCGACTTCGGTGTCGTAGCCGTTGGGCAGGGTCATGATGAAATCGTGGATATAGGCTTTTTTTGCAGCAGCAATCATCTCTTCTTCTCCGGCATCGGGCTTGCCGTACATGATGTTTTCACGCACCGTGCCGTTGAACATATACAAATCCTGCTGGACTATTCCGATATGTTTTCTCAACTCGCTCTGCTTTATTTTGCGGATGTCGGTTCCGTCTATTTTTATCGAACCTGACCAGATATCGTAGAAGCGCATCAAAAGGGAACAAATCGTGCTCTTGCCTCCGCCGGAAACTCCGACCAGTGCCACAGTTTTGCCGGAGGGAATACTGAGGTCGATTTGGTGGATGACTTCCTTATCCTGAGCATAACCGAATGTCACCTGTTCAAACTCTACATCACCTTTGACACGATCAAGTCCGACGGCGTCAGGAGCATCGGTTATTTCCGGAGTCAGCCGCATAAGCTCATCAAAGCGTTTGAAGCCGGACATTCCGCGCTGGAAAGACTCGGTGAAGTGCAGCAGCATATCGACCGGATGAAGGAAAATTCCAATGTAAAGAGCGTAGATCGCAAGCTCGTTGGCGGCAAGTTTGCCTTCTGATACCAGATAACCTCCGACTCCGAGGATGACGATATACAGGACTCCCTGACAGAACGCATTGCCCGAGTGCATGAAGCCGAGTGCACGGTAGCTGTGCTCCTTGGTGGCGAGCAGGGATTGGTTGCGGTCATCGAATTTTACGTTTTCGAGATTTTCGTTGCTGAAGCTCCTGACCACCCTGATTCCGGAAAGCGAGTCAACCACCCTGGCATTGATGTCGGATATCTTTTTCCGGTTCTCGATGAAAATTTTGCGGATTTTTTCGTTCTGGAAAAAGGTAAAAACCGTCATTGCCAGAGTTACGGCAAGCAGAATCAGAGTCAATTCAACATTGAGCATGAGCAACAGAATAAACGAGCCGGTTATCTTCAAAGCCGCCAGCAGAACGGTCTCAGGACCGTGATGGGCGAGTTCGGAAATGTCAAACAAATCGGTGACGACTCTGGCAAGCATGTCTCCGGTGTTGTGGCGGTCGTAGTAAGAGAAAGAGAGCTTCTGGTACTGGCGGAAAATGTGTTGGCGCATATCACGCTCCATGCGTGCGCCCATGATGTGTCCCCATGCCCCGATCATATACATGGCACCGTATCGGACGATGTAAGCAGCGGCAAGTCCGCAGGTAACATACAAAAGCACCTGCCGTATCTCAGCTCCGGTGCGGTGGAAAAGATCTCCTGTCAGAAAACGGAGCACCTGCGGAAAAGCAAGGTCAACAGCAGCGGCAACAAGCACGCAGAGCATATCCAGAACGAGCAAATGCCAATACGGCTTATAATAACTCAAAAAACGTTTATACATACGGTTATACTTTTTTCAGGGTTAAACATGTTTTCCGTATAATATACCATATCCTGTCAACAAAAACAAATCAAAGACAGTATATTCAGCATCTTGCAAAGGTATTGTTTGTTGTGAAGAAAAATTTCCGGCGGTGGCGCATTGTGGTCAATCTCGTGCCTTGCTGCTGCGCTGCTTCGGTCATGTACAGTCGTACACTCCCTCAGCTGCTCGGGCGCAAAACACGACCTTGACTCACACTGCATCCACCGATGCTAATAAGCCGTTTTGCGTTTT
>JAFVZB010000021.1 GCA_017508385.1 Lentisphaeria bacterium | reverse complement strand
ACCCGGATTTGAGTGCAACTGTTGTTTAATATCCGTTGGTTAATATACTATCTGTGATGAAGTATTGCAAACCGGAACTCTCATTTTTCATTTTTACATCATATGAGCGAAGCGAATGCTTCATATTTGGAGTGAAACGGAAAATGCTTCATAGCAGAATGAAATGGAGTTGCTTCATCGTCAGGCGTTTTTATGAAGCACGGCTTCGCCGTATGAAGCGGCACTGCGTGCCATGAAGCACTGCCGATGCAGTATGAAGCGAAGCCTGACGGCTTCATTCCGCCATTTTTTTGGACAAAAAAATGGCGGAAAGAGAGGGATTCGAACCCTCGGGAGCTTGCGCCCCGGCGGTTTTCAAGACCGCTGCCTTAAACCACTCGACCATCTTTCCGCTTGTGTTTGACACTTTCGTCGTGTCATTTATTAAAAATGCACCCACTTTACTGTTTTTTCAAGTCGTTTTGTGAAAAAAATTGCAAATTATATGTTTTTTTTCGTTTTATTTCTTTTTTCGGTATCTCGGAGTGTAGGCGCAGGTGAATATCTGTAAGTTTTCCGCTCCTGCTTTTTTCAGGGCGTTGCCTGCTGATTTGAGTGTCGCTCCGGTCGTGAAAATATCATCAACAAGCAGAATATTCAATCCCTCAAGGTTCACGCTCTTTTTCAGCGGAAAACTGCGGAGTCTGCTTTTTGCCCGCTCTTTCATATTCATACGGCTTTGCTTTTTACGGAAAAATGTCGGAGCAAACGGATAAATCACAGGAACATTCAACCTCTTTGCAAGTTCCCGGGCAAATATATCCGCCTGGTTGTAGCCACGCCTGAATTGACGCAGCCACGGCATCGGAATTGCTGCTATTGCATCGGTTTTGAACTCATGATCACGCAGCAATTTTATCGCCCTCTCTGCCAATACCCTGCCGAGAAATGTTTTGTCGTTGAATTTGAAACCCTTTACAAGATTTGCTCCGAGTCCTTTGTAGTACATGAGCGATGCAGCTCCGCTCCACGGAACTTTCCCTTTGCACTCCTGACACTCCGCAAACGGTGACTCCAAAGGAGTTCCGCATTCGAGGCAGAAAAAATCATCGTTCATCCAGTGTATCTTCTGCTCACAAACAGAACAAAATGTGTTTGCTTTTCCGGTGTGCGGTTCGCCGCATCCCGGGCACTGAAATATCAATGCCGCAGAGAGTCCGGTCACCAGTTGAGCTGCTGTTTTTTCCTGCTCCTGCTGTTTCTCTGCCAGCAGCGGATATATCGGCAGCTGATAATCCTGAGTGTGCTTGAGATCGAGCACAAAGCCGAACTTTGAAGTGATTATTTCTATCAGGTCGAAGTGGGCAGACTCCGGAGTCTCTTCCAGAAAACGCCAGTAGCACTTGCCCGCCATCCGATTGCGCTTTGCCTGCCGTAGCGACAGATGGCGGAACTGGTCGATATCCGGACGCCATGTTCTTGTTTTGACCTCGACGAAGAAGAGTTTATCGTCTTTGAAAGCGACGATATCGAGCTCTCCTGCTTTGATTTTCCAGTTCCGGGTGATAATTATGTAGTTGTGTCTCTTCAGGTATTTAACGGCGATATTTTCGCCTCGTGCACCCAGTTTGTGCCGTATTTCTTTCGGAGCTTTCATGCTTTTTTCGCCCATACAAAACGGGCACGCCCGGTGTAGTCGTTGATTATTCCTGCGGAAAATCCGAGTTTTTCCAGACGGTTTTTCACCTCTTGTGTCTGGTGCGGAGACATTTCCAAAATAGCGTATCCCTGTTGAGCAAGCAATCTGTTAAGCTCATCGCAAAGACGGTTGATGAGTTGTAAACCATCCTCTTCAGCGGTGAGCGCAAGGCGGGGCTCGTGCTCTTTTACCTCTCTCTGGAGCGTTTCGTACTCCTCATTGGTGACATAGGGAAGATTGGCAGTGACGACATCGAACTTCTCATTTTCTCCGACGGCAGAGACGAGATCACTCAGTTTGAATGTTATGTTGTCAACATTGCAAAGCTCTGCGTTTTTTTCAGCTGTTTCGAGGGCAGGGCGGCTGATATCCACGGCGGTGACTGATATATCCCGCCGCTCGCTTGCGCAGGAAATGGCGATAGCTCCTGAACCGGTTCCGACGTCGAGCAATCTGCCGTTGACGGGCAGATTCTTCAACGCCTCATCGACCAGAATTTCTGTCTCAAACCGAGGAATGAGTACGTCAGGATTGACTCGCAGCACCAGATTCCTGAAATAAGCTCTTGACGTGATGTGTTGAAGCGGAATATGCTGTGCCCGCTTTTCAGCGGCTTTTATTACCCGGTCGAACTCCTCTTTTGCCACCTCTTCGGAGCTGAGCTTTTTGATGGAAAAATCGGTGCGCGAGATATCCAAAACATCCAGAATCAGGTTTTCTGCTTCGACTTCAAAATTTTCGATTTCCGCCGCCTCAAGCATTGAAGTTACTTGAAGGGAAAGCTGCCGATACGTCATCTGGATTGTCTTGTGCCCTGAATTCTTCCTGAGCCGTCACGATAAACAGTGCGGTTGCCCGATTGGGTCGCAGTGGAGCTTATTCTTCCTGAACTGTCCCGGTAAACGGTGCGGTTGCCTGATTGAGTGGCTGTGCCAACGATTCTGCCTGAGCTATCCCGGTAAACGGTGCGGTTGCCTGATTGGGTCGCAGTGACACTTATTCTGCCAGAACTGTCACGATAAACAGTGCGGTTGCCTGATTGGGTGGCTGTGCCTTGAATTCTGCCTGAGCCATCCCGGTAAACAGTGCGGTTGCCTGACTGAGTTGTTGTGGAGCTTATTCTGCCTGAGCTGTTGCGGTAAACATCCCTTGCGCAGAGTGCCAGCAGTGAAAAAAGCATGAGGAGCGTGAGCAGTTTTTTCATTTTGAAGTCTCTCCTTTGGCGATGTTGATGTTGAATTCCTGAGCCATGAACTCTTTGAGAGCCTCCTGCCACGGCGGCATCGGAGTCAGTTCGCAGAGCCGTAATCTCATCTTGTCAAGAGCTGAATAGTGCGGTCTCGGGGCAGGGCGGGGGAACTCCTCCGTAGTGCATCCATTGACCTTGCATTGGATTCCTGCGAGTTCAAAAATCTTTTCGGCAAAACCTTTCCATGTTACGATGCCTTCGCAGGTGAGGTGAAACACTCCGGTGAGTTCCGTTTTTTTCAGTATGTTTTTGAGAGCATTTGCCACAGCGATGGTACTGGTCGGATTTCCATACTGGTCATCGACAACTTTGAGCTCAGTTTTGCCTGAGTTTGCCAGTTTCAGCATGGTGTGCACGAAGCTCGGACCACCGGGACCGTAAAGCCACGATATGCGGCAGATGACGCTTGTCGGATGATTTTTCAGTATCTCACACTCTCCTGCAAACTTGCTTTTGCCGTAAACGGTGGCTGCTCCGGACGGAGTATCGAATTCATTGTACGGAGCAGATGATTTGCCGTCAAAAACATAGTCTGTCGATATGGCAATGAGTCTGATGTTCCGTTGAGCACAACACTTGGCAACGATACCGCTGCCGACGGCGTTGATGAGATATGCGGTATCCTGTTTTGATTCACAGTCATCGACCTGAGTCATCGCCGCACAGTGTATGACCGCATCAGGAGCATACTTATCCAGTACGTTTCCGAACGAATTTATATCAGTGATATCCGCTTCGGGCAGGTCAGTCGGAATGACATCGAATTCGCTTCCGAGAACATCATTGAGAGTTCTTCCGAGCATACCCTTGCCGCCGGTGAGCAATATGCGCAAAGCCATAATTTTTCTCCATGTTGTGTTTATGGGAATAATTTAACACAATGCAAAAAAAATACAAGCTCAGTTTGAGTTATTTGAGGGAATATTCCAGAGAAAAAGCACTTGAGCCCTTTCCTGATACCGCGATTTTGCAGATGTTTCCGTCACGTTCGAGTGTTGCTCCTGAAGATTTGATATCCTGCACACACTCATCGAGCAGCATGGTGAGAATGAGCGGTTCATTTTCAACGCACTTGACATTGTAGTTGATGGAGCTTCCATCTTTTTCTTCGGATTCGATTTCAACAGCTCCCTGCGTGATGTGGCGGTTGGAGCCGATGAGCGTTACAACAGAGCCATCGAGCGGAGTAACTCTTACAACTTTGGTATCATAAGGTTTGATATCGAGAGTGAATTTTGAACTGCACGTTCCGATGAATTTCTGTTCCCAGAAATCAAAGAGGGCATACCGCATACTGCTGTCGAGCCTCAGGTCTGCGGCTGTATCTACGGTGATTTCGGCTTGTTCGGCAAGGAAATTGGTTACTCCGGCAACATTCCACGCCCTGCCATTCCGGGCAAAGGCGGCGTTGACTATCTGGAAACGCTCATCACGTTTCTTTATTTCCAACTCTCCCGTATGCAGCGATACCGTCGGCATGATGCGCTTCAGGAGTTCAATGCGTCCGTCATCGAGAGATGATATCTCATCGCCGAGAGTCAGCGGAAGTCCTGATAATCCATAGAATGATACCCGGCTGCGGGCCTGTTCGATGTTGTTGAATTCACTGCGCAGAACAAGATTGTCACCGTCGGCGTAATAGACTGTGTTGTGAAGCAGATAATAGTGCAGAACCAAATTGACGGATTGCTCAAGATAATCTTCCCAGGTGAAGATATCATTGCCGATGCGGGCGGCATCGAAGAGATCGACTGCAAACGTGGTATCCCGTTCTGAAGTTCCGCAACAGCTCAAAAGATAGTGTTCCTTGCCCAATACACTGCGGGCGGCAGCAACGGCGTTGCGCAGAGCCTGATGCGGAGATTGTGTTTTGTCATACAAATTATCGTGTAATAAACTCAGAGACTCCAGCGTTGCGGGCAGACAATCCCACTTGACGACTTCATAACCCCAGTCGAGTATCTGACGGAATATCTTTTTGATGTATTTTTCCAATACTTCAGGATTGGTGAGATCGACCCAGTACTGACCGCACCAGATGGTTCTTTTGCCTGCGACCCACTCAGGATGCTCTTTGAGCATATCGTTGAGGACACCCTCGTTGGTTGCCCCCGTCCAGAGTGCAGGAATCGCTCCGAGTGATTTGATTTTGTCAGCCACCTCTTTGAGACCGTCGGGATAGGCGGTTTTTCTCGGATGGAAAATATCTGCTCCCTCTTCTCCCTGACCGTCAAAACACTTGTGGCACCACTCCCAATCGACCCATATCACCGGAGCAGTTTCGGTGTATTTGGAAAAAATCGAGGTGAACTTTTTAGCGTTTTCAAAAACTTTTTCTCTTGAACAGTCAAACTTGACGGCGTACCATGTCATCCAGCCGATCGGCGGAGTCTTGAACTGATGGGCATACTCCAACGGAGCAAACGGAGTGTTGTACCTGCTCTCAATGACCTCTTTTTTGACCGTGAACCGCAACTCCTTGCCGTGGTCGAGTCCATTGGTGTGAGTGAAAGAGTAACACTTTTTCTGCCAGTCGAACCGCACCTGCATCTTTCCGGCAGTGCGGTAGGTGAGCATGGAGTCGGTGAGCCGGTCATAAAGAGCGTTGTCAAACGGAGACACCACTGGACCGCTTGCCGTGTGCAAAACAGAGTTCTGATTTCCGGTGCGGATACTGAACGTGGCATTTTCCATATCGCTGCCCCAGCGGAAGTCACCTGAAATGGTGGTGTAGGCTCTTGCGTTGGCAAATATGCTCAAACCGTGTGAGTCGCAAGTAAAGAGCAGTTCCAGCGACGGAGTGGCAACAGTGCCGCCGGAGAGCACGATTTTTATTTTTGTCGCTTCAAGTCCGAAAACCTCGGAGACCTCTTTCTGCTTGAAATCTCCGACCGACAGCGGATTGCCGTTGAGGTCGGTCACGTTTATTCTGCCGTTTTCGATGAATGGAGTCTCTTTTCCTGCCCTGACATTGGAGTACATGGCTCTGAAACACAGTGTTTCACAGTCGATATCGACGGAAAAACTTTTATAATTCAGATACATAAGGATTTGCCCCGGTTGTGTTTTTTTTGTTCAGAACCTTACTATACACCATAAATTGTCACGTGTCAAGAGGCGGCAGAGTCAGAAAATCAAAACAGTTGTATCAGCTGTTTTTGAGAGCGCATATCTGTTCGACAGCATCCATGAGACTTGCCGACGGAAGTCCGGGGACAAGCTCATCACACGGAGCATCTTCTTCCGGAACTCTGATGTATTCGATATCGTTTTCCTCATCGTAAAAAGTTCCGACAGGCAGAATTGCGTGCTTTTCGTCACCTGCGGGATTGAGAACGAAAACACCCTCTTCGGGCCAGTTTTCGAGCAAATCATCCTTTTCGACATAGTCCATGACGGCGGATTTCTCATCGAAGAAGTAGAGTTGTACTTTTTCCAGAACTCCTGCTTCGGAAAAATCAGCGGCGGTAATGACCACAGCTCCGTCACGCATGGCGTCACGTGCGGCAGCTCTCATCTGGTTTGCGGTTGCCATATTGGATATTCCTTCCTGATAATGATAAAAGTTTTGTGTTTGAGGATAAAATAACCCGCAAAAAGATAAAATGCAAGCTCAAAAGCATTGAAAATATCTCCGATAAATGGTATATTAAGTGATGTTTATTGATAATTGTTGAAAAAAGAGTGGTGTAAAATGAGATATATAGATGTGCACGCTCACGTTTTTCCGGATAATGTCGCCCCCAAAGTCGTGAGTCAGCTTGAAAATTATTATAAGATGCATTGGCTCGGGAACGGATTGGTCTCAGATCTCATTGCCAGTATGGATGAAGCTCAAATCGACAGGACCGTGATATTTTCGACTGCAACCAAGGCGGCTCAGGTTGAAACCATCAATAATTATATATCCGGACTCTGCAAAGAGTGTGACCGCTTCATCGGATTCGGCACCATGCATCCTGATTATCCTGATATAGAAAAAGAGATATCCCGCTTCCGTGAACTTGGATTGCGCGGTTTGAAACTGCATCCTGATTTTCAGCAGTTCAACATAGACGACCCGGAAATGTACCGCATCTATAAAGCGGTCGGAAGTTCAATGCCGATATTGATCCACCTCGGAGACGAAAATTTCGATTACTCATCCCCCCTGCGCCTTGCAAAAGTGATGGATGATATTCCTGAGCTGATCTTTATCGGAGCCCACCTCGGAGGCTACTGCCGCTGGCAGGATGCGGAAAAATATCTCTTCGGCAGACGGAACTTGTACCTTGATGTCTCGAGTTGTTTCCATAAAATCCCGCACAGCGAGGGCAGGCGGATGATCCGGCTCCACGGAGCGGATAGAGTGCTGTTCGCCAGCGATTACCCGGCAGTGAGGGGGGCAAATGCGATAGAGGACGTGTTGAAAATGGAGTTGACCGAAGATGAAAAAGAGTTGATTTTCCATCGGAATGCGGAAAAACTTCTTGGAATTTAACGAATAAAGCCAATGAAATTTGCAAAACGACTTGAAAAAGCGCAAAAGCAGAGATAAATTATATAAACACAAAGCGGTCCGCTAGCTCAGTGGATAGAGCAACTGCCTTCTAAGCAGTGGGTCGCAGGTTCAATTCCTGCGCGGACTGCCATTTCAAAAAATAAAGTGCCGGCGAGTTACAACAAAAACTCGTCGGCTTTTTTATTGATTTTTAATAGGCTCTGTTCCCGACACGGGTAGGTAAAGATAGATAAAAAAGTTTCCCCGCTTTTCTTGAAAAGGAGAGAGGGGCGCGGGGAGAGAGGGAAAACTTCTTTTCTCGTGAAAAGAAGTTTTCACGCTTTCCCCGCATCATCTCCCCATATCAGGAACCAAGCTTTTTAATAAAAAATTTTTTTTCATGCTTGACTTTTGATTTTACGGATGCTATTTTATGTCCAATAGGTGCTGAAGTACATAAGCAAACGAAAAAATGGAGCGTGATCATGGCAGCTAAGAGGTCTTCACTGGCTGATATAGCAAAAACACTCGGCGTCTCAAGCTGCACCGTGTCAGTAGTACTGAATAATCGGGATAAAGAGGCACGCATAAATTCCAAAACAGCTGAAAAGATACGGGCTTATTGCCGCAGTATCGGATATCAGCCCAATATTCACACACGCAGGATGCAGAGCAAAATCGTTAGAAATGTTATGTTCTACACCTCATCATATTCTGGAACAGCACATATAGACAACATTGTTGCCGGTATCCTCGGCGGAATCCTTGATCGTGCATTCGCTCAACAGGTCACCATCACAATGCGCTGCGGTAATGTGGCTGCTGCGGACGAAGTGATATTCAACAGTTTCCGAAGCCGTGAAATCGATGGATTGATTTTGTACGGTACTGAGGTTCCTGATGCGTGGAAAAAAGTTTTCAGCGATGAGTCGCGCAATGTGGTCGGAATAAACATGCGCGGATGCGACTGTATTCAAACTGTCAATATCGACAATCGGGGATTATCCCGCAAGATGACTGAGGAGTATCTCATCAAACGCGGAAGAAAAAAGTTTATCTATCTCGGAGGAACTCCGTTGAGCAAACCGGGCAACGACCGTTTTGCCGGTTTTTGTGATGCGCTCAGAAATGCAGGCATCGCATTTCCGGAAGAAAATCACTTTGTCTGTCACTTTTCACCTGAAGAGGCGGAAGAAGCGGTCGAAAGGTATTTTGCAAGCGGCAGACCCCGTCCCGATGCCATCGTGTGCGCCAATGACCTTATGGCGGCTCAGGTCGTTACACTGTTGAAGAAAAAAGGAATTTCAATTCCGCAGGAAATTGCTGTTACAGGTGGTGATGGTGTCGATGTCGTCCGCTTTCTTTCTCCTGCTCTTACCGGATTCGACTGTCAACCGATACTGCTTGGCAAAACTGCTTTTGATATGCTTTGGGATAAGGTCAACGGTAAAGAAGTATCTGACATAATCAATCCCGGAATCCTTACGCCGGGAGCATCAGCATGAGTTTTTTTAGAATTTTGCATAAGTATTTAAGCAAAGGAAAAGAAGAGAAAAAATGATATCTTGCGCAGAGTACAAGGATAAAGTTCGCGGCTGCTGGTTCGGCAAATGTCTGGCGGGGGCGATAGGTATGCCCTACGAGGGAGTTCCATTCACGGTTACGCTTTCAGAAGACGAGCTTGAGCTTGCAAATGTTCCCAATGACGATCTTGAACTTCAATTGGTATGGCTCGAAGCGGTAGAGCGATTCGGTACGGCACTTACTTCGCAGGCTCTCGGAGATATCTGGCTCAAACGTATTCCATCCGGATGCGATGAGTACAGTATCGCTCTTTTTAATATGCGACGCGGAGTCATGCCTCCTGCTTCGGGGTATCTCAACAACTATTTCTGCGATGGTATGGGGGCAACTATCCGCAGTGAGATTTGGGCATTGCTGTTTGCCGGACGGCCTGATGCAGCCGGATATTTTGCCTGTCGTGATGCAGAAGTTGACCATCATGGTGACGGAGTGTTGGGTGAGGAGTTTATGGCGTACGCTGAAGCATACGCTGTTGAGTACTCAAATATAGAATCAGCCTTGCGTTACGCTCTTGACATGATGCCTGAGCAGAGCAGGATAAAACGTCAGTTGAAAATTGTTTTCGATATGTATGACGGCAGCGCAACTGACGAAGAAGCCCGGAGTTTTCTTTTGATGAATTACCAGACTCATCCCAATTTCACCGATTGTGTAATGAATTTGATGTTCATTGTCAACGGATTGTTGCGGGGAAAAGGAGACTTTATCAAAACTATCCTTGATATTGTATCCTACGGAAGGGATACCGACTGCACAGCTGCTACCGCCGGAGCATTTCTCGGCTGCGTTTACGGTATGAAGGTGTTTCCTGAAAAATATCTCGGAGCAGTTGAAAATGAACTTGCATTGAGCAGTTTTGTGAGCGACATTCCCGGAGTGCCGTTAACACTTGATGCGCTGACAGAAAAAATTGTTCTGCTCCACGAAAAATTGATTCCGGATTTATCTGCAACAAAGTATCCGGCATATATCCCGTATAAGCCGAAGCCGGGAGAATTGCCGCAATTGTGGAAAAGCAGTTTCCTTATTCTTGATAATGATAAACACGATGTGGAGACTGCAAAAAAAATGTTGGCGGAAGATGGAAAAGTTTCTCCTGAATATGCTCCTTTCGTGCGGGAGTTTGACACTCCATATCTTGATTTGTCAAGTTACGGAAATGTACGCCGTCTTTCGCTGTTGACGGTAATCAATGCCGAAGCGTTGACAATTCCTCCGGATAAACTTGTATTTATGGCGTGTGCCGACGTCGGATTGCGCGTTTTTATTGATGACGTGCGTGTGTTGAACAATCACAGCCGCCATAAAATGGTTCCTGCATTTCATCGGGTACAGGGAGGTGCTGCTTTCAACTATCCGCTCAAATGCGGCGATAAAAAATTGCTTCATGTTGAGTTGTTTCATTGTACAGCTCCATTAAAAGCATGTATAATGTTCGGTAATACTGCCAATGATTTATGCGACGGGATAAAATTCACCATAAACTGAAAAAAACAGGAGCCTTCACTATGAAAACACAAAAAAGTCTTTTCACCCTCATCGAACTCTTGGTCGTAATTGCCATCATCGCCATACTTGCGGCGATATTGATGCCGGCACTATCCAGTGCCAGAGAGCGTGCCAAAAACATGAACTGTATGAACAATCTCAAGTCGTGGGGAACTGCCTTGAATTTGTATGCGGATCATTACAATGACTGGTATCCTGTAAACGGCACATGGGGAAGATACAATGATATGGACCGTTGGTATTATGTAACCGGGAAAATGCTCGGAATCAACACAAGTTCGGTGAAAAAAAGGGAAAATGTTCTGCTGTTCTGCCCATCGGATACCAACCTTAACGGAGTAAACGGTTGGGCATGGGCTTCCCATTCTTACGGATACAATTACCAGTATTTCGGTGCACAACACTATTCAACGCCGAACAAGACTAAAGGAATGGGCAGAAAACGCACTTACGTGAAATTTCCGTCGATAACCCTCATTGTAGGTGAGAAAGGCGGAATGGACGACAGTTACAGTCGTGGAACTGCCAGTCATATACTTTACAGCTCTGAGCCTACAGCCGGGTCAACACCGACTAACCGTCACAATGGATATGCCAATCTGACATTCCCGGATGGTCATGCAGCTCCGAAACTGAGAGAAGAGCTGCTCTACCGTACAAATTCCTATGTAGCTCCGATCAACAAGTTTTTCGGATATGCAGATATCGGTCCTCAATACCTGACAGGAGAGTGAAAATGAGTGTTTTGAATAAAAAAATAATTTTTTTGATACAGTTTGTTGCTTTGTTTTCGGTGGTCGGAGCTGAAATATCGGAGTTCAATAAAATTTACGTCAAGCAAAATTCTCCATTCATACAATACGCTGTTGATGAGCTCACCATTTTTACCAAAAATAAATTTTCAGTCTCTGACAAAAGTGGAAGCAATACCATTACGCTTGAGCATGACGAAACCTTGCCGCTTGATGGTTACCGGATAACTCTTACCGGAACCGATGCCAGGCTGAAAGGAAATCGTACCGGTATAATGTATGCAGTCCATGCTTTTCTGCGAAAATTCGGTTGGGAATATTACGGTCCCGGATGTGTAAAAGCTCCTACACGCTCAACCGGAGATTTTTTCATTTCAGATAAACCGGCATTTGACCTCATCCGTTCTGTCGGCTTGAATTTCAAAAATGAGGCAGATGCTTACAGGCAACCGCGCGTGCTGTTGCGACTGGGGTATGGAATGGGCTATTTTGACGACTGGACTTTGTCAACTTCCATTTCTGCCGGACGCATCGAAAACAAAGGAAATACCCAAAGTTTGCACACTTGTGAGCTGTTTGCTCCGCGTGATAAAGCGTTTATTGCCAAACATCCCAATTTTTATGCCAGAGACCGTAAAGGAAAAATCAAAGGAGAAAATTCCCTCTATGGAGTAGGCGGGTTATGGCACGCCTGTACCAGCGACCCTGAGTTGAGGCAAGCGGCATTGAAGCAGGTGTTGAATTGGCTGGATAAATCTCCTCATGGTAAATTAGTGTGGATAGGGCAGGGGGATGGTCTCGGATGGTGTGAGTGCCGCAATTGCCTCGCACTCGACCCGGTTAAAATGCCTGAGGGAGAAATGACAGCTCACATGGCTGATCGTCACATGGATTTTGTCAATTTCATAGCAAGGGAAGCCGGGAAGAAATATCCTGATGTAAAGTTTGTTTTTACTATTTACAGCTCAACCACTCAAGTGCCGCAAAGGGTGAAGCCTGAAAAGAACATAGTTCTGCAATTTTGTCCATATCTGCCGACAGCACGTTGTTTCAGTCATGACCTGGAGTGTCCAACCAACGCTGTATTCAGAAAGAATATGAGAGAGTGGCAGAGCAAATTTCCCCGGCTGCCGGGAATAATATTTGATTACGTAATGAATTACTCCAACCGCCATGCGTTTTTCTTTCCGCATGACGCGATGGAAAAAAAGATACGCCAATATCATGCAGAAAAAATGAGAGGAATCTCTTTCTGCGGTGAACCGAGAATACTTATGGAGTATTTCTTTTATGTTCAGGGCAAAATGCTCTGGAAACCCGATATGACGATTGATGAACTTGAGCATATCAAAGATGATTTCCTCAAAGAGTGGTATGGGGCAGCCGCAGGTTCAATGAAGAAGTTTATCAAACTGTGTTCAGAACGCACAAAATCAAGCTGTCAGGGTATCTATTCTGGACGTTCAGAAATAAGTGATTCCAAATTTATTTCAGAAGCATATAAAATCCTTGAACAGGCGCAAAGTGACGTGCCAGCTCATTCCATATACGCAAAACGTGTGCGTTATGAAAAAGCAGGAATTATTTTTACCGATCTTCTTCATTATTCGATTGCCGATGCAGCTCATCGTTTGAAAAGACTCAGGGAATATAGATATTTGTGCAGAGAGTTTCCGACAGATATTGCTCCAAGTTTTGTTAAAAATGCATGGGAGTGGGTCAAACGTGATTTCAACATTCCAATGAATGTTCCCAAAAAAGTTCATGGCTGGCAGGGAAATCGTTCATGGCACAAGGATAAGGCTCTCGATGTACTTGATAAATGCATAACTGACAGAGATTTTGCTGTATTAGCTGAAAAACTCAAGTCTGAAAATCCTGAATTTGCTGTGCAAAAGATATCCGGAAACATTATTGAAGTTCCTGTGAAATCGGTCAGGGTCAGATCCGTAATGCAGCCGACTGAACAACGGGTCTTACTTTACGGGGAAGAGACATTAAGTTTTCTGTTCAGATATGAAAGTGACAAGCCTTTTATTGACGGAAAACTTATTCTTACGGCAAAGGACCACGACAAAGGGGGAAAGACATCTTTTGCAGTAAAAATAAACGGGAAAGAGATTTTCAGAGGAAAAAACACTGTTTCCAAAACTGTGTATGAAAAGATGGAATTGGAAATCCCTGATAATTTGGTCAAAAAAGGTGGTAACAAAGTTGAAATACTCAATGTTTCGCCTGCAGCTCCGATGGCAAACTGGATAATGTTTTCAAAGATAGAAATTACTCCCGCAAACAGTGACTATAACGAAATAAACTGGTCACGGCGGTTCAGTTGGTGGAGAAAAAAAGGCACAAAGTCGCATTTGAAGCAGGATGTTAAAAAGGGTTGCTGTACTTTCACTGCGACCGAACCGGCACAAACATCCGATACTCAACTCTACTGTGTGTTTGATAACTTGACAGAAGGGAAAAAATACAGAGTGAGTTTTGATATCCGGGGAACCGGTAATATGGCAGTACCTTACATCATCCTCAATCAGAATAAGCCGTGGGGAGCAGTGAGTAAGTGGCAGAGAGTGTCTGATATATCATCGAAGCGTCGCATAACAGTTGAATTCACCGCTCCGGAACAGAAGAAGGGACAACGCCTGCATTTTGCATTGGGCGACCAGCCAACAGGAGCAAAAATAACCATATCCAACGTAGTTCTGGAAGAGAAAAATAATCAGTAAAAGATAGTTTCCGGAATTGTTTTCTGCAGCATACATTTGTCTGAAGTTACAGCATTTGTGTGCTGCTTTTTTATATCGAGTGATGGTTTGAATTTTTGTATTCCTTTTTCTTTTTGCTGTTTTTTGCCACTTGGATTTGAATTTTGTCTGAGCAGATGATATATTAATACCATGTGTATATAAGTTGAGGATTTACATGAAGATATCAAATACTCCGACCATCAGAAGAATGCCGACCTACCTGCACCGGCTTTTCCGTTTGCGGATGTCAGGGCAGGAGTGGGTCTCTTGTGCTGACCTTGCTCAGTATATGGGTATTCCGCATATCATGGTGCGCAAGGATATCGCCATGACCGGACTCCCCGGCAACCGTCGCCACGGATTCAAAGTAGTCGATCTCATCGATGCCATTCTGCGGCTGCTCGGCTGGGATAAAGCCTCCTCGGCGACCCTCATCGGAGCAGGTTCTCTCGGAGCGGCATTGCTCGGATTTGACGATTTCCAGTCTTACAATTTCCGAATCGAGTCGGTGTTCGACTCCTCGCCGGATAAAATCGGAAGAGTCATCCACGGTCACGAGATATTCGACCTTGCGGATATCAGAAAACGCCTGAAACTTGCACCTCCGAAAGTCGGAATAATCTGCGTTCCCGCCGTCGGAGCGCAGCTGGTGGCAGATATCCTGATCTCCCTCGGAATAAAATATATCTGGAACTTTTCAAACGTCTGCCTGAACGTTCCCCCCGGAGTAATAGTCCAACGTGAAGTGATAGCCGGCGGACTCGCCGTACTCTTCGCCAAAATCAACAAAGCCGAATCCGGAGACACCGATCCGGTCGAAGAGTAATTCGCCGTAAAAAGCAAATCAAACCGTAAAAATGAAATTCCGGCAATGATTTTTTAACGTGTATTTTTATTGGAGTTTTTTCAGTTGTTTTTTCTGTTAGCTTTGTTCCTTGTATATTATTCCCGGTTATCAAATAGCAGCAGCTCCCTTTGGCGAGAATGGGTATTTTAACTCGTCGGAGCCAAAGGTGAAGAGCTGCTGCTTGACTGATAGCTGAAGTGATGCTATGGTAAAGAGTGT
>JAFVZB010000020.1 GCA_017508385.1 Lentisphaeria bacterium | reverse complement strand
TAGGAGCAAGACAAAAGCACACCTTTTTTAAATCATCTTTCGCTGATTGTGAACTTTTTTACATTTTTTTTGCAAACAACACTTGAAATTTAGTCTCTCATAGGAGAAAAGCGGGGAAACTTTTTTATTTACCTTTACCTATCCGTGTTGGGAACATAGCCTCTTGAAAAAACGGCTCCGGCGTGTTATCTTATATGAAAAGCAATAAGGAACAATTAATAAACTGATGGTCTTTCAATGAAACCTTTTTATGTATTTTCCGGTCAGGGAGCTCAGGTTCCCGGAATGGGGCGCGATCTTTATGAAACAAGTCCTGCTGCCAAAGCGGTGTTCGATGCTGCCGATGAGGCACTTGGATACAAGATCAGCGATATCATCTTCAATGGTCCGGCGGAGACACTGACTTCAAGCATCCACTGTCAGTGTGCCATCTACACCATGAGCTGTGCCGCTCTTGCCGCTTTCAAAGAGAAGTTCGGCGGAGCAGTTCCTGCACCGGTGGCCTGCGCAGGTTTGAGCCTTGGGGAATATGCGGCTCTTCATGCGGCAGGCATGATCTCTTTCGAGGATGGCATCAGACTGCTCTCTCAGCGCGGCAAATTCATGGATGAGGCGTGCAAAGCCAATCCGGGAACCATGGCGAGCGTGCTGGGCGGCGACCGTGCCGTGATCGAAGAGGTGGCAGAAGAGTGCGGTATTGATGTGGCAAACTACAACAGTCCGGCTCAAATCGTGATTTCCGGTACCGTCGAGGGAGTGGGCAAAGCGGTCGAAGAGCTCAAGGCACGGGGAATGCGCAAAGTTATTCCGCTCAACGTCGCCGGAGCTTTCCACTCACGTCTCATGGCTTGCGCAGGTGAGAAACTCGCTCAGGCTCTCGAGAGCGTTGAATTGACCGTGACCGATGTTCCGGTCTATCACAACTTTTCAGCCGATACCGCAAAGGATGCTTCCGAAGTGCGCACTTTGCTCGCCAGACAGGTGGCAGGCAGTGTCCGCTGGGAAGAGTGTCTGCGCCGTGCCGTCGCCGCCGGAGCCGATACCGTTATCGAATTCGGTCCGGGCAATGTGCTCACCGGACTTGCCAGACGCACCATATCCGAGCTGGCACTTGTGAATGTCAACAGTGCCGAAACTCTGGCGGCTGTTGAGCTTTGAACTGAAACTTTCCAAAACAAAAAGGAGTTTTGAAATGGGTAAAGAAAAACGTCTTGAAGGCAAGGTCGCCATCGTTACCGGCGGAGCCCGCGGAATCGGTAAAGCCATCTGCGAGCGTCTTGCGGATGAGGGTGCGAAAATCGCCATCGTTGACCTGATGATCGATGTGGCACAGCAGACCGCCGAAGAGTTTGTTTCCAAAGGCTTCGAGGCAAAGGCATACGCCGCCAACGTCGCCAAAATGGAAGATGCCGAAGCCACCGTTGCCGCCGTCGTCAAGGATTTCGGCAGCGTCGATATTCTGGTCAACAACGCCGGTATCACCAAGGATAATCTGATGCTCCGCATGAGCGAAGCCGAGTGGGATGCCGTTATCGCTGTCAATTTGAAGGGTACTTACAACTTCACCAAGGCAGTGATCCGTCCGATGATGAAACAGCGTGCGGGAAAAATCGTCAACATCGCCTCAGTCGTCGGCAGAATGGGTAACGTCGGTCAGGCGAACTACTCCGCCAGCAAAGCCGGAGTCATCGCTCTTGCCAAGACCACCGCCAAGGAGTTCGCCAGCCGCAATATCCAGGCGAACGCAGTTGCTCCGGGCTATATCATCACCGATATGACCGCCCAGGTGCCCGAGGCCGCCCGTGAGGCATTTATGACCATCATTCCGGCAAAACGCGGCGGAACTCCGCAGGATGTCGCCAACGTGGTGTACTTCCTCGTCAGCCCCGATGCCGACTACGTGACCGGTCAGGTCATCAACGTCGATGGCGGAATGTTGATGTAATTTTTTCCTGATATGGGAGATGATGCGGGGAGAGAGGGAAAACTTCTTTTCACGGGAAAAGAAGTTTTCCCTCTCTCCCCGCGCCCCTCTCTCCCTTTCAAGAAAAGCGGAGTACTTTTTTATTTGATAAAGTCCTGATTTATGTGAAATATGTAAAAGATTGGGGTTGCGGCAAAACGCAAAACGGCTTATTTGCATCGGCGGATGCAGTGTGAGTCAAGAAAAGTGTTTTGCGCCCGAGCAGCGCAGGGAGTGTACTTTTGTACACGACCAAAGCGGCGAGGTAAGCAAAACGCCCCATTACCATCGGCGGATGCAGTGCGAGGCAAGGAAAGTGTTTTGCGTATGAGCAGCTGAGGGAGTGTACGACTGTACATGACCGAAGCAGCGCAGTAGCAAGGCACGAGATTGTCCGCAATGCGCCGACGCCGGAAATTTTTCTTCACAACAAATGGGACAATACTTTACCTGCCCGTGTCGGGAACAGAGCCTTGGCAAAAAAAGATGGGGGAGTGTTCAGATTCCCCCGTGTCATCTTTACCTGTCAAAAACAGCTCAGAGTTTGATGATGTTTTTGCCTGCGCTGCAGGAGTGTTCGACTCCGTCGGCAACGAAGGTGAAAGCGGTATTGGCAACAATTTCAGCCACTTTTTTGTTGACGATGACATCACAGCAGACTTCACCGAACTTGAAGTTGCGTATTCCGTGTCTGCCGATATCGGGGCGGTGGTGGTATTCCAGACGCTTGCTGACCGCATCGGCACGGTGGAATCCGAGCACGTTTTCTATCAGCATGGATATCGGTCCGAGTGCGCTCCAGCCGCAGAAGTCGGGTCTGGAGTATTTGACCGGAAACTTGCTTTTTGCCGGAGCGTGTTCTGTCGGCGAATAGCACTCCCAGATGGTCTGCGGGAAAAACTCCTGATAAGTTTTTGACATGTGATTTACCGTCGCTTCTGAAAAGCTGGCGGCAAGGTCGTAGTAACCGTATTTTTCCAGAGATTTTGCGACCATGTAGCTGGTGGGCAGCCAGACGCCTCCTCTCCAGTATCTTCCGTCGGCAATGAAGTTGGGGTTGTTGCGTGCCACGGTCGGAGCAGGCACGACTCCGCCGAGCTGCATCGGGTTGGTCAGGGTCTTTATCTGACGTGCCGCCCGCTCTGCGGTTGCGGCTTCAGCCATCATCACCCAGAAACTTGCCGGAGTAAGCACATCGAAGGGTTTCAAATTGTATATCTCGATATCAAGATAGTAACCTTTTTCCTCATCGAAGTAGTACTTGTTGATGATCTCTTTCTTTTCGAGATATTTTGCCATGTAGTCGCGGCTGATTTGCTCCTCGCCGATTTCGTCTGCCAGCTTGGAAATATAGAGAGCCGACAACGCCTGCTGTGAGATTGCATCCACCCAGTAAATCATGTAGTGCTGGTCGTTGGCACGGGGGGAGTTATCCATGCCGGAGGGATTTCCGCCCCACACATAGCCGTTTTCAAACTTCTGCCATGCGGTATGAATGGCGCAGTTGGGAATCACTGTTCCGATTTTGCACTGATTTTCCAGAAAATCGTAATGCTTCTGGAGAAATTTCTTTTCCACGAGATTGCGGTATATTCTTGATTTGTCTCCGGTAAAACGGTAGTATTCGTACTCGATCCACGCAAAGAGCGGCGGATTATCCGGGTGGTGGATGAGACAGGATGATTTGAAACCGTCGTGCATGGGGTAGTAAAAGTTGTCGAGACTTTCGATACCGGGAAACACTTTCGGGGAGTACTTGCAGAAGTGCACCATGAAACAGGTATCCCATATCCAGAGACGGTCACGCCTGCACGCCTCATCCATGTGGCGGACAACGGGAAGTCCGGGGATGGTGTCATCGATATGGTCTGCGGCAAGCTCCCACGCTTTGCGGTAGAGAGTCAGGAAATCCGGACGGGCATCGTAGATGGGCTCAGGAACAACATCAAAAGTAAACTTCAAATCATCCATTTTTCTATATCCTTGATATTATCATTTCTTAAAGCCGGGGAAATTTCTCTGTCTGACTGCTTCGTAAAGCAAAATGGTCGTCGCAGTCGCCACATTGAGCGAGTCTATTTTCCCGAGCATCGGAATTACCACCGGCAAATCTGCCCCATTCATCCAGAAATCGGTAAGTCCGGTCTGTTCAGCTCCGACGACGATGGCGACGCCTTGAGTGAGATCGACATCGGTGTAGCAGTAATCGGTGTGCGGAGTTGCGGCAAGCGTGAGAATGTTGTGTTTTTTCAGCCACGCCTTTGCTGATTCGTTATCACATTCGGCAAGCGGAACGGAAAAGATAGCTCCCGTGCTCGCTCTTATCACGTTGGGATTGTAGATATCGGTTCCCTTTTCGCAGATGATGACTCCGGTGGCGTTGACGGCATCGGCACTGCGGAGCATCGAACCGAGGTTTCCCGGTTTTTCCACGGTCTCCGCCACGAGATAGAGACCTTTCGGGTCAACGGGCAGGTCATCGAGGGTGTGGCGGCGCATCTTTGCCACGGCAAGCAGCCCCTCTGGACGGTCACGGTAGGTGACTTTTTCCAGCAGCTGCGGAGCAAGCTCCCTCACCGGAATTCCCTTTTGAGCAAGACTTTCAAGCAGGGGATACTCATTTTCTCCCAGAAAGTGACCCGGTGAAAAATAGCACTCGACCAGTTCCATACCGTACTCGACCGCACGGGTGAGTTCACGGTAGCCCTCGAGGATGGTCAACTGCTCCTTTTCCCGCTTGCGGCGGTCACGGAGTTTGACCAGATGTTTTACTGCGTCATTTTGCGCACTTGTTATTTTGATAAATTCCATTTTGTCATCCGTTATGTGACATTTTGTCACAGAGTATTATTATACATCCATAATATACATACCTCAAGAGCTCATTTCAAGAAGTTTTTCACCTTTTGGCATACAAATTGCTCATTTGTCAAGTAAAAACAAAACAAAACAGGAGGAACTTGATATGAACATTGAAAAATTCACCAATAAATCCCGTGAGGCTCTCGCCTCTGCCCAGCAGCTTGCTGTCGAGTACAAAAACAGTGAGCTGGTAACCCTGCATCTGCTCGCAGCACTCTGCAAACAGGAAGAGGGACTCATTCCGTCTATCATCGAAAAGAGCGGAGTTTCTCTGCAGCTGTTCAACTCCAAGCTCGATTCAGCACTAGCCGCACTGCCGAAAGTTTCGGGAAACCACAATCTTATCCAATCGACTGAATTCAGCCAACTTCTCAACGCTGCCTCAAATTGCGCCGCTGAGATGCGTGATGAGTACATCAGTGTCGAACACCTGCTGCTCGCCATCTTTGCCGATCCCCGGTCAGGAGCGTGCAAGCTCCTTGCCGGATGCGGTATCGACAAGGCGAAAGTGCTCTCTTCTCTGCAGTCGGTGCGGGGAAATCAGAGAGTGACTTCTCCCGACCCGGAAAACACTTTCGATGCACTCAAAAAGTATTCCCGTGACCTCACTTTGCTTGCCATGCAGGATAAAATCGACCCGGTGATCGGCAGAGATGAGGAGATCCGCCGGGTGATACAAATCCTCTCCCGCCGCACCAAAAACAATCCGGTGCTCATAGGCTCTCCCGGAGTCGGTAAAACCGCTATTGTCGAGGGGCTGGCTCGCCGTATCGTGCAGGGAGACGTTCCGGAGACCCTCAAAGACCGCCAGCTGGTCGCCCTCGATATGGGTGCTCTCATCGCCGGAGCCAAGTACCGCGGAGAGTTTGAAGAGCGGCTCAAAGCCGTGCTCAAAGAGGTTACTGCCGCCGAGGGAAAAATAATCCTCTTCATCGACGAGCTGCACACCGTGGTCGGAGCCGGAGCTTCAGAGGGGGCGATGGATGCAGGAAATCTGCTCAAACCCATGCTGGCAAGAGGTGAACTGCACTGCATCGGAGCCACCACGCTCGATGAGTACCGCAAGTACATCGAAAAGGATGCCGCTCTTGAAAGACGTTTCCAGACCGTACTCGCCGAGCCTCCGTCAGTCGAAGATACCATCTCTATTCTCCGCGGACTCAAAGAGCGTTACGAGCTCCACCACGGAGTGAAGCTGCGTGACAGTGCTCTGGTTTCCGCCGCAGTGCTCTCTGACAAATATATCTCAGACCGTTTCCTGCCCGACAAAGCCATCGACCTCGTCGATGAGGCGGCGGCTGCCCTGCGCACCGAGATCGACAGCAAACCGCAGGAGCTCGACGAAAACGAGCGCAAACTCATGCAGATAGAGATCGAACTCACCAGCCTGCGCAACGAAAAGGACGATGCTTCGGTAAAACGCCGTGAGCATCTCGAAGCCGAAAAAGCCGAACTCCAGGAGAGCGGCAAGGCATTGCGTGCGAGATACGACAACGAGATGAAGATGATAACCTCTCTGCGTGAGAGCCGTGAGAGCCTCGATCTGGCAAAAATGCAGCTTGCCAAAGCCGAGCGTGATTACAATCTCGAAAAGGCGGCGGAACTGCGCCACGGAGTCATTCCGGGAATAGAACAGCAAATCGCCCTTGCCGAACAGCAGATAAAAGAGAGCAGCTCGAACCGTATGCTCAAAGAGGAGGTCGATGAGGAGGATATCGCCAATATCATCAGCCGCTGGACACATATTCCGGTAAGCAAACTCGTTCAGAGCGAGCGGGAAAAACTGCTCAAACTCGAAGAGCGTCTGCACACCAGAGTCATCGGTCAGGATGAGGCGGTAACGGCGGTTTCCGATGCCGTATTGAGAGCAAGAGCAGGCTTGAAAGATGTCAAACGTCCGATAGCGAGCTTCATCTTCCTCGGTCCCACCGGAGTGGGTAAAACCGAGCTGGCAAGAGCCCTCGCCGCCGATTTGTTCGATGATGAGCGGGCGATGGTGAGGATAGATATGTCAGAGTACATGGAAAAATTCAGTGTCTCCCGTCTTATCGGAGCTCCTCCGGGATATGTCGGCTACGAAGAGGGCGGTCAGCTCACCGAAGCTGTGCGCCGCAAGCCTTACAGCGTGGTGCTCTTCGATGAGATAGAAAAAGCACATCCCGATGTGTTCAATATCCTGCTTCAGGTGCTCGAAGACGGAGTCGTCACCGACTCTCAGGGCAGACACGTCGATTTCAGGAACACTATCATCATCATGACCAGCAACATCGGCAGTGATAAGATACTTGCCTGCGATGAACCGGGAGAAAAACTCAAAGATGAGCTCAACAGAGAGCTGCATAAATACTTCCGTCCTGAGTTTCTCAACCGTGTCGATGAGACCCTGGTGTTCCACCGGCTGAGCCGCAGTGATATCAGAAGCATCGTGAATATCCAGCTCGGACTCTTTCAGGTGCGGCTTGCCTCGCAGGGAGTGGCTCTTGAGGTGAGCGACACAGCCAAAGACTTGCTTGCCGATGCCGGTTACGACCCGGCGTTCGGAGCACGTCCGCTGAAAAGAGCGGTGATAAAATTGCTCGAGACTCCGGTATCAAGGTTGATTTTGCAGGGTGAGTACCCCGAAAACACCACTCTGACCGTGGATGCCGCCGACGGCAAACTCATCTTCGGCAAAAAGTGAACACTGCTGCCGGAGTGCAAAATGACACAGAGAGAACTTCAGTTTTCACCGTAATGCGGTCAAAACTGCTCCGATCTCTCTGATGTCGGTCATGATTTGTTTTTTCAATGCCCCGGGGTCGGGAAACTTTTGCTCGCAACGGATGAATTTGCAGATTTCAAGCCCGATATTTCTGCCGTACAAATCCGCTTGCGAGTCCAAAAGATGCACCTCGACCCGGCGTTTGCCCACGGCGTAGGTCGGAGCTACTCCGATATTTACCGCCGCAGGATGAATGACTCCGTCGATTTCCGCAAAGCAGGCGTAAACGCCGTTCGGAGGAACAACTCCGTACTCAACATCTAAATTGGCGGTCGGAGTTTCCAGCTCTCTGCCTGCGACTCCGAAACCGTGCACAACTTTTCCGCAAAGTCTGATCCGGCTGTCGAGCAGTTTTTCAGCTCTGGGCAGATTTCCCTGCTCGATCAGCCGGCGTATCAGGGTGGAACTGATTATATCACTTCCATCGTTCAACTCAGGTACTGCGCAGAACTCAAAACCGTATCGGGAAGCAAACTCTTTGATAAGCTCTTTATTCCCCCTGCCCCGGCTGCCGAAACGCCAGTGCTCGCCTACACAAAGTCCGGAAAGTTCAAACGCAGGGTCGCTGATGAGCCTGAAAAGGAACTCTTCCGGCGGCAGTGCCGCAGTTTGAGCAGTGAAATTGATGGTCGCCGTCATATCCGCTCCGGCATCGAGCAGCAGTCGGCGGCGGCGTTCAGGAGTCACCAGCAGCTGCGGAGCCTCTCCGAACAGACTCTTCGGGTGCGGGTCAAAGGTCACGGCACAAACCAGAGCCGAGTTGCGTTCGGCAATACTCCGGGAGCTCTCAATAATTTTACGATGTCCGGCATGGACTCCGTCAAAAACGCCCACGGCAAGAGCAAGACGGAGTCTTTCATCCCTCTTTTTTTCCTGATCGAAGGTAAACAATGGTTCGGAAAATTGCATTTTCACATCTCTTGCCGTATATTATATAAAGAACATTTGATATAATGTACATCCTCTCAGACAGGAAATCAAAATGAAAACCGTAATTTATCCCGGATCTTTTGATCCATTCACCAACGGTCACCTCGACCTTGTCACCCGTGCCGGAGCTCTTTTTGACCGGGTCATCGTCGCCGTGGCGATCAATTCCGGCAAGAGTCCGATGTTTTCCCTTGAGGAGCGCAAACAACTTATCGAAGAGAGCTGCGCCCATCTGAAACACGTTGAGGTCGTGACCATCACAGGACTTTTGGTCGATGCCGTTGAAAAATATCAGGCGAATGCTCTTTTAAGAGGACTCCGTGCGTTCTCTGACTTTGAGTACGAGTTGCAGATGGCGTTGATGAACCGTAATCTCAGAAAGGGATGCGAGACAATATTTATGACTCCGACCCTGAAAAACTCCTTCGTCTCCAGCAGTCTGGTCAAAGAGATCGCCAAATACGACGGGGATTTATCGAGTTACGTTCCGGCTCCGGTGCTGGCGGCGATACAGAAGCGAAAAAACTCCTGACAAGAAAAAGTAACCGCAAAAATCATATTTACCGTTATTTTTTTGATTTTTTGTTAAGGAACACTTGACAATTCACTTTTTTGCATATATAGTATGAGTAATTGAAAGGGATAACTCATGACTGAAACAAGGAACAGATTTCCGGCATTCTGCCTGATGCTGCTGCTGATTTTCACAGCAGTAAGTTCCTTTGCGGGTGCAAACTCGGAAACAGTCGCAAATACACTCAGGTTAAGCGAGAAAAAAGAGCTTCAGCACACTCCTGAGTCGATAGAAAAGAGTTTACCCTACACTCCGAGTGCGACATACAGATTTTCAAACCGCCAGACCCGCACAGCCGCAAACACAAACAGAATACGGCCATGGACTCCCGTTGACCTGAAAGAGAGTCTTGAGCTTATCAATAAAAATTTTCCGCCGTCGCTGCGTTTCGAGCTGCCTGATAACGTTCAGGCGACCTGCACGGCACACACATTATGCACATCTCCTGTACGGGCGGGGCCTGAATATATTTTCCTGACCTGACAGAAAAACTGTATCTCCCGAAAGCGGGGTGCAGGTATGTTCTGTCACCCCCGTAAAACAAATTTTTTATAATTTTATTTCAGGAGATTTACACTATGGCAAATCAATGGATCGCCATCGCAACGCTCGTTGTTGTCATCGCTTTTACTTTGGGAATCACTCTTTGCGTGCTCTGGGGAACCGGAACTCCGCAAAAACAGGAGAATAAAGAAGAATAATACAAAATAAAAATATTTTATTGTAACAATCCGGGTTGACGGAACGGCTCAAAAAACCGTTCCGTCTTTTTTTGTAAGGCTCTGTTCACGACACGGGCAGGTAAAGGTAAATAAAAAAGTTTCCCCGCTTTTCTTGAAATGGAGAGATCCGCCTGCTTTCCGCAAGCCGCGCAAATGGTCTCCCGGGCCTGCATACAAGTATCTTCGACAAAAAAGACCGAGTGGTCTGAAAAAATCGAAAAAAGTTGAAAAAAAGATTTGTAATGAAAAAAAAGTTGCAGTACATTATCAGCACCGTAGAACGACACCAACAGAAAGGAACGATTATGGCCGAGAGCAACGCTCTGGGCGACAAAACCCGCGCACCGCGTGAAGTGAAAAAGCAGAGCGATCCGCGTTTTTAACAGCGCAAGTTCGCAGAAATGCTCAACCTGAGTCCCACCTATCTTAATGTTGGAAAATGATGCTCCAGCTTGAAAAAGAGATTTTTTGAGTTATTGTTAAACGTTTTTGGGTATCAAGAGTAAAAATAACAAACGAATTTTGTGCAAGACCCCGTTCCACCGGTTCCCGGCGGATAAATAATTTTTATGGAATAAAAAAATGCAGCTTGAAACTATTGTTCATAAAGTACAGTTTTGTGTAATCGGTGGCGGTATGTCCGGCATTTGTGCGGCGATCGCTGCTGCCCGTCACGGCGTCAAAACCCTTATTATGCAGGAACGCCCCATGTTCGGCGGCAATGCTTCAAGCGAAGTGCGTATGTGGATCTGCGGGGCATGCAACTGCATGGAAACCGGATTGATCGAAGAGTTCCGGCTGGAAAATCTCTATCGCAATCCCAACGCCAATTACTCCATTTGGGATGGAATGTTGTTTGAAAAGGTGCGTTTTCAGGAAAATCTGACCAGTTTATTGAACTGCTCATGCTTTGAAGTTGAAAAGGACTCCAACGGCAAGATAGTTTCTGTTACCGGTCATCAGCAGACCACCCAGACCTGTCACAAAGTCGAAGCCGATTACTTTGCCGACTGTTCCGGTGATAGCATAGTTGCCCACCTTGCTGGTGCCGAACACCGGGTCGGCAGAGAAGAAAAAAGCGAATTTGGCGAAACTCTTGCACAAGATGAACCTGACCGGAAAACTATGGGTATGAGCTGTATATTGCAAGCTCGGGAGTATGATAAACCACAAAAATTTATTCCTCCGGAGTGGGCAAACAAGTACCCCACCGATGCCAGCTTTCCTGACCGGGAACACCTCTTGGACGAATTTCAGAACTTCTGGTGGCTGGAGCTGGGCGGCGCAGTTGACTCCATAGCCGATACCGAAACCTTGCGAGATGAACTGCTTAAAGATGCTTATGGGCTTTGGGATCACATCAAAAATCATGGCGACCATGGTGCCGACAACTGGGCGATCGACTGGGTGGGCATACTGCCGGGCAAACGGGAAAGCCGCCGCTGTATGGGCGATTATATTTTAAGCGAAAAAGATGTGCTTACCGGCGGAAAATTCGATGATATTGTAGCCTACGGCGGATGGCCCATCGACGATCATCACCCCGGCGGGTTCCGCCATTTCGGCAAACCCAACACCATCGTAATCCCCCAACAGCCCTACGGCATACCTTTGCGGTGTCTTTACTCCAAGAACATAGAAAATCTGTTTTTTGCCGGACGCAACATCAGCACTACTCATACGGCATTAAGCTCCACACGGGTAATGGCGACCTGTTCACTGCTGGGGCAGGCAGTGGGCTGCACGGTGGCATGTGCAGCAGCACACGGCAATCTTTCTCCCCGGGAAACGGCAAAAATATATATCCGGGAAATCCAGAAAATGCTGTTGGATGACGATTGCTATCTGCCTACGCTGAAACGGGAGAGTTCGGATTTGTGCCGTCAGGCAGAAATTTCCGGCAGCGGCAGAGATTTGGAAAATATCCGGAACGGCATCGACCGTTCGCTGGGAGAAAAAATCAACGCGGCGAAGCTGAAAGCGGGTGAAAATATAGCTTTGAACTTTCCCTCTCCCAAGAAAATCACCACGATCCGGCTGGTGTTCGACTCGGATCTCTCCCGCAATCCCCTGAACATGCGGTCAAATTACCGGTTGGCAGATAAACCCTTTACGCCGCCGGCGACGCTGGTAAAGAGCTATCATATAACTGCTAACGGCATAGAGATTTTCCGCAAAGAAAGCAACTGCCAGCGATTCAACAACATAGCAGTCGATATCAGTGATGCATCCGATATAACATTGCACATCGACAGCACATGGGGCAAAGAAGAAATACTGTTGTTTTCCTTCGATGTAAAATAAGGAAAAAAAACAATACACTGTTCACAATGTCGGTTGATAAACAGAAAAGATATTGTTGAATCAGTTTTTCAACCTTCGCCAGTACTCCCGGATCTATCTTTATCAGGAACAAAGAAATCCAAACAGGATATCCGGCGGTCAGAAAGCGTAGAGAATGGTATCTCCAACCCAGCCGGTATAATTGCGCAGTGCAAATTTGTACTCAGGCAAAAACTCTTTGAGTTTCAACATGATTTCCCACAAATGCGCAGGCTCGTGATACACGCTTATCGCAAGCGATGAACGGGAACTCTTTATCAGTCCGGCAGTTAAGTCAAAAAAACTTCAGTGTTTCATCCGACATTTCAGTTAATTTAGCACAAACTCACACAAAATCAAGCGGTTTTACGCCTTTTATAAAGTTTTTCACCTGCACTCCGGATAATTATCTGCGATGCTTGGATTTTCATATTCTTTGTGCTATATTATATAGAGAGAGGTGTTTTATGAGCGAAAATATTTCAAAAGCGGATTTATCAGAAAAGTATTTCAAAGAGGGTGCGAACTGCGCTCAGGCGGTTCTGGCAGCTTTTGCTCCTGAACTGGGAATAGATGTCGGCTTTGCCATGCGACTCGCCTCAGGCTTCGGCGGCGGTGTCGGCAGGATGCGTGAGGTCTGCGGAGCTTTTTCAGGGCTCGTTCTTATCGAAAACCTGAAAAACAGTTCACCCGACCACACCGACAAAGAGGCGAAGGATTCCTGTTACGCAAGGATCCAGATGCTTGCGCAACTTTTCAAAGAGCAGTCAGGTGGAAACTCGATAATCTGCCGTGAGCTTCTTTCCGGCACCCGGGCGACTTCAGGAGGAGCTTCCGAAGAGCGCACAAAAGAGTTCTATAAAAAGCGTCCTTGTGTCGAATTGGTGCGGATTGCCGCCAAAATTGCAGAAAAAGAGTGTTTTTTTGAAAAAAATTACAAAAAACCGCTTGAAAAATAAAATATCTGTATTACATTAAGGAAATGTCGCAGGTGATACTCTCTCACGAGTCACCAATACGACAAACCACTTTGCAGTGGGTCGATAGCTCAGTCGGTAGAGCATCGCCCTTTTAAGGCGGGTGTCCCGGGTTCGAGTCCCGGTCGACCCACCACTTTTATTTTAACGTGGTGCACTGCAAGCATTATTCTTAGAAGAACAAGTATAATTTTAAAATAGCGAGGCAAAAATGAGCAAAATCTGTGCGATGTGCGGCAAGACCAAAGCCAATGGCGGCCACATCACCCGCAAGGGTCTCTCAAAGAAGAGCGGCGGTATCGGTATGCACGTTGTCAAAAACACCAAACGTACCTTTGAAGTCAATCTTCAGACTGTTAAAATTAATGACAACGGTACGGTGAAGACGGTCAAACTTTGCGCCGCCTGCATTCGTACCGGGGATTTCCAGAAGGCGTAATTCGTCACGGATTTTCTTGTGTCAATGCAGTTTCACTGCAAATTCAAAAGTAAGCGGACGGGTTTCGACCTATCCGCTTTTTTGTTTTTTACCGGGTTTCATATCGGTTTTGACCGGTTTTTATTGATAATGTTCTGAAAAAATTGTTGCGATGTGCAATCGTTGAAAAACACACTGTATCACATGCTTTTTTCAGTACAAACAACGGAGTGATTTATGTTCGGGTTGGGAGACTACGCCATAACCGCCGCCATCGTTCTCTGCATCGCAAGCGCAGCCGTTTGCGTGATTTACGGAGCGATAAACTGGAACAGCTCAGACGACAGCAACGGAGTTGACAAATGAGTTTTCTTCCGCTTGCCACCGCATCATCGATGCATACTCCGGTTCTGGGTACACTTATTGTGTTTTACATCCTTGCCATCGGTTTTCTCGGTTGGAAAGGCTGGAAAAAGACCACCAATCAGAAAGACTATCTGCTCGCCGGAAGAAGCGTTCACCCCTTCGTCATGGCTATGAGTTACGGAGCAGCCTTTATCAGCACTTCCGCTCTCGTCGGCTTCGGAGGCATCGCAGGTCAGTTCGGTCTCGGTCTGCTCTGGCTGGTCTTTATGAACATCGCCATCGGCATATTTATCGCTTTCGTATTTTTCGGCTACCGCACCAGAAGAATGGGGCAGATGCTCAACGCGAACACCTTTCCTGAATTTATCGGCAAGCGGTTCCGTTCAAACAACTTGAAGATACTTATATCCATCATCATCTTCACCTTTATTCCGCTCTACTCGAGCGTGGTGCTCATCGGCGGAGCCCGTTTCCTCGAAGAGGTCATGATGATCGACTACTCGTGGAGTCTTGCCATTTTCGCCACCGTCGTCGCCATCTATGTCATCTTCGGCGGACTCAAAGGCGTGATGTATGTCGATGCTCTTATGGGCAGCGTGATGATCGGCGGAATGATGCTTTTGCTGGTCATGTGTTTCGTCAAACTCGGCGGAGTCAGCTCCGCTTTTCAGGAGCTCACCAACATGGCTCCGCTGGTCAAAGAGCGTCTGCCGGAAGCGTATGCGCTCGGTCACCGCGGCTGGACCGTCATGCCGGAAACCAACTCCGTCTGGTGGTGGACTCTGGTTTCAAGTCTGATGCTCGGAGTCGGTATCGGAGCTCTCGCCCAGCCTCAGCTCGCCGTGCGTTTCATGACCGTCAAGAGTTCCCGTGAGCTCAACAGAGCGGTTCTCGTGGGAGGCATATTCATTCTCTTCACCGTCGGCAGTGCCTACACCGTGGGAGCCCTCTCAAACGTCTTTTTCTACCGCACTGACCTCGGAATAGCCAGCGGTTTCAGAAATCTGCTGGCGATCGAAGCCGCCGGAGGAAATCCGGATAAGATCATCCCGATGTTCATCCGTGAGGCATTGCCTCCTGTGGTGCTCTATTTGTTCTCGCTCACCATGCTTTCGGCAGCGATGTCAACTATGAGTTCACTCTTCCACGTCACCGGCTCATCTCTCGGACACGACTTCTTCCGCACCGTGACCAACACCCGCAAAGACAGTATGCTCATCACCCGTCTCGGCGTCATTTTCGGAATTATGATAAGTCTGGTCGTGGCAATAATCCTGCCCGCCGGAATAGTCGCCCGCGGAACTGCCATATTCTTCGGAGTCTGCGCTTCCGCATTTCTCCCCGCCTACTGCGCCGCACTCTACTGGAAAAAGGCGACACTTGCCGGTGTCTGGGCAAGCATCATTTCCGGCGTTGCCGCCAGCCTTTTCGGACTCATTTTCCTGCACCGCAAAGAGGCTGCCGGACTCGGTATATGTCAGGCGATTTTCGGCAAAAGCGAACTTATATCAGCTCATCCGTGGCCGTTTGTCGATCCGTTCATCTACGCACTGCCGATATCGGTCATCGTGCTGATAGCGGTGAGCTGTTTTACTGAAAAACTTCCTCAGCGGCACATTACCCGCTGTTTCAAAAAGAAATAACGATTATTGTTTAAAATAAAGGGTTGAAAAATGTTTCCAAACGTATCAAATCAGGTAAATTTTCCTGAGCTTGAGTGTGAGATGCTCGATTTCTGGACTCAGTACGATATCTTCACTCAGTCACTTAATCAGCGTAAAGCAGAGGGCAAAGAGTATGTTTTTTATGACGGTCCTCCGTTTGCCACCGGTCTGCCGCACTACGGTCACCTGCTCGCCGGAACCATCAAGGATGTGATTCCCCGCTACCAGACCATGTGCGGCAAATACGTCCAGCGCGGTTTCGGCTGGGACTGCCACGGTCTGCCCGTCGAGAACGAGATGGAAAAACAGCTCGCTCTCAACAGCAAACGTGAAATCGAGAACTTCGGAATCGATAAATTCAACGAGTCCTGCCGCTCGATCGTGCTGCGTTACACCTCAGAGTGGGAAAAGGTCGTCAACCGCATGGGCCGCTGGGTCGATTTCAAAAACGGCTACCGCACCATGGATAGAAACTACATGGAGTCCATCTGGTGGGTGTTCCGTCAACTCTGGGATAAGGGTCTCATCTACGAGGGATACAAAATCCTGCCCTACTGCCCCCGCTGTGCCACTCCGCTCTCGAACTTTGAAGCCAATCAGGGCTACAAGGATGTGACCGACCCGGCTATCACCATCCGCTTTGCGCTCAAGGATGAAGCCGACACCTACATTCTCGCCTGGACGACTACTCCGTGGACTCTTCCCTCAAACCTCGCCCTGGCTGCCGGTCCTGACATCGACTACGTCAAAGTCAAGGATGGAGATGCCTTCTACTACATGGCTGAGGCGAGAGTTGCCGCCTACTACGGCAAAGAGACTCCGGAAATCGTCTGGAAAGGCAAAGGCACCGACCTTCAGGGCAAAAGCTACACTCCGCTCTTTGACTACTTTGCCTCTCTTGAAAAAGATGGAGCTTTCCACGTCATCTGCGCCGACTACGTCAGCACCTCAGACGGTACCGGTATCGTTCACATCGCTCCGGGATTCGGTGAGGATGACTCAGCCGCCTGCAAAGCCGCAGGTCTCATGGTCGAAGTCTGCCCCATCGACGACGAATGCAAGTTCACTCAGGAGGTTCCGGACTATGCCGGACGTCCGGTCAAGAGCGTTGACCCCGAAATCATCGCCCGTCTGAAAAACGAGGGCAAACTTGTCCACCGCGGACAGATCAAGCACAGCTATCCGCACTGCTGGCGTGATGATGTGCCGCTGATCTACCGTGCGGTTTCCACCTGGTTCGTCCGGGTCGATCGCATCAAAGAGAAGATGATCAAGAACAATCAGTTCATCTCATGGACTCCCTCTCACCTCAAGGATGGACGTTTCGGCAAGTGGCTCGAAAACGCCCGTGACTGGGCAATCAGCCGCAACCGTTACTGGGGAACTCCCCTGCCCATCTGGAGAAACGATGAGGGCGAAGTCATCTGCGTCGGCAGTGTTGAGGAGCTGGAAAAACTTACCGGCAAGAAGGTGAATGACCTGCACAAACACTTTGTTGACGAGCTGGAAATCCCCTCCCCCACCGGAAAATCTCCGCTCAAACGTATTCCCGAAGTGCTCGACTGCTGGTTTGAATCAGGCTCGATGCCCTACGCCCAGATGCACTATCCTTTTGAAAACAAAGAGCGTTTCGAGGAAAACTTCCCCGCCGACTTCATCGCCGAGGGTCTCGACCAGACCCGCGGATGGTTCTACACCCTCGTGGTGCTGGCAAGTGCCATTTTCGATAAACCTCCGTTCAAAAACGTGGTGGTCAACGGTCTGGTGCTGGCTGAGAACGGTCAGAAGATGTCCAAACGTCTCAAAAACTATCCCGACCCGATGGATGTCATCAACCGTTACGGTGCCGATGCTCTGAGACTCTTCATGCTCGGCAGTCAGGTCGTGAGAGCGGAAGACCTCAAATTTTCCGAAGAGAGCGTCAAAGAGATCCTGCGCGGAGTCATGATCCCGATGTGGAACGCTCTCTCATTCTTCGTCACCTATGCCAATGTTGACGGTTATGAACCGGCAAACGGAGAGGTCAAAGCTCCGGTCGATCCGCAGAACGTGCTCGACCGCTGGATACTTTCAAGTGCATCTCAGATGGTCGAAGAGATCAGAGCTGAGCTTGACAACTACAATCTCCAGAAAGCCGCCACCCGTTTCAGCAAGTTCATCGACGACCTTACCAACTGGTATATCCGCCGCAGCCGCCGCCGTTTCTGGAAGAGCGGAAACAACTCCGACAAGCTCGAGGCTTACGCAACTTTGCACTATGTGCTTCTGGTGTTTGCCAAGACTGCCGCTCCGTTCATTCCGTTCACCACCGAGGCGATCTACCGGGTGTTGAGAACTGCCGATATGCCCGAAAGCGTGCACCTCTGCGATTACCCGACTCCCGACGACTGCCGTGACGAGTATCTCGAACAGCAGATGGCTCTCACCATGACCGCCGTCTCTCAGGGCAGATATCTGCGCACCCAGCACAATTTGAAAGTGCGTCAGCCGCTCGCCAAAGCGGTGCTCGCCGCCGGAGATGAGAAGATCCGCAAAATGCTCGAGGGAACATCCTGGATCGTTGCCGAAGAGCTCAACGTCAAGAGCGTGGAGTTCACCAACGATGAGTCCGAGCTGGTCAAACGTTCCTGCAAAGCCAACTTCAAGGCTCTGGGTTCACGTCTGGGCAAAGATATGAAAGCCGCCGCCGGAATCATCGAGAAGCTCTCTTCAGCTGAAATCGGCGACATCCTTGCCGGCAAGCCGTTTGTCATCGAAATCGGCGACAAAAAGGTCGATATCACCGCCGATGATCTGGTCATCAAGCGTGAGGAAAAGCCCGGAATGGTCGCCGCCAGCGAAAGCGGAGTCACCATTGCGCTTGCCACTGAGCTTACTCCTGAACTTGCCGCCGAGGGTCTGGCAAGAGAGCTGGTGAGCAAAATCCAGAACATGAGAAAAGAGTGCGCCTTTGACGTCACCGACCGCATCAACGTGACTTACAGCTGCTCCGACTATTCTGCCGCCCAGCTTGAGCAGTTTGCCGACCACATCAAGAGCGAAGTGCTCGCCAACTCCTTTGTCAGAGGAAGTGCCGACACCGAGTTCGATGTAAACGGAGTCACTGTTGCCGTCAGCATCACCCGCGCATAAAAACATGGATAAACGCACCCTTACAGGAGTTGTAACTGCACTGCTGCTGGCGACGGCGGCAGTGTATTTCATGCTCAACACCTCGAGCATCAACGTCTCAGTGTTTCCTGTAATGGGTACGATCTGCGAGTGCCGCTTTGAAATGCCTGAGCACAAATTTGTTCCGGCGGTCAAAGCGGTGCACCGTGCTTTTGACCGGGTTATGAAAATCGCCAATTTGTACGACAAAACAAGTGAGCTTTCCCGGCTCAATGCCTCGGCTCACCTCAAACCATTTGTCTGTTCAAAAGAGCTTTATGACCTGCTCGCAAAGAGCCGTGAAGCGCACCGAATCTCGGAGGGAAAGTTTGATATATCCGTCAAGCCGCTGATGCTGTTATGGGGATTTTACCGCAAGCAGGGGAAAGCTCCGTCTGAGCAGGAAATTGCCGCCGCAAAAAAGCTCTGCGGACTTGACAAAGTCGTCTTCAACGACTCCGCACGCTCAGTGTTTTTCACTCAGCAGGGAATGGCTCTCGACCTCGGAGGAATTGCAAAGGGATACGCTCTTGATTTGGCAAAAGAGGAGCTCGCTCCGTTTGAAAAACACATCTCAAGAGGAACACTCAACCTCGGAGGCAACATTCTTCTGCTCGGCAAAAAACAGACTTACAATATCGGAATAAAGCATCCTGCTCACCCCGATAAAATCAAAGAGGTCGCTCAATTCACCAGTCCGGGAGCAATTTCAAGCTCAGGTGACTACGAGCGTTTCGTTATTCTTGACGGCAAAAAGTACGGTCACATCATCGACCCCCAAACCGGAGTTCCCGCTTCAAGAAATTACGCCGCCACCGTCTTTGCTCCGTCCGGAACAGACTCCGACTGGATGTCAACCACGCTCTATCTCGGCGGCACAAATATGCAGTCAAAACTCGATTGTCGATCAAGGATAGTTTACAAATGAGGGATTTCGGTTCGCTCGACCAGCGGATAATCCGCACCACCTGCGACTGGAGCTCGTCAGGTCAGGAGTTGGCAAGCTATCTTGCCAGCCGTTTCACCTACCGTACTCCGGAAGAGTGGATAGAGCGGATAAACTCAGGTGAAATAACTCTCAACGGCAAAAAGGTATCTGCCAACTACCGTTTGCAGATACACGACCAAATCGAGTACCGTCCGCAGGATATCACCGAACCTGATGCGGACTTGAATATTTCCATCGTCTATGAGGATGATGAGTATCTTGTCGTCAACAAGCCCGGAAATCTCTGCGTTCACCCCGCAGGTCCTTTTTTCAAACACACCTTGTGGCACATTCTGGCAAGCCGTTACGGTGAGATACATCTGGCAAGCCGTCTCGACCGGGAAACCAGCGGTTTGCTTCTGGCGGCAAAAAACAAAACTGCCGCTTCAAAGATGGCGAAGAAAAACATCATCACTCAGAAAAAATATCTCGCCGTAGTCCACGGGGAGTTCACTCAAACTATCGAGGCAAAAGGATTCCTCACCTCAGATACGGCAAGTGCGATAAGAAAAAAACGGCGTTTCGTCTTTGATATGCCGCAGGAACCCGGCTCTTTCGAGTCGGCTTACACCACGCTCGAAGCGGTAAAAAGCGGCAAAGAGTTCTCTCTTGTCAGTGCCATCGCCCACACCGGCAGAACTCACCAGATAAGAGCCACTCTTTACAGTTTCGGCTTTCCCGTATGCGGTGACAAACTTTACGGAGTAGATGAGTTGATGTTCCTGCGCCAGAGCCGTGATGAGTTGACCTGCGACGACCGGGCAAAACTGATGATATCCCGTCAGGCTCTGCACTCGGCTCACCTTGAACTGGTGCATCCTGTGACTAAAGAGTTTATGACTTTCGATGCTCCGCTTCCTGAGGAGCTGACCAAAATTCAGGAGTAAAAACACCATGGATGATGAAAACAAAGAGTTATCTGCCGAACTTAAACTGAAACTTCTGCAAGTTGAACAGCAGGCGGAAAAATCTGATGCTTCCCGGGTCAAAGTATTGAAAAGTGCCATCACGGGAGCAGTGGCTATGGCGATACTGCCGTTTTTCGGAATATTCCGCTTTCCGACCTGGATGATTGTGACCTCCTCTTTGCTCTTCGGTATCTGCGGAGGAATCCTCTTCGGGGCGGCTGCCGTCTGCCGGAGCAATAAAAAATGATTTTGAGTTTCCACGCAGGCACTCTTATTTTTTCAGCTCATCCCGAACCGATGCCGGAGGAGCTGCTGAAATTTTTCACCTTTGATGCCAGAACCAACGCTTTCACCGCCTGCGCCAATGATTATGCCGACATCGTTATAACGTTGATAAAAAACAAAATCAACTTCACCGATGCGGCAAAAGATTACGTTCCGCTCAAAATAAACAGATTACAAAAACCACTGCAACTGCGTCCGCACCAGCAGGAGGCTCTTTCAAGCTGGATATCAGCAGGAAGAAAGGGTATCACCGTACTGCCCACGGGCAGCGGCAAGACCATCCTTGCCGTCTCTGCCATAGCCAACACGCAAAGACCTGCGATAGTGCTGGTACCGACCATCGACCTGCTGTCGCAGTGGGCAAACGTACTTGAAAATTTCTTCGATGTTCCCATCGGAATCCTCGGCGGAGGCAGTCACACCATTCAGCCGATAACGGTTTCGACCTACGACTCCGCCGTGCTCAATATGGAGTTCATCGGCAATAAGTTCGGACTCCTCATCGCCGATGAGTGCCACCATCTGCCGTCAAATGAATACCGCACTGCGGCAAAGATGTGCATTGCTCCATTCAAACTCGGACTTACCGCCACTCCTGAAATGGCTCCTGAGCGCAGCAGCGTGCTCACATCTCTATTGGGTGATATCGTCTGCCGCAAGCACATTGATGAGATGGCGGGGTCGGTGCTCTCGCCATACATCATACGCACGATCAGGACTCAGCTTGCTCCTGATGAACTCGCCCGTTACCGTGAGATGCGTGCGGTTTACACCTCATTTATCCGCAGCCGGGGGATATCTTTTGACTCTCCCGACGGCTGGAAAAACTTTATGATACAAGCCTCTCGCAGCGATGCCGGAAGAAAAGCATTTGAGGCGTTTCTTGAGCAGAGAGAGATATCCCGTGCAGGCAAGAAAAAGGTGGAGTACCTGAGAGAGATATTTCAAAACCACCCCAAAGAGCGCACCATCATCTTCACTGCCGACAATGCCACTGCTTACTCCATCGGCAGAAAATATCTTTTCCCTGTGCTCACCCACCACACCAAAGCGGCGGAGCGCAAAGAGTTTCTCAAACTCTTCCGTGAGGGAGTTTACTCCACGCTCGTCACCAGTCAGGTGCTCAACGAGGGAGTCGATGTTCCCGAAGCCGCCGTCGGAGTCATTCTTTCAGGTTCAGGCAGTGTCAGAGAGCACGTTCAGAGGCTCGGCAGGATACTCCGCCCTGCCCCGGGCAAAAAACAGGCGGTACTTTACGAGATAATCAGCAGCGACACAGCAGAAGAGAGTGTAAGTATGCGGCGGCGAGACCACCGGGCTTACCGCAAAAAAGGAGCAGGATTCTGATGTTGACAAGCGACCTTGTTTTTGCTTCCAAGTCGGGCAGATATATAAAACCCTGCTTCATCGACCCGGCAAACCCTGAACTGCTTACCCTTGCGGATAATCTTATCATGCTCTTTTCACGGGCATTTGAAAAGCGTTTTTCCTGCCGTCAGCTCGATGACGACCTTGCTCCGTTAAAGAGCCTCAACAGCAAAAATTTCCCAGTCAACGCCCTGATAAAATTGCTCGACGACCGGGTGAGCCGCACCAATGCGGTTCCGGAAACAGATCATCAGAATATGAGGCGTGAACTCTTCACCCGTTCAGCCGAACTGCTCGGCAGCGGAAATTTCAAGGAGTATTGGCAGTTTATCAACTCAAACACCATCGACCCCTACTGCGACCTGCCTGAGTTCGATATCATTGCGGACTTCAAACCGGTAACTCCGAAAGAGCTGCTCGAAAGATACAACACCGCACTGGTACAGGCGATACTCTTCAAGGCGGAAAAACTGACGGTCATCGCCGACTCTCCCGATCAGGGAGAGCTGCGCAGGATGCTGAAGTATCTTAAATTTTTCCGTCTGCTCTGCAATATCACCAAGACTCCGTCAGGAGCTTTGAAGCTGGAAATATCCGGTCCGCTTTCGCTCTTCGGACCCACCAGAAAATACGCACTCAACCTTGCCGCATTTTTCCCTGCCGTGCTCAGGTTGAACGAGTGGCAGCTCAGGGCGGAAATAAAAGACAGAAGCTCTTTTTCGATACTCAAACTCGACCGGACGAGCAATCTTGTATCGCACTACCGCCACTTTTCCGGATACGTTCCTGAAGAAATCAGAGTATTTCACCGTCTCTTTGCCGAAAAGTCTGAACTCTGGAAAATCACCGGAGACACTCCGCTCTTTGTGGCAGGCAAAGGCAGTTATATTGCTCCTGATATATCGTTCACCAATAGCGCAAGCGGAAAAATCCTGCATCTCGAACTCTTCCACCGCTGGCATCGGGGACAACTTGAACAGCGGTTGGAGTATCTCGAAAGACATCCTGAAATTCCGCTGATAATCGGCATCGACCGTGCCATCTGCGATGAGCAAAGTGCGGATGAACTGGCAAAAAAATATCCCGGAGCCATGGAAAAATGTTTCCGTTTCCGTGACTTTCCGGGAGTGGATACAGTAATGAGAAAGCTCAACTCACAGAAGGGTTAAAACCGCTCCGACTGCTATCGGGATGGAAAAGTTGTCGTCGAGTTTCAACTGCTTTTCAAAGAGTTCGACGACTGCTCCTGCCGTAGCCGCAAGCAGTATCTGCCACCAGGGAAGATGGGGTACTCCGACAATGTATTTCACGGCGGATATTCCGATAAATCCGGCAATCACAAAGGCGAACACGCCCTCGAATGATTTGCCGTTGACCGTTTTGTGTCTGCCGAAACGCCTGCCGACAAGGGCGGCGGCGGTATCACCGAGCAGCATGGTGCACATTCCCGAGGCGGCGACCCACGGAACAAAAAGCTGCAATGATAAACATGCCGAGGCAAAAACATAAGGACCTCCGCTGATTATCCACATTCCTTTTTTGACCTCGAAGCGCAGCATTCCTCCGAAAAAACGGTCGTACAGACGGTTCAGTGCCGGATTTTTCCCGGAAGCGTAGGCGTGCTCAACCAGAATATTGCCGATGAGAAGCAAGCCGAAAAAGAGCGCAAGATACCAGCGGTATTTGGCAAACAACAGCATTACCGCAGGCATCCAGAGTGAGCTCAAATGGACAAGTTTGCGCCGGACTTCATCAAAATAAGAGATGTTTCCGCTCATATTTGCTCCAAAGTCACCAGCTCGTACTTGTTTGAACCCATGCCGATGCTTTCTGCGTAATCGAGCTGCTCGGTACCTTTGAACTTCACCTTCTTTGCTTTGAGCATATCTATGCAGGCCCGATCGACAGCCACCGGGTCGGTGGAACAGAAGATACCGATATCCCTGCTGATTTTGCGCATGGGATGCGGTTCACAATCGCATCCGCGGGTGATGTTGAGAGCAAAATTCATGTAGATATTGCGTTTATTTTTGTGTCCGGCAAAGGCGTATTCCACCAGTTTCTCACGGAAGAATTTACCTTTGAAAAGCGCATTGGCAAAACCTGCAAGACTCCAAACCGACACAGCGTGATGGCGGCAGATGGAAAAACAGGCTCCGCACCCGATACACTTATCGTGGTCTATTTTGAACTTTTTGCCGTTGGGCAGAATCGCATTTTCGTTGCAGCGGCGCACACACGCTCCGCATGCCCGGCAGAAGAGTGACATGATCCTCGGCTTCACGCCGAGGTGCATCGCCATTTTTCCGCCCTTGGCGGCAAATCCCATGCCGAGCTGCTTGATGGCTCCGCCGAAACCGGCGAGCATGTGCCCCTTGAAGTGAGACATCACCAATACCTGCTTTGCCTCAGCCAGACGGCGTGCTACGGAACAGCTTGCAAAGTGTTTGAGCTGCATATCGACTTGAACGGCATCCTCTCCGGCGGCACCGTCGGCGATGACGATATCAAGGTCGTCAAATCCGTGCTTGCGGGCAAGAGCAATGTGTTTTTCAGCTTTGAAACGCTCACCACCGTAGAGAACGCTGGTCTCATAGTAGGAGCAGTTGATATCCTGACTTTTCAGATACTCCACGATTTTGGAATAGGTGACAGCAGGCAGATAGGTGGTGTTGCCCTTTTCGCCGAAGTGAACTTTGAGCGGCAGCTCTTTTTCCAGCTCGATGTTTTCACAACCCACTACATATTCAAGCAGTTTCTTTGCGGCTTCAGGAGCATCGCAAAGTGCTCCGCACGGAATAAAATATACTTTTGCCATAGATTTACTCCTCAAGAATGAAAGTCACCGGGCCCTGATTGCACAATTCGATATCCATATCGGCTCCGAAAATGCCGGTCGAAGTCTCTACTCCGAGACTCCGGCACTCAGAGACAAAAAGCTCATAGAGCGGCACTGCAACGTCAGGTTTTGCCGCCGGACTGAATGACGGACGGTTCCCCGAAGCGGTATCGGCACACAAAGTGAACTGGGATATCACCAGAAAACTGCCGCCGACATCCTTGACTGCGAGGTTCATTTTATCGTTTTCATCGGTAAAACAACGCAGTTTCACACACCGGGCAGCGAGTTTTTTCGCCTGAATATCGGTATCTCCCTGCATGACTCCGAGCAGAATCACCAATCCTTTGCCGATGGAGCCGGTAACTTTGCCGTCAACGGTACAACTGCCGTGTGCGGCTCTCTGGACGACCGCTATCATCGGATGAGCCGGGTAAATTCGTTGCGGGTGGCAAGCTCACGGCGGAACGAACCGCGCATCGAACTTGAAGTCATCACCGAGTGCTGTTTTTCAACTCCGCGCATCTGCATGCAGAGGTGCTGACCCTCGACCACGACTCCGACACCCTCGGCATCGAGAATATCCATAAGAGCCTGAGCGATCTGTTTGGTCATGCGCTCCTGCACCTGCAAACGGCGGGCGAAAACATCGACGATGCGGGCGATTTTGCTCACTCCGATGATCTTCTTTTTCGGAATATATCCGACATGGCACTTGCCGAAAAACGGCAGCATGTGGTGCTCGCACAAGCTGAAAAACTCGATATCTCTCACGATGACCATATCATCTGATTCAGCCTCGAAGAGAGCTCCGTTGACCACCTTTTCCAAATCCTGACGGTAGCCGCGGGTGAGAAACTCGTAACTGCGGGCGACACGCTCGGGAGTCTTGAGAAGTCCCTCACGGTCGGGGTCTTCGCCGAGTTCGATAAGCATTTGACGTACAATTTCTGGATTCATTTGAAGAGCTCTCCCGCATACTTGAGGTACTCGTCGGCAATCAGCTGATGACCGTAGATGGTGGGATGGACTCCGTCGCCCAGCACCATTTTGGGGTCGCGTGCCATATCTGCCGCAGCTGAGATTTTTTCCTGAAGCGGAACGAAGATCGCGTTGTAGTCGGCAGCAATCTTTCTCACGATTTCCTGCCGCTCTTTTATCTCATCGAGCCATTCAGAAGTAATGAAGCCAAAGTTGAGCACAAAGGGCTCGAGCAGAATGAATTTCACATCGGGATTGCTTTTTCTGCTCCAATCGAGCAGCATACGGTAAAATCTGTCGTAACGCTCAGGCTCAACTCCGTTGCCGTAGTTCATCTCGTGCCAGGTGTCATTGACTCCGATGAGGATACTGATGACATCGGGTTTCAGATTGATGGCATCACGTTTCCAGCGGGCGTAAAGATCGACGACACGGTCACCTGAAATGCCCCGGTTGATGAAGTTGCGGCGGCAGCTCCAATTATTGTTGACGATACGGGTGGCGACCATTGAGGGATAACCGGGACCGAGTGCTCCCGGATTTGCTCTGTCTCTTCCGCAATCGGTGATCGAGTCACCCTGAAAAAGAATTGTCCTGACCATAAAAACAATAAACTCCTTTGAACAGTGCCCTGCGCTTACTTGCGCAAACTCAGCACATCGTTTTCATATTTTCCGACCTCGGATATCCAGCTGATACCGGGAACGTTGCAGCGCTCGCAGTAGGCATTCCAAATCTCGTGGAACGGCAGAGTGCGGCTCTCTTCCATGAGAGCGAGACGTTTGGCGAAGTTGCCGCTCTGCTCAGCTTCGGCAATAAGCTGTGCAGGCTCAAGCAGTGAACGCAGGAGAGCTTTCTGCATATTGCGGGCACCGGTGACCCACGCCGCAATGCGGTTGATGGAACCATCGAAGTAATCGAGTCCGATGTGAACACGCTTGTCATAGTTGTGGCGGATTATCTCATCGGCGATGCCCTGAAGCTCGTCGGTGAGCGTAACGACATGGTCGCTATCCCAGCGGACTCCGCGGCTGACGTGCAGAAGAATGTCATCAAGGAACATGAGAGCACTGGAAATCTTGTCGCTGATGAGCTCGGTTGGATGGAAGTGACCGGCATCGAGGCAGAGCAGGAGTCCTTTTTTGATGGCGTAACCCATGTAGAACTCGTGTGAGCCTGCGGTGAAACTTTCGGCACCGATTCCGAAGAGCTTGGATTCAACGGCATCGAGGTTGAGTTTTTTGTCGATATCCTCGGCAAAGACGGCGTCGAGAGACTCCATGAGCCGCTCTCTGGGAGCGAGGCGGTCAAAGGGAGTATCCTTTGAGCCATCGGGACACCAGTGGTTGGTGACACAGGTTTTGCCGAGCTGTCTGCCGAACTCGGCAGCGATCCTGCGGCAGGCGATTCCGTGCTCGACCCAGAATTTGCGCACTGCGGCATCCGGACTGGCAAGAGTGCCCGACTCAGCCATCGGATGAGAAAAATAAGATGGGTTGAAGTCAAGAGCGATATCCTTTGCCTTCGCCCAGTCTATCCAGTTGGCAAAGCAGTCGGCGGTAAGCTCGTTGCGCTCAACTTTTTTGTTTCCGCACTCAGCATAGAGAGCGTGAAGATTCACTCTGGAGGTTCCCGGAATGAGGGAAAGAGCAAAATCAAGATCGGCGCGCAGCTCCTGCGGAGTGCGGGCACGTCCGGGATAATTTCCGGTCACGGCGATACCGCCTGAGAGCTCACCTGAGTTTTCAAATCCCGATACATCATCACCCTGCCAGCAGTGCAGACTCACCGGAATAGCGGCAAGACGATCCATTGCCTTTTCGACATCCACACCGAGCGATGCGTAAACACTTTTGGCATATTCGTAGTTGCTCATAAGAGATTCCTTTCGTGAAACATTGTTGTATTTATGTGTTACTGGATAATATAATACGCAACCTCTCCATATACAAGGCTTGCGCCGCTGCTTTTATGCACAAAAAGGACATTTTCAACAATTAAGCCATGTGAGGAGCGGAAATCCCTTGTAAAATAAAAAAGTGTGATGTATATTATCATTATGTATGTTTTTTTGAGCAACAAAACAGCAATTATGCGCAATAAATAGTTAAAGAAAGGTCAGGTACAGCATGGCTAAGTCCATCAATGACGCAATTAAAATGGAAATCACCGCTCCCGCAGAGTGCGTGAAAGAGTTCAACTTCACCATCAGTGCTGATGCAGTCAAATCAGAGTCAACCAAAGTTCTCAACTACATCGCCGGAATGGTTCAGATCCCCGGTTTCCGTGCCGGCAAAGCTCCGATCGGCATGGTCAAGAGCAAATATGCCGAATCCGTTGAGGAAGAGCTGCGCAACCGCATCGTTTCCGGTGCTGTCGCCAAAATCGAGGACGAGAAAAATATCGAGATCCTCACCCTCAACTTCAAATCAGCTCCCGACTTCAAACTCGACGGTTCAGCTGACATCACCTTCACCTTCGAGGCAAACGTCATGCCCGAGATCGCCGTCGGCGACTACAAGGCTGTCAAAGTCGAAGTTCCGCTGGATGCTGTCGAAGAGAGCGCGATCGATGAGCGTCTCGACCTCTACCGCTCAATGTACGGCTCATACGCCGAAGTTGACGGTCCCGCCGAGGCAGAGGATATGATCAAAGCCAGCTACACCAGCGATTTCGTTCCCGCTGAGGATGCCACCGCTGCTGTCAAACGTCAGGCTGCCGCCGAGGATACCTTCCTCTGGCTCAGCGAGCCCGAGACCATTCCCGGACTCATCGCCGCTCTCACCGGTGCCGAGAAGGGCAAAGAGTACACCTTTGCCTCAACCTACGCCGATGACTACCGTGAGGCTGCCCTCGCCGGCAAAACCGTGAACTACACCGTCAAAGTTTCCGCTATCCAGCGCAGAACCAAGCTCACCGATGCCGAGCTGGTCGAGAAGTTCCAGGGCGAATCCATCGAGAAGATGCGTGAGCTCATCCGCAAGGCGATGGAGCAGGATAACGAAATGAAACGCCGCAACGATGCAGCCGAAGCTGTCTGCAAGAAACTCGACGAGACCGTTCCCGAGTTCGCATTCCCGCCGGCTCTGCTCGAAAACGAGATCCAGAAAGAGCTCCAGAAGATCGCAAGAGAGGTCGTGAAGAGCGAAGAGGATGGCGAAAAATTCAAAGCTGAACTCGACACCCACAAAGAGAAAGCCGCAGAAGCCGCCAGGAAAGAGCTGCGCCGCAACCTCATTTTGAGAGAGATCGCCAAGGCTGAAAACATCACCGTCGAAGCCGCCGAGATCGATGCCCAGATCGAGGGAATGAGCCGTCAGTACGGCTACAACGCCAAAGAGCTGCGCTCCATGATGGAGAAAAACGGCGCAATGGATGAGTTCCAGCTCAACATCGCCAACGCCAAAGTTCTCGAGAAACTGGTTGACTCAGCTCTCGCATAATAAAAAACAAACTCAGTATCGTTCAAGGAAAATAGACGCTTATGAAAGCAAATTCTTTTCTCGTACCGATGGTCATAGAACAGACCGGACACGGCGAACGTTCTTTTGACATCTTCAGCCGTCTGCTCAAGGATCGCATCATCCTGCTCGGAACAGAGATTGACGATACTGTGGCTAACCTGGTCGTCGCCCAGCTGTTGTTTTTGCAGGCAGAAGATCCGAAAAAGGATATCGACCTCTACATCAACAGTCCGGGCGGATCAGTCACCGCAGGTCTGGCGATCTACGACACCATGCAGGCGATTTCCTGCGATGTCAAGACCTACTGCATCGGTCAGTGCGCCTCAATGGGAGCTGTTCTGCTCGGAGCAGGAGCTCCCGGAAAACGCTTCGCACTGCCCAGCAGCCGCATCATGATCCACCAGCCCTGGGGCGGAGCTCAGGGCACTGCCGCCGATATCAATATTCAGGCGCAGGAGATCCTCAGACTCAAAGCCATGCTCAACGGTATTCTGGCAAAACACTGCAAACAGTCGATCAAAAAGATTGAAAAAGATACCGAGAGAGACTTCTTCATGGGTGCTGAGGAGGCGGTCAAATACCATATCGTTGACCAGGTCGTCACTCCCGAAGGAAAATAACTAATGGCAGGTAAAAAGAACCAGCTTGTATGCGCCTTTTGCGGAAGCTCTCCTGCCAAAAGGCGTGATATATTTTTTATTCCCAGCATGTACGAGGGGCTCGGCATCTGTTCGGACTGTCTTGACCGTGCAGGAGCTGTGCTTTCAGAAGCCGAAAAATCGGTCAAAGGCAAAACAGGGAATATCGAATTGACCGTTCCCGACCCGCGCTCGATCAAAGAGGAACTCGATCGCCACGTCATCGGTCAGGAACACGCCAAAAAGGTGCTCTCAGTAGCTGTCCACAACCACTACAAGCGTCTGATTTCGGCTCATACCGATGACGATGGCGTGGAGCTTGAAAAAAGCAATGTGCTGCTGCTGGGTCCCACCGGATGCGGCAAGACTCTGCTTGCCCAGACTCTTGCCAAAATGCTCGATGTGCCCTTTGCCATCGCCGATGCGACCACGCTCACTGAGGCGGGTTATGTCGGAGAGGATGTCGAAAACATCCTGCTCCGCCTCTATCAGGCATCCGGCAACAACATCGAACGCACTCAAATCGGAATCATCTACATCGATGAGATCGACAAAATTTCACGCAAAAGCGAAAACACCTCGATCACCCGTGACGTTTCCGGTGAAGGTGTCCAGCAGGCTCTGCTCAAGATTCTTGAGGGAACCGTGGCAAACGTTCCTCCGCAGGGCGGCAGAAAGCATCCCAATCAGGAGTTTCTGCACATCGACACCAGCAATATCCTCTTCATCTGCGGCGGAGCTTTTGTCGGACTCGACAAAGTCATCAAACGCAGAGTCGGAAAGCAGGTGCTCGGTTTCAAACAGATGGTGGATGAGGAAGAGAAAAAGAGCATCGCAGAAGCAGAATATATGCAGCAAAATCCGCTCGATTACTGTGAACCGGATGATCTTGTCCACTTCGGGCTCATTCCTGAACTTATCGGACGCTTGCCTATGCTCACCACCCTCAAGGCTCTCAGCCGTGAGGATCTTGTCCGCATCCTGACCGAGCCGAAAAACGCTCTTGTCAAGCAGTATCAGAAGTTGATGAAGCTGGAAAACATCACCCTGAAATTCACTCCCGAGGCTCTTGAAGCGATTGCCGACAAAGCCATCGCCCGCAACACCGGAGCCCGCGGACTGCGTGCCATTCTCGAAGAGCTGATGCTCGAAGTGATGTTCAACGCTCCATCCGGAAACGGAAAGCCCGGAACTTGTACCATTGACGAAAAATCGGTGATCAACAAAACTCTTCCGGAGATAAAACGTGGCTGACACTACTGTGACATCCAGTCTGGCTGAGCCGACGGTCGTGTTGTCGGAGCAGCCGCAGAACTGTGAATCCGGCAGATGCGTATATACTCCTCCGCCGCAAAAATCGCAAGACAGGTACAGCTTTATCCGCAGTATCGGTTTCGGAGGAATGAAGAGTGTTCTTCTGGTACATGATGAGGATACCAACCGTGATGTGGCGATGGCTCTTATGCCTGATTTCCGTCAGCGTCCTGAGAGCGATTTGCAGAGATTTGTCAGAGAGGCAAAAGTCACCGCCTCCCTTGAGCATCCTTACATCGTGCCGGTACACGATATCGGAACCGACAAGTCAGGCTCTCCGTACTTTACCATGAAGTATCTCAGGGGATTGCCGTTTTCGACTCTCATAAGCCGCCTTCACCAGAAAGACCCGCAGACCGTTGCAGAGTATCCGCTTTCACGGATGCTGCGTCTCTTTGTGCGTATCTGTCAGGCGGTCGAGTTCGCCCACGCTCACGGTTACTGCCATCTCGACCTCAAGCCGGGAAACATCAATGTCGGTGAATACGGAGATACCTACGTTCTCGACTGGGGATTGGCACGCAGTATCGACTCTTCAGGTCACGTCATCTCAGAACCATGCGCCATAGCCGCAGCCGGAACTCCCGGATACATGGCTCCTGAACAATTCACCGATACCGCCGGAACTCCCGGGGTAAAGTCGGATATCTACTCGCTCGGAGCTCTGCTCTACACCATTCTGACCCTCAAAAGTCCGGCAGAAAATCTCCCCAAAGAGCAGGTGTTGCAGAACACGCTCGCAGGAACTTTCGCCAAACCTTGTGAGGCGGCAGAAGAGGGAACAGACGTTCCTGAGTCACTCGAGGCGGTCGTGATGAAAGCGATGGCTCCGATACCTGAAGAGAGGTACGTTTCGGTCAGAGCGTTGAGAATGGATATCCTCGCCTACACCTCAGGATTCGCCACTGTTGCTGAAAAGGCATCCGTCGGCAAGCGTTTTCTGCTCTTCGTTTACCGCAACGCACTCTGGTTGCTGGTCGCATTCCTCGGATTCGCCCTTTCGCTCACACTGGTTTTACTTTGGATGAACAGATAATGGTCAGAAACTGCTTCAGAAAAAACGACTCTCTTCTGCGGCAGTTGCTTGCTTATTTTCTCTGGCTGTCCCCGCTGCTTGCTTATCCGCTTGTATGGCTGAGACCGTTTTACGGCAAAGTTCCGCTCTGGGGCGATGTTCAATTCATCAGCAGTCATGTCACCGGACTTATTGCAGTTGCCATTGTTCTGCTGTATCCTGAGCGGGTGAAGAAACTCTTTACCAAATCTCCGGCAAGATACTGGATGATATCCTCAGCTGCGGCGGCAATCATTGCCATGGCAAACTACATCATCTTTCCCGGCTCTCCGATGGTGCTTGCAACCGTTCTGCAAACGCTCTGTCTGCCGCTGGCAGGAGCGGCACTTGCTCCGCAAATCCGCCGGGCAGCCCTGCCCTGCGGAGCAGTTTGCGCCGTTGTGCTGATAGTTTTCACCGCAACCGGAGACAGATTTCTCACCGGATTTACCGGAAACTGGAACTGGAACATGACCATGATATGTGCCACACTTCCGGCATTGACCGTGATATTGTTTCCGAAAAAACATCCATTCATCATAGCAGGAATCATCTCTTCCATGTTTCTGGCGGCAGTATTTTTCTTTATACCTGAAATAGCTCCGCGCGGAACTGTTGCGGCGATGATACTCGCATCGTTGTGCGCTCCTGTCATCAGAAAAATCAACCGTGAACGCAGGTCAACCGCACTGGTGGGAATCGCCCTTGCCATCGGTTTCCTCTTCTTTTCCACCATCAATGCGCCGATTGCAGAAAAGGTCAACGACAGCCGTTTCCAGCTTTGGAAAAGCTCCCTCAACATGGTAAAAGAGCACATCTTCACCGGTTGCGGTCCCGGACGCTTTGAACAGGCTGTTCGCAGTTACATGACCAAAGAGTACTTCTTTACCGATTTTTCAGCTACCCGCCATCCGCATCCGCACAACGAACTGCTGCTCTACATCAGCGAATTCGGAATTGCCGGAGCCGCAGTATTTATTCTCTTCTGCGGCAGTGCTCTCAACAAATCATCGCACCGCAAAGACCGTCCATCACGCTGGATGGCGTGGATGTTTCTGTTTCTGGCACTGCACGGTCAGGTCGATGTACTCTTGTCAACTCCGCTGGCAGGATGCTGGTTTCTGCTCTCAGGAGGAGCTCTTGCCGCAAGAGGAGCAGGTAAATCACAGGTAAAAGCTCCGCACCTGCGCACCATACTTGCCGCTGCGTCTGCGCTCGGAGCAGTTATTTTTGCCGTCTCCATCTTTTCGGCGACCAGCCATCTGCGTGAGGCAAAGTTGTCTCTGCTGAAAAACGACACCATGACCGCAAAAAAACATCTGGATACATCTCTGGAAAAGCTCGCTCTTCCCGAAGCAAGGTACATCACAGCGCAAATACAGCTGTTCAACCTTAAAGACCCGGCAGAAGCGGTCATCCAGCTGTTCAAACTCGAAAGCGACGTCTGCGGCGGATATCTTCACAGCTACGGACTCACCGCCCGGGCACTGACCGCTCTCGGCAAATTTGCCGAAGCAAAAGAGTTTTTTGCGCTCGAGCGTCAAGCCTACCCGTACAGCGTACTCTATGCAGGATTTGAACTTGCCGCACTTGAGTTATCCCGGGCATCTGCCTCTGAACGGGCTGAGGCAAAGGCAAGATTGATAAGAAACCTTGAACTCAGAGATATTCCGCTCTCTGAAGTGAACCGGTTCCACCGTGATGCGGCTCTTGACGATGCTCCGATTCCATGGGGAAAACTCAAATGAACACCATCTTTTCGACTCCGCTTTACCGTGAATTTTTGTCGCTGTTTGTTATCCTGACCTCATCATACGGAGCAGGCTCTCTTGTCGGATTACGCCATTGCATCCTCAAATTTGCTTTCGGAATGGCTCTTTTTTCTTTCGCCGCATGGTGTTTTTCTTCGCTCTCAGGAGTGGTATTTTTTGCCGCAATAACCCTGCTTATCATAGCATCAATATGGGGTATTTACCGCATAATCAGAGATTTCAAAGGCGAAAAACTCTTTTTCATTACTGCCTCGGCAATCTTTTTTCTCATTCTGGGGTCGCTGCTGCTCTTTCCCTACTCATGGGATGAGTGCGTATATCAGACCGCCCTGCTGAAACACTATGCGGAAAATCAAAGCAACGCAGTAATAACTGATAATCCTTTCAGCTGTTTCCCCGCTCTGCCGCACAGTTTGATGCGCCTTGCAATGGAAACAACCGGAGCAGGAATACGTTTTCCGAGGATGCTTGCCGGAGCTGTAATGGCTCTCTCGCTTGCCTCCGTCATGCAAACCGCCAGACGGTGCGGAGGCAACTCCGCCCTGCTCATCGCCGCAGCCGCCATTCTCTCGCCGGTGGTTCTGATAACATCAAGAGCTAATTACGCTGAACAATTTATTCTGCTGTTCGGCTTATCAGCGGTGCTTACCATCTTCGATTTCAGGAAAACTCCGTTAAAGTGCGCCGTTTTCACCGCAGTTTTCACTGCCGCCGCATTCTCGGTCAAACTCACCGGAGCTGGAATCATCCCCGCCTGCGGAATACTCTTTCTGCTGCTGATAAAAAAAGAAAAAATACTCTCCTCCATCGCGGCGGGAGCAGGAGTTTTTCTGCTCTTTTGTCTGCCATTTTTCCTGCGTCCGTATCTGGCAACCGGCAATCCGTTTTATCCCTTCGTTGACTGGCACTTCACCAATGACCCGGTGCGCATTGCCGTATCGGAATACCACCATCTGCTCGGCAGTTACCGTTACGGAACAGGTTTTATTTCAGGCATCTGCTACGGATGGCTGTTCACCGCTTTTGACGGTAAGATTTTTGACGGAATAACTGTCGGCTGGCAATTTCCGTTGATGATAATATTCAATATCGCAATGACGGTCTATCTTTTCAAGAGCGGTTCGACAAGAAAAAGAACCGCCCTGCTGCTGCTCTTTTGCGGCGCAGCTCTCTATATTTTCTGGGCGGCAAGCTCACAACAGAGCCGTTTTATGATACCGCTTCTGATGCTGACAACCGTGCTTTCCGCCTTTGTATCTAAAGCTCTGCCGCTGAAAAAAAGACAAATCATTGCCGTTGTTATTCTGCTTGCGGCACTGGCTGATTTTCCTGCTCCGCACCTGAAACACTTTGTTACGGCGTGGAAAATCGCTCCTGAAATCGGCAAAAATCCGCTGTTCTTTCTCGCAGCCGCCACCCGGGATAAAGGATATTTTGAGATGGTGGAATTTCTCGAAACAACTCCCGCTGACAGCAAAGTTCTTCTGCTGCTCAACGAGCGCAGAACCCTTTATCTGCCGAGAAAAGCCGTTATCGGAGAGCCGTTCTTTCAGAAGCTGAACACTCCGGTTCCTGAAAGTGCGGATAAACTCTTTGATAATATAAAGAAGTTTGACTGCATTGTGGTGTCAACATCAAATCAAAATCCCGATGCCCAGCAATCGACGCAGCAGGAACTGCTCAAAATGGCGGGATTTATCGCACAGCTGAGAGCCGAAGGCAAACTTCAAATGGTGTTTTCTGACAGCAAAGGGGAGTACTTTATCTTCCGCTGCGGAGAGACTGCCACCGGAACGGCGTTGTAAATCAGCTCATGCAGCTCAGTTAAATTTGACAGCAGACTCGCCTTAGATTTCGGAGCTCCTCCGAATCCCCTGCCCTTGAGATAATCGTGCACTATTTTGCGTGCCTGACGCATTCCGGAATACTCACCGTAGAGTCCGACCATTTCGGTAACGTGGGTGATGACCATACTGCGCCACTCCTCGATATCCGGCGGCTCACATCCGGTTTCGATCTCACGGAAAAGCCAGGGATTACCCATAGCTCCCTGCGCAAGCATAACTCTTGTGCAGCCGCTCTTTTCACGGATCTCAGTACAGTCTTCGACGGTGTGAACTCCTCCGTTGGCAATCACTTCGACTTCCGGCAGAGCCTGACGGATGGCTGAAATTATCTCAAAGTGAACTTTTCCGGTGTAAAATGAACGGCGTGTTCTGCCGTGAACGGTTATCGCTTTTGCTCCGAGAGAGGCAAGTCCGCAAGCGAGGCGCACCGACGGCTCAGGATCATTCTCATCGAGTATGCGCATCTTGGCGGTCACGGGGAAGCGGCTGAGCCGGGCAATCACTTCAAAACAGCGCATGGCGTGGTCGTAATTGCAGCCGAGAGCCGCTCCTGCGCCCTTGCCTGCCACTTTGGGAACAGGACAGCCGAGGTTGAAATCAAGCAGAGAAAAATCAAGCTCATTGAGATAGAGCACAGCCTTTTCGATCAAAGCAGGATCAGCTCCGACCAGCTGGACTCCGAGAAAATCCTCTTCCTCTCCCCGGAAGAGCATGGGCTTTGTCCGCTCACTGGCGTAAGCGATACTTGCGGCATCGATCATCTCGGTAAAGGTAAAGCGGCAGCCGCCACGCCTTGCGGCACGGCGGTAGGCGATGTCAGTAAATCCTGACAGAGGCGCAAGTACAAGCGCATTTTCCGGATAGATCATACCCCCCGTTTCCATATTCTACTCCTCGGTCATCATGGTGTGCAATTTTTTCAATGCCTGAATTTGTATCTGACGTATGCGTTCATTGGTGCAGTTGAGCTGCCTGCCGACCTCTTCGAGGGTCAATATCGGATTGCCATCGAGTCCGAACCTCAGCTTCAACACCATCTTCTCACGGGGAGGCAGACGGTCGAGCAACTTCAACAGCTGGTCGATATCTTCGATCTTCAGGAGCGTCTCATCCGGAGCAGGAGTCTCATTATCAGAAAGAAACTCCTGAAACTCGGAACCCTCGTCTTCATCGTTCAAAACATTGGCGTTGAGCGACTGCATATCCGCCTGACGGGTGTTGCGCAACCGTTTGATGGTTGCCAACGGAAGATTGGTGTGTTCTGCAAGCTCTTCATCGTCAGGCTCCCTGCCGTTCAGCTCGATGAAACTCTTGACTCCGCGGCGGATACGCCTGCTGTTGAGCTGAGTTCCTATCGGAACCCTCACTGCCTGAGTCTGTTCAGCAATCGCCTGCCTGATCGCCTGTTTGATCCACCACGCACTGTAAGTGCTGAACTTCGTACCACGTCCCGGATCGAACTTGCGTGCCGCAGACATGAGTCCTCGATTGCCCTCTGACACCAGATCATCCCACGGCAGACCTCGTCCGAGAAAATCATTGGCGATTTTGAGTACCAGACGCAAATTCTGCTCGATCAGAGCGTCACTGTCGCAGTTTTGAACTGCACTTGCTTTTTTTTCCATCAACCTTGTTCCTTTATGGTTGCGGATCTGGAGAAGAACACTTTATGGACACCATCCGCTTCGTTGCAGATGTTATCACTGTGCCATCCCCCCGAAAATGCTCCGGTGCAGACAAGTAAATGCAGACGCCGGTTTATGGAATCCCCCGACGTCCGCATATCAAGCGTTGCAGTTACTTGAACTATTCTCAGATCAGATGTTGTCAAGTGTACCTTTGTAGCTGTTGAGCATTGAGTCAAGGGTGATCTCGCAGGAGTCTGCTGCTCCCTTGAAGTTCAAGCTCTCATTTGAAGTAACGTTACCGACCTTTGCCACCGGATATCCGGCAAAGAGAGCCTCAAACTCTGCGGCTTTATCGGCTGAAACGGTAGCGACAAAACGTCCGTTGGATTCAGAGAAGAGCAGCTCTGCGCCGCTGCATTTCTCGGATGACGGAATCTTGTCGAGATCAATTTCCATACCCAGACGTCCTGCCATTGCGCTCTTGGCGAAAGCGACGGCAAGACCACCGAGTCCGGGAGTGATGAGTGAGTTAAAGAGACGTTTTGAAGTCGCCTCTTCGACCTTTTTGTAGAGAGAGATGAATTTCTCTGCATCGACTTCGGGCACACGGTTACCGGTGGCTCCGAGCATGCTGTAATACTCACTGCCGCCGAGCTCGGCTTTGGTGTCTCCGATGACGTAAACCACGTCACCGGCTTTCTTCACGTCGGGAGTGATCGCCAGACGGATATCGTTCATCTTGGATATCACACTGAAGAGCAGGCTCGGCGGAATGGAAATTTTGCGTCCGCCTCGGGTGCTGTCGTTCTTCATTGAGTCCTTACCTGAAATACAGGGAACGACGTACTTTTTGGTGTACTCGTAGAGAGCCTCGTTGGCACGCACCAGCTGGGCAAGTTTGTACTCACCATCCGGAGTCTTTTCGCTCTGAACCGGATCGGGCCAGCAGAAGTTGTCGAGTCCGGCGATCCTATCCATGCTGCCGCCGACAGAGAGAACACGCCTCACGGCAAGGTCGATGCTTGAAGCAGTCATCCAGTAAGTGTCGATATCTCCGTGATGGGGCAGAATTGCGGATGCGAGAATGATTCCCTCGGTGCTCAGCGGCTCGATCATGGTGACGGTGGCATCACCGGCAACATCACGTCCGACTCCGACAAAGGGTTTGACTACGCTGAGTCCCTTGACCTCGTGGTCGTACTGACGGGCTTTGAACTCGTCCGAAGCGATATTGAGGCGTCCGAGCATGGAAACCATATCGTCGGCGAGCTTGCGGCCGGCCATATCGGGCTCGTCGAAACTCTTGCGCTCCCAGCGTGCTTTGAGGGACATCCGGGGAAGTCCTGAGTGCATAAACTCGATATCGATGAGGGCGACAGTTTTATCGTTGTAGAGCATGTGGAACTTGCCGTTGTCGGTGAACTCACCAAGCACGGTAACTTCGACGTCACGCTCGGCGGCAAGCTGTTTGAACTCCTCGATTTTTTCCGGAGGAACGGCAAAACTCATGCGCTCCTGAGCCTCGGAAACGAGGATTTCCCACGGCTGAAGTCCGGCATATTTCAGCGGAGCTTTGGCAAGGTCAAGACGGCATCCGTTGCAGAGTTCAGCCATCTCACCCACGCTGGATGAGAGTCCGCCTGCACCGTTGTCGGTGATGAAGCGGTAGAGCGAGCGGTTGCGGGCTTCGATCATGAAGTCGCTCATCTTTTTCTGAGTGATCGGGTCACCGATCTGAACCGCCTGAACCGGACTGTCTTTGTGCAGCTCTTCGCTGGAAAAGGTTGCGCCGTGGATACCATCTTTACCGATGCGTCCGCCGCCCATAACGATGAGGTCGCCGGGCTCGATGGATTTGCTGGCTCCGGGAATACCGTTGACTGACTTGGGCAGACGTCCGACGGTTCCGCAGTAAACCAGAGGTTTGCCGATGTAGCGGTCATCGAAAAACTCCCAGCCGTTTCCGTAAGGAATACCGCTCTGATTGCCTCCGTCGATGACGCCTTTGTGAACTCCGTCACGCAGACGGCGGGGATGCAGAAGTCCCTCGGGAACGTTCTCGTCAGCGGTAAAGGGTGAACCGAAACAGTAACCCCAGACGTTGATGAGCAGCTCAGCACCCTGACCGGTTCCCATCGGGTCGCGGTTGACGCCGACGATACCGGTCATTGCACCGCCGTATGGGTCGAGGGCTGAGGGGCTGTTGTGGGTCTCGACTTTGTAAACGATATCGCAGTCGTCGTTGAACTTGATGACTCCGGCGTTGTCTTTGAACACGGATACCAGCCAATCGACCTCACTAGCGATCTCTTTGGTGCTCTTCTGGATGAAGGTCTTGTAGCAGGAAACGATCTCTTTTCTGCTGCCATCTTCGCTGTTCTCGTAATCGATTTTTGCGCTGAAAATCTTGTGTTTGCAGTGCTCGCTCCAGGTCTGGGCGATGACTTCGAGCTCGACATCGGTGGGAGTGTTTTTAAGTCCGTACTCAGCTCTGCCCCTGGCGTTGCGGAAGTAATTCTGGATGGACTTCATCTCTTCGAGAGAGAGGGCAAGGATTCCGTTGCGGCTGATTTCCATAAGTTTGTCATCATCGACTTCGAGATCATACTCACGAACCTCGACTGCGGTCGAACCGTTGACTTTGGGCAGGTTGAGCGGAATACCGGCATCAGCCTCCTCTTTTGAGCAGACCAGAACGGTCTGGATAAGCTCGTTGGCAAGAAGTTTGAATCCGATTTTTTCCGCAGTTTTGCGATCGATGTCGCTGCTGGAAACAAGGTATTCGGCAGAACCGGCGACGAAATCATCAGCGGTAAGTTTGCGTCCGAGAATATCAGATGCGGCATCACGCAGGGTACGGGCGACGTTGTCGGTCACTCCGGGACGGAATCCCACGGCGATGACGTAGTCAAAATCTCCGGCGGGAACGTAGTTGGCGGAAGTTGCATCGCCGACCTTCCAGCACTGGAGCACGGGGTTGTAGAGCAGTTCTGCGATCTTCTCTGCCTCGGCAGCAGTGATATCGGCATCAAAGGTGTAGACGTCACGCACACGGACGCTGTTGACTTTGCATCCGAACTGTCTGGTGATTTGCTGGGCGACACCATTGCCGCGGGCATCCTGCCACTGGGGCAGACTGGAAATCTCGATCCGGTAAGTTGCCATTTTTATATTCCTCAAAATTATTTGGTAAAAAATTCAATTCACTTGCCGTTGACCGGCAGTTGATAAACTTTCATATAGTAGTCATAAGACGTTTTGTAACGCTCGGCGTTTTCAGGACTGAAACTGCGTTTTGCGTACTCACGGTAGCGCAGGACCCTCGGACGCACCCGCTCGACCATGCTGCGGAAACGCCCTGTAATGCCGACTTCGGCATCGTGACACGCCATACCGCTCTCAGCGATATCGGATGCGGATGCCGCTTCGAGGAGTCCTCCTGAAACGACCATGCCGTTCATCATCTGGTTGCCGAGCTCGACAAAATCGACCATCACGTTCAAATGACAACGCATCGTCTCGAGATAACCTGCGAAACTGCGCTCTCGGCGCAGGGAATCCGCACTGGTCATCGCGGCGGCGATGCGGCTGCAATCGGCGATGGCACATTCAAGCTGACTCATCGCCTTGCGGTATATTGCGAGCCGCTCTTCATCGCTGCATTTGAGCATATCCGATCCACCGATCACCTGCACGCTGTCAAATGCGGCATCACGCCTGCCCATCAACGGAGGCAGGTTGAGTTTGCACAGCGCATCGCTCCTGAGATTGGTTATTTCAGGAGCTTTGCTGCTTTTGTTCCAGAACCCGAAAGTTCTGCGCAATTTATTGAAGAACGACTCTGCCAAAACGGTTCAATTTCCTCTTTTTCAGTAAACGAAAGAGAATGCCTTGACGGCTTTGACCGCCTCGGAGATCTGACCGATGATCTCGTCGGAAACATCAACGCTGGTCTTGATAACTGAGAGGGCACGTTTGCCGTCTGCACTCTGGGGAGCACGGATATCAAGGATATTGATGTTGTTGACACCGAGGATTCCGGCAATGATACCGATAACTCCGGGAGCATCGGCGTACTCGACGAAGAGGTGGTTGCCGGCGGGGTCAAGATAGAGCTCATCGAAATCACCGAGACGGGTGATCATAAGTTTGTTTTCAGTGATGGTTCCGCGGGCTCCGGCTTTGTTGATGGGATTGCTGCCGGTGAAGAGGTCGATGGTCATGGCGTTGCCGTAACCTTTCTGGTTGTCAGCCTCACGGTTGACCAGCTCGACTCCTGCCTCGCTGAAGAACTTCTCTGCATCTTTCGGACTCTGGGTGACGGCGAAGTCGGCGGAAATTCCGGCGGCGATAGCGGGAGTTATCCAGGCGGCAAACTGAGTGAGATCACCGTAGAAGCTGGTCTCGACTCTTGACGGATTGTCGCATCCGAGATAGGCACGATCGAGAGCGGTCAGAACATAGGCAAGTTTCTGGAACTTGGCATCGAGTCCATCGGGCAGAGCCTTGTTGACCACGCAGCTGGTGACACCCTGCTCGAAGTAGGCGATGGTCTGCTCGGCAGCTTTTCTGGCGGCATTGAGGTTCGCCTCTTTGGTGTTGGCTCCGAGGTGGGGAAGCATGATATCGGCGATATCAGCAACGCTCTTGGGTCCCTCAGCATCTTTGGGATAGACGTCGTTGCAGAAGATGATGTTTTTCTCAGCCTTGGCGGCGCGCAGATCATCTTCGTTGATGACTCCGGCGCGGGCGCAGTTGACCAGCATGGCACCGGGCTTCATCAGCTTGAAGAGATCGGCATTGATCATGCCGCGGGTCTCGTCATTTTCGGGAATGTGAAGAGTAATATAATCGCACTCGGCAAAAATCTTCTCGACACAGGCAAGCTCAACTCCGAGCTTCTCAGCCAGAACCGGTGAGAGGAAGGGGTCGTAACCGAGAACTTTGACATCGAAACCTGACAGGCGTTTGACCACCAGCTGACCGATGTGACCGAGACCGAGGATACCGACGGTCTTGTTGGTGACTTCACGACCCATGAATTTGCTCTTTTCCCACATTCCGGCACGGGTGGAAATATCGGCGGGCACGAGGAAACGGCTTCCGGCGAGCATCATGGCGACCACCTCTTCGGCGACGCCGTTGGAGTTTGCTCCGGGAGTGTTCATCACATCGATATCCTTGCTGCGGGCATATTTGATATCGATGGTGTTGTAACCTGCTCCGGCACGGACGATCAGTTTGAGCTGGGGCAGCTGGTCGATGATCTCAGGAGTGACTTTCTCACTGCGGACAATGAGAGCCTCGGCATCGCTGTTGGCTTTGACGGAATCCTCAAATGAATTTACGGTATCCAGCACAACATTGTAACCACGCTCCTCGAGCATAGCGGCGGCGAATTTATCCAACTTGGTCGGAATGAGAACTTTACGCATTTTATTACTCCTTTTATACTCCTGCAGTTCTTCAATCACACAAAAGACTCCGGAGCAGATACTTTTTTCCGCTTCCGTAAACTCTTGAAACATTTTACTTAATATACCACAAAAACTCTTTTTTTTCAAGAAATTTGCCTGTTTTGAGTCACTTATTTTGTGACATTTTATTTTGCAAGTTTCCAAAGTCTGATCGCCTCGAGCATCGCAGGCATGATACGGCGGAGTTTCACCGGACCTATTCCGGATATTTGCGCCGCCTCTTCAGGAGTCGATGGCATGACTCTGGCTATCTCTTCGAGCGTGGCATTGCTCAATATCTTAAATCTCGGAACTTTTTCAGCATCAGCGATTTTGTTGCGCAGTGCGGTGAGCACGCTCAACAGGTCATGACCACTTGAACCGGCAGCCGCAGAACTCTTTTGAGAGGAGCTCTTTTTGCCCTTTTCAGGAGCGGAACTTTTACTCTCTCCGAGCGGCATGAATATGGCTGAAGAACTTATCAGCACTTCCCTGCCCTCGTGTGTCAGAGCAAGACACGGATAGCCTGAGCAATCCTGACGCTCCAAATATCCTGCACGCTCGGCGGCTGAGATGTAGTTGAGCACCACGTTCTGCTTCTCACGGCGCAGAACTCCGAACGCCGGACTGCGGCGGCGGAAACCCTCGATACTGTCGTGACCGGTAAGAACTTTCGCCAGAAGAGCCGCCCCTATCCTGCCATCGAAACAGGCGACTCCGGAAATCACCGCACGGGCGACGGCTGTTTCGTACTCATTGAGCTCACGGAAAGAGTTTTGAGTATTGCAGCAGTCACAAAGTCCGCACTTCCAGTCAGGAGTGCTTTCTCCGAAATAGGATATCAGTTCCGCCTGACGGCATCCACGGGAGTGGCGGGCAAAATTTATCACCTCTTCGAGCTTACCCCGCTCGTAATCACGCTTATCTTCCATGGCATCACGGTCGAGTTGCGGAACGGCGACATCAGGTGTGAGCAATTCGATGGCTCTGCCGGAAAAACTGCTCTGCCACTCAAGACACTCCCCCTTGAGGGCGGCAATGACCCTTTTTACCTGCTCCTCATTGAGTCCGCAAACGGCGGCAAGCTCGTCGATAAAATACTCCTCAGTGCCATTGAGCCGCTCGCCGTAACGCTCGATACAGCGGATAATAAAGCGTGAACGCTGGGTATTGGCAAGCTGATGGATCATCCTCAGCTGATTTATATTCTGAGTAAAACGCATCTTCCCCGATGAACGCCGCAATGCTTCCCTGCGGATGGCTCCGGCTCGTTCGAGCAGAATCAGACTTGCCGAAATGTGTCCATCGTTTTTGATGTGCGGAACAAGCGGAAGAAGAGTTGACGGAGTCTCATTCAAAACATTGGTATTACGCTGTACCGCTATGCGGCGCAAGGCGTTGTAAACACTCAAAACCGTCTCATATTCCGGATTGGATAAATCTATCAGAAACTCCTGAACATAGCGGTCGGCGTAAGAGAAAAGCAGGATACAGCGGGAGTTTTTCCCGTCACGTCCGGCACGTCCAGCCTCCTGATAATACGCCTCGAGACTGCCGGGAAGATTGTAGTGCACCACGCAGCGGACATCAGGACGGTCGATCCCCATACCGAAAGCGTTGGTCGCAGCCAGCACCGGAGACGGGTCGGTCATGAAATACTCCTGACTTGCGGCACGCTCGGCGGGAGTCATTCCTGCGTGATAGCCTCTGATATTGAGCTTTCCCGATAACTCATCGACCGCCTGACGGGTGGCAGCATAGATGATGGTCGGCTCTTTTTGTTTGAGCACAGCTTCTATGGCGGCAAGTTTATCAGCATCAGTGCGGCACTCTTTCACCTCAAAACCGAGATTGGGCCGCCGGAATCCCCGAACCACCATGCGCATCTGCGGGCGGTGCAGCTGGCGTTTGATATCCTCACGCACCGTGTGGGTCGCAGTAGCGGTAAAGGCGCAGACCTGAGGAATATTGAACTCGTCGGCAACCTGTCCTATTTTGCGGTAAGCCGGACGGAAATCGTGTCCCCACTGACTGATACAGTGCGCCTCATCCACCACCAGCACTGACGGAGGAGTTTCCCTCAGAACCGAGCGGAAGAAATCAGTCTGAAACCGTTCAGGAGCAACGTAGAGCAGTTTGATTTCACCCCGCACAGCTGCGCTCAGGCGGCGATGCTGCTCTGCCAAATCGAGCGTGCTGTTGACGTAAGTCGCCGCAATGCCTCTCTGGCAGAGAGCCTCGACCTGGTCGCACATCAGGGCTATGAGCGGAGATGCGACGATACCATACCCCTCTTTCATCAAAATCGGCAGCTGGTAGCAGATGGATTTTCCGGCTCCGGTCGGCATGATGACTCCGACATCGTCACCGCTCAAAATAGACTCCACCACCTCTTTCTGACCATCGAGAAAACGGTCAAAACCGAAGTAGTGTTTCAAGGCATCTTCCGCCCGCAAAAACTCACTCATAACTTGCTTTTTTCTTAAAAGTATAAGCTTTATTCCTGATATGGGGAGATGATGCGGGGAAAGAGGGAAAACTTCTTTTCACGGGAAAAGAAGTTTTCCCTCTCTCCCCGCGCCCCTCTCTCCCTTTCAAGAAAAGCGGGGAACTTTTTTATTTACTTTTACCTGCCAATGTCGGGAACAGAGCCTTTTTCAAACAGAGTATTGATTATCTGTCAACACGGGCTCCGCCGCCCTGCATGAGCTTCTTGACCTCGGGCCAAGTTGCCATGGAGGTATCTCCCGGAGTGGTCATTGCCAGAGCTCCGTGAGCGGCACCGCAGTTGACGGCGAACTCGATCGAACCGTCGGTCATCAGACCGTAGATCATTCCGGAAGCGAAGCTGTCTCCGCCGCCGACACGGTCGAATATCTCGAGTCCGGGACGGTGGATCGCCTCGGCGAATTTGCCCTCGCTGTAAGCGATAGCACCCCAGTCGTTGACCGTGGCGGTCTTGACTGAACGCATGGTAGTGGCGACAACTTTGAAGTTGGGGTACGCTTCGACCGCAGTGCGGATCATCGCTTTGAAGCTCTCGGTCTCGAGATTGGTCAAGTTGGAGTCAACTCCTTTGATTTCCAGACCGAGGCAGGCGGTGAAGTCCTCCTCGTTACCGATCATGACGTCAACGTATTTTGCGATCTCACGGTTGACCTCACGGGCACGCTCAGTGCCGCCGATGCTCTTCCAGAGGCTCGGACGGTAGTTGAGGTCGTAACTGGTGATGGTGCCGTACTCCTTGGCTTTGCGCAGTGCCTCGATGGCGACTTCGGGAGTGTTCTCACCCAGAGCGGCAAAGATACCGCCGGTATGGAAGTGGCGGACTCCGTACTTGCCGAAAATCTCATCCCAGTCGATGTCGCCGGGTTTCAGCTGTGAAACAGCGGTGTTGCCGCGGTCGCTGCAGCTCTTGGCTCCGCGGATTCCGAATCCGCGCTCAACAAAGTTGAGTCCGTTGCGGACATTTCTGCCGATGCCGTCGTAATCGACCCACTTGATGAAGCGGGTATCGACTCCGCCCTGCAGGATGAAATCCTCGACCAGACGTCCGACGGGGTTGTCGGCGAAAGCGGTCACGGTAGCGGTACGCAATCCGAAACAGCGGCGCAGTCCGCGGACGACGTTGTACTCACCGCCGCCTTCCCAGACATCGAAACGTCGGGTGGTGTGGATACGTCCGTCTGCGGGATCGAGACGGAGCATGATCTCTCCGAGAGAAAGTGCATCATAGGCGCACTCTTTGGCTGATTTGTAATTCAACATGATAAAACCTGTTTCTCTATTTGATTAAAGACTCTTTTTCAGTGCAACAGCATCTTTGACCGCAGTGCGGATGGCATCCCAGTTGCCGGCTTCGATATCGGCACTCTTACCTAACCAGGTGCCGCCTACGGCGACGATCTCTTTGACCGCAAGGTAGTTGGCGACGTTGGCAGTGGTGACTCCACCGGTAGGCATGAAGCGGATCCCGAGGTGTTTGTAGGGAGCGATGAGGCTCTGGACCATCTTGACACCGCCTGCCGCCTCAGCCGGGAAGAACTTGAGGAAACGGCAGCCGAGTTCCATAGCCTGCTCAGCCTCGCTCGGAGTGCAGACTCCGGGAGCGAATGCCCACTCATTGGCGATAGCCTCTTTGACCACGGTGGGATTGAAGCCGGGAGCGACAGCAAATTTGGCTCCGGCGTTGAAAGCACGGTGCAGGTCAGCGGTATTGAGGATGGTTCCGGCTCCCAGATAGAGGTCGGGGAAACGTTTTGCCGCAGCCTGAATGACCGCCTCGGCGGCTTCGGTACGGAAAGTGATCTCAGCGGCAGGAAGTCCGCACTCTGAGAGCACCTCACACATCTTCAATCCGGAATCCACATCGTTCAACACCAGAACCGGCACGATCCTGATTTCGCTCAATGCGGAAACAACTGCATCGCAATTTGCTTTGAAACTCATAGCTTATGATCTCCTCTTTGATTTAATTTTTTATTTCCGGAATATTCCGCTTCCGCATTTCAGCAGAAACGCCATTTTCCGGATATGTTTTTGCTCGATATATAGTATAGGTTCACTTTGCCAATTATTCAAGTTTATACGCCGTTTTTTATGCACAAAATTTATAATAATTAAAAATTATCAACTTGATAACTTGAAAAAATATCTTTTCTGTGGCATATTAATAGTGAATGTGTTTATTATTAATTTTGCATAACGTCCGGAGGAAAATATGAGCAACACTGTTTCCGAGAGCGCAACTTTAGAATATAACGGCAAGAAAATCGTTCTTCCGGTCGTCACCGGCACCGAGGGAGAACAGGCAATAGATATTTCAAGTCTGCGCAAAAGTACCGGTCTGGTCACCCTTGACCCCGGTTTTGTCAATACCGCAAGCTGTTACAGCAAAATCACCTACATCGACGGAGAAAACGGAGTTCTGCGTTACCGCGGTTATCCCATTGAGGAGCTCGTCGAACACGGAATTTTTATCGACACAGCTTATCTGCTGGTCAACGGAGAGCTTCCGAACGACTCACAGCACCGTGAGTTCTCACGTCTGCTCAACGAGTGCAGCCTCATCCACGAGGATATGCGCCACTTCTTCGACAGCTTCCCGCGCGGCTCGCACCCGATGCACATTCTTTCGACCATGATCAACGCCATGGCGGCGTTCTATCCCGATGTTGACCTCAAGTCTCTGGATGAGGATATCAACCAATCATGTGCCAGAGTAATTTCAATAGTCCGCACGCTGGCGGCATTCGCTTACAAGCGTTCAATCGGTGAACCCATCGTCTATCCCAGACACGATCTCTCATATTGTGCAAACTTCCTCAATATGATGTTCGATTCACCTGTCAGACCCTATCAGATACGTCCTGAGGCGGTGAGACTGTTGAACGTGCTCTTTATCATCCACGCCGACCACGAGCAGAACTGCTCGACCTCGGCGGTCCGTACCATCGGCAGTGCTCAGGTGAACTTGTACGCTACCATCTCAGCCGGAATTTCCGCCCTCTCCGGTCCGCTCCACGGCGGAGCAAACCAGTCGGTCATCGAGATGCTCAAGATGATCCACGAGGATGGCGACGTAAACAAGTTCCTCAAGATGGCGAAAGAGAAAGATAACCCCTTCCGCCTCATGGGCTTCGGTCACCGTGTCTACAAAACCTACGACCCCCGTGCCGCCATCGCCAAGCGTGAGTGCGAAAACTATCTCAAACTCATCAAGTATCAGGACCCGCTTCTGGATATCGCCCACCGGGTCGAAGAAGCCGCCCTCACCGACAGCTATTTCGTCGATCGCCACTTGTACCCCAACGTGGACTTCTATACCGGAATCCTCTACCGTGCCATGGGCATCCCCGAAAACATGCTGACCGTGATGTTCGCTATCGCCCGCCTGCCCGGATGGGTCGCACACTGGCGTGAAATGATCGGCTCATCCACCAAACTCGTCCGCCCCCGTCAGGTCTATACCGGTCAGGAATGCCGCCACCTCGAAGAGGATTACAGAAAAGTAAAATAAGTTTTCTTCAGAAAAAACAAATATTTTTTCTGCTGCAAACGTAAAAACCTCCTGATTTTTTGCCCAAACAGCTTATAGTGAAATCAGGAGGTTTTTTATGTCGAAATTTTTTGTTTTGCTTTTTGCGGCTGCCGTTGCCGCTGTTTCAGGATGTGTCAACGACAGTTCAATGGATATTCCTGCCGTGACAAACTTTGATATTCAAAGATACATGGGCAAGTGGTACGAGATAGCCAGACTGCCGAACTCCTTTGAAAAAGGAATGTCGCAGGTGACTGCCGAATACACCTTAAAAAGTGATGGCAAGGTAAAAGTCGTCAACTGCGGAATAAAAAACTCCGTCAGAACATGTGTCACCGGAGTGGCTGAATTTGCAGACTCTTCCGGCACAGGAGAGCTGAAAGTATCATTTTTCCGGCCTTTTTACAGCCGTTACCGCATAATAAAACTCGCCGCAGACTACTCGTATGCGGTGGTGACGGGAAGTGACAAAAAATACCTCTGGATACTTGCAAGAGAAAAACATCTGCCAAATGATGTGCTGCAAAAGCTCCTTGACTATCTCAATGACAACAAATATCCTGTTGAAAAACTGATTTATCCTCAACTCAAACCTTGATTTTCCCCTGTTTGATGCTATTTTAAGTACCGTTAAACAATGAGGTACTGTAATGGCTGCAACTCTTTACTTCGTGCGCCACGGAGAGACCGACGCAAATGTAACAGATAAAATTCAGGGTCAGACCGATATTCCGCTCAACGCACGGGGAATCGCTCAGGCGAAACTCGTGAGTGAGAGACTCAAAGGAATGCATTTTGATGCGATATATTCCAGTCCGTTGAGCCGTGCCGCCGCCACCGCTCAGGCGATCGCAGACGGCAGAGAGATAATCTTCTTACCCGAACTCATGGAGTGGAATCTCGGCGAATGGCAGGGCAAATCACTCACCGAAATAAAAGAGAAGTATCCTGAAGAACACAAGCTGTATTTCAGGAACTCCATCTACTTCAGACCGAGCGGAGGAGAGAGCCGCAGAGAGTTCCGTGACCGGGCAGAGCTTGTTCTCGATACCATCGCCAAAAATCACGACGGTCAGACCGTTCTCTGTGTCACGCACGGAGGATTTATGAGGGCTGTTCTGCTCACCGTCATGGATATGGAAAAATATCCGGCAGCGGCCCGCATCGACAACACCTCAATATCCTGCTTCAAAACCGCCGACGCAGGCAAAACCTGGCAGCTGATAACCTGGAACGATCACAGCCATCTCAACGGCGACATGGTATTTTCAAGCGGCTGGTAACAGATTGTCACTTGCTGAAAGTGAGCCTCAACGCCTTTGCCGCCAATCATCAAAAAAAAGGCACTGTTCCCGACACGGGCAGGTAAAGGTAAATAAAAATTATTGTCCCATTTGTTGTGAAGAAAAATTTCCGGCGTCCGGCTTCGTTTCACTACGCCGCGACAAGGCGGCGCAAAACACTTTCCTTGACTCACACTGCATCCACCGATGCTAATAAGCCGTTTTGCGTTTTGCCG
>JAFVZB010000019.1 GCA_017508385.1 Lentisphaeria bacterium | reverse complement strand
GGGGGGAGCGGGAAAAATTCTTTTCCCGTTGAAAAGAAGTTTTCCCGCTCCCCCCGCATCATCTCCCCATATCCCGGAGTTTTATGCTCAGAGCACTTCGAGCAGCTCGACCTCGAAAATCAGAGTTGCGCCCGGAGGGATGGCATTGCCTGCTCCACGGTCGCCGTAAGCGAGGTTTGAGGGAATGAAGAACTCGTACTTGCTTCCTGCCGCCATGAGCTGAACACCCTCAGTCCATCCGGCGATGACCTGATTGAGAGCAAAGTCGATGGGCTCACCGCGCTGAACTGAGCTGTCGAAAACGGTTCCGTCAGTGAGTTTTCCGGTGTAGTGGACTTTGACTTTGTCGGAGGCGGCGGGTTTTCTGCCGCTGCCCTCGGTGATGACCCGGTACTGGAGTCCTGAAGCGGTGACTTTCACGCCCTCTTTTTTGGCGTTCTCAGCGAGGAACTCAGCTCCGGCTTTCTTGTTGTTCTCGGCGGCTTTGGCGACAGCCTGCTGACCTGCCTGCTGAACTTTACGCTGAAAATCCTGCATGTACTTGTGATACTCTTCCACCTCGAGAGCGGGTTTGTTTCCGGCGGAAACATCCTTGATGGCGGCGATGACGCTCTCAACGTCGATTTCGATGGGCAGCTCGGCGAGGTTGCCCATGATGTTCATGCCGAGAGCATAACTTGTTTTCTGTTCTTCTGTCATAATACTTTTCCTTTCCTTTATTTGATGAACTCTACAACAGAGTTTCATTTCTGAATTTTCCGACCGGGTCGGAGTCAACCGCAAAGAGCTGGTAAGTTTCCTCAATGGGAGACTTCCTGACAGTAAAACGGTTTCCGCTGCCGTCGGTGCGCTCGAGTGTGTCGAGCTTTGCCCTGGTGACCAGAAGCGGAACTGCGTTTTTATCCTCGAAGTGAGGAAGAGCTGTTCGGCTGAAGAGTTCATCCACAGCCTCTTTGTCGAGCTCAGGAGCGGGTGCAAAAGCCGCAACTCCGAGAGATTTGAGCAGTTCTGCCGCCTGATGGTTGGTGACGGGCAGGGGAAATCGGGCATATATTTTCACATCCTGCGGAGCGTTTTTGAGCAGGGCAAAAGCGTGAAACGCCTCAACGATGACATTGCGGCCGCCGGAAGCGAAAAATCTGCTGAGTTTCTCAGAAGTGGCATCGAGTTTGAATTCTGAAATAAAAGCGGGAATGACAAAGGCATCCTGCGGCATCCCTGTTTCCTGAGAACAGAGAGATTTTTCCTCACTTTCCAAAAAGTTTTGCAGAGATTTCCTTTCACGCACAAAGAGTTTGTCATACGGAGGGATTTGCGGTTTTATACTGCTCCAGAACTCCCGTCTCAGCTCTTTCAACTGCGAGTTGGGCACAAAGAAATCACCTGAGCAGACCACCTTTACCTCATCTATTCTCCACGGTTCAGGCGGAGCCGAGGCAAAGACCTCACGGATATCCTCAGCACTTAACGGACGTTTCAGTGCCGGAGCAAAAGAGACCTCTTTCTGCCACACATACTCCGGCAGATGTGAAAATTTTACCTGCCACAAATCAGCCGAAGCGGTTATTTCCAGAGTTGCGGGAAATCTGCCCGGACGCAGTTTTTCAGCGGCACTGCGGTAGTCGAACCCGTTTTCACCTATCTTGTAAACCTTGCTCCCCGCAGGGAAATCAGGAGCTTTGCCCAGCATGATTTGCGCTCCCGGACGGCACTTGATGACCTTTTTGCCGTGCTCCTCAAGAGCGGTGAGCGAAAAGGTGGCATCACTGCGGTTTTTGGGGTTGGTGACTCTCAGGCGGTCACCGAGATGAAGTCTGATACCGCTTTTGAGTTGGAGCATACCGTTGCGGAACTTTTCCACCGTTCCCGCCTCGATGCCGAACACGCCTGAGCTTGCACTGTTGATGATGGAAGAGTGATTTTTCAAAAAGAAAAACCCGGTCGAACGGTCACGCATCGAGCTTGATTTGAGCAGAGTTTCCGCTTCGCTGATCGCCTCGGGGTCGTCGGGATGGTCAATGATAAGACGGTACGCCCTTGCGGTTTTGAAAATGTAGTCACTGCCCCGCAGCCGCCCCTCGATTTTGAACGAGTCGATGCCCATTGCCGCAAGTTCGTTTACCAGAGAGGAGCCGTCGAGGTCGAATGGAGAGAGAAAGTAGTCCTGCTTTGATTTGCCGCTTGCGGCATAACAGCGGCGGCACGGCTGTTTGCATCTGCCGCGGTTGCCGCTGGTTCCGGCGAGGAAACTGCTCAAAAGACACCTGCCCGAGAGGCTGCAGCAGAGCGAGCCGTTGATGAAAACTTCGAGCTCAAGCGGAGTTCTTTTGCGGATGAGTTTCAACTCATCAAGAGTTATCTGCCGCTCAAGGATGACCCGCTTCACATTGAGCTTGCCCATCGTCTCGATGCCGCACGAGTTGTGTATCCCCATCTGGGTCGAAGCGTGGAGCGTGAAGTACGGAAAGTAGTTGTTGACCAGTTCGATCACTCCCGGGTCCTGCACGATGAGGGCATCGGGCGGAGTTTTTGCAAGTTCGGCAAGAAACGCCGCCGCCTCACCGAGCTCACAGCTTTTGAGCAGGGTGTTGAAGGTGATGTAAACCTTTTTGTCACAGCTCTTAGCCTTTTCGAGCAGAGTTCGCAACTCAGGAAAAGAGAAGTTGACCGCCCTTTCACGGGCATTGAACTTGGCAAGTCCGCAGTAAACGGCATCAGCTCCGCCGTCGAAAGCGGCAAGAGCGGTCTCGAGCGAGCCGGCAGGAGAGAGCAGTTCAGGCTTTTTCACAACTTTGCCTCCTTTGCGGAAACGGGCAGTATGAGCAAGTCGATGAACCCCGTTCCCCGCTCCATCCTGAAGCGTTGCGGAGCACTTTTGATGTCGCATTTCTGTAAAATCCTGCTCAGGTCTTGATTGGATATCCTGCGGAACTGCGGAGCAGCCGAGAGCACCAGCAGCATGTTTTTTGGCATATTTTCAACAAGTTTCCCTGCGTTTTGCGGTTTTGAAATATCCAGAAAAGTGTTTTCAAACCAGAGGCGTGGAGTCATTTCAGGCAGATAAAAGACGTCGCTGATGACCGCCTGAGTTTTGTGACTGCGTATGAGGTTTTCAAGGGCGAGCGACTCCTTTGAAACGGTGTTGAGAGAGTGTATTCCTGCAAGCTGTTGAGCGATGGCAAAGACTCCCGCCGCCGCAAAGGGAACGATGGATTGCAGGTGGATGTTTTTGGCACACTTTGCACTGAGTATCACCAGTGCCGGAGCAATGACGATAAAGTGGCGTGCACTCCAAATCAACCCCACGTCCCCGCGGGTGAGCACCGCCGGAACGGTCGCAATATAGACCACGGCAAAGAGGGCGAGTATGCGGTAGATTTTCGCCTGACGGGTAAATGAGCTGCGCAGATCGGCAAAAAATATCCAGCAGGCTGGCATGGCGGCAAAGAGCCCGGTGGAACACGCCGCCGCATAGGATATTCCGGGAGTCTGTATGTATTTCAGGAGCATGACAACTCCCGACAAAAGCATGACACCGAGCAGGGCAAACTTCACCTTGCGGTTGCGGAAAAAACTGCCGCAAAACAACAGAACAAGCGGAACGATGGTGATGTACTTTTCATATCCCGCCCCGGTCGGCTCACAGCGCAGAAGATGGTGGAAATAGTTCCAGAGCACACCTGAGACCGATTGAGTACCGGTTCCGGCAAGATAGGTTTTCCCGTGCAGACCGAGGATGTTTCCGAACTCGATGTACTGCCACAGCCACACCGGAACCATTCCGGCAATGATGCCGCAGAAGAGCAGTAAAGAGCTTTTGAACTCTCTGAAACAGAGCAATGCAAAGATGAGAGAACCTGAGACGAAGTAGGCTTCCTCACGCAGAAAAAGCGATAAGCCGATGATAAGTCCCGCCGCAAGCGGATGGCGTTTCTTGAAGAGTAAAAAGAGTGCGCAGGTGACGGCGGCACAGCTCAGAGTCATCTCCCACAATACAAAGCTGTAAAAGAACAGCGGAGTGCCCAGAGCGGTAAAAGCGGCGGCGGCTTTGCTTTTTGTCCAGAGTAAGACGACCCAGGCGGCAAGCAGAGTTCCGGCGATGGCAGGTATCGAGGCGGCACGCTCACAGTTTTTTGAGTAGAAGAAACTGCACAGCACGGGATAAAATTCAGGGTAAAAACTGCGCAGAGCTCCCTCGTGGTGCTGAATGTGAAAGCCTCCCGTCGGAGCAAGCTCAGGAACTGGGTGCTGTAACTTCACCGTCTTGTGTTCGGCAAAATTGCGCATTATGATGTACTTGTTTCCGTTGTCGGTTATCCACACGGGCAGGGCAGGCAAAATAAATGCGGTGACTGCCAGAACAAGAGTCAACGCACCCGTGAAGAGCAGATTTTGCGGAAAAAATTTCATTTGAAAGCGTTTTCCACCGCCTCGAAGATGGTGTCGGGTTCGGACATTCTTCCGGCTCCCGGGGCGCCGCAGGCAACGTGCCCGTTTTCAGGACCCACCAGAATGACTCCTCTTTTCCTGAGCTTTTCCACGTTTTCAACGCAGGCGGGATTTCTCCACATCGCAGGGTTCATCGCAGGAGCGATAATGGTTTTTCCCTCGAAAGTGGCGGCGAAAGTCGAAAGCGCATCATCGGCGATACCGTTGGCGAATTTGGCGATGAAGTTGGCAGTGGCAGGAGCGGTGACGAATAAATCAGCCTGATTGGCAAGCGAAACGTGCTCAGGCTTCCACTCAGGCTCTTCCCAGAGCGAGGTGACGACCGCATTGCGCGAGAGAGTCCTGAACGTGAGCGGAGTAACGAATTTTGCGGCGTTTTCAGTCATCACCACCCTGACATCATACCCTGCCTGAGTGAGTTTACTGCACAAGGCGGCACTTTTGTAAGCTGCGATACCGCCTGTGACTCCGAGGACGATGGTTCTGCTCATACAAACAACTCCTCTTTGATGGTCGAAGTTCTTGCGGAAGCGGCAGTAAACACGGCAGCCAGCTCCTGAGAAGCCTTTTCGAGGTCGTCATTGACCACGAGATAGTCGTAACTGCGGAAGTTCTGCAGTTCGCTCTGAGCTTTCGCCAGCCGCTGGGCGACCTGTTCGGCACTGTCAGTGGCTCTGCCTGCGAGACGGGTTTTCAGGGTTTCGAGGTCAGGAGGAGCAATCATCACAAAAACGGCGGTGCGCTTCAGTATATCATCACTCTCAGCGGCTTTGCGTATCTGTAAAGCTCCCTGCACGTCAATATCGAGTACGACCTGAGCACCCCGTTTCAGCCGGTCGATGACCTCGCTTTTGAGCGTTCCGTAGCTGTTGGAAAATACATCTGCGCTCTCGATGAACTCGTTGTTTTTGCGTTTGGCATCGAACTCCTCACGGGTGAGAAAGTAGTATTCGACGCCGTGTTTTTCAGTTCCCCTCGGGGCACGGGTGGTGCAGGAAATGGAAAACTCCACTTCGGGCTTCTGTTCGATAAGTTTGCCGACCAGAGTTGACTTGCCCACTCCGCTCGGACCTGAGAGAACGATAAGATCACCAAGTTTGTTCATGATAAATACTGTTGTTATGCGTTGTCTTTGACCGTCAGTTTACCGGCGGCACACTCATTCTGCCAGCCGGGAAAGTTCCATTTTTCCGGAAACTCCCTGCATTGCAGAGGCTTTACCGGATTTATCAGACATCCGCCGTCACCGAGATATTCACAGCTGCCGTCGGGTTTGCTCAAAAGCGAAAGGTGCTGACGGTCAGGAGTTATGGTTGTGTGGAGCCCGATAAACTCCTCAACGCTCATGTTGAGGAACTCAGCGATTTTATCAGGCTCATCCCCGATAAGTTTGACCGCACCCTCCCAACGGCAGCAGGCTCCGCACCTGAGGCAGACGAAAGCCATATCAGCGGAAGTCGTCGAGGATGTAGTCGTCGTTGCGGAAGTCGATGAGCAGAAAACCCAGTCCGAGATCGACCCACTCGGTCGGGTGGATATAGAGATTGGCATCGACCAGCAGACCGAGACTTCCTCCGATAGCCCAGAAGTCACGGGGACCGGTGAAGAAGTCGTAGGTGCGGGTGTCGGGCATGGGAACTCCGGTGCGGGTCTCAGCATAGCGTTTGACCAGACCGAGACTGTCGGTAAGAGTGTACTGCTCCTCGCTGACGAAGATGAAAGACCAGTACCATCCCTCTTCAAAGCCGAGACCGTACTGACGGTTGAAATCCTTGTAGAGTTTGGCGGTGATACCGATACCGGCACCGACGTCGCAGTAGCGGGTCGCCATGAGTCTTGCTTCGGCGACAGGACCGACACCGATGTTGACACTGAAGATGTCGAGCAGATCCATGATGCGGTTGGGGATATAGAGCAGAAGTTTATCCTTGAGCTCTCCTCTGGTCATGATGGGCTCATCCGCGCGCACGGCGGCAGGAGCGAGGGCAAGAACGGCGATGATGACGAACAGAAATTTTTTCATGGCATTTTTCTCCATTTGGTAAATTGATTGGTAAAAAACAACTATTCAACTATATAAGATAACTTGACAAGCGGCTTTTTACAAGTGTTACTGCACAATAAATGAAGAATTTTCCCGTAAGCGGCAAACAGTACATTGTAAATATGCGGAGTTTTGCTTTTATCGTTGTCTTTTTTTGCAGTGAAGAAAGAATACCGGCTACGGCGCATTGTGGTCAATCTCGTGCCTTGCTTCTGTGCTGCTTCGGTCATGTACAGTCGTACACTCCCTCCGCTGCTCGGGCGCAAAACACGACATTGCCTCACACTGCATCCGTCGATGCAAATGGGCGTTTTGCGTTTTGTCGCAAATCCTGCGGCTCGCATATTTCACAAAAATCAGGACATTATCCTTTTTTTTAGCGAAAATGCTTGAATTTAATGAATAATGATGATATTGTATAGAGCATTAAAAATTTTTTTAATAAAAAAAGAGGTATGAATATGGCAGTTTCGTCAGGTCAGTTTGTTGCAGAAAATATCAATGGCGGCAGCTTTCAGGCTGATTCCGCATATTTTTCAGGTTGTTATGTGAACTTCGGAGCGGTCATCGACGCTCAGAGCGCAGTGAACGAAGTCGTCTTTTCCGGCAATAAAATCACCGGAAGCAGTTACGTCATGGGCGGCAGCACCTTTCAGGGATACGACAACACCGTCATCAACGGTGCAGTTCTTTCCATCATCGCCGACAAGGCGGCAGCCGAAGCAGGATACGTTTCAGGCGGTTTTGTCAGCGGAACCAGAGTGAGCGGAGCCGTGCTTCAGGTCGCGAGTTACGGTTACGCCGCCGATACCGAGCTCGGAAGCGGAGCTGCGATGAATGTTTCCGCCAACGGAGCTGCTTCAAACACCGTCATCAACGGCGAAGGAGCTTTCCTCTCAGTGGCTGACGGCGGAAGTGTCAGAAATACCACCGTCGGAGAGAACGGAACTCTCGAGATCCTCGACGGAGGCAGTGCCTCAGTGGTCAACATGAGCGGCGGCAGTCTCTTCGTTTACAGCGGAGCAAGCGTCGAGTATATGACCAATCACGGATATCTCTACCTCACCATCGCCTCGAACACCGAGGTCAAAGGTTATTACAGCGGAGCGCACATCGTAAACTTCAACGTTCCCTACGGCGAAACCGTGATAACAAGTGAGGGATTTGCCGAAAACACCACCGTTACCAGCGGCAAACTCACCATCCTCGCAGGCGGCAGTGCCGACAAGACCGCCGTCACCTCAGGCGGAGTGCTCTATCTTGCCGGCGGCAGTGCCACCGAAGTCACCGCCGAAGAGGGCGCCCGCATCAATATGAATGTCGTTTCCGGAGCCTACATCGGCGGTACTTACGCCGGAAATGCCTTTGAAATGAACAACGGCTTCATGGCAAATTACGCTATGCAGGGCGAGGCTTTGATCCACTCCGGAGCTGCGATAAGCGGAGCGGTCGTCAACTCAGGTGCGAGCATCGACATCCTCGAGGGCGGAGTCCTCACCGGAGAGATCACCGTTTCCGGCGGCAGAGTTTACGCTCACGAGGGCGGTATCGTCAATCTTGACCTCAGAGAGCGTGCCTCAGCCGAAAGCGAAGAGCCTGATGGCTTTATCATCAACAACATCATGGCAGTTGACGGAGCTCCCACTTTCACTCTGACCGTCTCAGCCAGTCAGGATTTCGGCAAGTACAGCCTTGCTCAGAACGCCGCAGAGTTCACCGGTACCATCACCGTGGTGAGCGGAACAACTTCCTGCGGTGATATTTCCGTCAACAGCGGAGTCGTCTCCGCCGGAGGCGCAAGCTACACCCTGCTGCTCGAGGGCAGTGACCTCTATGTGAGAGTCGGAAATGTCGCCGATTTGCTCACTCCTGTGGTGACTGCTCCGACAGACTGGTCAAACACCGATGTTACCGTCACCATCGCTTTCGACCCCAAGGCAACGGCAAACGAGTACTCCCTCGACGGAGAGGAGTGGTTCGCCTGTGACTCGACCATGGTGTTCGATACCAAAGGAACTTACCTCTTCCGTTCACTCGATGCCAACGGCTACCGCAGTGAGATCGCCAAAGCCGATATTCTCATCGACAAGACTGCTCCCATCATCATGAGCATCGACGGAGTTCCCGAGACTTACAGCAAAAATGCCGAACTCTCAGTTTCCGGAATCGAGAACGAGAGCGGAGTAGCTTCGATCGAATACTCAACCAACTACACCGATGACGGAGATGATACCAACGACATCTGGAGTGCGTTCACCGGAGTCACCCACACCGTCGTCGAAAACGGAACTTACTCTTTCCGCATCGTTGATGCGGCAGGCAACATTTCAGCTGTCGAGAGCGTGAGCATCACCAAAATCGACACCGAAAAACCGACTCTCACCGTTACCGGCAACCCGACCGCTCTGACCGAAGAGGATGTCGTGCTCCAAATCACTTCAAGCGACAACAACCCCGGTCAGCAAGTGCAGTACAGCTATGACAATGTCGAGTGGAAGAGCGTGGTCGGAGACACTCTTACCGTCACCAAAAACGCCACCATCTACTTCAAGGCGGTCGATGCCGCAGGCAACGAGAGCGATGTCGAGACCGTCAACGTCACCATGATCGACAAATACGGTCCTGAAATCACCATCACCACCAACTACGACCCCGATACCTACACCAGCGGAGACGTCACCGTTACCGCCACCGTCACCGATGACGGCAGCGGAGTGGATGAAGATTCGGTCATGTACTCCATCGACGGCGGAGTGACCTGGAAAAAAGGTTATGAAGTCACCATCCACAAAAACCGGGTTGTCACTTTCAAGGCTTCCGACAATAACGGACGTGAGAGCACCAAAGAGATCGTCATCGACTTCATCGACAAGATCGCCATGGAAATCAACGTCAGCGGCAATCCTGTTGAGTACGTCAAAGAGGCGACCCTCGCTGTCGAGGTCACCGATGCCGTAAGCGGACTCGACACCCTTGAGTACAAGGTCGGAGACGGTGAGTGGAAAGCGGTTGAAAATAACGAGATTTTCGTCACCGAAAACTGCACCATCACCATCAAGGCGGTCGATAAAGCCAACAACATCAGCACCAAAGAGATAGTCGTTGACAAAATCGACAACGTACTGCCCGAGCTTGCCGTCACCGGAAACATCACCGAGTGGCAGAAAGGCTCGATCACCCTCAGCGCAAGTGCGACCGACAACGTTTCAAGTGAGTCAGATATCACCATCGAGTACAGCACCGACGGCAAAAACTCCTGGACTTCAGGTAAAGATGCCGTAGTCTCCGCCAACGGAATCGTCTATTTCCGCGCCACCGACAAGGTCGGCAATGTCGCCGAGAGCTCAGTTGACGTGACCAAGCTCGACAACGACGCTCCGACACTTGAAATCACCGGATTTGACGGCAGCTGGACAAATAAAGATGTGGTGCTTACCGCCACAGCCGGAGACTCCACAAGCGAAGTCACCAAAATCGAGTTCACCACCGGCAACGGAGTGTGGGAAGAGGGCTCAAGCGTTACCCTCAGTGCCAACGCCAACGTCACATTCCGTGTCACCGATGCCGCAGGCAATACATTTGAAAAGAGCGTCAACGTTGACAAAATCGACAAAGACGCTCCTGACAGCCCGGTCGCATCCGCCGATATCACTGCTGTCACCGCCCAAAAAGTCACCGTCAGTGCGGAATTTGCCGCCGACTCAGCAGTGAATGAGTACAGCACCGACGGCAAGACGTGGAAGGCATATCCCGCAAGCGGAGTGGTGATGAGCGACAACGGAAAAGTCTATTTCCGCTCCACCGATGCCGCAGGCAACGTAAGTGCGGTAACTGAGTTCGTGGTTGACAACATTGACCGTGTTGCTCCGGGAAAACCGGTGGTTTCCGCCGATATCACCGCTCCGACCACGAGCGATGTCACCGTCACCGCCGCTTTCGCAAGCGATGCGGTCCGCAACGAGTACAGCACCGACGGCAAGACCTGGAAAGCCTATCCTGTCGGCGGAGTGGTGATGAGTGCCAACGGAACCGTCTATTTCCGTTCAGCCGATGAGGTGGGCAATATCAGTGAGATCTCCTCCTGCGTGGTTGACAACATCGACCGTGTTGCACCTGCCAAACCGCAGGTTTCCGCCGATATCACTGCTCCGACCAACAAAGATGTGGTGCTCAGTGCCGAATTTGCGGCTGACTCAGTGAGCAACGAGTACAGTCTCGACGGCAAAGTCTGGAACAAATACACTTCTTCCGGAGTGGTCGTTACCGCCAACACCACCGTTTATTTCCGTTCGACCGATGAGGCGGGCAACATCAGCGATGTCGCCGCATTTGAGGTCGGCAACATTGATAAAGTTTCTCCCGAAGCTCCTGCGGCATCCGCAAGTGTCACCGATTGGACAAACAAAGATGTGGTTGTCAAAGCCGCATTCTCAAGCGACTCCGCAGTTAAAGAGTACAGCGTTGACGGCGGAGCATGGAAGAGCTATACCGAGAGCGGCGTGGTGCTTTCAGCCAACGGTAAAGTTGACTTCAAGGCGGTCGATGCCGCAGGAAACATCAGCAGTTCAAGCTTCACCGTAGCCAACATCGACAAAGTCGCTCCGACTCTGACCGTTTCCGAACTGCCCTCCGAGGCGACCCGCATGGATATCGTGGTCACCGTGACCTCAGCCGATGACCTCAGCGGAGTGGCGGCAGTCGAGTACAGCTTCGACAATAAGACCTGGAGTGCCGGAAGCAGTGTCACTGTGAGCGGGAACTGCAAGCTCTACTTCAAAGTCACCGATGCCGCAGGCAACGTCACCACCGAGAGTATCGATGTCAATATGGTCATCGAGAGCGATCTCAGGAGCGATTTGCTCAACAACGGAACCAGCCAGATCGTCGGTTTCGACGCCTCAGCGGGAAAAGTCGGATTTGTCGCAGTCAACGGCAAAGTCTCCCCCGCATGGCAGGGAGTCTGGGAGTGGAGCGGCAAAGAGCAGAACATGTGGTCAGTAGAGTTGACCGGTAACTTCACTGCCGGAGCACTCTCAAAAGATGGTATCCTGCTCAAGAACTCCAGCAACAACACCTTCGCCGCCTGGACAGATCTCGGCAGCGGCGATTACGGCTACGTCAGTCTGGGATATGTTGACGGCGACTTCAAGAGCGTCTGCCTGACCAATCTCGGCGGCAATTCAAGCGATGATGTCATCATCGTCAACTCTTCCGGCAGCTTCGGCGTGATGATCGACGGAACCACCTACAAGGATATCTGGAACGTCTCAACTCCGCTCCACGATGTCTGGAGCGTTGACGGCTCAGGAGTGTTCTCATCCGACGGAGCAGAGAAGCTCGTGGTCACCAACAAAACCACCGGTTTCGTCTATCTCTGGGAAAACATGGATCCGACTTTCGGTACCTGGAACTGGCAGCAGACCTGCGTCGCCAACCCCGGCGAGGGCTGGGAGGTCGCCGCGATCGGTGACTTCGAGGGCGACGGTATCGACGATATCATGGTTCTGGATAAGAGCACCAATAACGTCTGGGTCTGGGATGATGCCGATTCTGCCAACAGACGCTGGAGAGGTACGATGGGCAACGGATTTGCCATCGAAGCGGTCGGCGACTACAACGGCGACGGCTGCGACGACCTGCTGCTGAGAGAGCACAACACCGGCTGGGGCGGACTCGGTTACTGGGGAGGCGGTTACGCCGGAAACTGGAGCGATCTCAATGCCCGTATCGAGACCGACAAAGAGAGCAAATTCGCAGTTATTGCGTAAACTCTGAGTCAAAAGAAAATGACACACTGCGTGCAAGTCCGCAAAGAGGATTGGCACGCGGTTTTTTAAGCGGAAAAACTCCATGGATGAGACTGATTGCAAAATACTCAACGTACTGCGCAAAAACGGCAGGATATCAAATCAGGAGCTGGCGCAGAGGATAAATCTATCTCCGTCAGCCGCCCTCGAGCGGGTGCGCAAGCTCTACCGTGACGGAATCATTTGCGGGTGCGAAACCAGAATAAACTGTTCCAAGCTCGGACTCGGCTTGACTGTGTTGATATCCCTCACCACCGACGAGCGTCTGTGTGACCACCATGTGGCAAAAGAGCTGGTGAAGTTCCCCGAAATCGTGGAAATCTACGATATCTCAGGCGAATCAAGCTATCTGCTCAAAGTGGTGACCGGCGACACCAATGCCCTGCACGAATTGATGAACCGCATCGGGCAAATAGAGGGAGTAAAATCATCAAAGACAACTCTGGTGCTCGGCATGTTCAAAGAGGGCATATCTCCGGAAATAACTTTACCTCCGGAAAAATAGTTTTTTTTGTCATTAGTTATGGAAGATTTTTCCATTTCAAAGAGTGTAAACAAGATTATATTATATCATTGAAGAGATAATTTTTGTTCATCAAAACAAAGGAGCAACAGCAAAAATGGATACTGTTCTTGTAACCGGCGGAAGCGGATTTATCGGAAGTCACATCTGCGAACTTTGCCAGAATAAATATAAAGTCAGGGTTCTCGACAACCTGCGCAGCGGCAGAAGAAGCAACCTCGACGGACTCGATGTCGAGTTCATCGAAGGCAGTGTCGCCAACCGTGACGATGTGCGAAAAGCAGTCGAGGGAGTGAAATATATTTTCCACCTTGCGGCACTGGTGAGCGTTCCCGAGTCAATGGAAAAAATCGAAGAGTGCAACCTCATCAACTCCATCGGAACCATCTATCTGCTCGAAGAGGCAGCCAAAGCCGGAGTGAAAAAGCTGATACTCAGCACCTCCGCCGCCAATTACGGAGACAACCCCATCTCTCCCAAGGTCGAGACGCTCTATCCCGAGCCGAAGAGTCCGTATGCCATCACCAAGCTCGACGGCGAGTACTACTGCCGTATGTTCCACGACACCGGCAAAGTCGAGACCGCCTGTCTGCGTTACTTCAATGTGTTCGGACCCCGTCAGAACCCCAAGAGTGCCTACGCCGCGGCAGTTCCGATTTTCATTACCCGTGCACTCAGAAATGAGCCCATCACCATCTACGGTGACGGAGGTCAGACCCGTGACTTCATCTACGTCAAGGATATCGCCAGAGCCAACTTGTATATGGCAGAAAATCCCTATACCGGAGTTTATAACGTGGCATACGGCAAAAAAATCACCATCCTTGACCTTGCCGAAAAAATCGTCAAGCTGACCAATTCCAAGAGTGAGATAGTCTTTCTGCCGGAGCGTCCGGGAGATATCCGCCACTCTCTTGCCAATGTTGACAAACTCGCCTCGACCGGCTTTGTCGGAGAGTGGGATTTCGAGCGCGGTCTTGCCGCAGCCATCGAAGCCTATACACGGGAATTGAATAAATAAAAGGGTGTTGTTATGAAAAAAACGTGGAAAATCGGTATTATCGGTGTTTACGGCAGAGGAGTTCATGCCTATAAAGCGCACCGTCCTGAGCAGGGATTTGAAATCGTCATGGGTGCCGACCCGTATGAGCCTTTGCCCAAGACTCTGAGAAATCCTGAGTACAGACCCTTTCAAGAAAAGTTTCCCGGAGCGGTTCTGGTGAAAGACTACCGTGAGCTTATCGCCAACAAGGATATCGATATCGTCTTTGTGATGAGCCCCGACCACTGCCACGAGGAGCAGGCTGTTGCCGCACTCGAGGCAGGCAAACACGTCTATGTTGAAAAGCCGCTCGCCATCACCACCGCAGGATGCGACCGTATCCTGAGAGCCGCCTACAAGAGCAAAGCCAAGCTCTTTGTCGGACACAATATGCGTTATTTCCCCTCCATTCTCAAAATGAAAGAGGTCATCGACTCCGGAATTATCGGTGAAATCAAATGCGGCTGGTGCCGCCACTTCATCAATTACGGCGGAGATGCCTATTTCCGTGACTGGCACTCAGAGCAGAAGAACTCCAACGGACTTCTGTTGCAGAAAGGAGCTCACGACATCGACGTGATGCACTGGCTGATGGGCGGTTACACCAAACGTGTGGTCGGCATGGGTATGCTCAGTGTTTACGATAAACTCCCCCGCCGCAACGCCGACGAGCTTCCGGATGTGACATTCAACAACCAGCACTGGCCGCCGATGGAGCAGACCGGATTTTCTCCCGTAATAGATGTTGAAGATCACAACATGATAATGATGCAGCTCGACAACGGAGCACAGGCGACCTATATGCAGTGCCACTACGCTCCCGACTCAGAGCGCAACTACACCTTTATCGGAACAGCGGGCAGGGTGGAAAATATCGGAGACCACGGAACCTGCGAAGTCCATGTGTGGACAAATCGCGGACCGAGAGAGACTCCGGATATCATCTACAAACTCAAACCCGTAGCCGGCAGCCACGGCGGAGCCGATGGTCCGATCATCGACAACTTCCTTGACTTTGTAGTCAACGGAGCCGAGACCAACGCCAACCCGATAGCCGCCAGAAACTCCGTGGCAACCGGAGACCTCGGACACTATTCGATGCGCAACGGCAACGTGCCGATGGATATTCCGCAGCTCGAGCCTGAAATCATCGAGTACTTCGAGAACGGACAGAAGTAAAAACATTTCCAAACACACAAAAGCTGCCTCCCCGAAAAGGAGGCACTTTTTTATTCCCGGTAATCCACGGTAATAAAAAACGCAGGTCGGGTGACTGACGATATTGTCTGTACCTGACCTGCGTTCCGCAAATGTGTGCGGCAATCAGATGGCGTCGCCGATATCTATGGTTTTCGGGAACGGATTCTGTTTGTGGCACTCCTCGATGATGCGGATTTGACGTTTGACGTGCTCAAGCTGCACCTCGGTCGGTTTGCCGGTGGTGATGCCCTCGTAGATGTCTTTGTAGTAGTCAGTGCCCCAGCAGTCAAAGGTATTGGCGTAAGCGGGGCAGGTCCACTTCTCCTCGTAGATGTGCATATCCTCACCGCAGTACACGGGCATTCTGCCGGCACCCTCGAGCGGTTTGATGATGGCGTGCTGCTCCATCATATCCTGCGGACGGAAATACTTCCAGCTGACTTCAGTTCCGCAAGCCTTGAGACCTCCGTTGGTTCCGTATATCTCATAGGTATTGCCGGGGAATGCGCAGCAGCGTGAGACTTCCATATCCACGGTGGGATGACCCTTGCCGGAAATAATGAGTTTGATGTGGTCTTCAGCATCACCGAAGGTGTTGGCACGATCCATCTTGCAGAAGATCTGCTCGGGATCGGCGTTGCCGAAGAACTGCACGACCTGATCGAGCGGATGCGGTCCGGTGTTGAGCAGCTCACCTGCGCACATATCCTGAATGGTCTGCCAGTCCCAGCGGCGGCCGAAGCAGTTGTAAGCGACCTTGACCATGACGATTCTGCCGAGAACTCCGGAGTTCATGACTTCCAGAGATTTGCGGAAGAGCGGTCTGAAGCGTGACTGCTGGAAGACTGCGAAGAATTTTCCGCTCTCTTTGATGACCTTTTCGAGTCTCTCGACGTCGGCGACTTGGCGGGCGAGCGGTTTTTCGCAGATGACATTGAATCCCGCCTGCAAAGCCTCGATGCTGATATCGATGTGCTTGTGGCTGCGGCTGGCGTTGACCACGAGCTCGATGCGCTTGTCGGCGAGCAGCTGTTTGTAGTCGGTGTAGCATTTGAGTTCCGGACTCGGAGTGATATCCGCCAGGGCGTGACGCTCAGTGATGGGGTCGGCGATGGCGATCACTTCGTAACGCTCTTTGAGAGCGGGCATACACTCGAAAAGGTGGCGGTGGATGTTGCGACCGCTTCTTCCCTGACCGATGATACCAACTTTGATACGTTTCATTTTTTTCCTCACAGTTGTTCGACGGCGACAGGAGTGCCGCCTGCGTTGAATGATTTATCTGCGGCTTCACAGAGAGCCATGACCTCGAAAGACTCCTCGATGGAAACTGCATCCTCGATGCCGAGGAAGAATGCACGGACTTTTTCCAGCAGGGAGTAGTAGAACGGAGTGATGCCTCTGATGGTGCAGAACGCCTCTTTCTCAGCATCGTCTCTCACGACAGCACCGTAAACCCACTTATCCTCGTTGAGTTCGGCGACGGCGGAGCGTCCGTCTTTGTACTTGACGATGCAGACCACGCCCTTGCCGCTGGGAACGGTGGTGACGGTCTCTGCACCGATACCCATGATGCGCTCGATCTGCTCAAAGGTGTGGACTCCGTACCAGACGATGGAAGAGCCTGCGGCAGCCTTGCCGAGCGGACCCCAGGCGTATGCACTGTTGACATCCACGCCCTGATTGAGCATACCGTTGAGACCGACAGTGAAGCGCAAACTTGATGCGGTGAAGTAGCGGACGTTGTATTTTTTGCCGATTTCAATGATTTTGCGGGTGTTTTCAATGGTGTCGGCAAAGGGTTTGTCGAGGAATATGGGCTTGCCGAGGGGAGCTGCTTTCTCGAAATACTCGAGGTGCAGGCTCGGGTCGTTGATTTCCAGCATGATGGCATCGCAGTCGCCGACGGTGTAATCGAAATCTTCGGTGACTTCAACACCGATCGAGCGCAGATACGCCTCGCGGGTATCCAGACCCTCCTTGTTCTGGAACGGAGTCTCAAATCTCATGGCACGGGTGACACGCATACCCGGAATATGCAGTTTTGCATTCGGGTCCTGCATGAGTTTCGGCAGTTCAACGACATGGCTGGTATCCATACCGATAACTGCGATTTTGATTTCTTTCATTTGACTTTCCTTTCAAACAGTTATATCAAGGTTTGTTGAAAACAGCGTGTTCTGTTGCGGCGATGGCACTGCCGCAGGCTCCTGAATCCCTGCCGAAATGCGAGAGCTTGAACCGGATATCCGGCATAAGATTGTGCAGTTCCTCACGGAACGTGTCGGGGAAGAGACAGAATCTTCCTGAAAGCACCACCACATCGAGGTCGATCAGACTCAGGACTTGGTTGAAGCCTGAGGCGCAGATTTCCGCCATCTTGCGGCAGGGATAATCCTGTTGTTCGAGAGTATCTTCCTGCAAAGCCTTTTCCCATGTGGTCATGCTTTTTCCTGAGTAGTCGGGAACGTTGAAATTTCTCACTTCGCCGGCTTTTCCTGAAACTCCGGAGTATATTTTGCCTGAAATCGTGATTGCACTGCCGATACCTTTACCGAGGGAAACCAGAAGAAAATCGGTTATACCCTGAGCGGAACCGTAGAAGAGTTCAGCTCTTGCCGCCATGCGGGCACGGTTGTCTATGTAAACCGGCAGTCCGGTCGAATCCTGAGTGATTCGGGCAATCGGTTTGTCAGTGAGTTCAAAATTTGCACTGTGAATGATTTTGCTTTCCTGCGGATTGACCATTCCTGAAACGGCAATACCGACTCCGCAGGTTTTGTCGGTTCTGAGAGCTTTCACCGCCTCTCTCACGGCGTTCAGACGGTCGTTGTATCCGGAGTCTGCGGCAAGCTCGATCTGTTTGATGATGTTTCCGGCGGCATCGAGACTGATGGCCCGCACAAAGTTTTCGTAACCGATGTCGATGCCGATGGAGTGAAAACTATCGGGTCTGATTTTCAGCTTGATGGCAGGTTTTCCTCCGAATGAGCGGCGGCAGCCGTCCTCGGTGAGAAAATGGTTGTCGATGAGTGACTTGACCAGAACAGAAGCGGTCGGACGACTCATTTTGAGTATCCGTGCGATATCAATGCGGCTTTCGGCTTCTCCGGTCCAGACGCATTTCAGAGCATCAAGTTCACTGCCGGTCAGGTTGAGTTTCATAATAAACAGTGTTGTTTGTTAAAATTCTTACTAAGTATAATTTATCCTGAGTTTTGTCAAATTCAAGCGTGAAAGGAAAAATTTTTGAAAAACTTTTCAGTAAAGTTGTATAACGGGAGTGCGTGTGCGTGCGCAGGAAGAATGGGCATGTTTGAGTCCGCAACGATATAAAACAGTAAAAAAAGAGCAATTTGACTTGAAAAAATGGTAAATCCGGTGTACGTTAGGTAACGACCCTAAGTTAACGTGTAACCATACACAAACAAGGAGATTATGATTATGGGCAAAAAAATGATGACCATCGACGGAAACTACGCAGCGAGCTACGTAGCTTATGCGTTCAGTGAGGTGGCAGCGATCTTTCCGATCACTCCCTCTTCGCCGATGGGTGAGTACGCCGACGCCTGGTCAAGCCAGGGCAAAGTCAATATGTTCGGCGAGAGAGTCGATGTGACCGAAATGCAGTCAGAGGCAGGTGCAGCGGGTGCTGTTCACGGAAGTTTGAGCGCCGGAGCTCTCACCACCACCTACACCGCCAGCCAGGGATTGCTGCTGATGATCCCGAATATGTATAAGATCGCCGGAGAGATGCTCCCCTGCGTCTTCCACGTCACCGCCCGTGCACTTGCGGCGCAGAGTCTTTCCATCTTCGGAGACCACTCAGACGTTATGGCATGCCGTGCCACCGGTTTTGCAATGACCAGTGCCGCCAGCATCCAGGAGACCCACGATCTTGCCATCGTCGCCCACCTTGCGACCATGGAAAGCGAGATCCCGTTCCTCGCCTTCTTCGACGGATTCCGTACCAGCCACGAGTTCCAGAAAGTCGAACTGCTCGACTATGCTGATATGAAGGGACTGCTTGACATGAAGTATGTCGAGCGTTTCCGCAACCGTGCACTGCGTCCTGAGGCTCCGTACGCCAAGATGGCTGCACAGAACCCCGACGTCTATTTCCAGGGCAGAGAGACCACCAACAACCAGTATGCCGCTCTTCCCGGAATCGTCCAGAAATACATGGATAAAGTCGCTGCTCTCACCGGCAGAAGCATGCACCTCTTCGACTACGTCGGAGCCGCCGATGCTGACAAAGTCATCGTCGCCATGGGATCCGGATGCGAAGTCATCGAGGAGACCGTCAACCACCTGAACGCCAAAGGCATGAAGGTCGGTCTGGTCAAAGTCAGACTTTACCGTCCGTTCTCAGTCGAGGCACTTGCTGAGGCAATTCCTGCCAGCGTCAAGAAGATCGCCGTCCTCGACCGCACCAAAGAGCCCGGATGTCTCGGTGAGCCCCTCTATCTCGATGTCAAATCCGCTCTCGCCGGAAAAGACCTCACCATCATCGGCGGACGTTTCGGACTCGCCAGCAAAGAGTTCACTCCCTCAATGGTTCTTGCCATCTACAAGCACCTCGACGGAGCCTGCTTCCACAACTTCACCGTCGGTATCAACGACGACGTCAGCAACCTCTCGATTCCGGTCGATGAGACGATCGTCACCGAGCCCGAAGGCACCACCAGCTGCTGCTTCTGGGGTCTCGGCTCAGACGGTACTGTCGGATCAAACAAGAACTCCGTTGCCATCATCGGAGACAACACCGACAAATACGTTCAGGCTTACTTCTCCTACGACTCCAAGAAGTCCGGCGGAATCACCATCAGCCATCTGCGCTTCGGTGACAAACCGATCACCAGTGAGTACCTGATCACCGCTCCGAACTTTGTTGCCTGCCACAACCAGGCGTACATCACCATGTACGACATGATTTCCGGCATCAAAGAGGGAGGCACCTTCCTGCTCAACACCAACGCTCCGGCAGACAAGGCTTTCGCCACTCTGACCCGTGAGATGCAGGAAACCATCGTCAGCAAGAAGATCAAATTCTACGTTGTCGATGCTCTCAAGGTCGCCATTTCCGTCGGCAGCCCGAAATACATCTCAACCATCATGCAGACCTGCTTCTTCAAGCTCGCCGGAATCATTCCGGTCGATGAGGCTATCGGTTACATCAAAAAAGGAATCGAGAAGAAGTTCGCCAAGAAGGGTCAGGAAGTCGTCGATCAGAACAAACTCTGCGTTGACAAGGCTCTCGACGGACTCTGCGAAGTCGCAGTTCCCGCCAGCCTCGACGGAGTCGAGTGCGTGGTTCCCGAGGAGAAATTCACCGAGGCAATGGGCAAGTTCGCCACCACTCTGATGAAGCCGGTTCTCGCTCAGAAGGGCGACACCGTTCCGGTTTCAGCCATGAGCTACGACGGCTCAATGCCGATCGGAACCGCCCGCTTCGAGAAACGCGGAGTTGCTCCGTTCGTTCCCCGCTGGGATTCCTCAAAATGTATCCAGTGCAACCAGTGTATCATGTCCTGCCCGCACGCTGCTATCCGTGCCAAGCTGATCGAGACCGCTGATCTTGCCGATGCACCCGCCAGCTTCACCACCGTCGATGCCAAACCCCCGGTGAAGAAGGAGCTCGGACTCAAATATCGTATCCAGGTCTTCGTTGACGACTGCCTGGGCTGCGGAGTCTGTATCGAAACCTGTCCTGCCAAAGAGAAAGCCATCAGCTTTGCTCCTGCCGCAGAAGAGCGTGCCGCCGGAGAGCAGAAGAACGTTGAGTTCTTCATGGAGCTCCCCGACAACGTCATGGGCGGAACCACCGATGCCAACGTCAAGGGTCTCGGATTCAAGCTGCCGTACTTCGAGTTCAACGGTGCCTGCGCCGGTTGCGGTGAGGCTCCGTACGTCAAACTTATCAGCCAGCTCTTCGGAAACCGCATGATCGTCGCCAACGCCACCGGCTGCAGCTCGATCTACTCCGGAAGTTTCCCGAGCCTGCCCTACTGCAAAGACAAAGCAGGCCGCGGTCCCGCCTGGGCAAACAGCCTCTTCGAGGATAACGCCGAGTACGGTTACGGAATGCGTATCGCTGTCGATGCCAACCGTAAACAGCTCCTGGCAAACGTCAAACGCATCCAGGCTCTCGGAGTCTGCTGCGACAAGATGGCTGCCTGCCTCGACTACGCTGTCGCCAACTGGGATAAGAGCGATGATGCCGCTATCGCCAACCAGAACGCCATCGCCGAGCTCCTGCCGGTCGCCATTGAGAAATCAACCGGCGAGGCAAAAGAGATCTACACCAAGATGGCTGAGCTGAAAGACTACTTCGTCGATAAATCCGTCTGGATCATCGGCGGAGACGGCTGGGCATACGATATCGGTTACGGCGGTCTGGATCACGTCGTTGCCCAGAACCGCAACGTCAATATCCTCGTCCTCGATACCGAGATCTACAGTAACACCGGCGGACAGTCCTCCAAGTCCACCCCGATCGGAGCTGTCGCTCTCTTCGCCGCAGCCGGTAAACGCATGACCAAGAAGAACCTCGGTTTCATGTGCATGAGCTACGGCAACGTCTATGTCGCTTCGATCTCAATGGGTGCCAACCGTCAGCAGACCCTCACCGCCATCAAGGAGGCTGAGGCTCACAACGGACCTTCGATCATCATCGCTTACGCTCCCTGTATGCTCCACGGCATCAACATGAGCAAGAGCCAGGTCGAGCAGAAACGCGCCGTTGAGGCTGGCTACTGGCCGCTGTACCGCTACAATCCGGCTCTCGAGACTCCGTTCATCTGGGAGACCAAGGATGCGGTCGGCAGCTATCAGGAGTTCATCCGCAGCGAGAACCGCTACAAGCAGCTTCTCAAAGCCGCTCCTGCCGAGGCAGAGGCTCTCTTCAGCCGCGCCGAGGAAGACGCCGCAAGACGTATGGAATTCTACAAGAAGGTCGGCGAGGTGATGTAATCCACCAACCGTTGATCGGAATTTCACCAAACTCCGCTTCTCCGGTAAGGAGAGGCGGAGTTTTTTTATTTCCTTGAAAAATGCGCAGTGCGGTGCTATCTTATAGAGAAATTGAATTGTTTTACAGGGAATTTTACCATGTCTGAAATAAAAGCTCCGATAGTCATTCTTGCTCCCGGCAGGGCAGGGGATATCATAACCTCAGAGCCGATGTTCCGCAAGGCGCATTTGCAGTACCCCGACCGTGAAGTTATCTTCGTCACCCGCAAGGAGTTTGCCGATATCATGGAGCACGCTCCTTACATCAGCAAAACGGTGATACTCAAAAATAAAGATGAGTTTGAGCCGTATGCCGCACAGTTTCCGGCGGGAACGGTGGTGCTCAGAATGAATTTGCCATCTCCTGATGGAAAAGAGCTGCCTCACATTTACGATGAGTACGGCAGCACCTACTCTCACTTGCAGCGTTTTCAGGGAGCAAACTCGCTTCCGCTCGAGGATGATGATCCCGTCTTTTATCTTGCGGACGACACGGTTTTGCCTGACGGACTGCCGGAAAAATATGTGGTGTTCCACTGCTGTTCCAATGGCAGAGCCCGCCAGTGGCAGCCGGAAAAATTCCGTGCCCTTGCTCTCGAGTGTATTTCCCGTGGTATCGGAGTCGTTGAGATCGGCTTCGGAGGCGTTCTTGATATTGATGACCCGCTCTATATTCCCCTCTGCGGAAACCGAACCATGCAGGAATTGGCAGTGACGATAAAGCACTCTTGCGCTCTCGTCGGGGTTGACAGCTCTATGTCACACATCGCCAACAGTTTTCACGTTCCGGGATTTATCGTGCAGGGCAAGATAGGAGCTGTTCCGTGGTACAATTTCTATTGCGGAATGTACGCAAGAGGAGAAAATCTCAACATTCTGCGCTTCTACGACAGCCACCCTGCGGATATGCCGCTCGAGCCTGCGCTGTACGTTTTCAGGCGTTTCCTTGACGGAAAACCGCTTTCGTATCTGGAGTGCGACAGCTTCATGTTACGCTCACAGCTGAGATATGCACGGTCAAAATGGTACAACCGGCTTGTGCAAAGCATTGCTAATCCGCTGAAAAGAGTCCGTGACTCACTGCTTTTCGACCGCCGTCCGAGAAGAGACAAGTAAAACTTGAAATACAGGAGATAAAAATGAAAAGAATTTTTTTGGCACTGCTTCTTATTACAGGAGCTCTTTGGCTCAATGCCGCCGAGGTGACATTGCGCAACAACAGCAAAAAAAGGCTCTCCCTGACCCGTCAGGATGGAGCGTATTTCATGGTATTCAAAGATACCAAAGGCTACGATGCCGAAGCCTCATACCGGGTGAAAAACTTGAAGCCGAACACGGTTTACGAGTTTTCCTGCGATATAGATTCTCCGGTGCGCAATGCGGTCTATCTTCAGGCAAAATTGTTCAAAAACGGCAAGCCGACAGGACGTCCCGACATACCTGGCAACCGCAAAAACAAAGAGCGTCTGCGCATAGATTTCAACACATTTGATGCCGATACGGTTCAGCTCAATGTCAGGATTTACAGCCGTCCGGTGTTCAAAAACAAAAAAATCAAGGTCAGCAACCTCTATTTCGGAGCTCCGACCGAGAAGAAAGCTGAAAAAGCCCCCCGTCTGGAAACCGTTCCCGGATTCAATGCCGCAAGTATCTATCTCAACAACAATAAATCAGAACGTGCCGCCGACTGCAAAGCTGAGGTGAAATACCGCAAAAACGGCAGTTCAAAGTGGATAGACGGACTCGATCTAGTCTATGACGAGAGCCGCAAACAGTTCCGTGGAAGTCTGCTCGGTTTGAGCGAGAACACCAAATACGATTTTATCATTGCCATCAATGATAACGGAAAAAATGAGACTCTCAAAGGCAGCTTTGTCACCAGAAACTCCGATTTTCCGGTCAAAAAGAGCATCGTGCTCACGGCAGAAAATGCCTCGAAGCTCCTGAAAAATCTTGAGTACGGCAGTGCCGACGGATATATCCGCTACACCTCCGCTCCCGGAACGGTGCTCGATTTCGGCGTGAAACAAGAGTGTGCCATCGACCTCACCGGAGCTCAGTACATCATCTTCGACTCTCTAGTCATCAAAGGCGGACGCCGCCACGGAATAAATGTCGAGTGCGCCAATGATATCGTCATCCGCAACTGCGATATTTCCGGCTACGGCAGAGTCGGCAAACAGGACCACCACCGTGACGGCAAATACTTTATCGGCAAGCGTTCAATCAACTACGATGCCGGAGTCAATATCCAGGCATCCGAGCGTATCACCGTTGAAAAGTGTTTCATCCACGACCCGCTTTCAACTGCCAACAGCTGGTTTTACAGCCATCCGGCAGGACCCACCGCCGTTTATATCGGCGATGCCGCCTCAGTGGTTCTGCGCTACAACGACTTCATCGGCAGCGACAAACACCGCTGGAACGATGCCATCGAGGGATGGGGCAACGGCTCACTCAACGGAAGCGTGAAAGCCGATGCTGAAATCTACGGCAACTACCTCGCTTTCGGCAATGACGACGGTATGGAAATGGATGGCGGTCAGATGAACTGCCGCTTTGCCTACAACAAGTCCGAGGGATTGCTCTGCGGCTTCAGTACCGCTCCGTGCCTCATCGGACCCGGCTACCACTACCGCAATCTGGTTCACCGCGGAGGCGATGAGTTTGACTTTGTCGGAGTCGGAGTCAAAAACAACTATTCGACCGGAGGCAGGGGAGCTCTCTTCTTCTTCAACAACACAGTTCTCGACCACGGCAACGGATTCAGCAGTCCGAGTTTCAATGCCAAAGAGCAGAAACTGCATAAAGAGAAGTACCTCAAAGTTTTTTCCAGAAACAACATGGTGCGCTCAACGGGTGAACTCTACGGCAAAGGAGTTTTCCGTCCTCAGTACTACCACACAAGCGTTGACAACGATATCTACGAAGGAAGCCCCGAAGTCCTGCCGTTGCTCAGAAAAATGGGACAGGCGGAAAACTCTGTTGCCGCTGAACTCAAATTCAACAACGAAAAATACGGAGACTACACTCCGGCGGCAGATTCCCCGGCTCTCGGTATCGGCGTGAATATCCCCGGAGTAGCAGAAGATGAAAGCGTTACCGCCGGAGCGTTGCAGAAGCAGGGAGACCAGCTGCCGTTGAGATATGCTCCGTTCTCTCTCAACCGTACCGTTGTACTGCTTGAAATGAGCTCGGATAAAGTTGAGCAGGCGGTGGTCACTCTCACTCCTGCAAAGGGATGCAAAGGCAAATTCAGGATAATCCAGCCCCGGGGAGCTGACTTTTTCAGTGTCACTCCGTCAAGCGGAACTTTTGACGGCAAGCCGGTAAAACTTGTTGTCCGCACGGTTCCTGAAAAAATCAAAGCCGCCCGCCGCAACACCTCTGCGTTTGCGGTCAAGATGTGCGACGGCTGGTCACGTCCGGTGTCGGTCGAAGTTGACAGCAGAGCCAACGCCGGACTGCTTGCCAAAGCCCGCAAAGGAGTTATCCGGGGAAGTGTGACCGGAAGCGGCAAGGTGCAGACTCTTACCGTGACTGTGCCGAAAGCAGGTTACTACTGGCTGTTCGTAAAGTGCCCCGGCAAGCGTGCCTATGTGACGACTCAAATCAACGGAGCAAAACCTGAGAAGAGAATGGTACACGGCCCCCGGTACAATAAAAATCCGTGGTGCGTGTTTTCAACGACCATCTATCAGGGAGTACCGAACAGACCCGTGAAGCTCAAGGCGGGAAAAAATACGGTGATGGTCAAATCGGATATCACCAGAATAACCGATTTCGCAGTCACTGCCAACGCCGATGACCTCAGACTTGCTCCTGACGACCTCTGACGTTTCCGATAAGCTCAGTTCCCGACACGGGCAGGTAAATTATTGTCCAATTTGTTGTGAAGAAAAATTTCCGGCGTCCGGCTTCGTTTCACTACGCCGCGACAAGTCGGCGCAAAACACTTTCCTTGACTCACACTGCATCCGCCGATGCAAATGAGCGTTTTGCGTTTTGTCGCAAATCCTGCGGCTCGCATATTTCACAAAAATCAGGACATTATCAAATAAAAAAGTTTCCCGCTTTTCTTGAAAGGGTGAGGGGGGTGCGGGGGGAGCGGGGGGAGCGGGAAAAATTCTTTTCCCGTTGAAAAGAAGTTTTCCCGCTCCCCCCGCATCATCTCCCCATATCATGAACAAAAACGCCGAAGGGGATACGGCAATTATTTTGCTCCGTACTGCTCGTAGTAAGCGCTGATGGCAGCCATCAGAGTATCGTCGATGATGACTTTGCCTTTGTAGGGCTTGTTGTAGAGGTGCTCGATGACCTCTTTCATGGTGACGATGGCGCAGGTTTTGAGACCGTATTTCTCTGTTATCTCATTGAGTGCGCTCTTTTCGCCCTGACCGCGCTCCATGCGGTCAACGCTGACGACCAGACCGAGGATATTGACGTTGCCCTGCGCTTTGAGGATGGGCAGAGTCTCACCGATGGAAGTTCCGGCAGTGGTGACATCCTCGATGATGATGACCCGGTCGTTGTCTCCGACGGGACCTCCGAGCAGGATACCTTTGTCGCCGTGGTCTTTGACCTCTTTGCGGTTTGAGCAGTAACGGATATCGGTATCATACTTTTCGGATATGGCGATGCTGGTGGTCACCGAGAGCGGAATACCCTTGTAAGCGGGTCCGAAGAGCACGTCAAAGTCGAGTCCGAAAGCATCTTTGATAGCCTGAGCGTAGTACTCACCGAGCTTGCGCAGCTGGGAGCCGGTGCGGTAAAATCCGGTATTGACGAAGAACGGAGTCTTTCTTCCGCTTTTGGTCACGAAGTCGCCGAACTTCAACACCTGACAGTCGATCATAAATTCAATAAAGTCTTTCTTGTACTGTTCCATAATATCTCTCCTTCTTTCAAAATTTTCAGGAACTGTTCTTCTGTTTAATATAGCTCAGATGAGAATAAAAACAAGCCGGGCTGTGATAAAATCTCACATATTCATGCGGTGCAGATTTCTGAATTCCCTCGGAGAGATGCCGTTCTCTTTTTTGAAGGCGCAGCTGAAGTGGAATTGCGAAGAGTACCCGAGCTTGTCGGCTATCTCTTTGATGGATAACCCGGTGGTTTGCAGCAATAAGCAGGCAGTATCGTTGCGGGCTTGCTTGCGGAAAGTTCCGGGAGTGACTCCAAGATACTCCTTGAACATCCTGGTGATGCTCTTGGCGGATATTCCGTACTCGGCAGCCACCAAGTCGAGGTCGAGACGGCTCCTGAAGTTGTTGGAAAATTTTGATTTCAACAGATTGAAAAGCGACGGTTTGCCGGTATCGGAAGTAATGTTGACCGAAAGATAATGCAAGATGGCATAGGTTATTCCTGCGGCTTCAGCCATAGCTTCGGCGTTTTTCTGAGAAAGCAGAGTATAGATATTTCTGAACTGATTGAGCAGATAGTCGAGCGAGGGCAGGGTTATCAGCCGCACATCATTGAACGAGAAAGTCTCAAGGATATCGTGAACGTTTATTCCCAGAAGATAGAGTACGTTTTTGTGATAAGTTGTGTCGTCGATAGTCTCGAAAGAGTAGCTTTTACCCTGAGGAATGACCAATACATTGCTGCCTGAAACTATCATGCTGCGGTCGTCGATTTTATAGAGCAGTCTGCCGTCGGGAACGCACACTATCAGGGCAAAACGGCTTTTGGGGTCACGGAACCACCACTTGCCGTCATGGCGGCAGAACTCGACAGCGTGTGGATAAATCGGCTTGGGTTCAATGAAATTGCCACCCCAGCTTCGCTGCACGATCTCCACCTGATTGATATAGTCGGAGTTCCCTTTCGGATAACTTCCCAAAGAGGCACCAAGCGGTAAATTGTATTTTTCTTCCGTCATGTTTTCGTATATATTTTGTCCTTAAACCATATAAATATACACCGTAAAAATTTGAAATCAAGTGTTTTTTCGGTTATTTTACTGTAGAAACAACAAAATTATTCACCCACAAAAGGAGAATGGATTTATGAAACAGCAAAAATTCACCCTCATCGAACTTCTCGTTGTTATCGCCATTATTGCAATACTGGCGGCTATTTTGATGCCGGCACTTTCGAGTGCCCGGGAGCGGGGAAAAACGGCGAAGTGCCTTTCAAATCAGAAGAGTATCCACGCATTGTTCGCTCTTTACACTGATATGAATAACGGATTTCCTGATACGACCCACTACCAGCCGTACAAGCCGTGGTCGTACCTGATAAGCGGAGGAGCTCATCAAATCGTGAAATCAGGTTACTGGAGCTGTCCGAATGCAGGAATGGAGCTCGACACCAAAGACAGCACCGCACTTATGTCATCCATGCGCCGCAACTACACCACGGCGACGGCACTGGGAGTCGCCATCAAGAAGCCTGAAAAGGTGAAGCGTCCGGCGGCAACTCCGGTGGTCATTGACTCGGGCAAAAATCAGACTTCATGGTCGCTCACCGGCTGGGATTCGATGACCGACGGCAAAGAGTATATCCGCTATGCCCACAACGAAAAGTGCAACGTCGTCTGGCTCGACGGACACGGTGAGCAGGAAATTTACGAGCGCAAAGAGCTCTTCAACAAGAGTATGCGCAGTACCAATCTGGTCAACAATCTGCGTGACTACTGAAAAATGTGAGGAGTGATATACCATGAAAAAAATCATCGCCGCTCTGCTTATGTTTTCAGCGGTTTGCGCCTTTGGCAGAAGCGATATCTCATGCCATCTGCTGCCGACTCCGAAAGAGTTTACCCACGGAGGAAAAATCCTTTTCGAGGGCGGTAAATATACTCTCGAAGATAATTTTTCTCTCTCCGACCGCCGCAAAAACCGTTTTGATTCCACCCTGAGCAAGAAGCTCGGCTGGCAGCAGAGTAAAGATGGCAAAATCAAAATCATCCTCAACAAACTTGCGGCAAATCCGGTCGATAACGATGAGTATTACACCTTTGTCACTGAACAGAATAAAGTCATCATCTCGGCGGCGAAAGAGCCGGGAATCATGCGCGGATTGGCACGTTTTGCCGGAGTGATCGAGTCTCCGCTTTTCAATTCGACCCGTGATGGAAACTTTGAAACTTACGCACTTTCGATAAAGGACTATCCCGACTTCAAACTGCGTCCTGTCATGCTGGGAGCCGCAGTATTTTTCAAAAACAGCAAAAGAGCCGATGTCGATACTTTCATAAACGACTTCATCGAAAAGGCCGCCGCCATGCAGTTCAACTGTATCGCTTACGAGCTGGGCGGCAGATTGAAGATGGAAAAATATCCTGACATCAACCCCGCAGGACCTGTCTTTACCGCAGAAGAGATGGCAAAAATCATCGACCACATCGAAGATCGCGGCATGAGTGTTATTCCGATGATAAACAGCATCGGACACTTTTCAAGAGCTCCCCGCATCTGCCCGCACAAAACACTCGACGGAAAGCGTGAGTTTATGAACATCGCCGACCCCGGGTGCCTGCCGGTGCTCTTTGATTACATCGATGAAGTCATCAGAGTGTTCCGCAATCCGCAGTATTTCAGCATCGGAACCGATGAGTTCCACCGGGAAGTGGCAACCCTTGAAAAACTCTCCGGCAAACCGTTCCATGAGTTCTACCCCGAGTACCTCAACAAGGTCAACGCCCATTTGAAATCCCGCAACGTAAAGACCCTTGTCTGCCACGATATGCTTATGCCGATGGGTTCACACCCCTATCCCGAAGAGACAGGCAGCGGCCCATCCAAGCAGGGATTGAAAGCACTTGCCAAAATAGACAAAGATATCCATGTGCTCTACTGGAATTACTTCCACAGCCATAAATATCCGTTCCTCAACGATTTGAAGAACGCAGGAATAAAAGATGTCTGGATGCTTCCCCACTCAGGTTCAGCGGCGGTGCAGGCACTTTTGAAACGCAGTGCTCCGTTTGGAAATCACATCATGGCGACCAGCTGGTTTCTGATTTTGCAGTCGAACTGCTACCCGCACGCCGTCGAGTATTCATGGAACATCGAACAGGACTTCAAAAAGAGCGAGTTCGATTTCAACGATATGAACGATGCGCTCTTCTATTCGAGAAACACCAAAGTTCCGGCAAAAAAGTTCAGCACCGTCTCACTTTCCGGAGCCTACCCGATGCCGCAGGATTTTGCCGCAAAGTTTGCCAAACGTTTCCCTGAAAAATTTGCCACGGCATCAGGAGTTCCGTTCGACTTCAAAACGATGAGAACACTTGCTTCTCCCGAGGACGTGCTCGAAAAGGAGATCAGCTGTGAGGAGGCAAAACAGCTTTTTGACAACAAAAAAACGGTCTATATGACTGCCGAAAACGCCGTGACGACCTGGAAACTCAACAAGTTCAAACTCAACGACAAAAACCGCAAGTATCAGGATATCGTAGTCTATAACTCCAAACACGGCAGGAGTACGGGAACCAACCGCAGCGGACTCGAAGTCGCTGTCGGAGCTGACGGCAAAATCGTTGAGCTTTCAGGAAACTGCTTCCAGAGAACAGGAGATGAAAAAGGCAACATGACCATTCCTGAAAACGGCTATGTGGTGAGTTACGGAAACAGCCAGCCCTACCTCAGCCATCCCGGTTACGGACTCTTTTTCAAGCTGCAGAAGGGCGAGAAATTCAAGTTCCTCACCGACACCGAAAATAAAAACTCCCGCGGACTTGTGATGGGCGGATTGAATCCAAAATACCGCAAACTTGCCGTCGCATTTGTCTGCACCAAGCCGGTGCGTCAGGGACCTCTGGGCTTTATCGAGATAAAGATGGTCAAAGGCAAATCCCGCTTTGCCCGGGTCAACGGATATATTTTCACCAATGGCCCGAGTATATTCCTCGAGCCGAAAAATATGTTTCGCTACAATCCGTGGAGCGTGGTTAGACACGGAATAAATCCGATAATCGTATTGGAGTTTGAAATTCCTGCCAATCAGCAGGCGAAAGCACTCTACATATCAACCAACCGTTCCGGAGCAGTCTCTGGTTTGAGCGTGCTCGGAGCAACACAGTATTAAAGGGAGACAATATAAAATGAAATCACTTGTTTCATGGAAACTCAATGCACTCTCAGGAAAAACTTATACTCCTGCGGATTTCCCCATCCACGAGTGCACAGAAAACGTCGAAGTCTGGAAACGTGAGGATGGTTTTACCGTTACCATCCAAACTCAGGAAAAAACTCCTGTCACCTGGGATACGCTCACGGTTTCCAATGAGCCCGAGCAGATACTCGATGTGCGCTACCCGGTGATCGAGCTGTCGTTCGATGATAAAACCGATATCCTTTTCGGTTATGACCTCGGAATAATCACGCCGAACGACAAAATCACCATCGGCGAGGTCAAGAATGTCCGTCTGCTCGGAGTTCCGGTTTTTGCAGTTTTGACTGAAAACGGAGGTTATTACTTCGACACCCGCCGCCGTGAGGTGAGGGGAACCGGAGCGGACTACTTTGTTTCCGAGGATAGAAAAACCATCCGGCTCGAGATGATCCACGCCTATTCCAAACTGCTGTCGTTCTACGATGCCGCCTACGGAAAGTTTTCCGGAGAGTGGTTCGATGCCGCAGAGATATACCGCACATGGAGAGAAAAATATCCGCTCTTCGAGCAGGTGAAACCGCACGATGTGCTCAAAGATATCGACCTCTGGGTCTGGAACCGCGGAGCGATAGCCGACGTCGTTCCTCCTGTTCTTGAATTGAAAAAGCAGCTTCCCGACTGTAAACTTGCGCTCAACTGGTACTGGTGGCACGCCATTCCTTACGACACTGAGTACCCCGATTTCTGGCCTCCGCGCGAGGGGATAGATAACTTCAAAGCCGCCGTGAAACTGCTCAACGACAACGGCATCTACGTTCAGGTCTATATCAACGGAGTCTGCTGGGATGTTGACGGAAAATCGTGGCAAGAGGGCGGAGAAGAGTCGTGTATGCTCGATAAAGAGGGCAAGGTGCAGGCAACTATGTTCAACCAGTACACCCGCCACCGTCTCGGCTATATGTGCGGAGAGGGAATGGTTTTCCGCCGCCGCATGGTCGAATTGGTCAAGACCCTGCAAAGCTGCGGACTCAACGGTCAGTACATGGATATGATAAGCCACATGGGCGTGCACCACTGCTACAACCCCAAACACAAACACGCTCCCGGAGACGTTCAGATAATGCTCGACGGCTATCGGGCGATGATCGATGATATCCACGCTGAAATTCCTGATTATCCCATCACTTCCGAGTCTTGCGGAGAGTGTTTCCTTGATTCACTTGCCGGAGTCACCGTCTGCAACTCGATTTGCAGTGAGCACATGAGAAAAGATTTCTGGAATGTCATTCCGCTGTTTTCCGCAGTTTACCACGGCGAAACCGTGCTTTTCGGCAACTACGCCTCATTGAGCGGAATCCCCCCGTGGGATATTCAGTGGCCGCCGGAGGACCGCTGGCAGAAAGAGGAGCCGTGGCATGAGCTCTATCCCGACCAGTATTATCACGAGAGCTCCCGCAACATCATCTTCGGAATCCAGCCGACCGTGTGTGACTATTACCCCGAGGTGAAAGATTCCCCGAAATACGCTTGCGAGCGTGAATTCCTGCTCAAAAGCGTGAACTTCTATCATGCCAACAAAGAGTATCTCTTCTATGGAAAAATGCTCTCTCCCGCAGGATTTGTCTGCGACAAAGTCGATGTCGCTTTCCACGGCAGGATGATTTTCACCAAAGTGGGTACCGATAAGAGGATCGTCAAAACCATGCCCGCAGTCATGCACAGCGTGTGGCAGACCAAAGAGGGTAAAAAGGCACTCTTCCTTGCGAATTACACCGCCAATGAACAAACTTGGAGCTTCAACGGAGCAGCAGGCAAAATCGCTCCCCGCTCGTTTGAAAAGATAGAGCTTTGAGTGCTGCCACGGGAAAATGCTTGAAAAAACATTTTCCCGTGCTATCTTAAAGCAGTTTCAAACAAGAGGAGTGTTATCATGGCGAATAAATACAGCCGCTGGTGTTCTGTTGAGCCCTGCATTCTGCGGGTCGATGACAAAGTAAAAACCGTAACCATCCATCCGCAGCAGGAGCACATCGCAAAACTGCTGTCAAAGGATTTTGTTATAAAGGTCACCCGAACCGGCTGTGTCATCAACAACAATGTTGAAGTGACCATGAAAAACACCTGCGATACTCCTTATGTCTGCCGTGAAAACGGAGACATCGTCTTTGAGATGAAAGCCGGGGCCGAGGGAGAGTACTCCATCATGCTCTTCGATAAAAAAGATGACGGAACTCTTGGCAGCTGGATGAGTTTTCAACTTTACGCTCTTGAAAATGACCTCTTTGAGAAAATTCCCTGCAAAGGCGATTTTCACATGCACAGCTTTTGTTCCGATGGTACCGAGTCGCCCGCCTACGTTGCGGCAAGCTGCCGTATGCACGGAATGGACTTCGTGGCGTTGACCGACCACAAACAGTACGCTCCGTCACTTGAGGCGCAAAAGGCGATGCGGGAACTCAACTGCGATATGCTGGTTCTTCCGGGTGAAGAGGTGCACCTGCCGGGAAACCCGACCCACATCGTCAACTTCGGCGGAAACAGAAGCGTAAATGAGCTCGCCTACGGCAATGAGGAGCAGTTTCAGAAAGAGGTCAGCGAATACAAGGCAAAACTGCCCGATTACGGAGATGATTTGACCAATTATCAGGTCGCCGTTTCCGAGTGGACTTTCGACAAAATAAGGGAGTTTTCAGGAGTATCACTCTTCAGCCACCCCTACTGGCGTCCGTGGGCACACAACTACGTCGGCGAAGCAGTGGTCGATGCTATTTATGAACGGGCAAAGTTCGATGCGGTCGAGGTGTTCGGAGGTTTCGACCGCCCCGATGTCGAATTCAATATGCTCTCAATGGTGCGTTTCTATGAAGAAAAAGCCAAAGGCAAAACATTTTCTCCCGTGGGGGTGAGTGACGCACACGGCAGTGACGAGCGGCTTGCCGGATGGTATTTTACGATAGTGTTCGTTCCGCAGCTTGACTTTGCCTCCGTTTCAGAGGCGATAAAAAACTCGATGTGCGTTGCGGTGCACCACATCCCCGGCCAGAAGCCGATAGTTGCCGGCAGTTTCCGACTGGCGAAATATGCGCAATTCCTCCTGCGTGAGTTCTATCCCGAACACGATGAACTCTGCCGCATCGAGGGTGAAATAATGCGCCGTGCCCTTGCCGGAAAAGAGCCTGAGGCTGCCAAATATATGAGCGATAAAAGAGGAGTTGTTGCCAAATTTATCGCTTCGGCAAAAGAGCAGCTCTGAGAGCCTTTTTCAGAGTCGGCAGTACACCGCGGTAAATGCGGTAAAATCCGAGGTCATTGGGGTGGACTCCATCGACAGTGCATGAGTCATAGAGGTCACTGCCGAAGAGTTTTTCCCCATCGACGAACCAGACGTTTTTGTCGCCGGACTCAACCGCATTGGTATAAGTTTTATAAATTATATCTCTGCGGAGATAGTTGTTTTCCACCTGTGCCTGCCTGATATTGTGAAAATCGCAGCGTGACACGAGAATGATCGGCAGCTCAGGATTTTTGCTCCGCACTATCCGGAAAAACTGCTCATGGGTGTTTTGCAGATGTTCTGTATTGGGAGCATTGTGGTCGTAGTCCATCACGAAAGCGGCGAGGTCGAGATTGCTTATGAGTTCGGCAATTCCCGGTTCTCCCCGTCCTGAGCCGGAAAATCCCCAGTTTATTTCCGGAGCATCCACCGCGCGGCAGAGCATGGCAGTGTAGTTGTTTCCGGGACGTGAGGCACATCCGCCCTGAGTTATCGATGAACCGTAAAAGAGTATCGGTTTTTCAACTTTGTGTGCCTTGGGAGCAAGCAGACGGAAGTTCTCTTTTATACCGATTTCAAGCTCAGTTACGCCGCCGTAGAGCGGAAGATTGATGATCCAGTCGCAAACTTTACCGGTATCATTTACTCCGCAGAGCTGGCAGATATCGACCGTTCCCGGGTCGGGCTTTACGGTTGCGTTGTATAACATCTTTTTGCCCGGAGCTTTGAAATAACTGTCAAAACCGGCACTTCCGGTGCGGGGCATATGATTCGAGTCGCAGCTTTTGTGCAACTTTGCCCGCAGCATGATTTCAGGTGAGTCGCTGCGAAATCTCACATGAACTCCCGAGGTGTGCCATCCGAGCTCAATAGCACCTTTGTTCACCTCGTTTTCGGTGATGGTAAGCGGCAGACGGTAGTAAGCTCCTGAGTTTTCTGCATAAAACGGCAGTCCCTCAAGAGAAAAGGGAGCATTTTTGACGTTATAGTAGATAAAACCGTCTTCTGTTGGTTTTGCGTCGGCAAAATTGCTGTCTATTTTTCTGATATCCATGTTTTTTATTCCTGTACGATGGTTATGCCCTCAGGCAAAGTTATTTCCGGAGCTTTGCCACGGGCGAGTTTTACTGTAATTTTTCCGTATGGAGTCGGAATGGTTCCATTTGCCCACTCAAGCTGACAGAGGTCGGGCGTGAAATAAATTTTTTTGAATCCGGGAGCGGCAGGATTCACTCCGAGAATTTTCTGCGAACACCACGCCGCAGGACCGGCAGCCCAGCCGTGACAGAGACTGTGGCGCAAACCCTTGTAACAGTAGTCTCCGAAGTCGGCGTGGATATCCGGACGTCCGGGAACAGGCATTTCGTCTATTCCTGCTGCATTTTCTATCCAGCTGAGGTCGAAATCCTCCCAGAAACTCGTTGCGCCCATATCGAGCATGGCTCCCCAGTAGGTTTTGACCAGTTCGAGAGCGGAAGCAGGCTCTTTTGCCAGCAGTACATAGTAACCTAAAAAAGTGCTGACATTTTTGAATGGTTCGTGCTCGAAAACCTCCCGCCGGTCGGCGAGCTTTGCCAGGTGCTGTAAAGCCGAGGCGGTTTTGTGCAGTTTTGAGTCGAGAACCTTTCTTTTGAGCCTTTCAACAGCAGAGTTTTCTGCGGAGCAGTCGAGTCCGAGAGCGGATTTCATTTCAGATACCGCAGAAAGGGCAAGCGAGAGCAATCCCTGCAATCCGGCAACCGTCAACTCCCGGTCGCTGTTGCTCGGCCAGTCGAGAAAGAGGGAATCCCCCGGCAGGGCAAATGAACCGTCATCGGAAACGGTGGAAACATACTTTGCGCTTTCCCGCTCAATGAACGGAGCATATTTTTTCAGCACCTCATCTCTGCCTGAATAAAACCACAAATCCCGTATGCAGAGCAGTACCCATAGCGGATAGCTTGAGATGTTGTTTATAAATGCCCCCTTTTTTGTGTGAAAACAGAGCAGCTCAAGAGATTTATCTATGGCATCGACGGCACCGAACACCCGCAAGATCGCCGATATTTCAGGGTGCATATCACCGCCCCAGATCAAACGGTCACGTTTTATTCCATCGAGGATATAGTCCTGAATATTGAGGTGAACCGTGTGTACGGCGGTCTCATATATCGCATTGAGACGCTCATCTGATGAGAGGAATGTGCCCTGCTTTTCGAGCTCGGTCATCTCACAAATGGCGATGACATTGACCAGCTTTAACGTTCCCGAAAGCACATCGAGCCTGACAAAGCGGAATCCTGTGTTGCCGAAGTCGCAAGAGGCATATCCGGGAATCAAGAGTTCCGTATCGTGAAAAGCGTGGTCGGAGTTCGGATTTCCGCAGCACTCGGAAACCGACTCCCCGAAGCGGAGTCTGATTTTTGCCCCCGGCATGACCGAAGTTACGATTTTCACTCCGCCGGACATCTCTTTACCGAAGTCGAGCAGAAGAAATCCCCCCTCATTAACGGAGCACTCCTCAAAATCGGCAGCCACAAAGTTGCGGATGACCCGGTTGCCGGGAATGTTTTTACTGTTTTCGCATTTGTTTTCGGATACTACTCTTTTACAGGGAACAAAAATCCTTTTCAGAGTATCGGCAAATGCTCCATCGAAAATATCTTCCAACATAAAAACCTCATCGTGAATATCTGTTGTAATATACATCTCAAATAAATTTATTCAACGTTTCAACTTTGCCGCACAGCGAAAAAATTTTGTTATTTTGCACAAATCTGCTTGCTTTTGAACTGTTGAAGCAGTAAATTATCAAACAATCTTAATAAAAGGAGCTTTGCCATGTCAGACTATCAGAAATATCCGCACGGAGATACTTCGTGGTTTCAGCGTGACCGCTTCGGAATGTTCATCCACTGGGGACTCTACTCCATGCCTGCCCGCCACGAATGGATACGCAACCGTGAGGGAATCCTTGATGAGGATTATCAGGTCTATTTCGATTTGTTCGACCCTGATATGTTTGATCCGAAAGAGTGGGCTGCATCAGCTAAAAAAGCCGGAATGAAATACTTTGTCATCACCGCCATACACCACGAGGGATTTTGTCTCTGGGATAGCAAATACACCGATTACAAAGCGACCAACACTCCCGCAGGCAGAGATTTGCTGCGTGAAGTGATAGATGCTTTCAGAGCCGAGGGTTTGAAGGTGGGGATCTACTACTCCCTCATCGACTGGCACCATGAGGATTTCACCCTCGACCCGCTGCATCCCATGGTAAAACACGGCGGATTATCCGAAGATGATATTTGTGAGATAAACTCCAAACGGGATATGGCAAAGTACCGTCAGTATATGTATGACCAGATCACCGAGCTCCTGACCGGTTACGGAAAAATAGACATTCTGTGGTTCGATTTCTCATATCCGCAAATCGAAAACGGCAAGGGCAGGGAAGACTGGGGCAGTGAAAAAATCATTGAGATTATCCGCAAGCTCCAGCCGTGGGTGATAATAGACAACCGCCTCGACCTGCCGGGAGCAAGCGATATCGTAACTCCCGAACAGTACACACCCCGCCGCGGCATGACCGATGACGAGGGTAATCCCGTCGTCTGGGAAGGCTGTCAGACCTTTTCCGGCTCATGGGGATATTACCGTGATGAGATGAGCTGGAAAACTCCTGAGCTTTGCATACAAATGCTCATCAACCACGTCTCACGCGGAGGCAATATGCTGATGAACGTCGGACCCACTTCCCGCGGATACTTCGATGCCCGTGCCGAATTGCGTCTCGAGGAGTTCGGCAGATGGATGAAATATCACAGCCGCTCGATTTACAACTGCACCTGCGCTCCTGAGGAGTTCGAGGCTCCGCAGGATTGCCGTTACACCTATAATCCCGAAACCGGACGGCTTTATCTGCACATCTTTACATGGCAGCATAAAAAGGTCGTTCTTCCGGGAGTGGGTGATAAAGTAAGATATATCCAGCTGCTCAACGACGGAAGTGAGTGCACATTCATGCTCAAGGATGGCTCCGCCGGAACCCACATGTTTGAAAAGGGCAATCCGGGAGATATCGAGGTGCTGCTGCCCGATTTGAAACCCGACGTTGCAGTGCCGGTGCTGGAAATAATCCTGCGAAAAGAGGGTGAAAAAAGCTCCGGCAAAAAGGAAAACAATCAATTTGTCTGAAAAAGTTTCAGACTCGAAAAATAAAAGGAAAAAGAAAATGAAAAAATTTATTGTCGCCCTGTTGTCAGTAACAGCGGCAGCAGCGTTTGCCGCTGACGTACCCGTTCAAGGATTTTTAGATTCCTCCGCATGGCGGCGGGCAAGCAAAAAATCCTATTCGATCGTCAAAGAGAACGGCAAGCCGGTTTCGGTCAAAATCAACGCTCCCGGAGTTGTTCAGGTCATGCCGAAAGTCTTTCCGCTTGACGGAGCCAAAGATATATTCAAGACCTACGAGGGAATCTCTTTCGAGGTGAAGGGAGACGGTTCAAACGAGTGGGGAGCCATTACCGTTTTAGAGACCGGAGCAGTTGCCGGAAGATACTATTTCCCGGTCAAAAGCACCGAGTGGAAAGAGTACCGTGTAGCCTTTGCCGACATGGCTCCCGCCGGAGACCACACCCTCGGTCTGCCCGCCAGATTTGCCGTCGGACGCATCTATCAAATCAACCTTTCCGACCGTTGGCGCATCAACTGGACAAACATCAAACGCAAACCCTTCAGCTTTGAAGTGCGCAACTTGAAATTCATCGAAAAAATCGCTCCGGTTTACAGCTATGGAAAATATAAAGCCCGTCCGCTTGCCGATGTGGTGAAAGAGATGAAAGCGGGCAAAGAGGTGCTCGTCACCTGCTTCGGAGACTCCATTACCGCCGGAACTGCTCTGAAGAAAACCGACAAACGCTATTCGATCCTGCTGGGAGAAATACTGGTCAAAAAGTTCAATAACTCCAAAATCAAAACCGAGTGCGTCGCCATCGGAGGAGCCCACACCTACGATTCGATCGCATGGCTCGAGCGTGATCTGACCAAAGGAGTTCCCGCAGTAGCGACCATGCTCATCGGCTATAACAACCGCAGCGGAGCGCAGAATGCCGAAACATACCGCAAACAGCTTGAGATGTGGATCGAGCGACTGCTCTGCAAAAGCAAAGGCAACACAGCGATCATCCTGATACCGAGCATCCAGGGAGTACCCCGCTGGGAGGCACAGAAAGAGATGGCGGCAGTGACCTATGAAGTGGCAAAGAAATATAACTGCACCATCTGCCCGATCGAGCAGGTGATCGAAAAGATCGGAGCACTGGAATACAAAGCCAAATACCTCGCCGACGCCATCCACCCCAATCAGGCAGGCCACATAATCTTCGCCAAAGAACTCGCCAAGTGTTTCGACAAATAAAACAAACCCCAAAAACAAAAACGGAACGAGCCCCCAAAGCCGTTCCGTTTTTTTTGTTGGCTCTGTTCCCGACACAGGTAGGTAAAGGTAAATAAAAAAGTTTCCCCGCTTTTCTTGAAAGGGTGAGAGGGGCGCGGGGAGAGAGGGAAAACTTCTTTTCACGAGAAAAGAAGTTTTCCCTCTCTCCCCGCATCATCTCCCCATATCTGGAACAAAGCATATAATAAAAAGCATAATGAATCCGGTTTTTTTACTTGTGGTCACGCTCATAATTCCCATTATAGGTATAATAAACGAAATGCATATACTTAACCAAAGAGGATGACCACGATCTTCACAAATTATAGATACTAAAAAATAATCCAAATGATTATCGAACAGCCGCAACCTTGTGTAGTATTTCTTGTAGAAGTACTCATTTTATAATCTTGTATCCTTTCAATTTCACAACTCTCGCAAAGTTTGTAACCAAGTTTTATAGTTTATTGTCAGTATCAATTGTTATTGTCGCTGTTTTCAATCCCATCCAACAACATTTCTCCAAATACCTCTTGAGCATCCGAACTATTCATGAACTTTGTAAAAACATAATCAAACATACCTTGATATATTTTGCAACGACGTCCTCCGTATGTTTGAGTATTATGATCAGGATGTTCTTTCCAATTCAAAATAGGGCATGTTCCGCAAAAGGGTTTGTATGCACAAAACTCGCAAGCAGAAAGTTCTGATAAAGAACTTAAAAAAGTATTGATCCCATTGGGATTTTTAATGATTGCAGCAGGCGAATCTGTTACGGAACCAATACAAAAGTTTTGTTCTTTCAACATTCTGCCTTCATCACATGTATAAATCTTGCCATCTGCGCCATAAGCTCTTTGCCCGAATGCCGCTCCACACGGAAAACGCAAATCCATATATCCATTTTCATAGAAAAATAATTTTTTCAGGATTATATCCAAATGACCTTCGGTAATATGAATTCCTTGTTTCCATTTGGCAATTAAAACATCTATCAACTTTCCCCAGAAGTCCACGAATGCCTCTGGTTCATATTCAAAATCAGAAAGTTTATTTTCACCACGTCCCAGCGGATTTACCGGGCGGACAAACAAATCAGAAAATCCCAAGTCGACAT
>JAFVZB010000004.1 GCA_017508385.1 Lentisphaeria bacterium | reverse complement strand
TCGTGTTTTGCGTATGAGCAGCTGAGGGAGTGTACGACTGTACATGACCGAAGCAGCGCAGTAGCAAGGCACGAGATTGACCACGGGGCGCCGCCGCCGGTGATTTTTCTTCAAAACATGTGTAACAATAAATAAAAATTACTTGTATTTTAAGGGGTAAGGGGTATATTATAATAAACGTATAATTATATAATAATTATGGGTGAAAAACCTGCAACGAAAGAGAGTGCAAATGAGCGAAGAAAACATCAATCCTGAAAACAATAATGCGGCGGAGTACAGTGCCAGTAAAATCACCGTTCTCGAGGGACTTGAAGCGGTGCGTGTCCGTCCGTCAATGTATATCGGCGATACCGGAGTCAGAGGACTTCACCATCTGGTTTACGAGGTGGTCGATAACTCCATCGACGAGGCTCTTGCCGGATACGCCAGCAGAGTTCAAGTGACCATCCACGGCGACAACTCGATAACTGTCGAGGATGACGGACGTGGAATCCCTGTCGATATGCACGAGAAAGAGAAGAAGCCTGCGGTCGAAGTCGTGCTGACCGTGCTCCATGCCGGAGGTAAATTCGACCACAACTCCTACAAGGTTTCCGGCGGACTCCACGGAGTCGGTGTCTCCTGCGTGAACGCCCTCTCAGACTGGATGAATGTCGAGGTCTGCCGTGACGGTAAGGTGCACTCCATCGGTTTCGAGCGGGGCAAGACCACCTCTCAGCTCAAAGTTATCGGAGATACCGCCAAGCGTGGAACCAAAGTGACCTTCAAGCCCGACGGCACGATTTTCAGCGAGACCGTTTACAACTGGGATACTCTTCAGAAACGTCTGCGTGAGCTTGCGTTTCTCAACAGCGGAATCCATATCACCCTCACCGATGAGCGTTCCACCGAGGAGATCAAGCCTCAGAGCGAGCACTTCCACTACGAGGGCGGAATCCGTGAGTTCGTCACCCTGCTCAACAAAGACAAAAAGACCGTCAATCCCGAGGTGATCTACTTCCACCGTGAGCGCAACGGTATCGACGTCGAAGTGGCTTTGCAGTACAATGACGGAATCAACGAAAACATCCACAGCTACACCAACAACATCAACACTGTCGAGGGCGGAACCCACCTCGTCGGTTTCCAGACCTCACTTACCCGCACCATCAACGCCTATGCCAAGGCGAACATGAAGAATGATATCAGTCTCTCAGGTTCCGATGTCCGTGAGGGATTGGCAGCGGTCATCAGTGTCAAAGTTCCCGACCCGCAGTTCGAGGGTCAGACCAAGACCAAGCTCGGCAACAGCGAGGTGAGGGGAATCGTTGAGTCAGTCATCAACGAGGATTTGGCAGCTTATCTCGAGGAGAATCCCGCCATCGCCAAAGAGATCTCCGGCAACGCCATGACCGCCGCCAGAGCGAGAGAGGCGGCACGCAAGGCAAGAGAGTCAGTGCGCCGCAAGGGAGCTCTCGAGGGTTTCGGACTCCCCGGCAAACTCTCAGACTGCTCCGACCGTGACCCCGAAAAGACCGAGCTCTACATCGTCGAGGGAGACTCCGCAGGCGGTTCAGCCAAAAAGGGACGTGACAGCCGTTTTCAGGCTATCCTGCCCATCCGCGGTAAACTTCTCAACGTCGAAAAAGTCCGCCGTGACAAAATCTTCGACAACAAAGAGATACAGAGCCTCGTCTATGCCGTCGGTTGCGGAATCGACGAGGAGTTCGATGTTTCCAAAGCCCGTTACCACCGTGTCGTTATCATGACCGATGCCGACGTTGACGGTTCACACATCAGAACACTGCTGTTGACCTTCTTCTTCCGTCAGATGAGACCGCTCATCGAGGCGGGATACGTCTATATCGCCCGTCCTCCGCTCTACAAGGTCTCAAAGGGCAAGAAAGAGCGTTACATCGACACCGACGACCAGCTCAACCGCTACCTCATCGACCTCGGTCTCGACAACCTCTCGTTCTTCAATGCCGACGGAGCTGAAATGAACAAAGAGGATGTGAAAAACCTGATAGCTCTCTACCAGAAAGCCACTCAGATCTCCTCAGGACTCCACCGCAACGGAATCGAGAGCAAAGAGTATTTCGATGCCATCACCTCCGACGGCAAGTGCCCGTACAGCAAGGTGAGCGTGCGTGAGAGCTCGGGAATCACCACCAGCGTCTTCTGTTACAGCGAGGAGGAAGAGACAAAGGTCTGCGCCGAAGCCCGTGAGCGGCTCAGTGCGGGAGTCGTCGTTCCCGAAAACGAGAGCGAAGCCGATGCAGCCGCCCGTATTTCCGACCTCAACCGCCGCATCAACGTGCTCAATGTTTTTGAGTCACAGGAGTGCACCAGATTTGTCGCCGACCTTTTCGCTGCCAACCTCACTCCGAAGGACGTGTTCGAGCCGGGTAAACTGCTCTGCAAAGCCGGAAGCGTCAACGAAGCAGGAGAGTTCAAGACAGCTCCGCAGGAGGCGCACAGCCTCGCCGAGCTCTTCACTCTGGTGCGCAGCAGCGGTCAGAACGGAGGCGTTCAGCTCCAGCGTTACAAAGGTCTCGGTGAGATGAACCACGAGCAGCTGTGGGAAACCACCATGAATCCCGCCACCCGCTCAATGATCCGTGTGACCCTCGAGGATGCGGTCAAAGCCGACCAGATATTCAATCTGCTCATGGGTGACGTGGTCGAGCCCCGCCGTGAGTACATCGAGCTGCACGCTCCCAACGTAAAAGACCTCGACATCTGATAAACTATAAGGAGTTTCAAACTTTGTGGAATAAGGCAATCGACATGGATTGTGGTAAGACACAAAACGGCTCATTTGCATCGACGGATGCAGTGTGAGTCAAGGTCGGGTTTTGCGCCGAGCAGCTGAGGGAGTGTACTTTTTGTACATGACCGAAGAGGCGCAGGCGCAAGGCACGAGATTGACCACAATGCGCCGTTGTCGGTAGTTTTTCTTCACAACGAATGAACGATAAAATAAAAAGGAGTTTTATTATGGCGGAAAAAGATATGCCCATTATTGATAAGGATAAGAGCCTGCAAATTGCGATAAGCCAGATCGAAAAGGAGTTCGGTAAAGGTTCCATCATGCGCCTCGGCGATACTCAGGCGGCTGTTACCGATGTCAACGTGTTCAGCACCGGAAGTCTCTCTCTCGATCTCGCTCTCGGCATCAACGGACTCCCCGCAGGACGCATCATCGAGATTTTCGGACCCGAATCCAGCGGTAAAACCACCGTCTGTCTCCACGTCATCGCCAACGCTCAGGCGAAGGGCGGCAAGTGCGCCATCATTGACGCCGAGCACGCCATCGACCCCGGCTACGCCAAGAAGATCGGAGTCAACATTGACGACCTGCTCATTTCCCAGCCCGACTGCGGCGAGGATGCCCTCAATATCGTTGACTATCTGCTGCGCAGCAACGCCATCGACGTGCTGGTGGTGGATAGTGTGGCGGCACTGGTTCCCAGAGCCGAGATCGAGGGTCAGATGGGCGACTCCCACGTCGGACTTCAGGCACGTCTGATGTCTCAGGCTCTGCGCAAGATCACCGGAGCCGCAAGTCGTGGCCGCACCTGCGTCATCTTCACCAACCAGATCCGTGAGAAGATCGGAGTCATCTACGGCAACCCCGAAACGACTCCCGGCGGAAACGCTCTGAAATTCTACGCCTCCATCCGCATGGATATCCGCAAGACCAGCGTCATCAAGTCAGGTGAGCAGGTGCTCGGAAACCGTGCCAGAGTCAAAGTCATCAAGAACAAAATGGCACCTCCCTTCAAGGTGGCTGAGTTCGATATCATGTATAACGAGGGAATTTCCAAAGTCGGCTCGCTCATCGACGTGGCGACCGACCTCGGATTGCTCGAAAAGCGTGGTTCATGGTTCAGCTTCGAGGGCGAACAGCTCGGTCAGGGCAGAGATCAGGTCAAAGTTCTGCTGAGCGAGAACGCCGAACTCCGTGAGCGTATCACTGCGAAAATCATGGAAACGCTCCATCCGGCTGCTGCGGCGGCAGAAGAGGCTGAGTCAGAGAAATAAGTTATGGCTATGCGGTTCCCGGCAGGAAATAAAAAGAGAGTTGCAAGTGTGGTGTGTGCGGCGGTGCTCATGCTGCCCCATGCCCTTGCTGCGTTTCCTTTCGGAATCAGCGACCCCGCAGGAACCAAAGAGTACAAGCAGGCTGAGACCGCCGCACTGACCGGCAATATCAAGCTGGCTGAAAAGCTCTACTCCAAAGCGATGGAACTCGGCAGTGACGACCTGCATCTGTGGGGGAACTGCGTACTGCGCCTCGGCACGCTTGCTTTGCAGCAAGAGGATATCTCCGGGGCGAAAGCGATGCTCGAAAAGTTCCGCAAACGCATTCCTGCGGGTTCAGCCGGAACGCTCCCGGGCGAGATAATGGCAGCTGAAAATGATTTGGCAGGAGCGGAAAAGGAGTTCCGTGCGCTGATCGCCAACAAAGATATCTCATCGACTCACGCCCGCTATTGTCTTGCCGGAGTGCTGATGCGTTCCCGCCGCTTCGCCGAGGCGCTTGAAATCTACACATCTCTACTTAAGAGCGGCGAGCCGGTCGGACGCAAGGCTGAGTATGCCCGCATCCTGCTGCTGCTCGAAACGGGAAAATTCACCGAAGCCGGAGAGCTCATCGAAAAAGCCCTGCTCAACGGCAAAGACCGCAACTTTGAAAAACTGCGCCTGCTCTGCGCCATCAGAAAAGGAGACCTCGAGTTCCTCAAAAAAAACTGGAAGCTCGAGGAGCACGAACTGCTGCGCAGCGATGAATTTATGTGTTCCCTTGCCGAAGCCGCGGCAGAGCTCGCCGCCAAAAAAGGGGAGTTCAAGTTTGCCGCTGAACGGTGTGAGGAGGCGTTTGCCTTTGCCTCCAAGCCGGAAACAAAGCGGGATATAATCCGTAAACTCTTTGACAACTGCGCCCACTTTGATGCTCAAACGGCGGCGCAGGTGGCGGGGAAATATTCCAAACTCTTCCCCGAGGCGTCAGACCGCGCCCTGCTTCTCATCAAGTCGGGAGAACTGCTCACAGCGGCAGGTAAACCTCAGGAGGCAGTCAAGGTTTTCAGCTCGGTAGTCGATGAAAAAGAGTTCACTCCCGAGGAACGCTGTTCAGCCGCATTCGGCGGAGCAGCCGCAGCCGAGGCGGCAGGAGTGTGGAGCGATGTCGAGAGCCTCTTTGAAAAGTGTGTTTCCCTGAGCTCCTCCCCCTCATCCCGTGACGAAGCCAAGCTGAAATACGCAGGATTTTTTATGCGCCGCAAGGAGTTTGCCCGTGCAGACGCAATTTTAAGTGAGCTTGCCGCAGGCGAGCGTCTCAACTCCACCAAAGAGCTTGCCGCATACCGTCTTTTGCAGTCCAAGAGTATGCAGAACGCCCTGAGCGGAAACGAGTTGAGTTTTGCCGAGACTCTGAGCCGCTCGGAAAATAAAACCTACGCCGAGTTTGCCGCATTCGTCACCGCCGAGATATTCCTGATAACCGGAAAAAAGAGTGCCGAAGTGCGCCGCAAGTACCTTGATTTCATCTCGGCATATCCCGAAAGCCAATACGTTTCCCAATCGCACTTTCAGGCGGCACGTCTTGCAGGAAAAGAGGGAAACTACGCCGCCGCCGCCAAAGAGTTTGTGGCATTTGCCGATAAATATCCCAAACACCCCAACACCGGAGCCGCCCGCTTTTTCGCTCTCGACTACTTCTGCCGTGCCGGCATGAGAGCCGAGGCGGAGCAGGAGTTGAAAAAGCTCTCGACCCTGAGCGGCGGAGATGATGCCTTTACCGCCGGAGTTCTCACCCTGAGCGAGTATCTTCTTGGCGAAAACAAAGCAAAAGAGGCACTGACTCTGGTTCTGGATTACTCCTCAGAGGGGAAAAATCCGCAGCTCAATTCCCGGTCAGATATCATCTTCCTGACGGCACGGATACACTTCAGACTCGGAGAGTTTGACCTGGCTCTGAGCGGACTTGACAAAATGGAAAAACTTTCCGCCGACCGCACCGTGCTCGCCGAGGCAAATCTTCTTGCCGGAAATATCCGCTGTGATATTTACAACGATTTTGTCAGTGCCGAGAAAAACTTCCTCAGGGCGCACGAGTTGGTAAAAGAGGGAGTTTTCGGCAGTGCCGTTGCGGGCAGACTTGCCGATTGCCGTTACTCCATCTATTTGCAGAACAACGACAAAGAGGTGCTCGCATCGGCTGAGGAGCTTTACCGTCAAATCGCCGAGACCGCTCCGGTGGCAGACATGCAAGTTCAGGCGATGTATAAGGCGGGCCGCTGTCACGAAGCCGCCGGAGACAAAGAAAAGGCACTCGAAGATTACGAAGAGACCCTCAATTTTGCCCTGACCCTGAGGCAGTCAGGAGTTGTTCCGAATCAGACATGGTGTGAGCGCGCAGCGTATTCCGCCATCGAAATAGCCCTGAGTGATGAGGAATTGACCGATGGCTCCAAAGCAGAACAGCTGCTCTGGATCTACCGCAAGTTAGGATATGAAAACAGCACCCGTGATTTCAAGACGCTGCAAATGAAAGTGCGGGAGCGTCAAAAGTTACTCAACAGAGGAGTGAGATACTAAATGCTTTTTATGAAGTTGATGAAAGACGGCGGTCCTGTGATGTGGATCATTCTTGCGCTCGATATGATTGCTCTTGCCGTGGTGCTGAAAAAGACACTGCAGTTTCACCGTGAGGAAATCAGTGTCCGTGAGCTTTTGCGGGGTATTTTCAACGTGCTCCGCCGGCACGGTTTTATCGAGGCAGTCTCACTCTGCGACAACACTCCCGGCCCTGTCGCCCGCATGCTCAGTGCCGCCATTGCCGCAAAACAGCAGGGCGACGAGGATATCCGCAGTGCCATCGACGACGCCGCATTCAACGAGATACCCCGTCTCGAGCGGGGAATGAAACTCCTGGGCACCATCGGATTTATTCTGCCGCTGGTCGGATTTCTCGGAACGGTCGTCGGTATGCTCCAGGCGTTTGAAGTGGTGAGGGCAAGCGAGTTCCTTTCAGCCTCAGCGGTTTCCGGAGCCGTCACCAGTGCTCTTATCACCAGTGCCGCCGGACTTGCAGGTGCGATTCCCTGCTATGTGGCGTACAACTATCTTCTTTCACGCATCGACACCATCACCCTTGAGATGGATAGAGCCGCCATCGAGATAATCAGCTTCTTCGAGCGTGAAAACCGCAAAGAGGAAACGGAGGATTGACGATGTCATCCATGAATTTTGAACGCAAACTCCTGCAGCGCAGGCGTTACCGCAGCCGCCTCAAATATTTCAGCCAGTGGCCCGAGTTGACCGCTTTGCTCGACGTGCTCTTTCTGGCACTGCTCTTTTTTGCCCTGACCAGCAGTTTCATACGAATTCCGGGAATCGGAGTTGAGCTTCCCCGCATCGCCGCACTCGAAGTCGCTGAGCTGGAGCGTTTTGTCGTATCGGTAACAGCTCCTGCAAAACCGGGAATGAGCTGCCGTTTTTACTTCAAAGACAAGCCCGTCACCTTCGAGGAGTTGAAGCACGAGTTTTTCCGCATCCCCGAAAATCTTGAACGCCGCAGTATCATCATCTGCGCCGACAGAAGAGTTCCGTTCGACACGGTAACGCAGGTCATGGCGGCGGCTGAGGCTGCCAAATTGCCCTCATTTATCGCAGTGATGCCTCCGGTGAAACGCAGTGAAGTGATAATAGAAAAATAGTAAGATGAATGTAAAGAGCCGCAATTATCAACGCAAGTGGCGTTACCGCAAGCAGCTGCTTCCGGGATGGGCAGAGGTGCTTCTGGCACTGGCTGTCGCAGTTGCGGCGCATTTGCTCTTTTTCGGAGTGTTCAAGTACAAGGATACTGCGGAAACAGAGACTCCCGGGAGTTCAAAGGTAACACTGTTGAATCTCCCCTCCCTGCCGGAAAAACAGCAGGAGGCAATGGGCAAATGGGTGATCTGGCACGACCCGAAACTTGCGGTGCGCGGCGACTCGCCGGTGGGATTTACCAGTTTTGTTCCGCCCAAAAAGAGAACGGAAATCTCGGTGGCGGAAGTGAAACCCCGTCTTGACCTGCCTGAGCTCACGCACAAAAAATATGAAGAGATAAAATTTCCGGCAGTGAAAGTGACCGGAGTTCCCGCCGTTGAAACTCCGGCTGCGCCATTGAAAACCGCACCGGTGGTGCTCGATGAGCGGGGCAGGGAAATGACGGTCGAGATCCCGGAAATAAAAGACCCGACTCCGGGCGAGAGCCGCTATCTCCTGCGGAAAAAGGGAGAGTTTCAGGTGGTGGAGATACTCAAGCCGAGCGGGAAAACCCAGGATAGAGTTGCCATACAAGCCCTGCTCGATGCCGGTATCGGGGGAAACAGAACCATAACCGTGATTTGGATGGAGCAGAAAAAATGAACGCAATATCTTATGCTGATGCCTTTGTCGGATATCTGCTCTGTTTCCTGCTGTTTCTGGCGGTGTTGTGGATCAGGGAAAACTCACGGGTGAAGAGGCGTGAGCGGCGCAACTTCAGCAGCCGCCTATTTTTCTGCGAAAAGTGCCGCCGTCCGTTTCTGCTCGAAGAGGATATCAACCTCTGCCGCTGCCCGAGATGCAACACAGTGTGTATCCGTCCCCGCCGGAGGGATTTGGAATGAGCAGGGTGTTTTTTGCCGCCGTCATGCTTGTGATGTGTTCCGGCTGTATGCTGTTTTTACCTGACGGCAAAGCTCCCGAGGGAAAAATAACCGATAACTCACCTCAGGATAAACTCAGCAGTGCCGAGCTTGAAAATCACGCCGCAACATCGCTCTGCGCCTTCATCCTGACTTCGGAGGGAATAAATGATATCTGTTCCGCCGATGAGCCGTCAGAGCGGGTGCTGAAAAATGTTTCCGCCGTCACAGGAGTCCGCATTTTGAAATACTCCGCCCTGCGCCTGGCAAAGGAAAAGGAGCGTTTCATCCTTTCCGCCGGAAAAAATCAAATCATCTGGCAGTATCCCGAACAATAAAGGGACAAGGGCAGGTAGAAGAAAGACGACCGGCGGCGGCGCATTGCGGACAATCTCGTGCCTTGCTGCTGCGCTGCTTCGGTCATGTACAGTCAGAGGCGTAAAGAAGAAAGACGACCGGCGGCGGCGCATTGCGGACAATCTCGTGCCTTGCTACTGCGCTGCTTCGGTCATGTACAGTCGTACACTCCCTCAGCTGCTCATACGCAAAACACGACCTTGCCTCGCACTGCATCC
>JAFVZB010000018.1 GCA_017508385.1 Lentisphaeria bacterium | reverse complement strand
ATGCACTGCATCCATCGATGCTGACAAGCTGAACCGAAGACTTGCCTTTTTGGCACGCTTTCGACCTTGCCTCGCACGGCATCTGCCGATGCTGACAAGCCGAACCGAAGACTTGCCCTTTTGGTCACGCTTTCGACCTTGTTTCGCACTGCATCCATCGATGCTAATAAGCCGAACCGAAGACTTGCCCTTTTGGTCACGCTTTCGACCTTGTTTCGCACTGCATCCATCGATGCTAATAAGCCGAACCGAAGACTTGCCTTCGGGGCACGCTTTCGACCTTGCCTCGCACTGCATCCATCGATGCTGACAAGCTGAACCGAAGACTTGCCTTTTGGGCACGCTTTCGACCTTGCCTCGCACTGCATCCATCGATGCTAATAAGCCGAGCCGAATACTTGCCTTTTTGGCACGCTTTCGACCCTGTTTTGCACTGCATCTGCCGACGGGCGGTTCGTCGGAGTTGCGGCAGATGCGGTACTTCAGGAATTTTTTGCGCTGCCAGAAAAAAAACTGCTTTGCTTCAACGCTTCAAATTCCGATATTCAGGGAAAAAAAGCGGTGTACCTTTTCGGAGTACACCGCACTTTGTTTTTCTGTCGGGCTTCAGTTGCGCAGGTCGCCGTACGGACTCATTTCCCACGCTCCCGGAGAGTTTTGCGGAATGGCACTGTATCCCATTCTCTCTCTCTCGGTGCAGCCCGCCGCCAGTACCGTGATAACCACAGCCGACAGCAGAATCAAAGATGCAATACGCATATTATTTCGAGAAACGCTCGACCAGAGTGTTGAAGAGATTGTAGTCGTTCATTTCAATAATGTTGAAGGCAAGTCCCGCCGCCAGAAAGAGGCAGCTTATCGCCATGACGATCATAAAATATTTGGATTTCAGCATGTGTTGCATCCTCCATCAGTTTGCAGGCTGCCAATAGACCTTGTAGCCGACTTTGATATCCTTGCTTCCGGCAGGAATGTTGGCGGTCGAGCAGTCAGCTCCGACTTCGTCAACTTTGACTCTGGAGATGAATTTTGCACCCTCTTTGAGTGAGCCATCGACGATGACCAGCTCAAGTCCCTTGGCGATTTGGGGATCGATCTTGATCTGACGGTTGCCGACCTTCTGGGTGACTCTGGTTGCTTTGCCGAGGTCGATGGAAATATAACCGTAATCATTGTTGACACTCAGGACTTTACCCTCAAGCTGTTTGCGGGCTTCGGCTGAACCATCCTGCCACAGACGGACTTCGGCTGCGGGAGCAAGTCCGAGGGCACGTTTGAGATCTCTGATCTGGCTGTCACGGTTTTTGATAGTTGCGCTCTGGCTGGCGATCTTGGCGTTGCTCTGCTTGAGCTTTCTCTCGCTGTCACGGAGTTTGGCCTGAGTGTTTTTAAGATCTTTTGCGGTGGCAATCTGACGCTGACGGAGTTTTTCCACTCCCTTGACGATATTGTCAACAGAGCCTGCGTAATTGCTGTTGCTGAGCCTGGCAGTACCGACTTTGACGGCAACCGAGTTGAGTCCGGATTCGTACTTGGTACGGCGGGTCTTGTTCTCTTTCAGTGAGTTTTCGAGGGTTGCAAGTGCCGTGTTTTTTCCATCCTTGAGAGCCTTGACGTCAACTCTGGTCTGGAGATAACGCTGTGAGAGCTGTGAGAGTCTGTTGTACTGTGAGTCACGGTTGCGGATGGTATCGGCAACAGCGTTGATGACCGCATCCTTGCTCGCATCGTAGGTGTTGAGCCCGCGGAGTGCTTTCTCGCTCGGGAGCTTCTTGGCGTTGACTGCATTGGCAATGCTGTAAAGTGCTGAGGCAAGGGCGTTTCTGGAGACCACTACCTGACCGGCACGCTCCGCCAGCTTGGGCAGACGGCTGTCGAGTTCAGCGTAGCTCTCATGTGAGAGAGTCGAGGGATTCAGCTCATCAGCCAGCTTCTTTGCTCCGCTGTCAAGGTCGAGCTGGACGGCGGTCTTGTTGATGGCAACTGCCATCTTCGCCCATCCGTCAACGAACTGGCTGCGCTTCTCGAAGAGAAAGTAAGAGAAAACAGCACTTGCAGCTGCAAACAACAGAATAAGAATACTCAACACGATATTGGCAATTTTCATAGCCTTACACTCCCAAATATGTTAAACTTTATTTTTTTAAGACATACACTTGCTAAACTGTATCACCAAAAGACACATTTTTCAAATGATTATTGAAAAATTTTGTGTATTTTTGTCAAAAAAAAGCATCATATCAACATTTTTACACCGTCAACGGCGGCAAGAGCGTCGGAAACGCACTTGAGAGTCTCACGGTTTTCAATGTGACACAATGCACGCAATGTGATGTATTTTCCGCCCTTGGATTCGAGTCCCCGGGTTATGACTGCCTTCCCGTCGGTCCGGTGCAGGATACCGAGCGAAACAGCCTGTACTTCATTGACTTTATCCGCCATTGAGACGATGCGGAACTCCCAGTCGAGGGGAAAGACTATCTGCGGCTGCTCACTCATTTTTCAGCCTCGTTCCAGTAGGGGGAGATCTCACGGAGTCTTGCAATTACCGGCACCAGAGCTGCGGCAACGGTGTCGATCTCATCCATCGTGTTGTATCTTGAAAGACTGAAACGTATCGTTCCGTGAGCTGAGGTGTAGGGAATATCCATGGCGCGCAGAACGTGCGAGGGCTCGAGACTTCCTGTGGTGCAGGCACTTCCGCTCGAAGCGCAGATGCCCTGCATATCGAGGAACATCAGTATCGACTCGCCCTCGATGTACTCGAAACTTATGCTGCTGGTGTTGGGCAGACGGTTGTCGAGGTCTCCGTTGACGTGGACTTTGGGAATGGAGCTCTTGATTTTTTCTTCGAGCCGGTCACGCATGGCGGCAAGCTCACGCTGCTCGTTTTCAAGATTGGAAATGGCAAGTTCGCACGCTTTGCCGAGTCCGATGATGGATGCAACGTTTTCAGTGCCTCCGCGGCGCAGACGCTCCTGATGGCCTCCGTAAATGGTGGGCATGAAACGCAGTTTGCGTTTGACGTAAAGAATTCCTATTCCTTTGGGTGCATGCAGTTTGTGCCCCGAGATGCTGAGGAAATCCACGTCGGTATCTTCCACATCTATCTTCACTTTTCCGGCAGCCTGGACTGCATCGGTGTGGAAGAGTGCTCCCTTGCTGTGGGCGATTTTTGCACACTCTTTGACCGGGAAGATGGTTCCGGTCTCGTTGTTCGCCCACATGATGGTGACGAGGGCTGTGTTTTCATCGACGGCGTTTCTGAGAAACTCCATATCGAGACGTCCCCGGTTATCGACCGGAACTTTCACCACTTCGATGCCGTTGCGCTCATAATTTTTGAGGCAGCTTAAAATGGCGGGGTGTTCGACCGCTGAGGTGACGATCTTTCTGCGCTCCGGATTGGTGGCGATGGCGGAGTTGACTGCCGCATTGTCGCTCTCGGTTCCGCAGCTGGTGAAGATGATCTCGGTGGCGATGCCGTCACGGTCACGGTAGGTGGCTCCGATAAGCTCCGCCACTTTGGAGCGGGCGTTTTCGATTTCAGCGGCGACACTGCCTCCGAAACGGTGGATGCTTGACGGGTTGCCGTAGCGTTCACAGAAGTAGGGCAGCATCGCCTCAAGAACTTCAGGAGCTACCTGGGTAGTGGCATTGTTGTCGAAATATATAACTTTGTTTTCCATAATAAGCGATATCCTATATTCAAATTGTCATCTTATTAATAAACGCCTTTTAGAGCAAAAGTCAAGTAAAAGCGATAAAGTTTTTCATCTTTTCACTCTTGAAGCATTATTTTTCTTGAATTTCACACCAAGAGTGTGTATATTAAATTAATTTTATAGATATATGTCAAAATTTCAAATAAAATAACGAAAGGAAGCTCAGGACCATGGCTTTTTATTACGATGAACCATCACATACCTTCAGTGAATATCTTCTCGTTCCCGGATACTCAAGTGCGGAGTGTATTCCGCAGGCGGTATCTCTGAAAACTCCGCTGGTGAAATTCCGCAAAGGCGAGGAGCCGGCTCTGTCGCTGAATATCCCGCTGGTGTCGGCGATCATGCAGGCAGTCTCTGACGACCGCATGGCTGTCGCTCTGGCGAAGGAGGGCGGAGTCTCTTTCATCCACGGAAACCAGACCATCTTCAATCAGGCGGCGATGATCCGCAGGGTGAAAAACTACAAGGCGGGATTTGTTCCGTCTGACTCAAATATCCGTCCTGACGGTACTCTGGCGGATATCCTTGAGCTCAAAGAGAAGAACGGCCACTCGACCATCGCCGTGACCGATGACGGAACTGCCAACGGAGTTCTGCTCGGAATAGTGACCAGCCGTGACTACCGCATCGGACACACTGCTCTTGATACTCCGTGCCGTGAGTTCATGACTCCTATCGACAAACTCATCACCTGCCCCGAGGGAGTGACCCTTGCCGAGGCATACGATATCATCTGGGATAACAAACTCAACTCCGTGCCGGTGGTCTATAAAGACGGCAGACTGGTGGCGTTCGTGTTCCGCAAGGACTACGACCAGCACAAAGAGAATCCGCTCGAGCTGCTCGACAGCAAACACCGCTTCGTGGTGGGCGCAGGAATCAACACCCGTGACTATGAGGAGCGTATTCCGGCACTGGTCGATGCGGGAGCTGATATCCTCTGCATCGACTCGAGCGAGGGCTACACCGAGTGGCAGAAACGCACCATCGCATTCGTGCGTGAGAAATACGGCGACACGGTGAAGATCGGAGCCGGCAACGTGGTTGATAAAGATGGATTCCGTTTCCTTGCCGAGTCGGGAGCAGACTTCGTCAAAGTCGGTATCGGCGGCGGTTCTATCTGCATCACCCGTGAGACTAAAGGAATCGGCAGAGGTCAGGCGACTGCGGTCATCGACGTGGCGAAAGCCCGTGACGAATACTATAAAGAGACAGGTATCTATGTTCCGATCTGCTCCGACGGCGGAATCGTGCACGACTACCACATCACGCTGGCACTGGCGATGGGTTCAGACTTCTGTATGCTCGGCAGATACTTCTCACGTTTCGAGGAAAGTCCGACCAACAAAGTCATGATCAACGGTACCTTCATGAAAGAGTACTGGGGCGAGGGCAGTGCCCGTGCCCGCAACTGGCAGCGTTACGATATGGGCGGCAAAAAGAAACTCTCATTCGTCGAGGGTGTTGACAGTTATGTTCCCTACGCAGGTCCCCTGCACGACAATTTGGAAATCACCCTGAGCAAAATCCGCTCGACCATGTGCAACTGCGGAGCACTGACCATTCCTGAGCTGCAGGAAAAAGCCAAACTCACGCTGGTGAGCGGAGTAAGTCTGGTCGAGGGCGGAGCCCACGATGTGCTGGTGAAAGACAAAGTCAACTGAGGAACACGACCATGATCAACGTAGTAATCGCAGGAGCGGCAGGACGTATGGGCCGCCGCCTGATCGACAATATACTCCACTCAGACGACCTCAAACTGGTCGGAGCATTCGAGATAAAAGGGTGTCCGCTTCTTGGCAGTGATGCCGGAAGTGTGGCTTGCGGAATCGGGAGCGGAGTGGCAATCACAACAGCCGCAGCCGGACTTCCTGAGGGAACCGATGCGGTCATCACCTTTGCCACGGGCGGAGTGATCGAGCTGGCGAGAGAGGCTGCTGCAAAGGGTGCTTCGATCGTCATCGGAACTACTGCACTTCCGAAAGAGGTGCTCAGCGAACTTGGTGAACTTGCTGCAAAGGGTGCAAAGATCGTGCAGGCGGGCAACATGAGTGTCGGAGCAAATCTGCTGATGAGTCTTGCCAAAAAAGCGGCGGGATTGCTGGGAGACAACTGCGATATCGAAATCACCGAGATGCACCATAACCAAAAGAAAGATGCTCCGTCGGGAACTGCGATGATGCTGGCGAAAGCGGTCTGCGAAGCCAGGGGGTGGGATGAGGAAGTGATCCGCCACGGCAGAGAGGGAGTGATCGGAGCGCGTCCGGGCAAAGAGATCGGGATGCACAGTTTGAGAGGCGGAGATGTGGTGGGAGACCACACAGTGATCTTCGCAATGAACGGAGAGAGGATAGAGCTTACGCACCGGGCGTCGAGCAGGGATATGTTTTCGAACGGAGCGTTGAGGGCGGTGAGGTTTCTGGCGACGGCGAAGCCGGGCTTGTACGATATGCAGGACATCCTGAACCTGAAGTAAAAAGTTCTTTGGAAAGGGGGCACGGGGGAAGAACCTTTGTTTCAACAAAGGTTTTCCCCCGCCATGAGCGAAGCTCATAACCCGAGTTTTGCAAAGCAAAACAAGAAAAAAATAAAAATAAAAATAGAAATATAGTAAAATAAAAAAATAGTAGTATAGTCAAACCAACCACCCCCCAACCCAAACAAAAAAATAGAACAAAAAAACTCCAAAAATGAACAGTTTCAACAGCGAGTACATAATCTACATCCGGGAGCAGGATGGAACACGCACGATGTTTTCGGCAGGCGAGTTGCGGGACCGCCTCGAGCATTGCATCGGCGACAGCGGTATATCAGACGATATAACGCTTGCGGTTGAGTACGCACTTTTGAACCGCAGAGAGCTGAAGAGCGATCTGGTGTTCGACCGGGGCGAGATAGATGCGGCGGTGGTGAGACTGCTCGAAGAGACGGGCTTCCCCGTGGCGGCAGAGGAGTACCGGAACGGAGTTGATTTTGAAGAAGAGCTGCTGACGGCGGAGCCTGCCGGGATGGTGCAGTTTCTGCGCCGTCATCTGGGTTGCGGTGAAGAGAGGCTGGAAAAGGTGGCATCCGAGGTGGTGGCTTCAGCCCGTAAAATCGGCGTGGAAAAGGCGTCACCGCATCTTTTCCTTGAGCTGGCGCGCCACTTTGCCAAACATGCGGTGAACACCACGGTATCCGAGCTGCCGGAGCTGCATAAACTTGATATTGAGCAGTTGGAAAAACTTCCGGAACAGCTGAGTGAAAAATCCAGAGTGCTGTGGGAAAAACAGGTGGTGGATATCGAGTGCATAACGGCGATATTCCCGTGTGTGAAGTTCCATATATATATGGAAAAATTCACCAATCACTACGATGTGAGCTGCCCAGCGACGGAACTGCTGGTCTATCCACAGGCGATGGAAACAGGGGCAGTGCTCGGAGAGTGCCGCAGCAAACTGCTTGCCGGAGCTGCCGGAAACAAATTGCCCTGCACACTGGTGATCCACGACCTGCGCCAGTTCGTCAGAGAGGCATTCGATTGCAGTGATGAAACAAAATGCGAACAATCGGCGCAGGAGCTGGGTGATATATTTGCCTCAGAACTTAGTGAAAACCTGTTCAAACTTGATTTTGATTGAAGAAAAAGTGATCCAGTCACCAAACTATAAAGAGGAAAAACCATGCAAAAGAGAACAGTCTGTATCCGCAATACGGCGGGAATCCATTGCCGTCCGGCAAGTGTGATCCTGAATGCGATCAACGGGGAGTTTTCCGGAACCCGATTTTCCATACTCACCTCCGGCGAGGAGATAGAGCTCAACGGAATCCTTGCTCTGATCTCCCTCGGTCTTGCCTGCGGAACCAGGGCGGAACTCTGCGCTGACGGCGGCAACGAAGTCGAGGCGTTGCAGAAGATAGGCGACCTCTTTGAAAAAGTATATGATTTTCCCGCCCGGTAAAATTAAAAAACAATATATAAGGTAAGAACTATGGATAAAAAATTATTGACAATACAGGATATATCCTGCTTCGGTCAGTGCTCGATCACAGTGGCACTTCCGGTGATATCAGCTTGCGGAATAGAGACGGTGATACTTCCGTCTGCGGTGCTTTCGACCCACACTGCAGGATTTACCGGCTACACATTCCGTGACTTGACGGGCGACATGGCGGATATCGAAAAGAGCTGGCAGGCGAACGGACTCAAGTTTGATGCGTTCTACACCGGTTACGTCTGCGAAAACCAGATCGATCCGATACTGAGCATAATGAAGAGCTGCGCCGCAGAGGGAGCGGTGAGAATAGTTGACCCTGTGATGGCTGATAACGGCAAAATGTATCCGGGCTTCGGAGCGGATTTTCCGGCGAAGATGTGCCGGCTCTGCGACGGAGCGGACTACATACTGCCGAACCTCACCGAAGCTGCGTTCCTGCTCAATGAGGAGTGCCGCCTCGAGGGTTACGATAAATCCTATATCGAGGGACTGGTGAAGCGTCTGCACGGAACCGGAGCAAAAAATGTGGTGCTTACCGGAGTTTCCTTTGAGCCCGGTCTGGTCGGCTGTGCCGTGAGCGACGGCAAAAAAATCGAGTACGACTTCAATTCCCGCCTGAGCCGCAGTTCCCACGGAACGGGCGATCTCTTCGCCAGCGTCTTTGCCGGAGCTTTGATGAGAGGAAAATCCGCACTGGAATCAGCTGCGATAGCCGCCGATGCGGTCTGCCTTGCCATTGAGGCTACCGACGAAAAACACTGGTACGGAGTGTGCTTTGAAAAAATAATTCCTGATTTGGTAAATCTGCTGAAATAAGAGGTGAAATTATGCGCAGAGTGAGATTTCTCTATCCTGAGAGCAAAACCAAAGTCCTGACCATGAGCTACGATGACGGCAAAAAGGCGGACTACCGCCTGGTCGGAATTTTTAATAAGTATGGTATCCGTGGAACTTTCCACCTCAATTCCGGCAATCTCGGCAAGGATGGTTGGGTAAAGAGTGAGGATGTCAAAGAGCTTTACAGCGGTCACGAGGTGTCATGCCATACTGTTACGCATCCGTTCCTCGAGCGGGTCAGCAGTCTGAGAGTCGTCGATGAGGTCTGGGAAGACCGCCGTAATCTGGAGCGTCTCTGCGGCTATCCCGTTACCGGAATGTCTTACCCGATGGGAACGTACAACTCAGAGATCGTCAAGCAGCTCGAAGTGCTCGGTATAGAGTACTGCCGCACCACCGTCAGCACCGAGAAGCTCGGTATTCCGGATAACTTTCTCATGTGGCATCCGACCTGCCACCACGCCAATGCCCGTCTGATGGAGCTCGCCGACCAGTTCATCAACAGCAAATACACCATGCCTGTTTTTTATGTCTGGGGCCACAGCTACGAGTTCGAGCGTGAAGAGCCCAAAAACAACTGGGGAATCATCGAGGAGTTCTGCCGCAAAGTCAGCGGAAAAGATGATGTCTGGTACGCCACAAATATGGAAATTGTCCGCTATATTTGTGCAATGCGCAGTCTGATTTTCAATGTGGATAACACTCAGGTGTATAATCCGACCTGTCAGCGGGTCTGGTTCACCTGCGATGAAAAAACCTTCGTCGCCGAGCCCGGAAAAGTTACCTGTTTCTGAGGTCAGAATGAAGAAGAGTGTTTTGCCGCTGCTGCTGCTCAGCCTGATGGCGCTGAGCGGATGCGTTTTCAGGAGTCAGGAGGGGAACTCGCGCAATGTGTATGATCTCTCACCTGAGTTTCCGCAGTGCCCGAAAGCAGTGCACCGCATCCGCATCAGCGACCTCTCAGGAGCAGACAGACGTTTCCTTTACAGAAAAGAGGGGAATCTGATAGTCGCCGATGAGCGCAACTGCTGGCTCTTTTCTCCGGAACAGATGCTCAAGCGCACCTTTGATATGGTGTTTGCCGACCGCAGCAGCGATGCCGCAAATATCCTGTGCCGCATCGAACGCTTCGAGTTCGATCTGCCCGGCAAAAGCGCAAACCTGAGATTGGCGGTAACTTTTGAAAAAGCGGGAAAATCCGTGACCAAAGTGTTCACTGAAAAGGAGAAATTCACCACTGCATCTTCAGCCGCCTCCGCCATGGATAAGTGTGTCCGGAGGGCGATGAAAAATATATGTGCCGCATATACGGTGTCAGGAGGAATTGAAAAATGAAGCGTTTTTTACCTGTGCTTTCTGCCGTCTTGCTTTTGTGTTCCGGATGTGTTACTTCGACGGTCACGCAAATCAAAGCCGCTCCCGGAGAGCGCAGCGCAAGCGGCAAAAGAGTGGTCGCCCATTTGCAGGGTATGAACTCAGGAGTGTTTCTGTTTTACTATATTCCGCTGTGGTCGGGTAAAGAGAACCGTCCGAACAACCGTGATTATGACACATTCCGGAACCGTGTCGAAAAAAAACACATGAGAAAAATGCTCGATTTGCAGGCGAAGCGTCTCGGAGCCGATGAAGTCGAAAATCTCTCGATACACACAAAATCAAGCGGCATCTGGACTCTCTGGATATTTTGGAAAAGGTCGGTTCACGGCGTCGGAACAGCTGTCAAATCAAAGAAATAACAGATTGTTATGCCTTAAAGACTTGCAAAATTGACAAAAGTGTGCTATTTTGTGAACGTATTTTTTTCGGAATTTGTCGGCAAGATGGTTCCGGAAATATAAAAATTGGATTTTTAACAGCCAAATACAATATAAAGGAAAAGAAAAATGAGCCGTAAAGTTATCATCGCCGGAAACTGGAAGATGAACAAAAATGCCGCCGAGGGCGTTGCTCTCGTCGAGGCACTGAAAGCCAAGAGCGCAGCATTCAATGACGTCGAGATCGTGGTCTGCCCTCCGTTCACCACCATCGGAGCAGTTGTCGAAGCCGCCGCCGGCAGCAATATCGGAGTCGGAGCTCAGAACATCCACTGGGCAGCCAACGGAGCTTTCACCGGTGAGATTTCCGCCGATATGCTCGTCACCAGCGGTGTCAAATATGTCATCATCGGTCACAGCGAGCGCCGCCAGTATTTCGGCGAGACCGACGAGACCGTGAACAAACGTCTTGCCGCCGCTCTGGCTGCCGGACTTATTCCGATCGTCTGCATCGGTGAGCTGCTCGAAGAGCGTGAAGCCGGCAAGACCGAAGAGGTTCTCTCAACTCAGATCCGCGGCGGACTTGCCAACGTCAGCGCAGAAGATGCCGCCAGGATCGTCATCGCCTACGAGCCCGTCTGGGCCATCGGAACCGGCAAAACCGCAACTCCTGAGATGGCTCAGGCAGCCCACGCCTTCATCCGCGCCGAGCTCGCCGCCATGTTCGGAGCTGAGACCGCTGAAGCCATGCGCATCCAGTACGGCGGCAGCATGAAACCCGCCAACGCCCGCGAGCTGGTCGCTCAGAAGGATATCGACGGCGGACTCATCGGCGGCGCCGCTCTCGATGCCGAGAGCTTCCTCTCACTCATCAGCGAAGCAATGGGTTGCTGAATTTTACAATAGGAAACTGAAAATATGTTACTGGTTTTTCTCTACGCACTTGTAGTAGTGGTCTCGCTGCTTCTCATCGGGATCATTCTCATCCAGCCGGCAAAGTCCGGCGGAATGGGAGCTGCATTCGGCGGAGTCGGTGAGTCTGTCTTCGGCGGTAAAGCCAGCAGTCACCTCACCAAAGCCACCGTCTGGATGACCGCACTCTTCTTCGTCCTCTGCCTCACTCTGGCAGTGCTTATCGGACACGGTTACAAAGTTGACTCCTCCGATTCAGCACTTGAGAAAGAGCTGGCGGTAAAGAAGGTCGAAAAGAAAGCAGAGGCAGCTGCCGCCAAGGTTGAGGCAAAAGCCAAAGCAGCCGCTCCGAAATCCAAGTAATGGAATTTGCGGAACCATGTTGAAGAGGGCGATGGCTGCGATTTTCAGTGTGACAGCTCTGCTGCTGTCAGCTGAAACGCCGTCATTCGGCGAAGTCAAGGTCAAGCTCTCTTTTGAACACGCTCCGACCTACCGCACCCGCACCGGCGGAGTGCTCAACGGCGGAGGGTTGTTCGAAAACGAACAATATCTGGTAATAGAAGCAGTATTCAGTCCCGGCGTGGTGAAAGAGCCTGCCGCCAAAAGCAGAAGCGGCAAAATCAAACGCTCCACGCCCATCGCCAAAAGCAGGGCGTGGCTGGATAATGTGAAAATGAACGTTCTGGTCGCCTACCCCGAGGTGACGGGCAGAATAAGAAAAGAGACGATCTACGGAGTGTTTTCCGGATCGACGCTGTTCTGGAGTATTCCTCTTGACGGCAAAAAACATACGGCAACGATGTTTGTGCCTCCGCACCTGCTTGCGCGCTACACGAACATCCGCAGCCGGAGTCCGCGCAAAAACGACGGCAGGTCGCCGAGACCGGCGTACCGGCTCTCGCCCCGGGACTTCTTTGTTGAGGTGATTTTCACTTCCGCAAACGGTCAGGAACTGGGCAGGGGTTACAGCAGTGTCGATGGAGCACGGAGCGAAACAGAGAAGGATAATTATTTCCGCCGGCTTGAAAATCAGGTCGGCTCCCGGAAGGTCGAGGGAGCGGTATTTTCCCGCAACCGTTCACCCTGGGCATTGATAAATCCGGAGCGGTACGATTTGATCGCTCCGGCAGGCAGAGTTCTGCCGCAGATGAAGTAGATATTCAGCCGCACTGCCGGTCAAAACCGGCGGCGGCTTTGTGCAGTTTTATATATTTAATATAATAAGGGTCAAACAGGAAAAGCGTTATGGCAACAGAAAACAGAATTCTGGCGATCGACGTGGGCAGTGACAGCATCAAAATGGCTGAATTCACCTATACCGCATCAGGCGGTATGGTGATGGATAAGTTTGCGTTCCGCCGCATAGAGGTTCCGACAGATGGCTACGAAGAGGAGCCGCCGGGTTTCCGGGAAATTTACAACTCAATGCTTGCTGAGCACGGTTTTACCGCAAAAAGCGTGCGTCTTTCACTTTCAGTGCAGTCGGCATTTCTGAGACTTTCAAAACTTCCGGCGATCATGGGCAGCGCAAGTGCCCTGGGCAAAGTCGTCGAGTACGAGGCAAAGCAGACCGTTCCCTATGCGATGAACGAGATCGAGTGGGATTATCAGCTGCTCCGCCACGAGTGGCAGGAGACCCGTGAGGTCACCGATGCCGATGGCAATGTCGAGACCGTCACCGAGGATCGTGAGGAGTACGAGGCACTTTTTGCCGCCATGAAGATAGACAGCATCACTCCCTACACCGATGCGATTCTCGATTCAGGTAAAAAGGTTGTCTCAGTGACTCTTGCTCCTGTTGCACTCTACAACGCTGCGGTCGCCGCAGGTCAGATCGATGAGGAAGAGTGCACTCTTCTGCTCAACATCGGCAGCCGTGCCACGAGTTTGATCATATCCGACGGCAAGCGTGTGTTCCTGCGCAACATTCCGATAGCCGGACACACCATCACCAGCCAGATCTCCAAAGAGTTCAGCATCAAGATCAGCGAGGCTGAGGATCTCAAACGCCGCTACGGTTTCGTAGCTCTCGGCGGAGCCTACGAGGAGCCTGAATCCGAACTTGCCGCCATGATTTCCAAGATATCCCGTAACGTGATGACCCGTCTGCACGGAGAGATCAGCCGTTCCATCAACGTCTGGCGTTCAGCTCACGGCGGCAGACAGCCCGGACGCATGATCCTCGCAGGAGGAGCTGCGACCATGACTTACGTTCCCGAGTTTTTCAACGAGAAGATGCGTGTTGAAGTGAAGTACCTCAACACCTTCGGCATCACCGGAATCGGTGAGGGAATCGACCGTGAGGAGCTCCAGAGCACTGCTCCGATGGTGCAGGAGCTTATCGGAAACGCTCTCGAAGCGATGCCGAATCTTCCGGTTTCGATATCACTTCTTCCCTCCGCCATCCGCAAACAGCACGATCTCGACCGCCGCAAGCCATTCTTCTATATATCGAGCGTCATCCTCATTGTCTGTCTGCTCTTTGTGGCTCTCGGAATCAGCCGTCTGCGTGCCTTCAACGAGAAGCGTGTCGAGCGGGTGAAAGCCGAGGTCGCCAAGACCGAAAGCAAACAGCGTGAGATCAACTCCCTCAAGGGTGAACTCGATGCCAATAAAGGCGGATTTGAGAGCTTGCGCAACTACATTCTCCAGCGCAATCAGTGGTCAACCGTGCTGAACGAGCTCAACAAAATCACGCCCAACATCATGTGGTACACCTCGATCGAGGGATTGACCGAGCCGCCGCCGCCGAAGAGTGAAGATGGCTCAAGTTCCGACCAGCAGCAGGGTGAAACCGGCAGCCCCGATGAGAACGGCAACATCTCCGCAGCGAGCGGACGTCTTGCCGCCGTATCCGCCATCACCGAGGTGAGATACCTGCGCCTGCGCGGATGTACCCTCATCCTCAAAGGCAACAACCTGCAGGAAATGGCACTCACCGAGCGGATCAAAGGAGAAAACTCCTTCTTTGAATCTGCCGAGATCCGTGAGCAGAAACAGCGCAACGGCGAGAGCGACAACCTGACATGGTTTGAGATCATCCTCAAACTCCGCAATCCGGTGAGAAAGTAAGGAGGCTCAAGAGAAAATGAACAGATTTGTCAAAGATAACGTCATATTGGTATTTTCCATCGCTTCCACCATCGTGGTCGCCCTCGGATTGCTTGTTTACGGAATCATCGAGTGGGTCAGCATCAGCGAACTCATCGAAGAGACCGAAGAACTGCGCACCAAGATCCATACGCTGCAGAAAGTCTATCCTGCTCCGGTTGACGGCAACAAACAGCCGATCCAGGACGACACCAAAGCGTATGTTGCACTCTACAATCAGCTCACTCCGGTGTTTGATTCACCTCTGCGTTCCGCCCGTAATGCGTTCCTGAAAGTTCTCTACAACCTCAAGGATACCGACAATTACGATGAGGCGGCAAAGAAGTTCCTCGACACCTACAACGAGCGTGTGAGAAGCGATGCTTCACCGACCCAGCGCCGCATGGAGTGGGATAAGATGCGCAGCGAGATCCCCAACTGGGAAGCTGCCGCAGATGCGTTCCGCAAGGCTGCGCTCAAAGCCGGGATCGAGCCCGAGAACATCGAAGGCTACGTCAACGAGATAGTCCTTGCCGAGCTGGGTATCCCCCGCACGATGAACGAGGATAAAAATGAGCTTGAGGCATTTATCGCCAAGACCTGCGAGAACATGACCCGCCGTCTCGGTGAGCGTCTCAACAGCGACGAAAATTACGGAATAGTAGCTCCGCAGAGCGGATTTGCCAAAGGTGACTATCCCCTGATTGCCCGTCATGCGGCGATCCTGAACAACATCATCGGCAGAGTGGCTGACTCCAAGATAAAGGCTTTCAACGGCATCGTCATCCGCGGATTCGGCGGTGAGACTTTGGGTTCCAGCTTCGTCGAAGAGAACGGCTGCCGCATATCGCACTACACATTTGAAGTTACAGGAACTCTCGACTCGATCCGCCAGCTTGCCGCCTCATTCGACAAGGCGCAGCAGGATAACCGCTTCTACATCGTTCGCAGCGTCTTCCTCTACGGTCAGGATGAGGATTTGAAGATCAAGAGCTACGTCGAGGTCAAGCAGGTCAACAAGAACAGCGAAGAGCAGGCCGATCAACCTCAGGAGGGCGGACTTTTCGGCGGCGGCAGACGTGCCCGCCTCGCCCGCCAGAAGCAGATCGAAGAGGAGCAGCGCAGTCAGGCACTCAAGAAGAGTCAGGATGCCGTTGCCGAAGCAATGCGTAAACGTGAGCAAAGTCTTGCTCTGCACGAGCGTCACGGCTACGGTGATATCGAGCTTGGAAACATCAAAGAGTTCCACGCTGTGATCGATGTGGATTATATTGAGCGCATATAAGAGGGTGATAAAGTGGATTTTTTGAAAAAACATTATGAGAAGTTGATCCTTCTGGCAGTGCTTGTAGTGTTTATTGTCAGTATGATCTTTGTGTTGAATACCCTTGATAAGACCCGTGAAGTTACCGAAGAGGATTTGAAGATCCGAGTCCGTGCGGCAGACTACAAGGGAACTGCAAAGGATGAGAAAAAGGTATCAGAGCAGTGGCTGGCAGGCAAATTCGACTGGCAGCGCGGCGAGATGCGCAAGTGTTTCAAGGTGCAGACCTGTTACAGTGACCTGGTGCAGTTTGTGCCGCTGGCGATCTGCCCGGGAGAAAATTGCGGAAAACTGGTTCCCCGCAGCTTCTTTGATGAGAAGAATTGTCCTGAGTGCGGACTTCTGCTCAAAAAGCCGCCGGAAAGGGCGAAGTACCGCCGCAACGTCGTCACTGAGAGCGACAGTGACGGTGACGGAATGCCCAACGATTACGAATCCAAAAACAATTTGGATAACAACAACCCGTTCGATGCGCAGTACGACAAGGATGGAGACGGATTTTCCAACTATTATGAGATGACCATGGAAACCGACCCCTCCAATCCGCGCAGCCGTCCGCCGTTGTGGACAAGACTCCGTCTTTACGCAGTGGCGCGCGTGGTGCTGCCGGTAAGTTTCCGTGCGTTGATGGATAACAACAGCAGTGTTGTGAAAGATTGGGATGCCCAGTTCAATATCCAGAGCATCAACCGCCGCACCGGCAAGCCGAGAACCACCACCCGTATGCTCAAGGTCGGAGACGACATCCGAATCGAGGGACGCAACTACCGTCTGGTCAAAATCGACCGCCGCAAACGTGCCAAGACCAAAGAGGAGCTCGCCAGCGAGAAGCATACAAAAGAGGCAAGTAAAGGCAAGTCCGACGATAAGTTTGTCGATGAGTCAATCGCCTACTTCGAGGAGCAGGTGAGAGGCGATGCCAAATACACTCCGGATAAACTTGAGATGCAGGTCGGCAAAACCGCGTATTCAAGCGACCGCCGTCCGATCTTTGTCGATGACGGACTTATTCCCGAAGAGCGTGACAAAGAGACGAACCGCATGGCGCTTGCTCCGGGTCAGAAGTTCCAGCTCGGCAACCGCATGACCGGAATCGAGCGTTATATTCTGCACTCCTTCGATGACAAGAAGAAAATGGCAGTTCTGCACCGCACAAATGTCCGCGGCAAAGATAAGCCCGAAGTCGATGCCAAGGGTAAAAAAATGGAGATCACATCCGAAGGAACTATTCCTGAAGATTCCCGTGTTCTCCCGATTGCAGAGCAGCCGGCAACCAATGTGGAAAACACGGAAAATTGACAAAAAACTGCCAATTTTCAAGAAAATTACAAAAAAATATATATGAAATCCCGGAAATGACTTGAAGCTGAAGCATTCCGGTGATACAGTATGACGAATGACTCTGGACGCACTTTATTGTGTGTCCGGATTTTGTGCCGTTTTTCCGGTGTCGGCGAAATGCCGGAATCAGGTGCAGCTGTCCTTTGACATCTGCACCGGTGGACGTTGTTTTAACAAATTATATTATATTGTAAAAAGGAAAGGTAACGCAGATGGGATCGGTGAAAAATACGCCGCGCAATATGCTCGCAGTATTGCTGGCAGCCGGATTATTTGCATCATTTTCCGGTGAAGCTGCGGCAGTGAAGAGCAAAAGAAACACTCCGTCAGAAATCCATCAGGGAAAAAGCAAAAGAAACTATGCCGAACAGGATAAGACTTTGCTCAAGGCCCGTGACCACATGGGCAAGGAGCAGTACGACAAGGCAGTCGCTTTGTTTGAGGAAGTTCTTGCGATTCTCGAACTTGAAATGTCTGAGGTCAAATCCTCCATCGCCCGTTCCCGCTACAATCAGGTGAGCGGCGAGCTCTTCAATGCCCGCCGTGTCTGGGGCAACACCCTGCTGCGCACCGCCCGCATGGCGGCGGCAGAGGGTCGCTACGACGATGCCATCAAAATCTCATCCGAGGCGGCTGCACGCTGTTCCCTGCTCAACGATGAGGTTGAGAGATTCAAAAATTATTGTATGGGTATGCTCCACAACCGCAAACTCAAAAAAGATCAGGGACTCTCAAGTTTCAAAAACGAATTCGATGCCAAAGCCGATCGCATAAAACGTCTGCTTGCAGAAGCCAGGACCCTCTACAAGGCAGGGGATTATGTCGATGCTCTGGTCAAAGCAGAGAGTGTTTTCCTGATCGACCCGACCAACGTCGAGGCGGTTGAGATTTCAGGACTCATCTATCGTAAACTTTACAACTACGGCAACCAGCGCAGCCGGATGAGTGCCGCCAAGGCAGGTACAGTCACCAACTGGGATTGGGTCGAGCCGGTATTTCCGGTCATCGGCGGTACACAAGAACCTCTGGGCGGCAGTGCCGTCGAGCACAAATCCTCCGATGTGAGCGGAGCAGAGAAACTTGACAAAATCATCTTCCCGACCTTTGTTTTCGACGATGGAGATCTGCCGGGTATCATCGAGTTCCTTCAGTCACGCAGCAAGCAGTACGATTCAGAGGGAGCCGGTGTGGTCATTGAAAACAACCTGCCTCCGGGTGCTGATCAGGTCACTGTTTCCATGTCATTGAGCAACGTTCCTTTGAGCACCGTTCTGCGCGTTCTCTGCCTCAAGGCAGGTGAGTGGAGCGATGTGTTCAAAGATGGAGTCAAATACACTGTCAGCGACAACGGCAGTCGGGTCACTCTTTCCGGCGGAATTTCCCGCGGCGGAATGGAAGAGCGTATCTTCTCAGTTCCCGACATCCTCTACCGTATGGTAAAGGGTGAGGGTGCAATGGTCGCTCCTGCCGAAGCCGAGGCTCCCGCCGCAGGCGGTGAGGGCGGCGGCGAAGAGGGAGCTCCGGCCGCAGGAGCCGATGGCGAAGGCGGCGGTGAGGGCGGTGACGGCGGAGCTGCGGCTGCGCTCGATACCAGTGCTCCGGCAGCTGCCGGCAGCGGTGCCGAGAGATCGATTCCCGGCGACAAGTGGAAAGCCTGCTTCAAGACTTGGCTTATCGACTTCCCCGAAGGCTCATCAGTGTTCCACGATCCGGTGCGCGGTGAGATCACAGTCCGCAATACTCCTGAAAATCTGCAGCTGCTCTCAGTTGTTATCGGTCAGATTTCCAGTATGCTCGACCCCCTCGTGATGATTGAGGTCAAGGCGGTTGAAATCAGCGAGAGCGACTATCAGGAGCTCGGTTTCGATTGGGCGATCGCAAATGTCGCTATCGTTGACGGTCAGACCGGTGACCACACCGGAGCCAATGCCATTCTCGGCAAAACCACCAAAAACGCCCAGTGGTTCCTTTCACAGGGTATCAATACCCTGATCGGCGGAACCCTTTCACCGACCCGCAGTCTGAGCACTCCGATCGTCAAGAATTGGAACTTCTTCTCCAGCCTTTTCGGAACTGAGACCCCCTTCGGTTCCGATGTGCCCTTCACGGTCAATCTTACCATCAACGCTCTCTGTCAGAACAACCGTACCGAGACTGTTTCCGCTCCGAAAATCATCACCAAGGCGACTCCGGGTCCCGGAGATGACAACCGTGCGGTGGTCAACATGGGTAAGAGCTACTACTTCCCCGAGAGCTGGGATGAGCTCGAGGTTGATGTTGAGTCAACTGAAAATATCACCAACGTCACCATCACTCCTCCGCAGCCCGACTTCGGAGACTCCACCTTTGTGGGAATGCAGTTCAATGTCAAGCCCCGTCTGCTCTCAGACAACGAGACTCTCGAGGTTCAGCTCAAGGTCAATGCCAGCAGCTATGCGGTTCTCGAAGGTTCAGAGACCATGCCCGAGGATAAGTGGAATCTCCATGTCATCGGAATTCAGGACGGCAACTACTTCGACTGGGTCTATCCGATCTTCATGCCCCGCTTCTACAAGCGCAATCTCGACATCATCACTCATATCAAAGATGGTGACACCATCGTGGTCGGCGGAATGGTCGAATCCCAGAGCCAGACCGTCAACGACAAGATACCGTTCCTCGGAGACCTGCCGCTGGTCGGCAGACTCTTCCAGAGCTCAAGTGAGACTATGAAGCGTACCAATCTGCTGATCTTCCTCTCAGCGCGCCTGATGAAGAACGACGGTACTCCGCTTCACAGCGCGAAACCCACCGGAATGCCGGATTTCAACCGTTGATGAGGAGTCTTTAACATGAAAAACATTACCAAATACACGATCGTTCTCCTCGCCGGTTCGACCATCTTCACTGCCGCAGCGAAGAACAGCAAAGCTGACGAGTGGAACAAAAACGTTGACAAACAGCTGGCAGACAAAGCCGCCGGTGTCGCCGCAGACAAAATGATAGTCACCACCCGTACCGATATCGGACGTCAGGAAATCGACCAGAGGGGCGATGCCATCGTGGCAAAAGCCAACAAGGCGTTCCAGAACGGCGAGTTTATGGCGGCAAGCAAACTTTACATCGAAGCCAAGAAGGAGTTCCAGAAGTTCAACTCCGCAATTTTCGCCAAAAAGACCGCTTTCTGCGACCGCTACATCGCACTCTGCTACAACGAGCAGGCTCTCGTCGATATGAAAGAGGCTGATAAGCTGGCGGAATCAAACGACTACGACGGCGCTGTCAAACTTTGCAAAGAGGCTATCAAGTTTTGTCCGGAGCGTGCCGAGCAGCTTGAGGCGCGTATCAATTTCTACGAGAAGCGCAAAGTCGCTTTCGAGTTTGAAAACTCAACTTCGATCGACACCCTCAAACCTGATCACCGCAATCAGGAGTATCAGATCCAGGTCTTGCTCGAGCAGGGACGCAAGCTCGCAGCCCGCAACGAGTACGCCAAAGCGATCCGCAAGTTCAACGATGTCCTGCTCATCGACCCCTACAACGATGATGCAAACCAGAACCTTCTCGCCTGCTACAACCGGGTCAAGGTTCTCGGAGACAACCGCCGTTACAATACCCACTACCGCATGATAAGCGAGGCAGCCTGGAAATTTTCATCACCCATCCTGCCCGAGACGATCGACGACTCTGTCCGCCAGAACCTGCTCGGTGATGCCGGACGCAAAAAAGTCGAAGCTCCGGTTTCCCAGCTCGAGAAGAAGCTGAAATCCATCCGTATTCCCGCCCTGAACCTCGGTGATGTCACCGTGGCTGAGGCGATCACCACTTTGCGTGAGCTGAGCCGCACCCTCGACCCCGAGCGTCAGGGAATCAATATCGTTTACCTTGAGCCCAAACAGGCGAACCCGGCGGCTACCGCAAATGCCGGAGCGACCGAGACCCAGACCGTTGACGGAGCCGAGCAGCCCCAGCAGCAGCCGGCAGACGGAGAGAATGCAGCAGCCGATGCCTCAGCACCGTATCTCCAGCCGATCACGCTCAACCTCTCAAACCGTACTCTGTACGAGGCTCTGGAGCGTATCTGCGAAAAGGCAAAGCTGAGTGCTCCCCGCATCGAGCATGATATTGTGATCATTTCCCACAAAGAGATCCCCAGTGTTGACCTTGAGACCAGACTCTTCCGTGCTGAGATCCCGGATTACCGTGATCCCGTCTCATTGCAGCGCACCTTCGAGAAAGAGCTGGATATTCCGTTCCCGAAAGGCTCCGAGCTCTACTACCATCCTAACATCTGTACTCTGGTGGTCAAGAACACCCGTCTCAACCTCGACCGTTTGGGCAAGGCTCTCGAGAAACACTTTACCAGCAGCGTTTCAACTCCGATGGTGCAGATCCGTCTGAAGGTGATCGAGGTCAGTCAGAACGACCTCAACGAGCTCGCTTTCAACTGGTACTACGGAGTCAATACAGTAAAGACCGCCAACAGCAAGTCCGAAATCGACCGCCTGACCAGCAAGACCACTCAGATCGGTCAGAACAACCAGCTGCTGCGCTACTACTACGATGCACAGTCCGGCACTCCGAACCCGACCGCAGACAAGACCCTCGGATTCAGCTGGACAAACAACGACGGAACTTTCTTCGACGTTTCAATGTACGCCCTCAATCAGGCTGACAGCGCCGATACCCTCTATTCACCTCAGGTCACCACTCTGGTCGGAGTTCCCGCCCGTGTGTCAATGCTGACTCAGCGCACCTTCCCTGAGGACTGGGAGCTGATCGACTACGAAACCAGCAGCCAGGGCAACACCCAGATACTCTCGGTAACTCCGTTCCCGAACCTCGACAACGTCCAGAACCTCGGTATGGACTTCAAGATCACTCCGCACCTCATCACCAACGGTACCGGAGAAGAGGGCAAGGATAGAAGACTTATCCAGATCGAAGCCAACTTCCTTTCCAACCCGATCAAGACCTTCAGCAGCTGGTACCGTTACGATGCCCGCTATGTCGAAGCCGGTTCCGAGGGCTCGATCGACGGTGAGTACTACATGATGCCGATCTTCGACGAGCGTCAGTTCAAGACTCTGGTGACCCTCTACGACGGAGAGACCGTGCTGCTCACCGGAATGGCCATCGACACCAACGAGGTGGTGCACGACAAGATTCCGATTCTCGGAGATATTCCGTTCATCGGCAGATTCTTCCAGTCACGCTACACCAAGGCGACCAAGAGCAACCTGCTGGTGTTCGCCACCTGCCGGCTGGTGAAACCGGATGGAACTCCGCTCTATCCGAACTCGATCAGACCGCACGGCGAGTTCGATTTCGGCAGAAACTACTGAGCCAACACAAAAAAGCGCACAATCAAGTGCGCTTTTTTTGTTCCTGATATAGGGAGATGATGCGGGGAAAGAGGGAAAACTTCTTTTCTCGTGAAAAGAAGTTTTCCCTCTCTCCCCGCGCCCCTCTCTCCTTTTCAAGAAAAGCGGGGAAACTTTTTTTATTTCTTTACCTACCTGTGTCGGGAACAGAGCCAAAAACAAAAAACACTGCATAAAAAAACTGCGGACAGCAAAACCTCTCGGCTTGCCATCCGCAGCTTTGGCAAAGGATGGTGGATCCAGACGGACTTGAACCGCCGACCCGGGGATTATGAGTCTCCTGCTCTAACCGACTGAGCTATGGATCCATTGCACACTTGTGCGTGTATATACTATATACCGTAATCATCAATACTTCAAGTAAAAAAATGATTTTTACCAAAAAATGTTTGCAAATATCAAAATGCGGATTTATATTTATAAGTGTACTTGAATTGCCACATCAACCAAATGAAAGAGGTAAGAAATGAACATTCCGGAAAAAGCACGTGTAGCCATGCTTGTGGCTCCCGGCAAAGTAGAACTTCAAGAGTACGCAATTCCTGCAGTCGGAGACGATGAGATGCTCATCAAGGTCGAGGGTTGCGGAATCTGCGGAACTGATGGACACGAATACAAACGCGATCCGTTCGGACTCTGTCCGACTGTTCTCGGCCACGAGGGCAGCGGAACCATCGTCAAAATGGGTAAAAATATCACTGCGGATTTTACCGGCAAACCGCTTGCCGTCGGAGATCAGATCGTTACCTGCATCATTCCGTGCGGAGAGTGTAACGCCTGCCGCAATACTCCTGCCCGCACCAATATGTGCGAGAAGAGCGGAATTTACGGACTCAACCCTGATGACGATATCCACTTCAACGGATATTTCGGAGAGTACATGCTGGTGAAAAAAGGTTCAACCGTTTTCAAAGTCAACGGAATGACCCTTGATCAGCGCATGCTGGTCGAGCCTGCGGCAGTGGCAGTCCACGCAGTCGAGAGAGCCAAGCTCACCGGACTTCTGCGTTTCAACACCAAAGTTCTGGTGCAGGGCTGCGGACCGATCGGACTCATGGTGATGGCAGTTCTGCGCACTCTGGGCATCGAAAACATCATCGCCGTAGACGGCAACGATTCCCGCCTGGAGTTCGCCAAACGCTTCGGAGCAACTGAGACCTTCAACTTCACCAAATACGCTTCATTCGAGGATATGCTCGCCGAAATCAAAGCCGTGACCGACGGACTCGGCGCGGAATTCGTGGTGCAGTGCACCGGAGTCGCCGTGGCAGCACACAACGCCTGGAAAATGGTGAGACGCGGAGGCGGACTCTGTGAAGTCGGTTTCTTCATGGATGGAGGAGATTGTACTATCAACCCGCACTATGACCTCTGCAATAAAGAGATCGCAGTGGTAGGTTCCTGGGTCTATACACCGCAGGATTACCCGATTACCTTCGATTTCCTGAAGAGAGCGAAAGGAATCGGACTTCCTGTTGAGGAACTGGTTACCCATCACTTCAAGCTGGAGGATATCGACGAAGCGTTCAAAACGAACCTTGCGATGACGGGAATCAAAGTAGCAGTAGTCTGCGACTGAACCAAAAGTTTTTTGGAAAAGGGGCACGGGGGAAGAACCTTTGTTTCAACAAAGGTTTTCCCCCGCCATGAGCGAAGCTCAATCCGGCAAGTTTTGCAAAGCAAAACGAGCCGCTCTACTCCTCCCGGGGATTTGCAAAGCAAAACAAGCTCCTCGGATAAAACGAGATTTGCAAAGCAAAACGAGCGCAACCAATCCAAAAGAGCTTGAAAAAAAATAAAACCGGTGTATATTAAGCAAAAGAAGACACAAAAGGGGCAGTAGCTCAGTTGGCTAGAGCGATACGTTCGCATCGTATAGGTCGTGGGTTCGACTCCCATCTGCTCCACCAGAACTTATTGATTGCCAAGGACTTACGAATAAAGTCCCTGGCAATTTTCTTTTTATACCCCTTACAGTTGCAGGCACTTGCGGCTTTTGCGGGGCAATCAAGAGACTGTCATTCTCAATGCTGAACCATACCAGCAATGGCATTTTGCACCACTTTTACGGCAAAAGT
>JAFVZB010000017.1 GCA_017508385.1 Lentisphaeria bacterium | reverse complement strand
TTTTTCAAGGCGGCAAGAAATCCGTCACGGCGGATATTGACGTTGCCGACTCCGGCTGTTCCGTGCAGAAGTGCTCCGACTTTGCGGCAGCCGCACTCAAAGAGGTGTTTCACCGCCATTTCCATGCCCTGCGGCTCATCGCTGTGGACAAACGAGACTCCGGGATAACGCTGTGACGGAACTTTATCTATCACCACCAGCGGCACGTTGTGCCACTCATCCCATAACGGATGCGGGTCGATTCCGATGCCGATAGCTCCGCAGAAAGATATTCCGTTGAGGCGGTCGATGTTGTCATGCGGAATTATCTCGATGCGGAAACCGCTGTCTGAGAGCTCTCTTATCAACTCTGAACTCACCATTTCCACAAACTCTGCCGCCGGATAGAGCTGGCGGTAGGGATAGATTATCACGATGTTTTTCTGTTTGCCCGAAAGTCGCGGATGGTATTTGTAATTTCTCGCCACGGCAAACACCCTTTCACGAACCTCACGGCTCACGTTGGGATGGTGGCTGAACACCCGTGACACCGTGGCGGTAGAAACATTGGCAAGGGCGGCAATTTCCTGTATTTTCATTGATTTTTCTCCTTGATTGACTCATTTACAATATATCACAAATTTTTGTGAAAACAATGATAATTTGCAACTATTTTTACAAAAAAAGTCATTTTTTGTTCTGGAATTTGCTGTTTCCCGTCATATATTAAAACGTAAGTTAAAAACAACAAAACTGCGGAGGATTTTATGAAAAACAAAAAAGTTCTGGTCATCGGTGCAAACGGTGCTATGGCACGTTATATGATTCCCTACCTTGCCGAATGCGGCTGCAAGGTCGATGGGCTTGACAGAGTTTCCGTCGAGAGCAGCAATCCCAATGTCAGATACATCACCGGAGATGCCAAAGACCCGGCGTTCCGCAACGAGCTGCTCAGCCGCAACTACGATGCGATCGTTGACTTTATGATATACTCCTCGCTGGAGCTGCCCGTTATCCTGCCGATGATGCTTTCCTGTACCGGACAGTATGTTTTTCTCTCGAGCGGCAGAATTTACGACAACCTTGAAGTGCCGGTGAAAGAGAGCTCTCCGCGACTCATCGACTCTTCGAAGGATCATCTGCTTGTCAACTCTGATGACTACTGCATACGCAAGGCACGGGGAGAAAATATCCTCTTCAATATGCCGACCAAAAACTGGACTATCGTGCGTCCGGCGACCACATACAGCTATCTGCGTTACCAGCTGGTGACTCTCGAAGCCGCCGACACCGTCGGCAGAGCCAGAGCAGGCAAAAAGGTGGTTCTGCCCATTCAGGCAAAGGATGTATCGGCGACTCTGAGCTGGGGAGGAGATGCCGGAAAGATGATAGGAAAACTGCTCTTCAACTCCCAAGCCATGGGCGAAACATTCAACATCAACAGTGCCGAGCACCACAAGTGGGGAGAGATCGCCGACTACTACACCGATATTTGCAAACTCCAACCGGTCTGGGTGGATAAAGAGGATTTTCTGGCGATAAAAAGTCCCGACCCGTTCAACGTCAGCAACCGCTGGCAGCTGGAATACGCCCGTCTCTTTGATAGAATAGTTGACAACAGCAAAGTCCTCGCCGCCACCGGAATGAAGCAGGAAGAGATGATGCCGCTCTACGACGGACTCAAATATGAAATCGACCGCACTCCGCTTGATATCGAATGGAAAGTCAATCAGAGAATGGATGATTATCTCGCAGATAAGGGGTTGTAAAATGTTGAAAGTTTGCATCAACCGTCAGACCGGAAACGGCAGGCTCGGAGGACACCACACCGATTTCGCTTTCACCGGACTCGCCGGAGTGAAAATCTCTGCCCTCGCCGATGCCAATGTTGAGGCGCAGAAAAATTATTTCCTCACCGGAGCAGAAAAACTCTACTCCTCATTTGAGGAGATGATGGAGTGCGAAAAACCCGATATCGTGGTGCTCGCTTCACGCCTGCCCGATGAGCACAGTTACCAGATAAAGTACGCCCTTGAGAGAAATTGTCATATCCTCTGCGAAAAGCCGCTCGCTTCAACTGTTGCTCAGGCCAAAGAGCTGATCGCTCTTGCGCAAAAAAAGAAGCGGCTCGTGCAGATGGCGCACCTTGCCCGCTTTGCTCCGGTATTCGGGAAGATGAAAGAGATGATTTCATCCGGGGAAATCGGCAGAGTCATCAGCTGCCATATGCGGGGAAAAGAGGATTACCGGGGCGGCGGTGAGGATATGCTGGTGCTGGGCACTCACATGCTTGATATCTCAACGTTTCTTTTCGGACTTCCCCTGCAGGTGATATCCGATATACGCTTGAACAATGCTCCGCTCACGGTTGACGACATCATGCCGACCGCAGAGCCAATCGGTCCGTGCGGAGGCGATGAGATATACAGTATCTACCGTTTTGCCAACGGCGTAAACGGCATTTTTGAAAGCCGCCGCAACGTCGTTTCAAAGGGCAATGCACGGCTCGGCATAACTGTTGTCGGCACTGAGGGAACTCTCAGCGTGCGTTACAGCGGCAAAAGAGAGCTGCGAATCTGCCGCAATGCTCCTGTTCCGCCTGAGGATGAGGCGGTATTTGAAACCGTCGAAGTGCCCAATGCCCCGGAAATTCCGGGAGCTGAAAAAATCGACATGGATAAGTGGAACATCGACAGCACCTTGTACTCCAAGCGTTTTTATGTCGAAAACAACCGCCGTGCGGCGTGGAATCTGCTTCAGGCGATCGACGGCAAAGAGGAGCTGCGTGCTGATATCGCAAGTGCCCTCGCTTCGATTGAAATGATTACCGGAGCTTACCAATCCGCCATCGAACACCGCACCATAACTTTTCCGCTCGAAAACTCCAAACACCCTTTGGAAAGATAGAATGAAAAGCAAAACTGTAAAATTTACCGCCCGCAACACTCCGCCTCCCGGATGTCCCGATTACCCGGGACTTGAGTGTGCAGGTGTCATCGAAGAAGCCGCTCCCGGCAGCCGCCGGAATCCACTCTGCTGAAGGAGAAGTTATGAAAACCAGAACCATTCAATTTGTCAGCCGCGGGAAAGCCGAACTTGTCGAAACCGAACTTGACGAAAAACTTTCAGCCGATGAGGTTTTGCTTAAAACCATTTGCACGCTTATCTCTCCCGGAACGGAATTTGCCAATCTCAATGGCAATAATAACTGGCATCCAGTCCATTTTCCCGTTACGCTCGGTTACAGTGCCGTGGCTGTCGTACTTGCCGTGGGCGAAAATGTGACCCATGTCGCCGTGGGCGACCGTTGTCTCTGCTATCACAGCAAGCATCGTAATTATCAGAAAATGCCCTCCCGTGATGTGGTCAAAATCGAATATGATGATCTCGCCGCAGAAGAGGCCGTCTATTGCGTAGTCGGCTGTATGGGATTTCAGGGGGTACGCCGCTGCCGTCCGGAATTCGGCGAATCCCTTATGGTCATGGGACTGGGCTTACTGGGGCAATTCGCCATTCAAACCGCCCGTCTTTCGGGTTGTTTCCCGGTTATCGCTCTTGATTTTAATGAAAAACGGCGCAATATCGCTCTTGCATCCGGTGCCGATGCCGCCTTTTCCCCTGATGATCCTGAACTTGAAAGTAAAATCAAAGCCCTCACCAACGGCAAAGGCGCGGACTCCGTAATTGAAGTTACCGGCAATCCGCAAGCCGTCGTTCAGGGATTGAAACTGACCGCACCTTTCGGACGTTTTTCGCTCGTGGGATGTTCCCGGACTGCCACTGAAAACATCGATTTTTACAAACTCGTCCACCGTCCGGGCATCAGCATTATCGGCGCACATAATATGGCTCGCCCGCTCCATGACCGCCGCCCCGGTGTCTGGACGATGCCCGAAGATATGGCGACTCTGCTCCGTTTTATGGCAGCAGGACGTCTCTCAAGCAAACGACTTCATACCATGACTGCTGATCCGGCAGAGGCTCCCGGTATCTATGACCGGCTTTTTGTCCGTGACCCGGAATTGCTCGGCGTGGTATTTGATTGGAAAAATTATTGAGGTGATATATGAAAGCTGTTGTTATTAAAGAGAGTGGTATTCTTTCATGGTGTGAGGTTCCCGACCCGGTTTTGAAAGAGGGATATGTTATCATAAAAATACACGCTTCCGGAGTCAATCGTGCAGATTTGCTTCAGGCGGCAGGTAAATACCCTCCGCCTCCCGGCTGGCCCGATTACCCGGGACTTGAGTGTGCAGGTATCATCGAAGAAGCCGCTCCCGGCAGCCGTTGGAAAGTTGGCGACCGGGTCTGCGCCCTGCTCGGCGGCGGCGGATATGCCGAAAAGGTGCTCGTTCCCGAAGGAATGGTCATGCCGATACCTGACGGAGTAAATTTTGTCGATGCGGCGGCATTTCCTGAAGTTTACACCACTGCCATGCTCAATTTGTTCCGTCTCGGCAATCTGAAAAAAGGCGAAACTCTCTTCGTTCAGGCGGGCGCAAGCGGACTGGGCATTGCCGCCATCCAGCTGGCGAAGCTCGCCGGAGCGAAAGTCATCACCACCGTCGGAGCCGATGATAAAGCCGAAGCGGTAAAATCCATCGGAGCTGATGTGGTGATAAACCGCAAAAAAGAGGAT
>JAFVZB010000016.1 GCA_017508385.1 Lentisphaeria bacterium | reverse complement strand
ATGATCCTGGATAAAAGTGAACACCAAAGTACAGAGCTTTTATAACAAATTACATCGGTTTTCCTGATATAGAAATATTAGAAGCAAGCAATGGATGGTTCAAATGCCTTACCTTCAGAAAATATTATTTCAGAGCTTGATTCCGTTTTTGCCGTAAATCCTGCAAGTTTTGCAATATTGAACTATGATACAATGTTTTTTCTTTGTAAAACCGCCGACAGACATTCTGCGTTTGCATACGGGACATTTTCCGGGAATACGGACAATATATATAAAAAGAGAGGCAAAAAGCAAAAGCAGTGACCACGGGTATTTCATATTGGCAAGCCATTCAACTTTATCGTACCAAGCACAATTAAGGATAAATAAAATGCCGCATATCCATACCGACCAATAACGCCAGAGATATCCCTTGCGAAGCATTGCTTCCAGTTCCTCTGACAGTTGAAAATCTTTTACTTTGAATTTATTATACGGCTTCATTATTTGAAGATTTTTCCATAAGAAATTTCCTTTCAATAGTTAATATAACAAAACAAGGTGTTTATTGCAAGCAGAATCTCTCATTTTTTTATTTTCTCATTATACGAAGCGTATGCGAAGTGCTTCATAGCTGAATGAAATGAAGCTTCTTCATATTGTGGAGCGGCAGCAAACAATGCTTCATCTGTCAAGGCGGATTTATGAAGCACTTTGCGGCTTGCCGCAAAGTATGAAGCGCAGCTTACGCTGCATGAAGCGGCACTGCGTGCCATGAAGCGAAGCCTTTTCAGGCTTCATTCACCATTTTTGCCGCAGGCAAAAATGGTGGGCGATAACGGACTCGAACCGCTGACATTTTGCGTGTAAAGCAAACGCTCTAACCAACTGAGCTAATCGCCCTTGTTCATTTTAATAATATAGCATTTATTTGCTTTTTGTCAAGTCTTTCTGAATGTGCAGCAGAAGCACTCCGTCTCTTTTTATCCGAAATTTGCTTTCTGATATCCGCTCAACTGCTCCGAGAATATCCATGTGGTCGGCGTTTTTTGCTTCCGGAAGTTCTGCTGTCGACTCTTCAAGGTGCGACTGGGTGGCGATTATTGTACGGCTTCCGTCGGGCAGGGCGAAACTTGATATGTCGAGGTCGTCAGGTTTATTTTCGATATCGGCATCTGAACGGAATTTGCCTCCTTCGAGGTATTGACGGTTGCGTTTTTTGAATTGCAACGCCTCAGTCAGATACTTTTTGTAATGCGGAGTCGTTCCGATCGTTGCCCGGCAGCGTTTTATTTCCACGTCGCACTGCAAGTTGAAAAGCAGCATTCTGTTCACTCTGCGCTCGATATCGTTGTCATCTCTGATTTCACGGTTCGATATTTTCGCTTCCGGAAAAATATAGTGGAAATAGTCGAAGTCAGTCGGTATAAACGGTTTTATTCCATCAATGATTTTGCCGTTTACCGCTGCTCCGCCCGGCATACTGTGAATATAATCAACGCATCCGGCTGTGATATCTGAGGCATGTTCAATGCCTATTGTAAGTCCCTTGCTGTGTGCGTAATTACGCAAATTTTTCAACATATCACGACGCGCTGCCATTATGCGTGTGAACGGCACCTCGTGACCATGATGCGGATTGAAACATATCGGGTCTCCGCTGCCGAGCTGGTCGAAAAATACTCCGTCTGCTCCGAGCTCGGCGGCGAGGTCGATGAACTCCATAAGTTTGGAAGTCATCGGTTCGGCGCACGGACACGCTCTTGCAAGACTCCGACCTCCGAAGTAACTGTTGTAAATTCCCCTGCCGCTGAAGCCCCAGCGCTGCAGCTCCTCATTGCCCCGGATATCGTGGATGCTACAATTTTGACCGACTCCTGAACGGTAAAACTGCGATGTCTTATCAATCAGCTGTCCGTTGGAGTAAAGATTGACCTGCACTCCGAGCTTTTGGACTTCGGCAATTGCCTTTTTGAACTTGTCGAAGCCTCCGAGACTCTCGGAAACGCAGTAATTGGGATAATCGTTGTCATGCCCTCCCGAGTGCCAGCCGAAAATAAACAGCGCATCGATTCCGCACTCTTTGAGCTCCTGCGCCACCGCCGGAAGATCATCGTAGGTGAAGAGGTTTTCTCCGTACTGAGTGCGCATGATGATACGCTCCCAGCCGGTAAAGAATTTGAGTTTTTCCGGAGTTTGCGGCATCTCGATGTTTTTGAGCAGAAATTCCCGGTAGATATCCGCTCCGTGATGCCATGAGCCGAGATACGGAGCGAGTATGAAATTGTCGCATCTGAATGTTTTGCCGCTCCTCAAAAACGGGAGTTTCACCATCATCATTTCGACCGATTTATCGGCAACGTTTGCCTGCGCAACATGCAAGGTGGTCTGAAAAGTGGTGTCGTGACTTCCGAAGTAGAGTCCGGTATCCTGACCGGAAACAATAAAACTGTTGGTGGTTGCCATCTTTCCCGGGTAGTGCAGTATTTCACGCTTGAAGAGCTCGTCGAGTCCCTGATAGCCGGGGGTGGCGGCAAGTTTAGCCTCTTTCCATTTGCAAATGGATGGATGCACTGTTCCAGCCCGCTGTGAGTTGCGCCATGCGAAGTTTTCCGCTTCGGGAGACAGCTTTATTATGGGAAAACGGCACTCTCTCACGGTGCAGTTTTCTTCATTGTTGGTGAGCGATATTGAGAGCAGAAGTTTGTTGCCGTCAAGTTTTGCCGTGATTTCCACCGGAATATCATAGGAGTTTCCGGCATGGTCAAATGCCTGAGCGAATTTCAGTACGCACTCTAAGTTGTCAGAGCAGATGATTTCAGGCGCAGTTGCCGGAACCAGTTCGATTTCCTGACACTCATTTGTTTCCAGACAGAGTGACCACAATGCGTTTTCGCATATCAGTTCTATTTGTGTTTTGGATTTCAGAGAACTAAGTTCGCCGTTGCTGTTGAAGTTGACTTCAATAAAATTATTACACAAATTTGTCATTTCAGTTCCTCTTTTTTATCTCGTGCCTGAGTTGATTTACCGATCTGCGGATATTTTCATCCTTTTCGCATAACTCCTCGACCCGCTTTTCTGCGGAAAGAATGGTTGCATGATTTCTGCCGAAAGCCGCTCCGATTTCCGTGGTCGATTTTGTGGTGAGCTCACGGCAGAGATACATAGCTATCAACCGTGGAATGACTATATTGTTGGTGCGGCGGCTGCCGAGAATATCGGCGATGCTGACTCCGAAATACTTGGAAACCTGATGCTGAATGCTCTCGACGGATGCCTCTTTGCTCTCCTGAGCGATTTGCGCTCTGAGCAGCTCTTCGGCACGCTCGATGGTGAGTTCTGAACTCCCGGAAAGACTGGCGTAAGTCGCCAACCTGAAAAACGCACTCTTGAGACGGCGGACGCTTGAAGTGATGTTTGATGCGACAAATTCCAGAAATTTATCCGGAAGCGGAGATGATGAAAGAATATCATTTCTCCACATCCTGAGTATCGCCATTCTCACCTCGAATCCCGGCATATTGAGCTCGGAGACCATCTCTGACTCGAATCGGGTGGTCAGACGCTGTTCGATTCCCGAGAGCTCGCACGGCTGTCTGTCGCTGGTGAGGATTATTTGGGCGTTGCGCTTGTAAAGGGTGTTGAATACGTTGAAAAACTCCTCCTGGATCTGCTTTTTCTGGGCGAGATTGTGGATGTCGTCAACTAAAAGCACATCGACGTCACGCAGATTTGATCTGAAATCGGCAAGACTCTGCTGCTGGGTGAGCAGATTGTAAAAGTCGGTCAGGAGCTCATCGCAGGTCATGTTGCGGATTCGCAGCTTGGGATGCTTTTCCTGAATAGCCGCAGCGATGGCGTTCATAAGGTGCGTTTTGCCGACTCCGCTCGGACCATATATGAATAGCGGATTATACACTTCTCCGGGAATTTCTGAAACCGCTTTGGCGGCGGCAAAAGCGTGGCGGTTTTCGTCGCCGACGATGAAGTTCTGGAAAGTGAACTCTCTGCCGCTTCCGGGACGCAGCTGCGGTTTTTTGTATTCGATACTCTTTGGTTTCGGCGGCTGCGGAGCGACCGGCTCCTGTTCGGTTTGCGGAATATGCCCCGGCTCGCATTCATAGAGAAAACTTTCGCCGTTGATATCTGAAAGGGCTTCGGTCATCTGATTGTTGTAAGTTTCGCTGACGAACTGACCGAAGAAATTGTCGCTGACTCCGAAAACGATAGTTTCGCCCTCTTCACGGTATTCGCAACGCAGCGGAATCAGTTTGCTGAACCAGAGAGAATACAGATCCTCGTATGATTCTGCAAGACGTTGTGAGGCGATACGCCAAACCTCCTGCGCTTTGAGTTTAGACTGCTCCATAATACTCCTGCAATACTCCCTGCTCAACCCGTTTTGCCGAAAAGTTATTAACAACTTGTGTTCGCTCGTGGCAAATCAATGGTTTATGACTTTTTTCATTGTTTTCGACTCCCCCTCAGCGACCATTGAAATAATGTCATTTTTTTGCTTTTGGAGGGTATTTTGAGCTCAACTGAGCTCAAAAATCACTTCTCTGTCACTTTTTGCTGCACTTTCTGAGCATAAATCATCATCTTTTTGCGTTTTTATGTTCAAAAAGCTGCTCTGAGGCAAGTTGTTGACAAGTTATCAACAAGTTGTTAACAACCCCTCGGGTCACCCCTGGCGTGCAACACTAACAAGATACCCCGCAAGTGGCAATATGTCAAATGCTTTTTGTGAAAAAAAGAGGAAATTTTGTTGTAAAAAATCCTCTTTTTGCACTTGCATTTTTGATAAAAGCGTGCCGTGCGGCAGTTTTTGTCAGATATTGAGCCATTTGGCGACGGTGCCGCCCATGATGGTGTCGATGATGTCTTCGGGAAGTCCGATGCGTTTGAGTTTCATCAGGTAATTGGCTTTGCCGTTTATCATCGGAGCTGTGGTTGAGGTGTAGGCATCCGAACCGAAGATGAGTTTTCTGAAATGTTTGGTGTCTCCGGAGCCCGGATAGGCACTTTTGAAGTATTCGTAAATCTCTTCGGCTGAAAGCATCTGCCAGCTGCCGTTTCCGGCAAGATCGCAGTATAAATTGGCGTGGAGCTTGGCAAGTTCCGCCGCCTGAGTGCGCCAGAAAGTTGTTCCGAGATGAGCCGCAACGATGTTGAGTTTCTGGAAACTTCTGGCGATGCGGTCGAGATTTATCGGGTCCATGTTGCGGAGAACCGGACGCTTGTATTTGATATCCGCCACGCTCGGACGGAAATTGCCGGTGTGAAAGAGTGTGGGCAGTCCGGTCTTTTCCACCGCTTCGTAAACCGGCATGTAGAGGTCGTGGTCATATTCGTAGTACGGATAGATGAACTTGAAGCCCGAAAACCCCATGTCGGCGTAACGGTAGATGATATCGGTGTCGATCGGGGAATCCCACAAATCTATTCTTGCCAGTGCCCTGAGTTGATTCGGATGCTTTTTGGCGATGGCAAGAGTCTCTTCGTTGGGGACGTAATCGTGTGCTCCGTAGCGCAACCCTCCTGAAAGGCAGCCGATCATATCATTTTCGGCGTAGGTTTTTACGAAGTTGGCAATATCCTCGGGCGCATTGGAGTTGCAGTGGCAGTGGAAGTCGATATACATTGTGAGCGATATCCTTTTTTGCTGGTTTGTTTCCGTGGGGATAAGATAGCATCGGCAAAGGAAAAAAACAATAGTCCTCTCAACAAAAGTATAAAAAAAATCGTGCGGCACTGGAAATGAGTTGAGAATGGATGTATATTATTATGTTATTTTTAGATTATAAGGCAATTTTTGCAAAAAAATCACAGGAGTGCAATTATGAAGTGTGTCGTTTTTGCTTACCACAACATCGGTTGTGCGGCGATTGAAGAGCTTATTTCTGCAGGATATGAGATAAGTGCCGTTTTTACCCACCAGGATAATCCGGGTGAGAACATCTGGTTCGATTCTGTTGCCGAGCTTGCGGTCAGCAAAGGTATTCCGGTGTACGCTCCGGCTGATGTCAACCATCCGGTGTGGGTGGGCAGGATCACCGCCATGCAGCCCGATTTTATTTTCAGCTTCTACTACCGCAACCTTCTCAAGCAGGATATCCTCGATATTCCGGCAAAGGGTGCGATCAATCTTCATGGCTCACTGCTTCCCAAATACCGCGGAAGAGTTCCGCTCAACTGGGCGATCATCAACGGTGAGACCGAGAGCGGAGTCACTCTGCACTACATGACTTCCAAACCCGATGCCGGAGATATCATCAGTCAGGAGCGTTTCGATATCGGCTGCTGCGATACTGCCAAAGTCGTATTCGGCAAGGCTGTCGAGGCGGCAAAAAAGCTGCTTAAAAACACTCTGCCCAAGCTCGCCGCCGGAACCGCCGACCGCATCGCTCAGAACGAGGCTGATGCCACCACTTACAAAGGCCGCTGCGCCAAAGATGGCGAAATCGACTGGAACAAGAGCGCAGAAGCCGTTCACAATCTTATCCGTGCCGTGACTAAACCCTATCCCGGAGCTTTCAGCTTCCTCGGAGACCGCAAGTGCTTCTTCTGGGGCTCAAAGGTCGTGGAAAATACCACCGGAGCCGCCGCCGGAACCGTTATCTCAGCTGATCCGCTGGTGATCGCCTGCGGCGACAAGGCTGTGGAAATCACTGCCGGTGAGTTCGACAACGGAGTTTATCAGACCGGCAGTCAGCTCGCCAAAGACGGCAGGATCGTTGCCAACATGAAATGGAACATCGACCCCGTCCGCATCAAGAATGCCGGACGCAAAAAGAGTGTCCTCATTCTCGGTGTCAACGGATTTATCGGCAGCCATATCAGTGAGCGTCTGCTCGAATCCGGCAAATACGAGGTTTACGGCATGGATTTGCGCAGCAACTATATCGACCACCTCATCGGCAGAGAGAACTTCAACTTCCGTGAGGGCGATATCACCATCCACAGCGAGTGGATCGAGTACCATGTGCGCAAGTGCGATATCGTTCTGCCGCTGGTCGCCATCGCAACTCCCATCGAGTACACCCGCAATCCTCTGCGTGTTTTTGAGCTCGACTTCGAGCAGAACCTCAAAATCGTGCGTTACTGCGTCAAATACAATAAACGCATCATCTTCCCCTCCACCAGTGAGGTTTACGGAATGTGCACCGATGAGAACTTTGATGAAGACAGCTCCAAGCTCATCACCGGACCTATCAGTATGCAGCGTTGGATCTACTCCAGCAGCAAGCAGCTGCTCGACCGTGTCATCTGGGCTTACGGTGCCAAAGGTCAGCTCAACTTTACTCTGTTCCGTCCTTTCAACTGGATCGGACCCCGTCTCGACAGCCTGACCAGTGCCCGTATCGGCAGCAGCCGTGCCATCACTCAGCTGATCCTCAATCTGGTTCAGGGTTCGCCCATCCAGCTTATCGACGGCGGTGAACAGAAACGCTGTTTCGTGGATATCAAAGAGGGCAGTGAGGCACTCTTCCGCATCATTGAGAACGAGAATGGATGCTGTGACGGAAAAATCATCAACATCGGTAATCCCGATAACGAGGCGAGCATCAAAGAGATGGCTGAGACTCTGGTCAAAAAGTTTGATGCCCATCCGCTGCGTGATAAATTCCCGCCGTTTGCCGGTTTCATCGTGGTTGAGTCAGGCGCATTCTACGGCAAGGGATATCAGGATGTTCAGCATCGTAAGCCCAGCATCAAGAATGCCAAACGCTACATCAACTGGGTTCCTGAAATCACTCTGGATCAATCCATCGAGACAACTCTTGACTTCTTCCTCAACGAAGCTATCAAGTCAGGTGAATTCACTTCCAAGTGACCATGCGCAAGACCATTGCATTACGCATCGACGTAGATACCTATCGCGGAACCGGACGGGGAGTTCCCCGTCTGGGCGAGATTTTTGCTGACAACGCAATCACGGGTACGTTCTATTTTTCGGTGGGGCCAGACAATATGGGCAGGCATCTCTGGAGATTGCTCAAGCCCGCTTTTCTGTGGAAAATGCTGCGCACCAACGCCGCCGGATTGTACGGTCCTGAAATCGTGTTGATGGGTACAGCGTGGCCCGGTCTGCGAATCGGCAGGCACCATGAAAAAGCGATACAGGATATCATCGCAATGGGCAATGAGTCGGGATTTCATGCGTGGGATCATCATTACGCCCAGGCACATCTGACCGATATGAGCCGGGAGCGTATGCGCCGTGAGCTGAATGACGGATTGAATGAGTTGAAGCGTATTCTCGGGAGTTTCCCTGCAAGCAGTGCCGCTCCCGGATGGCGTGCCAATGATCAGCTTCTTGAGGTCAAAAAAGAGTTCAGTTTTGCCTACAACACCGACTGCCGGGGATTTTTCCCGTTCTACCCCGTGGTGAATGGTGAAAAACTCACTCAAATGCAGATTCCGGTAACGCTGCCGACCTACGACGAGGCTCTCGGTTGTGACGGAGTTACTGACGAAAACTACAACGATTATCAGCTCTCTCTGCTCAAAGATGATGAGTTGAACGTGTTGACCATCCACGCTGAGGCTGAGGGCGGACGCTGTTCGGCAATGTTCGATGCTTACGTCAAAGAGGCTCACAAGCGCGGATTCCGTTTTGTTACCCTCGGTGAAGTTGCATCGGAGTTGAAAGATAAAGCTCCGGCAGGCTGTATGAAGCTGAAAGAGTTCCCCGGTCGTGAGGGAGAACTTGCGGTTCAGGTCGTGGAGCGGTGAAGATGTCCCAGTTTGCAGCCCAAAGAGTTCTGGTTACCGGAGGAGCGGGATTTATCGGTTCAAATCTGACCGACCGTCTTCTGGCAGAGGGAGCATTTGTCCGTGTGCTCGACAACTTTTCAACCGGCTACCGCAAAAATCTTGCTGAGGCGCAAAAGAGTGAGCGTTTTGAGCTTGTCGAGGGTGATATCCGTGATCGTGCAGTGTGCGATGCCGCCATGGAGGGGATTGATTATGTTCTGCATCAGGCGGCTCTCGGTTCTGTTCCCCGTTCAATAAAAGACCCGGCGACAACTGTCGGAGTCAATGTTTTCGGATTCACCAATGTTCTTCACTCGGCGGTCGAACACAAGGTGAAACGTTTTGTTTTTGCCTCATCAAGCTCAGTTTACGGCGATGAAAAGACTCTTCCGAAAGTTGAGGAGCGCACCGGAACGGCACTTTCACCCTACGCCATATCCAAGCAGAGCAATGAGACTATCGCTCTGAATTTCGGAACGTTGTATGGTATTGAAGTTATCGGACTGCGTTATTTCAACGTTTTCGGACAACGTCAGGACCCCGACGGAGCTTATGCGGCGGTGATTCCCAAATTCATCGGCAGGATGCTTTCACATGAAGCTCCTGTGATAAACGGTGACGGCAGTTACTCCCGTGACTTTACTTATATAGATAATGTGGTCGAGGCGAACTGCCTTGCGTTGCTTGCCGGCAGAGAGGCATGTTTCAAAATGTATAATGTTTCCTGCGGTTCAGAGCTTGATTTGAAGTCGCTTTATGGAATTTTGCGTGAGGAGCTTTCAAAGTATGACCCGGCAGTGGCGGAGCTCGAAGCGGTTTACGGCGAGTGCCGTGCCGGAGATATTCCGCACTCGCTCGGCAGTATCGCCCGTGCGGAAAAGTATCTCGGATATCGTGTCAAGGTGCAGGTCGCCGAAGGATTGCAGCGCACTTGCAAATGGTTTTATTCCAAGTGTTAAGGAGCTGTTCAGTGTCTGGTGTTTCCGAAGGAGCTCTCGTTTTCTGCCGTGACGGGGCGTATATTGTCAAAAGTGTTTCCGGCAGCAAAGCCGTCATCAAAGGCTCGGGAAATGAAAAGACGGTCAAGCTGAAAGAGCTCTCTCTCATTCATCCCGGAGCCGTCGCTTCTGTGCCAGAAATCGTTCCTGCTGAGTCAAGTTGTGAAGAAGTTGCGCTTCTTGCTGATGGTGAGCCGTTGTCCTTTGCTGATTTTGCTGCTCTGATGTTCGGAAATTTTACTCCGGCATCGGCTTTGAGCGCATATCTTGAAATAGTTGATGGAGTCTGGTTTGTCTTTGACTCCGATGGAAATGTCGTCTGCCGTGAGGAATCAGAAAGAGTTGCTCTCGTCGCTGAGCATGAAGCAAAAGAGGCGGAAAAACTGCGCCGTGCTCAGTTGATAGAGTGCGTGCGCGCCCGCGCGATAGAGGAGGGGGATAAGGTCTATCTGCGTGAAGTTGAATCCGTTGCGCTCGGCAAAAGCGAAAACAGCAAGCTCATGCGTGAAGTCGGCGTTGAGGCAACTGCGGAAAAGGCGCACAAACTTTTGCTTGAACTCGGAGTCTGGGATATCATGCGAAATCCGTGGCCGGAGCGCATGAAAGAGGATACCGCCGCTCCGGAAATTGCCGTGGATATTCCTGAAACAGTCGAGAGAGTTGACTTGACTCACCTCGAAGCCTGGGCGATAGATGATAAAAGCAGCAATGACCCCGATGATGCGATGAGTTTTGCCGACGGCTTGCTCTACGTTCACATTGCCGACCCGGCGGAGTATGTTAAATTTGGCGGCGAAATCGAAAGAGAGGCATCGTTGAGGGGAGAAAGTCTGTATCTTCCCGAATTGCTGAGTCCGATGCTGCCTGAGGAGATCCGTTTGAAGTGCGCACTCGGTTTGGAAAAAGTCAGCAACGCCATGACTTTTGTGCTGAAAATAGATGATGACGGAGATGTGACCCTCGAAAAAATGGTGTTGAGCAAAGTGGCTGTTACCCGTCTCGCTTACGAAGATTGTGCTCCACTGCTTGAAAATCCGGACTTTGCTGCCATGCAGGAGTCGCTTGAGCGTTTCAGAAATTTCAGGGTCGCAAACGGAGCCCGTCTGATCCGTCTGCCCGAAGTCAAAGTGAAAGTTTGTAATGATGTGGTTGAGATAACTCCGCTGCCGATAACCTTTGAGCGTGAACTGGTCGCCAACGCCATGCTGGCGGCGGGATATGCGGTGGCAAAATATATGATCGAAAGTGAAATCAACTTTCCGTTCGTGGTGCAGGCGGCTCCCGACGAAGAGTCTGAGGGGGAAACACTCAGTGTCATGTTTGCCCGCCGCCGCACCTCCAAGGTCGGAGTGGTCGATTTCCGTGGCGGATTGCACAGCGGTCTCGGACTCGAACCGTACAGCAGAGTTACCAGTCCTCTCCGCCGTTATGCCGATTTGCTTGCTCACTACCAGTTGCGCAGTCTCCTGCTCGGAACAGAACCGGTAAGTTACGAAGAGCTTGAAAGCCGCATGACTTACGCCGAAAATGCAGCCGCATCACGGCGGAAACTTGAAAAGTACTCCAATGAGTATTATACTGTTGTATATCTGGCTCAGCATCCGGGGTATGAAACGGTGGCGACACTTGTGGCAAAACAGAATGGTCAGCTGACGTTTATGATTCCGGAACTCGCTTACGAATACAAGTGCCGCCTACAGGGCAGATTTGAGCTCGATGAGGAGTTCAAACTGGTGCTGACGGCAGTTGATGTTCCTGCGATGAGAGCAGTTTTTAAAGTCTCCCGTATTGAAGCGGAAGACAAAAATGATGAAAAAATTTGAAAAATTACTTGAAATATTCCGGAAAACGGGGTATTTTATATAACAATTTTTGTGGACTTGTCGTTATTGCGGATCGCACTTCCACCGCACGCAGTGGCTGACAGCCTCAGAAATAAGCTTAGTTTGGGTAAAGATACCGTGTTTCAACCGGGGGCGGAAATTGAAAGGAAAATTCCGTTCCGGGAGGGGGAAGCATGGCGTCAAGTTTTGTGTTTACTTGAAAGCTCAGATAAAAAAAGAGGTATGAAATGAAGGTCAGAGCGTCGGTGAAGCGCAGATGTGAATTCTGCCAGATAATCAAACGCAATGGAACGATCCGTGTCATCTGCTCCCGTGATGCACGTCACAAGCAGCGTCAGGGCTGAGTCTTTTTGGTTCTAACAACAGATTAACATAACAAACAAAGAGAAGGGTAGAGAAAGATGCCACGAATCATTGGCGTTGATATCCCGGGCAACAAGCGTGTTGAGTACGCTTTGCGCTACATCTACGGAGTCGGTCCCGCAAAAGCTCTCGAGATCATCGAGAAGGCCGGAATCGACCGCAATCTCAAAGCAAATGATCTGACTCAGGATCAGATCTCAAGCATCACCAAGATCCTCCAGAATGACATTCTGGTCGAAGGTGATCTGCGCCGTGCAGTCGCAGCGGACATCCGTCGTCTTCAGCAGGTCAACTGCTATCGCGGAATCCGTCACCGCCGCAATCTGCCGGTTCGCGGACAGCGCACCAAGACCAATGCCCGTACCCGCAAGGGTAAGAAGATCACGATCGGTGCTATCCGTGACAAAACTCAGCGTCGTCTTGCGGCGAAGGGTTGATGTCGAAGAGACAGCAGCGTAGATAATTGAAGCGGAAATAACAGAAAGAGAAGTCTATTATGGCTGATGAAATCATCAACTCCGTCGAAGCGACGGATGCACCGGTTGAAGCGGCTGCTCCTGCTGTAAAACAGCGCACCAAGAGCGGACGTTACATTCCCAGCGGAATTGCTTACGTTCTTGCCACTTTCAACAACACCAAAGTTACTATTACTGATCTCCACGGAAACGTGATCTGCTGGTCAACCGGCGGAAAGAACGGCTTCAAAGGATCACGCAAGAGCACCGCTTATGCAGCTCAGGTGATCGCCGGAGAGGCTGCCAAAAAAGCTATGCTTCTTGGCATGAAAGAGGTCGAAGTCAGAATCAAGGGACCGGGTGCCGGTCGTGAGTCTGCCGTCCGCGGTATTGCCGCTGCCGGAATGGAAGTGACTGTCATCAAAGACATCACCCCCGTGCCGCACAACGGATGCCGTCCTCCCAAACGTCGCCGCGTCTGAGGAATCAGATGGCTGTTGCGGCTTGTTGAGACTCTATTGCGCATAGCCGCAACAGAACGGTCGAATAGTTTGGTAATAAAGTGCCCCGAAGTGGCACAGGAATTTTTTGGAGGAAGTACTTATGAATTCAGCAATCGGTTTTCCGATGCCCAAGTCAATCGCAATTGACGATGCGACTAAAACTGACACTTATGCGAAGTTCATTGCTCAGCCTTTCCAGGCCGGATTCGGTCACACGCTGGGCAATTCACTGCGCCGTGTTTTGCTTTCCTCTCTTGAGGGAGCTGCGATCGCTTCCGTTCGTATAGACGGTGCCAAGCACGAGTTTGATACTCTTGACAACGTGATCGAGGATATCACCGAGATCGTGTTGAATCTCAAGTGTGTCAAGCTGAGTATGCAGGGTGCCGGACCGCGCACACTCGAGATCCGCAAGGATAAAGCCGGTGCGGTCACTGCCGGAGACATTGTCTGCGACAGTTCTGTGACTGTGCTCAATCCTGAGCAGGTGATCTGCACTCTCGATCAGGATAAGCCTTTCAGAGCCGAGATCGAAGTCATCTCCGGAAAGGGATATCTGCCCGCAGAGAACAGCCCGGTTTCCCGTCCTATCGGAACAATTCCGGTGGATTGCCTTTTCAGCCCCGTGACCCGTGTCAACTATCAGGTCGGCGCAGCCCGCGTGGGTGAGGAAACTGAGATGGATAGCCTCGAAATCGAGATTTGGACTGACGGACGCATCTGCCCGCGCGCCGCTCTCGAGGAGTCTGCCCGCATTCTCCGTGAGCATCTGCAGCCTTTCCTTGATACTCAGGTTATCGAGAATGATATCGTCTTCACTGAGGAAGAGAACAAGCTCTTCAAGCTCCTTTCCCGTGATGTCGATACCCTTGACCTCTCTGTTCGCGCAATGAACTGCCTGAACGGAGCAAATATCAAACTTATCAGCGAGTTGGTCACCAAAACCGAAAGCCGTATGCTCAAATACCGCAACTTCGGTAAGAAATCGCTGGATGAAATCAAAGAGAAAATCGAAAAATACGGTCTGTCTCTCGGTATGAACCTCAACGAGCGTCTGCGTAATGCGCTCGAGAAGGAGTCAGCCAGAGTAAGAGCCTTGTCCGAGGAGACTAAGTAATTATGCGTCACAGAGTTGCTACTTTTAAAATCGGTCGTTCAGGCGCGCATCGTCGTGCCCTGCTGGCGAACATGACCAGCAGCCTGTTTTTCAATGGCCGCGTCGAAACCACCCTTGTCAAAGCCAAAGAGGTCCGTCGTTTCGCCGAGCGTATGATCACGCTGGGCAAAAAAGGCGATCTCCATCACATCCGTCTGGCAGTTGCCCGTATGCGCAACAAAGATGCTGTGAAAAAGCTGTTTGACGAAATCGCTCCCGCTTACGCAGGACGCAACGGTGGATACACCCGCATCATCAAAACCGGAGCCCGTCGCGGTGACGCTGCTGAGATGTGCGTGCTGATGCTGGTCGAACCCGGCACCGCTGAGAACAAAGCAGAGTAAGTTAAATCCGGCTATTCCGGAAAACTGTTTAACACATCAGGTGAAAAAATGGGTAATTTGAAGAAAAAACGTCGCAAGAAGATTGCGAAACACAAGCGCAAGAAGCAGCTGAAGCTCCTGCGTCACAAGAAGAAGTAATCTTCTGTTGTGGGATACGGAAAACTGCTCCGGAAACGGAACAGGGTATTCCGGCAAAAGAAAAGCCGTATTGGAAAAATTCCGGTACGGTTTTTTGTTTTTGGCTCTGCTCCCGACACGGCTAGGTAAAGGTAAATAAAAAAGTTTCCCCGCATCATCTCACCATCATTCCCTCATGTCAGGAACAATGCTTTATTTTTTGAGAAATACTTAAAACGGTTTTTCTCAAATTGATTTACGGCGTACTTATTGGTGTTTGCGGCGTATCAAACAAAGCTCTTGATAAATCTGATCGTCAGCTTGAGTTCCGGCTGATATTGCTGCATACGCTCTGTAAGTTTAGCGAGCAGTTCGTTTTCCATGTTGTCGCAACGGTGAGGAATCAGCAGATGGAATGAAAGTTCTGTGACTGCTCCGCTTTCATTTTTGTCTATTCTGAAATCGTAAACTTTCATTTCGCTGTCGAGCGTGGCAACCTGATTTTCCAGACGGCTGCGCCAGAAGATTGTTTCAGGATGTTGTTTGTCGTAGGGGTCTCCGTGGAGCAGCAGGTGTACTGAAAGCTCCTTTGCCACGATGACTTCGGCATTTTCCAGAATGTCGTGCGCCGAAAAGCGGTCACCGTCGCATGATATTTCCGCATGAGCGGTGACAAAGTAGGAGTTCTCTCCGTAGTTGTGGATTATGATATCGTGAACTCCATCTATTCCCGGGCACGAGAGGATAGTATTTTTGACCTTGTTTACCAATTCATTGCCGGGAGGTTCACCGAGCAGTTTGCTGATGGTATCTTTCAAAACTCCGATCCCCGACCAGAGAATCATTGAAGCAACGATAATTCCCGCATACCCATCGAGCGGAACTTTAACAAACTTTGCCAGAATCAGCGACACGATGACGACCAGAGTTCCCAGGCAGTCGCTGAGACTGTCGTAAGCGGCAGCCCTGACTACGTCTGAGCTTATCAGTATGCTCACCTTGCGGTAAAAGAAAAACATCCAGCATTTGATGAGCACGGTGGAACTCAATATACAAATTGAAACGGTCGATACAGATATCTCTTTCGGTCGGAAAATGGAGGTTATTGAGTCTTTGAGAAAGGTTACTCCGAGTATGATGACGAGCAGGGCAACGACCAATCCTGCGACGTATTCGGTTCTGCCGTGTCCGAAAGGGTGTTCTGCATCCGGAGGTCTGCCTGAAAGGTGAAATCCGGCAATGGTGATGACTCCGGAACCGGCATCTGACAGGTTGTTGACGGCATCGGCGGCAATGGCGATACTCCCGGAAATGATTGCCAGAACAAGTTTGATGATTATGAGTATTATATTGCAGATTATTCCGACAGCTCCGCTGACGATTCCGCAGCGTATTCTTGACGTTTGGTCAAGCTGTTTGCCGTATTGCGGAACAGTGAGCTTCAATATCAATGTGGTCAGCATTTATCTTATCCCCGAAATCCAGTTGTTTGCGAATGGGGTAATATACACCTAAAGGTAAATATTTCAAGCAAAAAAAATCCGCCGGAGTTACCCGACGGATTTTTTTGTATTTCAGTGTTGATATTACAGTATCTCTTTATTGGCTTCAGCGAGTTTCCACGGCTCGTGATTGTATCCGCAGAGGATCTTGATCATCTGATTGAGGAACTCAGTATCCTGCTCCGGCATGATAAGTACTGCGGCGACTTCGGTAACACCGACGCTGTTTCCTGAAACTTTGAAGTCAAGTTTGGAACTGTCACGGAGTGTTACTGATGTCGGACGCTGATAGGGGTATCTGTACTTGAGCGGATAATCCCACTTGAACTGCGCTCTCTCGCCGGGTTTGCCATACTGGGCTTTGTAGAACTCAGCTCCTGTATTGCGCACTCCGGCAACGGCTTGCCAGTTTCCTTTGACCCGCATACTCAGTGAGCGCGGACCGCTTGACGGACGCAGGTGACTGTTGAAGCGGGTGAGCACCCAAACGGTGTATTTGCCCTCTTTGACGGGAGCTATCGGCAGGCTCATTTTTGAACCGGCGTCACTGAGTTCAACCACACTCTGGATGAGTTTGTCACCGGCTTTGACCAGTTTTGCATTCTTGAGTTTGGTTGCCTTTTCAACGCCGACCAGCTGGGCGTTTCGGGCAACGATGAGGGTCAACTCTTTCTTTGCTCCGTTATCGTCGATCTCGACGAAGTCAAAGCGGGGGAGCTTGCCCTCTTTTGCGGTGATAATGAGTTTTCCATCTTTCAGAGTTGCGGCAACGCCGGAGGAGGTTTTCACCTGAGCTTTTTCAGATGCTCCACTGACTTTGAGTTCAACTCCTTTGTCGGGGTCGAGCAGGGCGGTTTGACGCTCGTGACCGGGAATGACTCCGTTGTAGAAAGCTCCTTCAATGGCAATCTCTTTTGCCGCTTTGCGGTATTGCAGAGTGACATCAGTTTGTTTTCCACTGACCGCCTTGAACAACAGCTCATTGTTTCCTTTGGCAAGTTTTGAAGTGAGGATACGGGGATTTACCTGCATCTCGGTGGCAGCTTTGAACTTGACCACTTTTGAAATCGGAGCTTTGACCTTGATGATATACGCCTGACGGGCACGGACTTTATAATCCTCTCTCACCACTCCGTCAGCATCTTTTTCGAGAGTACGGAAAGTTTTGCCGCGGTCTGTCGATATGGCGATATCGGCAAAGGAGCCGTCGGCAAGTTCGGCTGAATACTCACCGTAAACGATGGGATAGCAGCTCTTGACGTTGTAACAGAATCCGTCTTTCGCAGCTTTGAACGCCGGATTTTTCAGTTGCGGTTTGCCGTTGAACACTAAAAATGCGTTGGCGTAGTGGGGGAAATAACGGTCGATACGGTAGATTTTACGGTTCGGACGGGTGACTTTGGCGCCGGTCTCTTTCTCGTAGTAGGTTGCCTGTTCAAGAGCTCCGAGATTGAGGTGGTGGGCACACTGCAGATCGTTGACCATTCCATCGTTGAAGAAATAGATGCGCAGCTTCTCACCGGGATTGAGTATCATTCCGACCTTTTCCTGATAAGATGGCATCTGCGCTCCGTGTTTGCGGTTTCCGAGACGAACGAAGTGGTCTCCTGAACCGGTGAAATCATTGTTGTTGTGGGGAGCCATTCTGATGAACAATCCGGGCTCCTGCTCGAGTTCATCAAGACTGGCTGCGCTCTCGTTGTCGGCTGAGGTAAAGAATTTCTGGGCTGAGAGGTCGTAAACGTGACCCTTGCCATCGTAGAATACTGACTCGAAGGAGTGTCCGTAACCTGCGGTCTGGCTGGCAGGGCAGAGTCCTGCGGTGGTGAACAAGTTCGCAGAGAGGTTGTTCAGCGGGCCGCACTCAAAACCGCAGTATCCGTTGAGCATCATCAAAGCCTTGTACTCAACGTTTTCCGGCAGGTCGCTGCCCGGCAGGAATGTTGCCTGATGATTCATAAAGTAGTCGCTCGAAGCCAGCAGGAACTGGAATATCTTATTGACTTTTCCTTTGGGAGTAAGTCCATCTATTCCGAGGCTGTCGGCGAGGTCACCGAAGCTGCGGGGGTCGATTTCACCCTTCTTTATGAGCAATGGATAGGCAAGGATTTTATCGCTGTTGTTGGCGTACTCGATGTAGTCCATTATCACATCGCTGTCGAGCTTAATGTTGCGGCTATCGCCCGGCTTGGCGGTGAAGGTGATTTTTTCACTCTTGCGGGCAGTTTTGAAATCTCCGACTGACGGCAGCACCGGGTAGTTGAGCGGATCGAGCACCACTCTGGGGTCAGCATCAGGCTTTGCAATTTCAGGATAGTAATTGACAGTTTTGCCGCCGATGGTCAACTTGCGATCGACTTTGCTGTTGATGGAGCGCACGGCGTTGAACACTCTGCCGGTGCCGTAAAGAGTGGTTCCGTCGAAAGAGCGGTTGAAGTCAAAAATAACATTGGTGTTCCCGTCGGCTTTGGCATTTTTGTCAGGAGTAAAACTGCCGTTGTAGCGGGCGATATTCGATATACGCAGCACGTCAAGCTGACCGTTGAAACTGGGGTAGCGTGACGGAATAACGGTTCTGCCGCGGGCAGCACCTGTCGTGTTTCCGATGGTGAACTGCAAGGCGTGGCTGTCGTTGGGATTTTTCTCTTTGCTGATATCTATTGCCTTGAAATCGCATTTTTTGCTGAATGCGAGTTTTCCGTTGAGGTAAAACTCAATACCCTTTGCCTCGCTCCACTGAACTGCAATATGGCTCCATTCTTTTGCAGGAATTTCAACTTTGCCGGAAACTTTATGGTTTTTGGAATCAGCTCCCTGAACGAGTACAGAGACAACTTTTTTCTTCGGATTGTAGGCAAGCTGGAAAAGCACACCGCGTTCGGAGTATCCTTTTGTGCGGACAAGAAAATTCTTGGCATCAAAAAGTATAACGTTTTTGTTCTGTTTGCTCCAAACCGGCTTGATGAATGCTTCAACGGTTCCGTCTCCGGTGGGGAAGTAGAACTCTTTTTCGTTTCTGATTTCAGTTGCCTGACCTCCCCACATAGCCATTGAGCGGGTGGAAAAGAAGAGCATACGGTCATCTTTCAAAGCCACTGATTTGTCGTGTTTGTCTCCGGTAACGCCGTCGGCAAAGAAGATATCGTTGTATTTGGGGAACGGCAGCTGTTCGGCACTTCTCAGTACCAGACGGCTGATTTCCAGATGCGGAGTGACATCATCTTTGTTTTTGAGCGGCATACCATGATTGTTGTAAGCCACACCGACGGCATAGAGTCCGAAATAAATACGCAGTTTTTTTGCGTCAGGACGGATGAGTCCGCTTTCACGGTACTGTGTAAGGATATTGGTGGGGCGCATCTGGGTTATCCAGCGGGTGTCGGTAACGAACTCGGGCAGAACTTTACCGTCGGCATCAAGCTGCTGGATATAAATGGTGTTCGGCCACGCCATTTTACTAATACTCTTGACGTCGAGCTCAAGTTTTACCGGACGTCCGGCTGCATCTTCGGGAACATCGACAGTATAGGCCGCTGACACCTTCTTGTTCAGGAGTTTGGCATCAAGACGGATTCCGTTGGAAATTGAGGTGATGGCAATATCTTTGGAAAGTTTCCATTTTTTTATGTTCTTCGCTTCGAGTGCTCCGGCAAAGAGATTTTCGCTTTTGACAGCATCTTTGATGGCGATTTTACCGTCACCGGGAACGCAGGCAAGCTCAGTCGTTCCGGCAGGAACGGTGAAGCGCAGTGCAATACTGTTTTGTGTTTTGCCCGGATAAGCTGATGTGGCAAGTTTCTGTTTTTTGCCGTTTACTGTGGCGACAACTGTGTAGGTCGAGGATTTTGAAACTCCGGCAAGTTTTTCCAGCTTGCTCCGGTCGATTTCCACTTCGTAAGCGGTATCTGACGGGTAGGATTTGTTCCACTCGAGAGACATTGTTTTTTGCGTTGCAGAGAGCGATATTGCCGCCATTGCTGCAAACAAAACAAGATTGATTTTTTTCATTTTTACCTCTTTTGTTTATCTTTGACCTAACAATCGATCATTTTTTCAAATATACACTATAAGATAGCACGGAAAAATCTGCAAGTCAAGTTTTCCTGATTAAAAAAAGCCTGCAAAATAACTTGCAGGCTAAACAGGATACCGGGATTTACCATGTTCCGTATTTCTGCACCATGAACGGATTGCAGTTGAAGCCGTTGAGGATTTTGATCGTCTCATTGAGCAGATTTTTGTCTCCGGCAGGAAATACCAGCATCGCCGCTACTTCAGTCGTTACCGGAGACTCCTTGTCATAACTCAAAGCGAGACTCTTTGCCGGTTTGGCAAATTTCACCGGCTGGGCTTCGAGGTAGGGATAGCGGTATTTGACCGGATAATCCCACTTGAAGTTTGCCCTGCCGTCTCCGATACGGGTGTCGTAGAAGTCGAATGCGGTGGTTCCCGACCTTCCGACGATAAGTTTTTTGCCATCGGGCAGGGTGAGCTGCAGCAGACAGCGTTGGGGATAGGTATCCATGCGGCGCAGGGTGAAGATATAATACTCTCCGGCAGGAAATTCTTTCTCAAACTCTATTGTGCACTTGTTGTCATTTCCTTTGAGCACTGCGCATTTCTGGACAAGGTCAGCTCCGGGAAGTGCGTTTTTCGCTTTGCCGACAGCGGTGACTTTGGATGAGAGCTGCACTTTGTCTGCGGTAAGAACAGTGATGTGCCGTTCGGCATCGCCATCGTCTATGGTCACTTGAGCGTAGGTGCTCTTTGCATCGGCAGGGGAGGTGATGATTATATTGTTTCCATCACGCCTGACATCGAGAGGAACAGTTGCATAAACTGTTGCTTCGGGAGAGAGATTTTCTGCGGTCACAGTCACGCTTTTTCCCGGTTCGACCACGCAGAAGCTGGTTTCGTTGCCGGGAATTATTCCGCTGTAAAAGACGTTTCCGAGTTTTATCTCTTTGACGTTGGTGCGGTATTGCAAGGTTATATCTGCACTTTTTCCGCTGACCGCTTTGAACAGCAGCTCATTTTTGCCCTTTTGCAGTTTTGATGTGAGCAGACGGGGATTCATCATCACCTCAATTGAGGCGGAAAATACTTTAACTTTGGCAATCGGAGCATTGACTCTGATGAGGTACTCTCTTCTTGCTCTCACTTCGTAAACGGCTTTGACCAATCCTTTTTCTCCGGCTTTGAGCGGACGGAATGTTTTGCCCCGGTCGGTCGATATGTCGAGAGAGGCAAACTTTCCATTGTTGAGGATAGCCTGATACTCAGCGTACACGATAGGATAACTGTTTTCGACCTGATAGCAGAAACTGTCTGCTTTGATGTTGGTGAATGCAGGATTTTTGGCATCAGGTTTGCCGAGGAAAGTCAGAAATCCGTTGGCATAGTGGGGGAAGAAGCGGTCAAGACGGAAAATCGGCTGCTTCGGATTTTTGGCGTGGGTCTCTTTTTCGTAGGGTACTGCCATCGGAACTTTTCTGAAATCGACGTGCCGCGGGGTTGTGCTTTGCAGGTCATTGACCATCATATTATTGTGGAAATAATAGCGGAATTTTTCTCCCGGGTTGAGGGTATAGCCGACTTTTCTCTGGTAGGCCGGAACCTGTACGCTGTGACCACGGGTTCCCAGACGGATAAAGTGGTCGCTTCTGCGGTTGATGCGGTTGTAAACTCCGACATCGTATTCGGTCTCTTCAAGACTTGCCACCCGGTCGTTTTTGAATGAGGGGAAGAATGTTTCGTTTGAGAGGTCATAGAGACGGTTGCTGCCGTCGTAAAACACCTGCTGGAAGCTGTGTCCGTAGCCTCCGGTCTGGGTGGCGGGGCAGTAGCCTGCGGCAGAGAAGAGTGTGGCGGTAAGGTTGTTCATCGGGCCGCACTCAAATCCGCAATAACCGTTGAGCATCATCAGCGCCTGATATTCGACGTTGTGCTGGATATCGGTTCCGGGAATAAAGGTCGCCTGATGGTTCATAAAGTAGTTGCTGGCTGAGAGCACAAACTGGAAAATCTTATTGACTCTCTCTTTGGGAGGCAGCTTGTCGAGTTTGAGACTGTCTCTGATGTCGCCGAAACTTCTCGGGTCGATCTCTCCGTCACGGATGAGCAGCGGAAGTTCGAGTTTTTCATTGCTGTTGTTGGCGATTTCAACGAAATCCATGTAAGCGGTTTTGTCGAGGGTGATAGTTTTGGTTTTTCCGGGAACAATGGAAAAAGTTTTTCTCTCTGTTTTGCGGGCAGCCATAAAGTCGGCAGGCTTGGGCATGACAGGATAGTTGTTGACTTTCAGGACTTTTTCAGGATTGACCCCGTCGAGCATTTGTGCCGGATAATAGTCGATTTTTTTATCTCCCACGATGAGGGTGTTCTCAAACTTTCCAAACGCCGCATGGCATGAGCCCGGAATAAATTTGAGTCCGTCACTGGTAGTTCCGTCGAGAGTCCGGTCAAAATTGAATAGAGCTCTGGTGTCAGCATCGACATTGAAACTTTTTTGAGGCTCAAAATCGCCATCGTAACGTTTTACCGATGAGATTCGCAGCAGGTCAAGGCTTCCCCTGTACACAGGATAATTTTTATTGCGTGCTTCACGATCGAGCATGGAGTTGCGTGCCCATAAACCTTTTTGTCCCACGGTGAACTGGAAAGGGCTGCGGTGGTTGGGGTAGCTGTCTTTGGTAACATCCACGGCGGTAAATGTGAATTCCGGATCATCGAAAACCTTTTTGCCGTTGATGAACACCTGCATTCCTGCGGCTTTGCTGTACTGGACTGCGACATGATTGAACTTGTTGGTTCTGAAGTTGTCAACTTTGAATGCTTTGGCGTATTTTTTCTTGTTCCAGTCAAAATAGTATATTCCCATACTTTGGGATTTCGGAACGTAGGTCAACTCAAAAAGGTTGCCCCTTGAGTGTGTTCCCCATGCGCGATCGTAACTTTTTGAGAGGTGGTGGCAGGTGTTGAAGAGGGTGAAAATTCCTCTGGTTGAATCTTTCCACTGAGGCTTGAGCCACGCTTCAATGGTGGCATCTCCGGCAGGGAAGAGTATCTCTTTGGGGTCAGTTATCTCCTTGCCGGTTCCATCCCACGAAGCTCTTGACCGGGTCTGGTAGAAGAACGTTCTTCCCTCGTTGAGGTCGAGCGCAAGATCGTGCTTATTGCCGGAAACTCCTTTGGTGAAGAGCTTGTCGTTGTATTTCGGAAACGGCAGAATTTCCGCCGGACGCATGACGATGCGGCTGATTTCAAGTTTCGGCAGCAGAGCAGAGGCGTTTTTCGCCGGGAGTCCGTGGTTGGTGAGCGCGCTTGCAGTTGAACGCAGTTCGAGCACAAGTTTCAGCTTTTTTACGTCAGGACGCAGTCTGCCTTCGAGCCGGTACTGCGACAATACCTGCGGCGGACGCATGTGACTTGCTCCGCGCGGATCAACGGCGTTTTCACTCAACTCCCTGCCGTTGGCATCGAGCTGAAGCACGGTGACTTTGTTCGACCAGGTCATTGCCGAGTGGCTTTTGAGGTCGAGTTCAAACTTGACCGGCATTCCTGCCGCACTTTCAGGAACGTTGACGATGTAGGCAACACGGCGTGAGCGGTGAGTGTTCGAGGTGAAAAGAACTCCTTTATCTGTCGGAGTTGCGGTTATTTCTTTTGGACGTCTCCAATGGCGGATGTTGGCTGCCTTGAGAGCTCCGGCAAAGAGATTTTGCTCTTTTACGGCATCGGCGATGCGGATGTTTTTTGCTCCGGTGGTACAGAAGAGCTGTTCTGTTCCGGCAGGAACAGTGAAGCGCAGCGCAACTGAGTCTTTATCTTTGCCCTGAAAATGGGTGACTTTGAGCGGAATGGTTTTGCCGGCTTTTTTTGCCGACACGGTAAAGCCGTAATTGGGGTTGATTTGGGCAAGTTTTTCCAGTTTGGAACGGTCTATTTCAACTTCGTAAACCGTTTCTGCTTTCCAGGTCGGATGCCAGTCGAGCGGAATGTTTTGGGGAGTTCCGCCGAAGAGAGCAGCTCCTGAAAGTGCGAGCAGCATGAATACACTTTGTTTTGACATAATTTAACTCCGTTATTTTTTGTATTTGAAATATAATCGTGTCATACAATAACGCTCATTGGAGCAAAAGTCAAGTCGAAGCGGCAAAAAAAAGGAGGCCGCTGCAAAACATCAGGTTTTGCAACAGCCGCCGGGAAACATATCAGTTTTAATTGTTGTTTCGGTTGAGGTAGTGTGCGTTGTTGTTGATTCCGCAGAGTATCTGTACCATTTTACCCAGAAATTCCGGACCGGGGTCGGGCAGGACGAGAGTTCCTGCGATCTCAGCCAGAGTGTCATTACAGATGTTCACCCTGTAATCAAGATGGCTGAACTCCTTGCCCATTTTGTGACGGAGCCTTGTGTAATAACCATCGTAGGCAAAGGTCCAGTAGAATTTGCCTCTGCCGTTGGCACCGTGGAAACGGGATTTGAGAAATTCACTTTGCGAATTTTGGTGTCTGAAAACCTCTTCATTTCCACCCTGCGGCAGCTCGAGATGAACTCTTGTCCAGCCCGGCTCGATGGAAAATCTGACGCAGTTCCAGATGACGTAAGTTCCGGCAGGTTTGCTCTTTTTCAGATTGACTCTGAGTTTCGCTTTGTTGCTGCCGCCCTTGAAATTTGCACTTTTCTGGATATCTCCGTCAACGATTTTTGCATTTTTCACCGGAGTGATATCTTTCGCAGTGACGATTTCGGCGTTTGGAAAGATGAGAACAGTGAGTTCTTTTTCTGCTCCGTTGTCAATGATGGTGGCAACTTCGATTGCCTTTATTTCCTCATCGGGAGCAGAGATGGTGAGCTTGCCATCGGCAAGTTGCGCCTTGAGTTTGCCGCTGGTTCTGACGGTCGCAGCAGGAGAGATGCCGGTGACAGAGAACTCTTTGCTTTCTCCCGGAACGAGGACGGTAAGCTGACGCTCGTAGCCGCGCTGTGAACCGGTCAGGATGCTTTCTCCGGTGATTGTGATATCCTTTGCGTATTTTCTGTACTGCAAAGTGAGCTGGATGTCAGCGTTGTTTGAAGCAGTGTAAAGCAGTTTGTTGCTGCCTTTTTTGAGCTTGCAGGTCATGACACGGGGGTTGGTTATCATCTGAGTCATGGCGTTGAAGTTTTCCACCTTGCCGATGGGAGCATTGACTTTGATGAGATACTCCATTCTGCCGCAGACGGGGTAGTACGGACGGGCAGTTCCGTCGGCATCACTCTTGAGCGGTCTGAAAGTTTTGCCCCGGTCGGTGGAAATCTCAAGTTCGGCGAAAGAGCCGTCGGCAAGTTTTGCTGCGTATTCGGCATAAACTATCGGATAGGCGGATTCAACTTTATAGCAGAAACTGTCTGCTTTTACCAACTCAAAGTTTTTGGAAAATTCAGCCGGTTTGCCGTTGAAGAACAAAAATGTGCTGCCGAAATCAGGGAATATTCTTTCCTTTTCCACAACTTTGGTTTTTCCTTTTCCGTGCACCAGATGTTTGATGTCTTTTCCTGAGTAGTTGTTGTTGCACTGCAGCTCGTTGAATCTGCCGTTGTTCGAGTACCACATCCGCAGGGTTTCTCCCGGACGGATATTCATTCCTACTCGTTTGACGTATGCCGGATTCTGGACAGTGTAAGTTCTGGTTGACAGACGGATAAAGTGGTCACTGTTGCCTTTGACCCGGTTCTGTATTCCCGGTTCAAGTTCAACTTCTGCCAAACTTGCAGGAGTCGTATTGTCAAAGGATGGGAAGAATTTCTGGGCAGACATGTCGTACAAGTTGCTTTTGCCGTCAACCCAGACCTGCTGGAAACTGTGACCGTAGCCGCCGGTCTGGCTGGCTGGCAACGCTCCTGAACAGGTGAACATATTGGCTGTGAGGTTGTTCAGAGGACCGCACTCGAATCCGCAGTATGCGTTGAGCATGGTGAGAGCCTTGTAGCAGGCGTTCTCCTGAATATCAGTGCCGGGCTCAAAGAAAAGCTGATGGCTGGCAAAGTAGTCACTGGCGGAAATAATGAATTGGAAAATCTTGTTTGTCCGCTCTCTCTGAGTTAAGTTTGCAATATCAAGCGTTCTGCGGATATCGGCGAAGCTGCGGGGATCGATCTCGCTGTCTCTGCGCAAAAATGGATATTTTGCTGTCGTTTTGCCGGTATTTTTGTACTCAATGTAGTCCATGAATACATCATCGTCAAGTACGAGTTCTTTTTGGGCATTGCCTTTGAAGTTGAAGACAGTTTTTTCACTCTTACGGGCAGCCGAGAAGTCTTTCTTGTTCGGCACCTGAGTATAGTTTCTGATGTCGAGGACTTTGAACGGATGGTTGCCGTCAAGGATTTTCGGAGGATTGTAGTCAATGGTTTTGCCGTTGACTTCAAGTTTATCCTCGATGCGGGAAACCTCAGCCATGACCGAGCCGGAAATGTGTTTGAGTCCGTCACTGGTCTTGCCGTCAAAACTGCGGTCAAAGTCAAAAAGAGCCCTTGTGTCTTTGTCAACAGTATATTTCTTGGCAGGAGTGAAATTATCTTTGTATCTTACAACCGAGGATATTCTCAAAGAGTCGATCTTGCCCCTGAAATGCTGATGTGAGGCAGGAAATTTATTGCTGCGCACATGATAACGGGTGTTGCCAAGCGAAAATTGGGAAGCCATATATTCATTGGCAATATAAATGTAGCGGTATTTGGCTTTTTTGATTTTGGGGTTATTGAAGTCAACAGGGGTATAGGTGAATTCGGTGTCTTCAAAAACTTTGCTGCCATTGATAAATACCTGGATGCCTCCTTTTACTGACCACTGTACGGCGACATGACTCCATTTCTTTGCTGCAAAATCGTAGTCAAAAGAGTTGTTGTAAACTTTTTTGGTGTAGTCCTGAAATGAAATAGCGATCTGTTTTCGTTTGGGATAATATTGCAGGGCAAGACAGGGTTTTGTGCGGCCGCGTTTTGCTCCCATCGGACCGAAGAACTGAGTGGGTTCAGCAGTAAATAAGGTTGTGCAAGTAGCAGATGTGGCTTTTTTATTCCATTCAGGGTAAAACCATGCTTCAACGGTTCCGTCTCCGGCGGGATAAAAAAGTTCCTGTGGATTGCTGATGGTTTTTCCCTCAGCCCAGCACGCCTGCGAGTGTGTTGCAAAGAAAAATGCTTTGCCGGTTTTTCCCTTGGTGGTATCGAAAGAGTAGTCACCTTTTTTGCCTGAAACGCCTTTGGAAAAGAACTCGTCGCGATATTTCGGGAATGGAATTTCCTCGGCTGCTCTTACTGAAAGACGGCTGATTTCAAACGCAGGAATAAAGACTTTGGGATCTTTTACAACTAAACCGTCAGAGCCAATATCAAGTTTTGAACCGCGGGTCTTGATGACCAGACGCAGCTTTTTTACTTTTGAGTGGAATCTGCCGCTTTCGCGATGCGGTGTGAGAATGTTATAAGGACGCATCAAACTTATCCAGCGCGGGTCAGTCAGGCTTTCGGAAAGAACTTTACCGTTTTTGTCAAGCTGTTCTATAAGTATGAAACTGGACCATGTTTCTTTTGCAGTGCTTTTGAAATCCAATTCAAATTTTGCTCCGAGTCCTGCGTATTGTTCAGGAACATCAACATTGCAGGTGAAAACAGTTTCTCCACGGCTGCGTGACTTGAAAATGAGTTTTCCGTCACCTTTAGTAATGCTGCCCCGATTTGTTGCTTTCCAGGCTGAAGTATCAGCAAGAACTCCGTCAAACAAATTCAGTTTGCCGATGGTGGAAATTTTTCCGTTTTCAACCATCTGACAGTCAAGGGCAGTGGTTCCGGCTGGAACGGTGAAACGGATTGCTGCAACACCTGGGAGTTTTCCTTCAAGCAGAGTGACATCAAGTTTCTTTTTGCCCTGAGCAGTAGTTGCGGTTACTTCAAATCCGCAATTTTTGTTCGCATCGGCAAGTTTTTCAAGTTTTGAGCGGCTGATTTCCACTTCGTAAGGAACATCAGTTTTATTGTTGATGTTCTACTCAAGCGGAAACGCTCCGAGCGTGGCAGATACGGCAAGTGCCGTAAAGGTTGCCAGAAAAAATTTTTTCATTCAAAAATCCTTTCTTTTTTTGTGATATAGTTTGAAAAATTTGTTTAACGTTTGCTGTTGTTTTCGTCAATATACCATTTGTTGTGGTTGAGTCCGCATAAAGTTTCAACCATGGTATCGAAAGATAACTGAATCTAATATACTTCACCTTGATGTTAATGTCAAGGTGCGAATGTGAAGTATGATTCTTGGGAAATTAAAATTTTCCGGGCCAATATTTCAAACTTTCTATTCTCGCCCAGAATGCACTTCTGTCACGGTCAGTTACAGAACAGGTTGCATTATAATATTTTCCGCCTAAATCAGAAGGAATTTCATAATATTGGCGGGTTTCCACATGAAAATCAGCAAAGAGGTAAGTGCCGCATCCATTGTGCCTGTATGTTGCATCCAGTGCTTTGCCGTTATACGGAGACACATTGTAGGAATCACGCGGTCCCCAATCTTTTTCTCCCATGAGCATGACTTTTGAGTGACAACGATATTGATTTATTTTTATTGCCGAGATATCCGGATCGAAATCTTTCGTTCCGAATCGGCCGACAAAGTATCCGAATCCGTACATTGTTGTTGCGCAGGCAGAGGCTGTTGCAGTTTCTCCTTCTAAAACTCCGGAAGCCGAAGGACAACGCAAAATTCCTGTAGGCATAGTGGTCGCTGTTTTGAATGTTGTAATCGGATGTGCAAAATTATTCGAACTGAGATACTTTTTCTTTATCAGCATTTGTACAAAGTGACTCGATGAAAATCCTTTGCCGTCAAAAAGCGGATTCTGAGGCACAAGATAGCCATCAAAGTCTTCTGTGTAGGAGACATAAATGTTGCCAAGCTGTTTCAAATTGTTTTGACATGTTGAAAGTCGTGCGCGTTCCCGAGCGCTCGAAAGCGCAGGCATCAGGATCGCAGCAAGAACAGCGATAATGGCGATGACGACCAGAAGTTCGATCAGGGTAAAGCTCTTTTTTCCGTGCAAATGTTTCATTTTTCCAATAACTCCTTGTGGTATGGTTTTCTGTTGTGTCTTACCGATTTGTGATACGTCAAGATGTTATTTTTTACCTGAAAATGATCAAATCCTCCTTTGTTGAACAGAACTCTGCATTATTATATAGCCGGTTGTAAAAATAATCAATTTCCAAAATCTCTTTTTTGTGCAAAAAGTTATGCGAAAATCAAATAAGCTAATAACAACATGAGTCGTCAATTAACATGTTGCAGTTTTTAGATGTATTAACGCGGTTCAAATGATTCCGGGTTAGAGACCAGAGCGATTCCGTCGAAGTGCAGCGGAAAACCGGCACCTTTGATACGCACGGTCGTGACACCTTTTTTCAGATCGAAGAATTCGGCTTTCTTTCCGTGATTGAAGTTAGGAACGAGCATTGTCCAGCGCATACGGTCTGTTACGACCTGTTGAATAGAAATACCTTTTGATGAATTATTTACTGCAACTTCCAAATTGCATCTTCCTTTAGGCGCATAGCCACGTATCATCAGATAATATCTGCCGTCTTGAGGAACATTTATTTTGTATTCAAAGACCTTCCGGTTATCAGATACTGCAACTTTGCCATTGAGTCCGAGTTCGCTTTTGACAATTTTCACTTTTGCACTTTGTTTTTCATTTTTGCTGCTGAACACACGATCAGGAGTCAGCGCATCATTTACATAAATTGCAGTTTCTCCCGGTTTTTCAAGTTTGAAAGGCTGGTGATAATCGCTTTCGGCATATACAGCAACAACACGCGAGAAGCCGTCGGCAAGCCTTAGACTGAAGGCTCCGCGGTAAAACTGACGGTTATTCATCTTTTCAGGGATAAATTTGACTGTGAAAGTAATTTTGTCTCCTGATTTGAGAATTCCTTTTGCCGGAGTAATATCCAACCATTCAAAGACTTTGTTTTTATTTATAGTATAAGCTGACTTAAAGTTCTTTCCTCCGACAGTTGCTGTGATTTTTATTTCTGCAGGCAACGCTTTGCCCTTGTTTATTTTCACGCCTTCAATACGTGTACGGTCAAGTATGACCGGTATCGGACGATAAGGCAAAACCATTCCATCGTTCTGCAATGCTCCGCGCACGCTGCCTTTTTCGCAGAAGTTGTCAATGTGTTCAGCAGCCGGAACATCTGCCGGAGCATAGTTTCCGTGCAGATGATTGACGAGTTTTGAGTTATATTTCTCTATACCGTTGTGTTTCTGAGCAACTTTGCAAACCGTATTTGAGGAAAGTTTTGAGTGTTCGGTAAGCCGATGTAGACAACTGATGGTTTGAGTGTCGAGCATGAGATTGTTTTTTACGATGCTTATAAGCTCGTTGTGAAAACGAAATCCGCTTCTTGTGCCGCAGAATGTGTTGTTGAATATGTAAGACATCGGTTTTATGCCGTTTTTACCGCTTGTTTTGATGGATGCGTTGCTTTCTCCGAACTCTCCGCATATACCACCGAAAATATTTTCAAATACATATACCGGACTTGTCATACATCCTTGTATGGATACGCCACAGAGGGCTCCCTCAAAATGATTCCAGAAACAACGGACATTTTGCTGACCTCCGTCAAGTTCTATGCAGTCATCGTTGCAGTATATCATGTAATTTCCGTAAACATCTGCATCACGGTTGATTCCGCCGTTGCTATGGAAGTTACCCGGTCCCTCAAACGCATCGTTGAAACGGTGCAGATCGCTGCCGATGAAGTCATTGTAACGGATAACCGTAGAGTGATCAGGCTTGGTGCAGACAATTGCCTGCGGACCTGCCGGATGGCAATAATACCAACTGTTTGCATGGCTTACCGGATCGTGAATATAGCAGCGTTCCACTACGATCTCTTTATTGCCGGGATAAATATATATGGCCCCATCATAGTTGATCGCTCTCCATCTGCCTCTTTTGTCTTGGTACCAATATGCGCCGCGGAGATGGTCTGTATCGAACTTGACTTTTCCGATCCTTCCCCATCCTGAAATATCGCAGTTACGGATACGAACGCCTTGAGATTTTTCCAGCTTTATGACACTCTGGCTGCCGGAAGAGCCGATGATAGTCATATCATCAAGCAGAACATATTTGGCATTTTTGACAATAAATACCGGTTTTGTTCCATTTCCACGAATTGTTTTTCCGTTTTTTGATGTGTAACGGATCCATCCGTCAGGAGTTCCGTTGGCAGATATTATGTAAGGAGATTTGAATTTTTCTGTGTCAATGTAAATTGTTTTTTTTATCGGGACATCGGTTTTCCAAGTAGTGAATTTCCCTGTTTTCAGTATTTTGTTTCCGTCTTTGAAGCGAACTAAGTAACAAGTATTTTCTTCAAGCTTGACTATGCTGCCCCGATACTCGTTCATCACCAGACCGGTTACAGTATTTTTGTTCTCGAAATAGTGTTCCGGAGTAAACGCTTTGCGCCATTTTTCACCTTTTTTGCGAAATTCAACAACAGGAGCATTTAGTTTATCAGAGCCGAAATAAAAACTGCAAGAATGAAATGTCGGACGCAGAAGAAGTACGCCTGCTTTTGTAGGTTTGATCAATTCCAAACGGTTTTCTTCATATTTTGTTGTCGATGCAGCGAATATTGTTGCGACGGCAAATAAAAGAGCCAATACAATAAATTTGAGTTTCATGAGCAGAATTTCCCCGTAGTTTTTGTTGGTTGTTATATCT
>JAFVZB010000015.1 GCA_017508385.1 Lentisphaeria bacterium | reverse complement strand
TCCCGACACGGGTCGGTAAAGGTAAATAAAAAAGTTTCCCGCTTTTCTTGAAAGGGAGAGAGGGGCGCGGGGAGAGAGGGAAAACTTCTTTTCTCGTGAAAAGAAGTTTTCCCTCTCTCCCCGCATCATCTCCCCATATCAGAAACAAAGCTGAAATAAATAACAGAAAGCTCCGCTTCAAAAGAGGCGGAGTTTTTTATGCCTCAAAAACTGATTGTTTTGTATTGCTTGTAAAGTTTTTCATAGATATCCTGCACTGCAGGATTTGGCGTGTATGTGCGTGCAATTTTACCTGCCATGTTTTCCATTGCGGTAAAAACGTCGGGATATGCTCCTGAGGCGGTTGCGGCAAAAATCGCTGCTCCGAGGGCACACGCCTGAGATGCTGACGAGACCGAGACCGGCATATTGAGGATATCGGCAAACATCTGCATGATAAAGTCGGATTTCTGACTTATTCCGCCGACGGCTTTGATGCGCTCGACTTCGATGCCGTTCTGCTGAAAATGCTCCACGATGCGCTTTGCTCCCATTACCGCTCCTTCGGCGAGAGCCCGGTAGATTTCAGGAGCGGTCGTGCCGAGGGTGATTCCGCTGATAACTCCGCACCGTGCGGCATCGGCGTAAGGAGTGCGTCTGCCGTTGAAGTGGTCGCACACCAGCAGTTTTCCCGCTCCGGGAGGAGTCTTTGCCGCACACTTTTCAAGTTCGGCAAGAGAGATTTTGTTCCCGCCGTACTCCAGTATGGATTTGAACCACGCAAAAATATCTCCGAACGCCGCCTGTCCTGCCTCGAAGCCGGTGTATCCGGGAAGTACCGAGCCATCGACCTGACCGCAGATGCCGGGAACAGCTGAACTGACATTTTTTGAAACGACAATATCGCAGCCGGATGTTCCGACGACTTTGATGAGTTCGCCCGGTTTTATTCCGGCTCCGACTGCTCCTGAGTGACAGTCGATGAGTGCTCCGCCGATAACCACATCAAGCGGTATGCCGAAACGCTCCGCCCACGCCGGACATATCGTGCCTGCGGGAACATCGGCAGTGTAAGTTTCACGGGGGAATTTATCGGCAATATCACCGAGCTTTGCATCGATGGAGTCGAAAAACTCTTTGGGCGGAACACCGTTCCAATCGGCGTGCCACATCGCCTTGTGTCCGGCAAAGCAACGGCTGCGCTTCATGGTTTCGGGCAGGGTGTTGCCGCAGAGCAATCCGGAAATCCAGTCGCCGTGTTCAACGAAGGATGCGGTCTTTTCCGCCACTGCCGGATTGCGGCGCAGGATATACAACGCTTTGCTCCAGAACCATTCGCAGCTGTACGAAGAGCCCGAGTAACAGCGGAAATCGACCTCACCGGACTTTTCGGCGGCACGGTTTATCTCATCTGCTTCGGCAACTGCGCTGTGGTCTTTCCAGAGAAAGAACATCGCATCGGGGTCGTTTTGGAACTCTGCGTGCAGTGCGAGCGGAACTCCCCCGGAATCGACTGCGCAGACAGTTGAACTTGTCGCATCGAGAGCTATTCCTGCAAGGTTGGATCTGTCTGTACCTTTGAGCACATTTTCAATAAGATACTGCAAAGCATCGAGATAGTCCGCAGGGTGCTGGCGCAGTTGATTTTTTGACGGGTCGCAAAAACGCCTTTTTTCCCAGCGGGGATAGACGAAAACGCTCTCGTTCAGAGTGTTTCCGTGCATATCGACCAGGATTGCCCTGGCGCTGTCTGAACCAAAATCTATTCCGATAAAACTCTTCATTTTTCAAGCTCTTCAAACATAGAATTGAAATAGGTTCCGGCGACCGTATTATAATCGAACTGAGGGTAACCTGCGAGATAGTGGTTGAATAATCTTTCTCCCGATGAGGTCACTGCCTCGATAAGATAAAGCTCCTTTTGCGTGGTGCATACTTTGAAAGTGTCGAGTTCGGAAATCGTGTCGGGTTCAAGTGCAAAACTGCCCTGACTGATGATGTTTTTGGTACTGAACTCAGTTACGGTGTAACTGCCTGAAATGCGCTCATTTGAGTCGTTCGCCGCCATCACACTGCGGTGCCATGCGTTGCTTTCCGAGAGAGTCAGAAGCAATTTTTTGTGGAGCCGTTTCAAAATATGGAACGCAAGTTTTTTTCTGCCGTAGAAATCCACCACTGCGTCGGAGAACTGAGGCCAGCCATCCTGCAAGTTCCACCAGAGCAGACCTGAGCACTTCTTTCTCATTCTGAAAAGCTCGATGATGAACTTCAACGCCTCAGCCTGCACTATCTGGCTTGCAGTGACAAAATCCCGGAGCGTGTCGGGAACGCTGCTGCCGAAAAACTCCCTGACCTGATCGTACATCAGAGTTATGCGGAAATTGAGCTGAGTGTCGTCAGGCAGAAACGGATTGCTGGCGTGGTGACGGCAGATATCGTTTTCCCATCCCCAACGGTAACCCTCGGGAATAAACTCTTCTATTGATTTTACGTCAGGTGCTCCGTGATAGCCGAACTCGCTCAGAAAAGAGGCTTTGTTGTTGCGGTAGAAGTCGCTTTTGAAGTAGTCCCTCGGTCCCCACAAATGCTGCTCGGGAGCAAGCAGTGTCGGGTCGGTTCCTGCCGGAGCCGCCGCCTGAGCCTCAGGAGAGCACCACGGAGAGCTCGGCAGGTACGGGCGTGATATATCAAAGCGATGGCAGATGTCAGGCAGTATCTTTCTGGTTATCGCATTGCTCTGGGGAGCGATATTCAAATTGCCCCACGATGGAGCAACATCACACTCGTTGTCACCTGCCCACAACACTATACTGCAATGGCGGCGCAGACGTTTTATCACGCTTGCCGACTCCTCAGCAATCACGTTTTTGAACTCATCATCCTGCGGATAGATGGCGCATCCCATCATAAAATCCTGCCAGACGAGAATTCCGTTGCGGTCGCAAAGTTCGTAAAACTCATCGGGTTCGTAAACTCCGCCTCCCCAGATGCGCAGCATATCGACTCCGCAATCGCAGGCGAGGCGGAAAAACTCTTCACGGCGGGTTTTGCTGTGTGAGTGCAGAGAGTCGAGCGGAACATGATTGGTTCCGAACACTCTTATTTTGCGGTTGTTGATGATGAATTGGAAATCCGGCTCTGCTCCGTCACCTGTCATGGGTTTTGCGATAAGTGAGCAAGTCCTGACACCGAAAGAGAAGCGTTTTTCATCCAGCACCTCACTGCCCCGGCGCAAAGTTATGACCACATCGTAAAGCTCAGCGTTTCCGTAACGGCGCGGCCACCACAATTTGGCATCGGCGAGGGTGAAGTGGATGAATCCGCAGTAAGAGCGCAATACGGAAGATGCCTCGAAACGGCTATCGGCGCAAGTTCCCGTAATGGAAATCGAGTAATTTCCGTCGGCAAGAGTTGGTACATCAACTTTGTAGGCGAGCCGCATTTTGGCATTGTTTTTATCGAGAGCGAGAGTGACGAGGTCGAACTCTTCGATCGACGACTCAGCGACCTTTTCGAGAGTCACACCGTAAAATATTCCTCCGAGAGCCATGCGGGGAAAGATATCCCATCCCCAGATGTGCGCCGGACGCCTGAATCTTGCCGTTTCGGCATTGAAGTTGTAACTGCTGTACATATCGCTGCGCAGCGGATACTTTTTCATTTCCTCAACACAGCTTTTGAACACGATGACCAGTTCGTTCTGTTCAGCAAGCTCGGATTGGAGCTCAAATGTATGGGGAACAAAAGTATTGCGGCAGCAACCGAGTTTTATTCCGTTGAGATAAACTTCGGCGATACCGTCTATTCCGTCGAAAGTGAGACGGTATTTTGCTCCGTCAAAATTTTGGAGCTCAAACTTTTTGGTCAGAGTGAAATCGGCAAATTCAAATTTTCTCAACTCGGAGGAATTGTTGCTCACATAGGGATCGTTGATGACTCCTGCCGCCAGAAGAGCATCCTCGAAATTGCCGGGGATCTGCATCGGGATATCGTGCTCAAAGAGTGAACACGCAAGTTGCCAGTTGCCGCTGATATCCATAAAAAGCTCCTTGTTTGTTGTCATACGGTAAAAATATACGCCTGTCGGGCAAAAAATGCAAGTTTTTATGTTGCAAAGCAACACTATTTATATTATATTTTCTGAAAGGTAAAATTCAAACTCAGGCATAACGTATGGATAACACTCGATTTTCTCCGGGCAGCCGCCTCGGACAATACAGAATAATCCGCCGTATCGGTTCGGGCGGAGCAGGCGAAGTGTACCTTTGCCGCCATATCGTGCTTGAAAAAAGTTACGCTCTCAAAGTGATAGATATCTCATCCGGAGAAGCGGGCAGTGAGGCTCAGGGAAGATTATTGCGTGAGGCACGCATCGCCAGAAAGATCCGCCACCGCAATCTGGTTCCGGTCATCGACGCCAACGTGCTGCCCGATGCCAACATAGCCTACATCGTCATGGAGTATGTCGATGGCGAGACCCTCGATGAACTTATTTCCACTGCTCCGCTGCCGGAGTCTGCCGCCCTCTACGTCTGCCGCTGTGTGGCACTGGTGCTGGCTGAGGCTGAAAAACACTCGATAGTCCACCGTGATATCAAGCCGTCAAACATTCTTATCGACCGTGCAGGCAACGTGAAAGTGACTGACCTCGGAATTGCGAAGATAGATAAATCGAGCGTGCGCTGTGATGAACCGGTAACTCAGGGTGAAAAGCTGCTCGGTACTCCGGATTACGCTTCACCTGAACAGCTCAGAGATTCCAGCAGTGTCGATATCAGAGCCGATATTTACAGCCTCGGAGCGACTTTGTATCACATGTTGAGCGGCAGAAAGCCGTTTTCCGGCAACGGAGTTTTCAATTTGATGGCGCAGATTTTGGAGTCAAATCCGCCGGAAATTCCGGGAATATCCCCGGCGACGGCGGCTCTGGTCAAAAAGATGATGGCAAAAGAGCCGTCGGAGCGTCCGCAAACTGCGGGAGCTCTGCTTTCGGAACTGCGCAAAACAACGATATCAAACGCCGGAGTGACTTCTGAAATCAAACGCTTTCTCGCCGGCGGAGCAAGACAGCTCTTTTCCGAAAAAAATATCCGCACTCTTACCAGATTGAGAAATATTTTTATCATTCTCTGCTCGATCGCCTCCGGATTGCTGATTTTTCTGCACATATTCTACCGCTACAATCCGGGCAGAGAGAGCGATTCCATACAGAAATACATCAGAAAAAATCTCGATGACAGCCGTTACGATAAACTTGTTGCCATGGTGGAAAATAATCCCGGGTCAGCATACGAAATCATCAAATATATTGCCGGTCACGGCGGTGAGCGTGAGCTCAAAAGAGTAGCTGAAAACATTCCGCAACTTATCAGAGAGAAAAAATATGCTCCGGCGTGGCTCGATGCTCTGTCGGGTAAAAAACAGAGGAAAACACTGACTTCCCTGCTTGCCATGGGGTTCGATGTCAATGCGGCAACTGCTCCTGACCGTGCTCCGGCGGTGTTCCGCAAGGAGCTCTTTTATGATGTGGAGCTGCTGGAACTGTTGATGAAACACAAACTCAATGTGCTTGCAACGGATGATAACGGCAGAACTGCTCTCATAAGAATGGCGAGAAACCGCAGAGCGAAAATAAAGTGCGCAAAACTTCTTCTGAGTGCAAAAGTTCCGATCAACGCCAGAGACCGGCAGCAAGTCAACGCTTTTACGGCGGCGGTCAACGCCAATAATCCTGAGTTCGCCCGATTTCTGGTCGGAGCAGGAATAAAGCTGAGCAAAGAGGATATAGAAAACATTCCTGATACCTTCAATTTGAAATATGAGCTTGCTCCGAAACGTAAAAATCCTGAAAAAATACCGCAGGTGAAAATTGCCGCCGGGAAAACTGCGGCTGCTCCGTCAAATCCGCCGCAGAAGAGTCAGGAAAAGGTGATTTCAGTTTCAGAAAAAGAGTCAAAGCCGCAGATGTCGTCTGAGTTTGCCTCTGCCGTCAGCAGAGAGTTGGAAAATGTGCGTCAGTTATCCGAAAAGCGCAGGCTCAGACGGAAAAATCACAACGAAGCCGAAAGCCGGAAACTCCGACGGAAAATCGAAGTTTACCTGCAGACGGAACCGGTCAAACGCATCGCTATCGGAGAAGAGATAAATTTTATACGTTCAGTGATTTCACAAATAGAAAGCGGCACTGTTGACCCCGATATCATAATCGGCAAAAACCGTCAGCATCTTCTGCAAGCGGCGGTTGACGGAGCGATTTACCCGCGCCGCAGAATATTTTCCGCACTGCTCAAAGCAGGAGCAGACCCCGATTCGATACCGTTTCCGGTCGGGGATGCGGCAATGTGCCGTGAACTCATTGCTCACGGACGAAGCAAATTTGCTCCCGATGACCTGATTGAAATGCTCTTCAATCCTGAACCCGATTGGGATTCTGCAAAAAAAATGCTCCTGCGCGGAGCCGGAACCGATGCCGCCGACGAAGAGAAAAACAATGTTTTCCACCGGGCTTCCGCTCTCGGAAACGTCGAATTTCTCTCTCTGCTTCTCAATTCAGGAAAACCCGGAGCTGATGCCGAAAATAAGAGCGGGCATACTCCGTACCGGCTGGCAGTGATGTTCGGGAAAAAAGAGGCGGCAGAGCTGCTGGAAAAATCAGGATACTCCGGTCGCACTACCGTCAAAATGCGCAATCAGGGAGCACTTTTCAACGCCGTGGAAAGCGATAATCCTGAAGAGACCGCTTACCTGATGATGCTCGATACCGACCCGCTGCTGAGGAATGGAAAATATCAGAATATCCTGCAATGCGCAGTGGAAAACAACAGTATAAATGCGGCACGCATACTGCTTGAAAACGGAGTGTCGCCGGAAAAATATACCGGAACAGCTCCTGTTCTGCTCGCCCTGCAAAAAAAGAACGTTGATATGTTCACTTTGCTGATGTACCACGGAGCTGACCCGCAAACCGTCGTGACCGACCGGTTCGGCAGAAAATCACTTCTGTTCACAGAGGTATTCAGGAGCTTCGGCAAAGAGTACGAAAAAATCCGCGACTGTTTTGCGGCGATGCTCGACAACAACTGGAACTGGAAAACTCCGACCCCGGACGGAGACACCCCGCTCACCTGGATGGAAAAGTGGAACGAAGGCAATCAGGAAATCCAAAAACTCTTCACCGAGTAAAATCAGAGGCTTCTGAAGAGGGCGTTTGAGCGCAGCAGCAGAACCACTCCGAGGATGAATGCTGTCGGTGCGTTGAAGGTCAGCAGGAGCATGAATAATCCTGTTCCGGCAACTGTTCCGCAGAGTGAACAGCTGTCAACCCATTGGATGACTGCTCCTTTTTCCTGCCGCAGATGATTCCACATCACTCCGCAGCAGATCGCTCCGACCAGCTGGCAGGCGTTGATGAATTGGGGTTCATAGATCGAGAGTATTGCCAGCACCACCGTTGCAAGTTGGAGCACTCTCCACTTTTTGCCGGTAAATCCGATAACGGGCAGCATCAGAAATGCCGCCGCCGGCAGGAGTGCGGTGCACAGCGTGTCAGGAGTGCGTTTGAGCAGCAGAAACAGCAGTATCGTCGAGGCGGTGTTTTCCAGTGCGCTCCAGCGTCTCTCACCTTTATCGAAGCGGCTGAATATGACCAGACGTAAAATCAGATAGACTCCTGAAATCAATCCGAAGAACCAGAGTGTATAGTTTATCTGGCGGATGGAGTCGATCTCTCTTATTCCTCCTGCGGGTTTGTTTTCCGAGCTGAAAACAGCGTCGTAAACACCTTTGGGAACGGTGTCTCCGAAGCCGCATTTCTTCATGTGCAGCTGCATTTTTCTCTCAATGGTACTGCCGGAACAATCAATAACAAAATCCCTCGCCATGACCACGAAGCCCTGAGTATCAGGCAGTTCGCTCCAGTGGCGGAACGCTGATGGTACCTCCTGAACGTGCTCCACGGGAACTATCAGGATGCCTCCTCGTGACACCAGATTTGAGCCCAGACGGCACATTCTGCCGCTGCCGGTCACAAATACGACAGGATAGGTTCGGCGTTGCTCTTTGCGGTCGAACACCGGATAGAGCTGCGCATAATTTTTTATGACTTTGACTTGTTTTAATCCGGCAAAATCCTTCAAGCCCGAAGCGACCTGCTCTCCGAATGCGCCTATGACAAGAGCTTCAGTTGCGACTCCTGTTCCCGGGAGCGTCATGGCGACGGTGACGGAATCACTCAGTTTCAGGGCGTTGGAAAGCTCTTTCATGCGCTCAAGTTTTGATGCCGTTCCGGCGGGAAAGAGCGAAAAGAGCAGCATCAGTATGGTGAGTATCGCAAGTTTGCGGTTTTTGCTGTGTCTCAGTTGCGCTGCTGAAAGTGCGGCTCCTCCGCAGATGAGGGCGAGGCACGCCTCACCGCTGCCGCCCGGCAGAAGCAGTACAGCGGTACTTGTGGCTATTCCGGTCACGGCGGCGGCGGCGAGGGATGATTTGTTGTTTCCGCAGCAATAGAACATCATTCCGCAGAGCAGACCGCCAACGGCAGGCAGCAGTTCGGGAACAGGATGGGTGAAGAGTATCGCCCTGAACACTGCAAGAATGGCGAAAGTGAGAAACTCCGCAACGGGGAATTTGCTCAGTCGCATATTGAGCAGGTAACCTGCAACTGTGCAGCAGAATGCGATGAACAGCGGCATCATTCCGTTATTCACGGAAAAAGTATGTCCTGCAAAAATGCCGAAGCCGGCTCCTGTCAATATATTATACATCATTTTACGTCGAGCATCCGTTCTATGGGCAGGCGGGCATTTTCGATGGTTGCGGCATCGAGTTTGACTTCGTGCTGTTTGAATTTCAAGGCATCACGCACACTTTCGAGGGTGATTTTTTTCATATCTTCGCAAATCACGCAGGGAGTGAGCGCATAGAATTTTCTGTCGGGGAACTCCTTTTTCATGCGGTGGATGATACCCTCTTCGGTGGCGATGACAAAGCCCTCAGAGTTGTCGTTTCTGATGATCGAGAGCATCTTGCCGGTGCTTGCCGCATAGTCGGCGCATTTTACCACTTCAGGACGGCACTCCGGATGGATTATCACCGGACATCCGGGATGAGCCGCCTTGGCGGCAAGTATCATATCACAGGTGATTTTGTCGTGAATGGGACAGCATCCATCCCAGAATTTGTACTCTCTTTCGACTGTCTCAGACACGTTTCTGCCGAGATTGCGGTCAGGCAGGAAGAGTACCTTTTTGTCAGCGGGGAGTGATGAGACGATTTTTTCCGCATTGGCACTGGTGCAGCAGATATCCACGCACGCCTTGGTGGCGGCGGTGGTGTTGACATAAGCGACAAAGACGGCATCGGGATTTTCACTGCGCATCATCTTCACTTCTTCCGCCGGAGCCATATCCGCCATCGGACAACCTGCATCGGGCACGGGCAGAAGTACGGTCGAACCGGGAGAAAGTATTTTTGCGGTCTCAGCCATGAACGAGACTCCGCAAAAGAGGATGAGTTCCGCCTTGCAGTCCCTTGCTTTGAGCGAGAGTTCGAGGGAGTCGCCGACAAAATCGGCGATATCCTGAATCTCTGCGGCAACATAGTTGTGGGCAAAGATGACTGCTCCGGTGCTCTTTTTGAGCTCGAGAATTTCTGCTGTCAAATCCTGCATTTGGTGTTCCTCCGTATCAACCGACGTCAACGCCGCTGGGAATGTCTCCGTCGAGAGTCACCAGACGTATCTTGTCACCCTTTCCGGCGGCGAGGAGCATACCTGAGCTTTCGACTCCGCGTATGGTGGCTTTCTGAAGATTGCTGACGATAACGATGGTCTTGCCGATGAGCTCCTCAGGAGTGTAGCTTTCTGCGATTCCTGAAACGATCTGCCGCTGCTCACTGCCGACTTCCAGCTGGAGTTTCAACAGTTTTTTGGCATCGGGAACCCGCTCGGCGGCAACGATTTTTGCGGTTTTGAGCTTGGTTTTGAAGAAGTCGTCGATAGTGATAAGCTCGACTGCCTCGGGAGCTTTCTCTGCTTTTTCCTGCTTTTTCTGCTTCTTTTCAGCTTTCGGCTCTGCGGCTTTTTCCTCTTCGACGATGATTCTCGGGAAGAGTGCGGCAGTGTCGCTCACCTTGCGTCCGGCGAGGTCGGATTCTTTCTCAGCCAGTTCGGCGATGGTGCAGATAAATCCGTTTTCGTATCCCAGAACTTTGGCAAGTTCAGCCATCTTTTCGGGCATGACCGGCTCGAGCAGCACGGCGACATGGCGCAATGCTTCGGCGGCGCAGTAGAGCACGGCATTGAGTCTTGCGGTATCTCCGCTCTTGGCGAGCTGCCACGGAGCGCATTTTTCCAGATAGCGGTTTCCGGCTCTGACCACGCCCATGGCGGCGTTGATTCCCTGATCGGGTTTGTACTGGGCGAGGTTGTCAGCCATAACGGAAACGGCATCCTTTGCGGTTTTGAGTAGTTCGCTGTCGATATCGGTCAATTCAACGTTCTGCGGAACGACTCCGCCGGAACGCAGAATCATTTTGCTCACTCTGCTGAGCAGATTGCCGAGGTCATTGGCAAGATCGCTGTTGTAGCGTGAAATGAAGGATTCCTCACTGAAATTGGCATCACTGCCCGGACTCATCTCTGAGAGCAGGAAGTAGCGGAAAGCATCGACACCGGCTCTGTCGATCATCGCCATCGGATCGACCACATTTCCGGCACTCTTGCTCATTTTGGCGTTTCCGGTGAGCCACCAGCCGTGGGCGAAGATGGTTTTGGGCATGGGCAGACCGATAGCCTTGAGCATGGTCGGCCAGTAAACGCTGTGGGTGGTCAGGATATCCTTGCCGATGAGGTGACAGCTGGCGGGCCAGCGGCGGGCAAATTCGGTATCGTTCTGCAGATATCCGACTCCGGAAATATAGTTGATGAGGGCGTCGAACCAGACGTAGCAGACGTAATCGGTGTCGAACGGCAGCTCGATTCCCCACGCAAGGCGGGATTTCGGACGGCTGATGCAGAGATCTCCGAGCTCCTGACGCAGAAATCCGAGCGTCTCGTTGGCACGGAACGCAGGCAGGATGAAGTCGGGATGGGTCTGGATGTAATCGACCAGCCAGTCACGGTATTTGCTCATGCGGAAAAAGTAATTGCTCTCCTGAATTGCAGAGACCTCTCTGCCGCAATCGGGGCACTTGCCTTCGACCAGATCTTTTTCGGTGAAGAAACGCTCACATCCGACACAGTACCAGCCGGTGTATTCGGCGCGGTAGATCTCTCCGCGGTCGTAGAGCTCCTGCAAAATCTTGCGCACCACCTCTTTGTGGAAATCGAACGTGGTGCGGATAAAGAAATCATTGGTGATGCCGAGACGTTTCCAGAGCTCCTGAAAACGCACCACGGTCTCGTCGCAGTGGGCGAGCGGCTCAACGTTGCGCTTCTGAGCGGCCTTTTCCACCTTCTGACCGTGCTCATCGGTTCCGGTCAGAAAGAAAGTGTCTCTGCCGAGTGAACGCTGATAGCGGCTGAGAACATCGGCGAGGATAGTGGTGTAGGCGTGTCCGATATGGGGTTTATCGTTGACGTAGTAGATGGGGGTGGTGATATAAAAATTTTCACTCATGGCGGTAAATCTCCGGAATAAAAAGTTTGTTTTACTTAAATAATCGCATTAATATACCATAAAAAGAGCAGGATTGCAACTTTTTACTGCTTTTCTCTTTGAGTTATATTAAAAAAAATCAATTTGCGTTTGAAAAAAACGGTTTCAAGTAATATATTCACTGTGTGACAACAAAGTAACGTACATTATGGAGGTTTTAGAATGAAATTTGTTGTAGATAGAGAAAAACTGCAGCGTGCTCTTGCCCATGTGAGCAGCATTATCGGCGCAAGAAGCACTCTGCCCCTGCTCGGCAATGTGCTTATCGAAGCCGAAGACGGAGAACTTACTCTGACCACCACCGACCTTGAAATGCGTATGACCACCAGCATCGAGGCTGATGTCGAAACTGCGGGCAAAACCACTCTTCCCGCCCGCAAGCTGGTCTCACTGGTCGGTACCATGACCGGAACCAGCGTGACGGTCAACGTCAACGCTCAGGATCACGCTCAGGTTTCCTGCGGAACCGGACGTTTCCGCCTGCTCGGACTCGCCGCCAGCGACTTCCCTGCCGCCGCCGAGTTCAGCGTGGTGCGTGAAATCAAACTCAAAGAAAATGACTTCAAACGCATGATCGGTCATGTCTCATACGCCGCCTGCAGTGATGACTCCCGCAAGGTGCTCACCGGAGTGCTCATGAGTGTGCGTGAATCCAACCTCACCATGGTCACCACCGACGGCAAACGCATGGCGATGCAGGAGATCGTTCCCGAGGAGATCAGCGGCGGAGACGGTGATGCCATCATCGCCATCAGAACCATGAACGAAGTCCGCCGTCTGCTCGAGGGCGACAGAGTCATGACTCTGCGTCTCGGCGAAAAACAGTGCAGCTTTGAAATCGGCAGCTTTGTGCTGACCGCAAAACTCATCGACGGAAATTATCCCAACTACCGTCAGGTCATTCCGCAGAGCTTCAACCATGTGGTCGAGATCCCGACTGCGGCACTGCTTTCAAAAATCGAAGCGGTCTCTCTGGTGCTGAGCGAAAACAGCCTCTTCATCGTCATGGATTTTGAAAACAACAAGCTCAAACTTGCCGCATCCAGTGCCGAGGTCGGTGACGGTAACGACGAGATCGATGTCGAGTACTCCGGAGATGCTTTCAATGTCTCATTCAACCCGGCGTTCCTCGCCGACCCGCTGAAAGCCACCGATGCCGAGATCGTGAAGTTCAAGCTCAACGACTCAGTCAACCCCGTCGCCATCGAGGCGGGCGAGGGTTTCCTCTACGTCATCATGCCCATCCGGAAAAAGTAATATGAGCCGGATACTGGTCACAGGCGGAGGCGGTTTCCTCGGTTCATGGCTCTGCGAAAAACTGCTCGAGCAGGGCAACGAGGTCATTTGTGCCGACAATTTCTACACCGGAAGCAAGCGGAACATCTACCATCTGCTTGCCGACCCCCGGTTTGAGTTGATTCGCCATGATGTGACATTTCCGCTCTACGTTGAGGTCGATGAGATCTATAATCTCGCCTGTCCCGCTAGTCCGATACACTACCAGAAAAACCCTGCTCAGACGGTCAAGACCTGCGTGCACGGAGCGATCAATATGCTCGGGCTCGCCAAGCGTACCGGGGCGAAAATTCTCCAGAGTTCCACCAGTGAAGTCTATGGAGACCCCGAGGTGCATCCTCAGGTCGAGGAGTACTGGGGCAACGTCAACCCCATCGGAATAAGGTCATGTTATGATGAGGGCAAACGCTGTGCCGAAACGCTCTTCAACTGTTACCGCATGGAAACCAATATGCCAGTGAAAATCGTCCGCATCTTCAACACTTACGGTCCGAGGATGCACCCCAACGACGGCAGAGTGGTGAGCAATTTCATATTGCAGGCTTTGCAGAACGAGGATATCACCATCTACGGCGACGGCAGCCAGACCAGAAGTTTCTGCTATCGTGACGACTTGGTAGATGGACTTATCAGAATGATGAATACTCCGGATGACGTTACCGGGCCCATCAACATCGGCAATCCGGGAGAGTTTACCATTCTCCAACTGGCGGAACTGGTGATAAAACTGACAGATTCCAAGTCAAAACTTATAAAAATGCCGCTTCCGGCGGACGACCCGAAACAGCGCAAGCCTGATATCACCAAGGCGAAGAAGCTGCTCAACTGGGAGCCGACCACTCCGCTTGAAGAGGGTCTGAAAAAGACCATTGAATATTTTGATAAACTGCTGGCGGAAGACCCGGAGTTCTGCCGCAGATAAAAGTTGTCAACGCCGTTCTGTGTTTTGCACGGACGGCTCTTTTTTTACAGAGAGGTAAATATGAAAAAATCCACTTTATTTGCAGCAATAGCTGCTGCGTTTGCAGTTCAGGCGGGCAATCCGCTCGGATTGACCGAGTATCAGCAGAGTTTCACCGTCGATTTCAAGAGTGAGCAGGAGGCTCAAGCCGCTCAAATCGCACCCCGTAAACTGCCGGAAAAATATACCGCCGCCTTCACCTCCCGCTGGGATGACAGTAACAAAAAACACTTTAACACCCACAAAGTGATGAGCAAATACGGCGCCAAAGGAACTTTTTATCTCGGCGGCGACATGAAGAAAGACAACTCCTTTTTGCGGGGGCTGACTGAAAACGGATGCAGTCTCGGCTCTCATACTGCTCATCATCACCGGATAAAGTTTATGTATGCCAATACTCACTTCTACGAGTACATGGCAAACCGCATCGCCATCGAGGTCGGATTTCAAGTTCCGGTCAACACGCAGGCATCTCCGTACGGAAACTCCAAAGGATATAAAAAATCAGGAACCCGCAGTATCGGAAAATCCATCATGGCGACCGGTATCATCGGTTCATGCGACAGCACTTCACCTGAGCACATCAAAAGATGGGGATTTCCGGAAAACAGCTGTGCGTTTGTGTATAGAATTTCTCCGGGAGACAGAGTGCCCAGCATGAAAAAGATGGAAAGTGATTTGAAAAAACATCTCTCCAATCCTGATTTTGACAAAAATCCTGCGTTGGCGATGTCAGTTCACTCATGGCACACTCCTGCCGGATTGGTGATACTTGATGAGATATACAAAAAACTCACCTCTCACAAAGATTGGTGGAACTGCAATCAGAACGAATATGCCGCCTATCGCTACGAGTTTCTCAATACCACGGTAAAAAAGGAAGTGACGGGAAAATCCGTCAAATTTACCGTACTGCGTTTTGAGCCGTTTGAACTGGGAGCAGACGTTCCGCTCTACTTTGACATCACCAACGCTCAGGCGGTTTCCGCTGCCGGAGTTGAGCTTGCCGATGGTGGAAAACAGCTGAAAGCCGCCCACTCTGCCGGACATGCTCTGCCGGAAAAATACGGTTATCTCAAGCTGGATAAAGTCGAACTCAAACTGAGTGTTTCCGAAAGTGACGGAAAAATGACGGCGGAAATCGTCAACCGTTCAGGCAAGGATTTGAGCAATGTGAGCTACATATTCCGCAAGCCTCCGATGTACGGTAAATTGGTGGAAAGAGTTTACGGCAAGAGTGTCGCCCACAATGCAAAAGTTACCATCCCGGCAGGAAAAATTGTGGAAAAAGATGAGTTTTTCCACGTCGGCAAACCCTACTACGCCGTGCAGGTCGATTATATCCTCGACGGCAAACGCCAACGTCTCTATGCCGACTGCTTCGGCAGCGAGCGTAAAACTTCCGGAAAGCATATCAATGAAAAGATGCTGTTTTTTCAGGTCGGCGCCAAATTTCCTGACGGAGCAAAACTTTCAGTCCCCGGTGCTTCCCTTGCAGGATTGAAGCCGCTCACAGATATTGAATACATCTCTATCCCGGGAACGATTTTCGCCGGTAAAACATTCTATTTCGGAGTCGTCGATATCGAGTCTCCCGCCGACAAGAGCGTAAAAGTTGCTCTTTCAATAGATAAAAACAGCAAAATGTATCTCAACGGCAAAGAGCTCAAGCGTGCCAAGAGCGCCGTGATAGAGCTGAAAAAAGGCAGAAACCGCCTTGCCGTGGTCGGAAACAAAGGACTTCAGCTCTTCGATCCCAAAGAGAGCTTGCAGTATGCAGCTCCCGAAGTCAAATAACAGTACGGGCAAATCTTAAAACGCAAGCGGAGATGGTCATGCAGTTGTTCAGCAATGGTAAATTTGAAGTCGGAGTCAACTACTGGGAGTCCCAACACGCTATCGAGATGTGGAAAAAGTGGTCTCCGGAAATCATCGACCGTGATTTTGAACTGCTCTCATCATACGGATTGAAACTGGTACGCTGTTTCCCGATGTGGGAGGATTTTCAGCCGATAAAATTCATGAAATCCAATCTCGGCCCCACCGTCGAGACCCGCTTTGCCGATGGCACTGCTCTGCCCGATACTCCGGCAGGAAGAGCCGGAATCGACGAAGAGATGATGCAGAAGTTTGAGCAGTTCTGCGACATAGCTCAGAAGCACGGCATCGAATTGATCGTCTGCATAATGACAGCGCAAATGACATTCGGATTGTTTGCTCCTCCTGCGCTGGCAGAAAAAGACCTCTACTGCGACCCCCGTGCGCTTGCCTGGGAGTCGAAGTATCTGCGCTATTTTGTCCAACGCATGAAACACCACAAAGCTATCAGAGCGTGGGAGTCAGGCAATGAATCCAATCTTCTCGGAGCCGTTGAATACCCCGAAACCTGCCGTTTCTGGATGGATTTTGTCAACACCGTCATCCGCAGTGCCGACGACAGCCGCCCCGTGATCGGAGTCAATGACAACTCATTTTCATATTGCGACAGCAACCACTGGAAAATAAAAGATATTGCCGAGGTGTCAGACGCCATCTCAGTGCATCCGTACCCCATGTTCGACGGCTGTGAAACCGATGAATTTCTCTCGATACGCAACATGGTCAACCCAGCCGTTAAGAACCGCATTCAGGAGGATATCGGAGGTGTTCAATCGTTCATCGAAGAGACCGGAGTGCGCCGTTCCATTGTGAGCAACATCAATCAGACCGCAGACGTGGTGCGGGCGATGCTGTGGAGCTCGTGGAGCATGGGCTGCCACGCCTTTTGCTGGTGGTGCGCTTTCGATCAGGGACATCTCAAATGCGCTCCGTACGACTGGCCGCAGCCCACGCTCGAACTCGGAGTGTTCTCTTCAGAAAGAGTTGCCATGCCTGCGGCGGAAACCATGCGCAAATTTTCCAAGTTCGTGCAGAGTCTTCCCTTTGACAGCCTGCCGGAAAGAAAGCGTGATGTTGTCTGCATCTCACCCGACTTGGATATGCACAGAACTGCGGCGATACTCGGTTTGATGAATGGCACAGAGCTGATTTATCAGGCTCCGTACCAGAAATTGCGTGACTCATCATGTTATATTTTGCCGTCAATCAGGGCGAGGGGAGAGTTCAATACCTCGAACTGGGAGTCGCTCAAACAAAAGATTTACGACGGTGCGACCATCTTTCTTTCACTTGACGACTGTTTCCAGACCGGACTCGAAGAGTTTTGTCAGGCAGTCATCGTCAGCCGTTATGAGCAGGCGGGCGATATACAGTGTATTGCAGATGATTTTTCCTTTACGTTCCACTCCAAAGTAAGGCGAATAATGGAGTCACGCGGAGCAGAAGTACTGGCAAGAGATGCCGAAGGCAATCCGCTCTTTTTCAAGAGCCGTTACGGAAAGGGAACAGTTTACACCTTTGCCTACGGCATTGAGCGTGCGGCTTTCAGCAGAACAGGCAGTTTTTCCACCGATATATGGAAACTCTACCGCAAGTTTCTGGGAAAGAGTTTCCACATCGTCTCAACCGATGACCCGCTGGTGCTGTGCAGTGACCATCTCTTTGACGACAATAAGGCGGCATCACTGGTATATAACTGCAGCTCCAAAGAGCTTACGCTTCCCCTGAATATCGCTCCAAACTGGAACATCGAAAGCCGCCACAGCGATTCGGAAACCACCGCTTATCAGGATGGAAAAATCACCCTGCCGCCCGGAACCGGAATCTGCTTTGTTTTGAGCAGAAACTTGGTGTAAAAAATATTTTCTCTGGCTTGCATTTTTCAGAACCTGCAGTTGTATTACTCCATAATGAGATATACAACCGGGGAGACATCTCCCCGATTCCCATTGCCTTTACTTAAAGGCTCCTGTTCCCGACACGGGGAGGTAAAGGTAAATAAAAAAGTTTTCCCTCTCTCCCCGCATCATCTCCCCATATCAGGAACAAAGCTTACTTAAAAATGCCGTCGGCTTGGATTTTCCAGGGTTCGTGGTTGAGGCCGCTGAGGACTTTTACCATTTGGGTTTGGAACGCTCTTGACGGCAGGGGGATTATCAGAACTGCTGCCAGTTCGAATTTTACCGGACGGATGGATTTGAGTTTCATACTGCTGCATCCCGCTTCCAGGTTATAGCACTGGGGAATACTGTAAAAGAAGTTTCCTTTGGGCAGGTAGAATGCGTTATCCCATTTGTATCTGCCGAAGTAGCCGTTGCCGAACTGGGCTTTGAAGAAGTCAGTTCCGTGGTTGATGGTTCTCACGGCTTCGATGGTCGTTCCGTTGGGAGCTTCCATTTTCAGCAGCGGCATACGGGTTGAGACGTTGGCGGCTCTGTGAAGAGTCCAGACGTTATACTTGCCTCCGTCGAGCGGAGCAAATCTGATTTCTCCGAGAGCTCCCGATTTGCTGAATGCGAGGCTTTTTTGCAACCGCTCCTTTGTAGGATTGAGCATGGTGCTGCCTTTGCCTGCAATCAAGCCGTTATCAGAAGTTATGAGGCGTGCTCCGGGAGCGGCGAGAACGGTCAGCTCCTTTTTTCTGCCGTTGTCATCGAGGATGACGGCTGCGAAACTCGGAGTGTCGGCAGGCAGAGCGGTGACGGCAAGTTTGCCATTTTCAAGTTTTGCGGTGATTTTTCCGAAAACGGTGACTTTGGTGTCGGCTGAAGCTCCTGTGACCTCGTAGGTTTCGGTTTTTCCGGGTTCGACGACTGCGAGCTGGCGTTCATTTCCGGGAATTGCTCCGCTGTAAGTGTTGCCTGATATCACGATTTTTCCGTCATCCACACGGTATTGCAGGGTGACTTTGACCGGAGTTGCGGTGTCGGCATTGTATTTTATGCGGTTGACTCCGGCGTGCAGTTTTCCTGTCTGGATGCGGCTGTTGAGCATCATTGCGGTGACTGCCGAGAAGCTGTCAACTTTGGAAATCGGAGCAGCTATCTTTATCCAGTAGCCGTGTCTTGCTCTCACCTCGTAGTCGAGAACAGCTCTGCCGTCTGCATCGAGTTTGAGCGGATGGAAAGTTTTTGCTCCGTCGGTGGAAATCGAAAGCGGAACGGCTTTGCCGTTGCTCTTTGCCGCATAAATCGCCGCAGTGACGGTGTAGGGCAGTTCGACTTTGTAGCAGAAATCCTTGGCGGTGAATTTGCCGAAAGCGGGATTGCTCTTTTCGGGTTTGCCGTCAAACTTCAAAAATGCGTTGGAGTAGTGCGGGAATATTCTATCTGACTGATAAACTTTGAGTCTGGCTTTGTTGCGCACTTTTTTGTTCATATCCACCACGACCGACTGGCTGTCTCCGGCTTCGCTGATATCTTTGACCGGCTTGATCAAAACAAAGTAGTCCTTGAACATAAAAGATTGCAAGTCGTTGAAAAGTCCTGCGTTGTTGAAGTAGATACGCATACTTTCGCCCGGTCTCAGATCGTAGGCGACTCTCTGCTGGAATCCCGGTTCATGAAGCACTTTCATCTTGGTGGTAAGTCTGATGTAGTGGTCTGGACCGAAAGTGTGACGTCTGGGGTCGGTAGAGGTTCCTATCGCCCTCAGGACGTTGGGAGCAAACTCGGCATCCTCGAGACTTGCCGCCTCTTCGAGACTCTCTTTCGGGAAAAATCTCTGGGCTGAGAGGTCGTAGAGACGGTTCTGATTGCCGTAAAACACCTGCTGGAAACTGTGTCCGAAGCCGAAGGTTCGGGTCGCCGGAGCTCCTCCTGAACAGGTGAAGATGTTGGCGAGCATATCATTGAGCGGTCCGCAGTTGAAACCGCAGTAAATATTGAGCATGGTAAGTGCCATACTTGTGGAGCGCATTGCAGTGTCGCTGTGGGCGGGGAAATCGATCTGGTGACTGGTGAAGTAGTCGCTGGCGTGGATCATCGTATTGAAGATGTGGTACATTTTTTCGAGCTCAGTGCCTTTGAAAGACTCCAGACTTTTGGCGATGTCTCCGAAAGAGCGGCAGTCGATATCGCCCTCGTTCATCACGATGGGGTGACTGATTGTTTTTTTGTCGGCTGTGATTTCGATGTAGTCCATATAGGGCTGTTTTGCGATGTCGAGTTCAACAACTTTCCCGGGAGTCATGGTGAAGCTCTTTTTTACCACTCTTCTTGCGGCGAGGAAATCATCGCGCATCGGAATAACGGGGTAGTTGAGGCGGTTGACGACTTTGTCGGGGTCGTCTCCGTAAGGCAGGGAGGAGGGGAACCATGAGACCTCTTTGCCGCCGAACTCCACGCTGCGGGCGAGGATGGGGCGCACGGAGTCGTAAGTTCCGAACATCCACTGCACTCCGCCGCCGGAAACTCCGGTGAAATTGCGGTCGAAGTTGTAGAGCGCACGGGTGTGGGTATCGTTTGCGAACTCCTTTTCCGGAGTGAAATTGTTTTTGTAACGAATCGTTGAAGATATCCTCAAAAGGTCGATGTCACCCTGAAATTTCGGAGTTTTATCGCTGCGCAGATGTTGACCTCTGGCAACTTTGACCGTTGCTCCGACAGAGAAATTCTGCGGCATTCTGGTGCTCGGGTACTTGGCTTTTTTGAGGTCGATGGGAGCGACCGGAGTTTTACCGCAGTAAACTCTTTTTCCGTTGAGATAGACGCTCAACCCCTGAGCACCCCACTGGCAGGCGACGTGGTTCCACTTGTTCAATTGCATGGGGAAAGCAAAGAGTGCCTTGTGAACTTTGTCTTTGCCGTCTTTGAACATGACCGATGCACGGTTTTCGGGAGCGTTCCAGTTCAAAGTAAAAGTGCTGTTGCGCACCGGTAAATACTGACCGTTGATGGAGTTGCGGATATTTGCCGCATCGAAAAGAGTGACCTGTTTGGAGTTATCCTCAGGCTTGAAGTAACACTCAACAGTTCCGTCGGCGTTAGGCCAGAACCACTCTTTCCCGTTGCGTATCTGGCGGTCTTCACCCCACGTCGCCCAGCTGGTGGTCACATGGGTGAATGCGGTCGAGTCGTATATTTTCAGGCTGTGGTCGCCCTCCTTGCCCGAAACTCCGTCGGCAAAGTTGCTGTCGTTGTAACGGGGGAACGGAAGTTCGCCTGCGCAGCGCACCGCCGCATGAGATACTTCCATGGCGGCGAGGTGGGCTTTCGGATTTTTCATGAGTCTGCCGAAGTTGTCATAGGGTGAGTCTTTGGTACTCAGGGTGATTTCCAGACGGAGTTTTGCCGCCTGCGGATGAATGAAACCGCGCACTCTGTAAGTTGATTTGACTCCTGCCGGACGCATGTGGGATATCCAGCGGGGGTCAGTCACGCTTTCGCTGAGTCTTTTGCCGTTTTTATCAAGCTGGGCAACTCTGATGAAAGTTCCGTAGGCGAGGTCTGAGGTGGATTTGACATCCAATTCGAGAGCGGCGGTCTTGCCTGCGGCTTTTCGGGGAATTGCAACCGTGCATCCTGCGGTCACGGGACCATATTTTTTTGCTCTGAGCAGTACGGAGTTTCTGCCCTGTCTGATTTCGATATCCTTGCCCTGCCACTTTGAGGCATCGTCGAGGATCCCGGCAAACAGATTGTCAACAGTTTTGCTTTCAACGGCGTTGCTCTGACCCGTTCCAGCGGCAAGGTAGAGCTCTTTTGTTCCCTGCGGAACGACAAAGCGCAGCAGAAGTTTGTCTTTATCAGGATAGGTGAGTTCTTTCGCTTCAATGTCGGTGATTGTTCCATCGCTGTTCACCGCTTTGACCACAAAACTTCCGTTGGCGGGAAAGTTGAGTTTTTCTGCAAGTTTTTTGCGCTCGAGCAGCAGTTCGTAAGCTGAGTCAACTTGGTTGCGGATATTCCATTCAAGACGGACTGCATCAGAAATTTTTACGGTTTTTGCCGCCTTTCCCGCCTTGACGGGTTCAGACTTCTCTTCGCATTTTGCGGGGGAAACCTGCTGTTTGATTTCCGGAACATCATCCTCGATGATTCCTGCGTTTCCGGCGATTTTTTCATCGGCTTTCTGGAAAGCTCCGATATACTTGAACTGAACCGGCAACCCCGGGATTTTTACGGCAGGAGTGAATTTTGCCGGAACAAATGAGAGCTCTTGCCATCCGGGAAGAACTTTTGCCGGGTCTTTGCTCACCTGCTTGGCTATTGCCGGAAAGAGCGGGTAAACTTTGGTGTTCGAGGTGAACACAAAGGCGTTGTTGGTGTAGTTGTAGGCTTTTACTCCGCCGTTGCCCGGTCTGCGCACGTTGTGGCTCATCAAGCCTGATATGGCGATGTTGTTGGAAAAATTGATGCCGTTCAGGTGCTGGTCTGTTCCTCCGAGGTCGCCTGCGATGCGGATTTGCGGCTCAACGATGGTGTTGTTGAATATGTGCAAACCACCCGGAATGGTGATGTTTTTCCAATCGTAATTTGCGAGCTCTTTTTTGCCTTTGTTGATGCGGTTGTTCGCCTGTTTTTCGACGATACCTATTTTGAAAGTACTGCTTGAGCCTGTCTTGAAGATGTTGGCAGGAGTGCGGTAGAACAAATTCTGATACACATACACCGGACCTGGCCACGGCAGACCGCCGAGCGGCTGATATGAGACGCTCTGGAAGATATCAACACATCTGTTGCGCCTGAAATGGCAGTTTTTGGAGTGGTTTTCTGTCTCGATGGCGTTGTCGATGCACTTTTCAAAGATGTTATCCTCAATGATGGTGTTTTCTGCCCAGTTCATGTTGGCGATACCGTCGAAAACATCGTGGATATAGCAGTTGCGCAGAATCCAGTTTTTGCCGATGTTGCGGATCACTCCGGTCTCGTAATAGAAGAGAGCTCCGTTGACCGGACTCTTGTGCACCCAGTAGTGGTGTCTGCGGTCTTTGGCGTTTTTGATGACGATTTTACCTGATTTCACCAGCTCGATGAGTTCAGCCACGTCGTCGTATATCGGAAAATTGTGCCATTCGCAGTTTTCAACGGTGACGTTGTTGCTCGCTTTGGCATTGCGGCCGCTGAAGTTCTCTTCAATGTACCTGCCGGAAACTCCTCCTGCCATACAGCCGAGGAAGAGCGAGTTTTTGACGGTGACATCGTTTCCGCAGACATAGATTGCAGTTCTTGCCGGAGTCTCAAAGGTTATGCCGTCAATGATGACGTTGCAGCTTTTGCCCGGAGTTCCGAGGATGCCGAAGTTGTAAAATTTGGAATCGGGATTTTCCGCCCCCATATTGTTCTCTCTCGTGGGAGCGACCGCTATGGTGTGCTCATTGGGGTCGGTCGAACCGTATTTGCCGTCAGGACGCAGACGGACGAAGAGTTTTCCCGTTGATTTCTGAAAAAAGAAACCGTGACGGGGTCCGGGAACTCCCGGTCTTGCCTCGAACTTTTTGAGGGCATCGAGGGTTTTGTAGCAAAAGAGATCGACTCCGCTGTAAAGCACTCTCGGAGGATTGGCATTTGCAGTTTTTATGCTGTAAATGCCGAGAGCCTTGTCAACGCACTGCCACTTTTTTGCTTTGGTGCGGATGGCTTTGTCGGCTCCGGTGATGATGACCCTGTTCTTCTTCACCTTGTCGGCTTTGAAGGTGACAGGAGCATCGGCAGTGCCGAAGCGTTTGAGTCTTACTGTTTCAAAATAGACTCCCGGTCTGATTATCACCGTATCTCCGGGCTTGACTTTATCTGCCGCCTGCTGAACAGTTGCAAAAGGTCTGTCAGCAGAGCCGTTGCCTGCGGCTTTGGCATTGGCATCGACGTAGAGTTCCGCTGCGGAACAGACTGCCAGCGGCAGCATGAAAAGAGAGAGTTTTTTCAGCATAGTTGTTATCCTTACAGGTTTTTCCATAACCACTTTTCGTGACTGTCAAATGGAACAGCGGAAACGGTTTCAGAAATTTTGTGGCTGATTGCCCATTTATCCAGATGTTTTGTGATGTGCCACCTGAGCAAACCGTCGGAGCGGCGTTTGAATGCTCCTGCTCCTTTGAGCTGCTCGATCATCTGCCATGAGGTGTCTTCGGCGAGCTTACGCAGAGTTTTGCCGATGAGCTGCTGCATTTCCTTGTTGGCATCGCCTATTTTGAGCAGGGCGCAGACGACGTGGGCGAAGAACTTTTCGCAGTCGCGCTTATGCAGCTGGCTGATGAGGAACTCTGCCGTTTCCGCCTGCCGCAGTCTGCCGAGCAGATAGGCGGCAGCCACCCGGCGGGGAGCTGAGTATCTGAGGGTGCTGTTTATCAATGTGGTATCATCTTTTTCAATGAGTTCGCAGAGAGCCGGAGTTACGCTTTTTTCTCCGAGCATGGCGAGAGCAAAAGCGGCGTTGTATCCGGCGGGAGTTCCCTTGTGTTCAGCAAAAAATTTCAGGGCGAACTCTTTTTTGTTCTGCTGTTTGATGTTCCAGATACCGAGAGCGGGATTTTCTGAACCGAGCAGCTCTTCTATTTCGCTATCTTTGGCATTTGTCCACGCAAGATTGAGTTCGTCGGAGTGATTTTTTTGCGGAATATCCGCTTTGATATCTTCGTATGAGACCTTTTCAGGAGAGATATTCATCTTTTTGGCGACTGCTGAGATCGCTCCTGCGACTTCACCGATGGCGGTGAGGCCTGAAATCATCCGCACGGCGCAGCCGAGGTCGTGGTCAACGCCGAGGTGACGGGCGGGAACGATGATGCCGCCGATTCCGGCAGGGAAGAGTGCACGCATGGGAACAGGTATGGATACTCTTATATCCCAGCATGAGGCGGCGATGTTCCAATCCTGAAACTCCTCACTCTCGAAAAAGATATCCTGAGCGTGGGTATCAAGATTGGATATCACGTTGAATATCACATCTTCACATTTACCGTTTGCTTCAAAGTATTTGCCGAGGGTCCACGGCTCGTCAATGATAATGCGCTCACCCTCACGCAAGCCGGGATTATCCGATGCCTGTATGCAGTAGTTCAGCTCTGAGTAATCATTGCGCAGATGGACGTTGCAGGTTTCAAGATAGCAACTTGAAAAATCGTTGACGTCGTACTGGGCGATTCTTCCTGCATCGAAGTTGGCTGCTCCGAAACTTGCTCCCCGGAATATTCCCATGGTGTTGGTGTAGCTGTTGAACTCACGGTCGAGAGCTCTGCCGCAGCTCATCTTTGCTCCGGCAAGACGGCAGAGAACACCTTCGGCGGTAGCATCAATAAAGCTGTGGGCGGATACTTTGCGAAGAGTTCCGTGTTCATCACGGAAGGTGATTTGAGTGACTCTGCCGTTTTTTGTTTCGCATCCGCAGACGACACTGCTGTACATGATTCTTACGATTTTGCCGAGAGCGGCTTTCTCGAGCCGGATTTTCAAGTTTTCGCTCTGCCCGAAATAGCCGTCAAGTTTGTAAGCCTTTTCCTGTAAATCAGCGGCAATGCCGCAGTTTTGCTGGATGTAGGGTACGGGAATAAAACCACCTGTCCAGACTCCGCCGGGGTAGGTGCTCTTTTCGATGGCGAGGACTTTCATTCCTCTCTGGGCGGCGGCGATGGCGGCGGTTATTCCGGCAGTGCCGAGACCGCAGACAACGGTATCGAAGGAGAGCTCCTCACCCTCAACAGTGTCGGGGACTGAGGCGGAAAAAATCTTTCCGCCCAGACCGCAGTCGAGGGCGGATACGGGATTGTCAAAACTGTTTTCACTGAAACGGACTGCGCTCCATATCACCTGAGCCTGAGCGAGCTCCTGCGGACGGTCGTTCCACAGTGCGGCGAACCGCTGGCGGGCTGATTGGAACGTGGTGTCGCCATCGACTTCAAAGGCAAGATAGCAGATATTTTGCGCCACCGTTTGGCTGATATCAAAAAAACTGTACCTTCCCGGAGCAATGGGTGAAGTTGAATATATCGCCGCCGTGAGAGTTTTCTTCTCTTTCTTTTGCGGACGGGCATCAATGATATTTTCCGCCTCGATGGTGATGATTTTTCCGCAGAAATCGACGAATTTAAGGGTGTTGCCGTGCTTCTCTGCAAGCTCAAGCCCGAGCAGAGGTCTGATGTTGCGTTTTACGCACCAGTCGGAAAAGACGGGAACGAGTGCCCCGGTGAGCAGTCTGCCTTCGCTGTCAACAGCTTTGCGTTTGAAGAGCTCCTGCCGGAACTCTTCGGCATCGGCGTTTTCTGCCGGAGTGTTCCAGTTCACGCCCTGCTCGAAAGCGTAAGCATAGTCACTTCCGACAGCGGTGCTGCTTTCGACAACGAGAGCGTCTTTTATGCGGCAGGCAAGTCCGCAGCCGTAGAAAGTCGCTCCGAGAATCAGTGTATTGGTCTTATAATCTGCCATATTGTTAAATTTTCTTGGAGTTTTCGTAGTACCAGAAGATCACCCAGTCTCTCTGACCGGTCTTGCCGCTGCTGTTCCAGTATGAACCCTTGTGGGTCGGAGCAACGTGCCCATCGACGTAGAGAACGTTGGGAGCTCCGTTGTGGCGCACACGGTTCTGGTTTACCAGAGTGTCACTGTAAAGATATTTGCGGTATGAGCTATCCCAGGTGATGCAGTAGGGAGCCTGATCAGTTGCGCCCTGTTCTTTGGCGGTATCAGCCATCATGCAGACATCGCTCGGACGCTTGATTTTTGACAGCATTTTTGAGCTGATTCCGCGCTTCTGGTCTCCGGGACTCCATGAGCCGTTGAAGCCGTAGCTTGAGTCAACTTTGTAGCTTTCAGTGCCTCCGTCGTAAGGATCGGAGTCGGCAGGACAGAGTGCTGTTTTAACAAAAGTCTGCCATGAAACTTTGCATCCGAAATAGAACGGATTGGCATCAATGCGTGTCCACCGCTGGTTGTCGGTCATGCCGAAGCCGCGGCTGGGATTTTGTGCAGAAAACATTACTCCGCCGTAGTTGTCGGCGTAGGCGTGGCACCAGTTGCCGAACGATTTGAGATTGTTGTTGCAGCCGGAGGTTTTGGCACGCTCACGGGCACTGGATAAGGCAGGCATGAGAATTGAAGCAAGAATTGCGATGATAGCGATGACGACAAGCAGCTCGATGAGGGTGAAGCTGTACAGCTTCCTCTCTCCACGGAGAGAGGAAAATCCCCTCATTGCAGTGTGTTTCCCGGTGTTCGCTGAAGAGGTTGTGAGTTTGTGTGCCATTTTGCAGCTCCTTTTTTTGACGCTTGGTAACAAAATCATGAAATTTATAATACACTATAACATAGCAATCAAACTCTTTTTTTGCAATTGACATAAAATTTTTTCTTTTGACGAAAAGTACCTTTTCAGTCACTTTCCGGCACTTTTCATACAATTATATTACATCAATGATGGCTCCGCCGCCTGCCGGACGGCGGCGGCGCATTGCGGACAATCTCGTGCCTTGCTCTGCGCCGCTCCGGTCATGTACAGTCAGAGGCGTAAAGAAGAAAGACGACCGGCGGCGGCGCATTGCGGACAATCTCGTGCCTTGCTACTGCGCTGTTTCGGTCATGTACAGTCGTACACTCCCTCAGCTGCTCATACGCAAAACACTTTCCTTGCCTCGCACTGCATCCGCCGATGGTAATTGACCGTTTTGCTTACCTCGCCGCTTTGGTCGTGTACAAAAGTACACTCCCTGCGCTGCTCGTGCGCAAACTGCATTCGCACTGCATCCGTCATCCGTCGCTGAAGCTATGGATGACAAGCCGATGGAAATTAGCAGTTTTGCGTTTTGCCGCAACCCCAATCTTTTACATATTTCACATAAATCAGGACTTTATCAAATAAAAAAGTTCCCCGCTTTTCTTGAAAGGGTGAGGGGGGCGCGGGGGGAGCGGGAAAAATTCTTTTCCCGTTGAAAAG
>JAFVZB010000014.1 GCA_017508385.1 Lentisphaeria bacterium | reverse complement strand
TTATATCGAGGAACAAACCGAGCGAGGTGAAAAGCGCAACCTGCATGAGCCATGAGACTCCGTCGCTGAAGCGGGTGATGCCCTTCTGGTAGTTGAAGCGGAAATAGTTCATCGCAACTCCGCAGACATAACACGCCATCATGCCGTTGGCCTGGAGCATCTCGGTGAAGCCGTAGGTGCAGAGCACGATAGCTACACTGAAAACGAAGTAGAGTCCCTCGTATTCGAGTTTTGTGTCATAGAGATATTTTGCCGCCTTTGCCGCCACCACTCCGCAGAATACTCCCATCGCCATGCGGTAAATGAGGATAGGCAGCGTGGCTATGCCGAATGAGTTTTCTCCGAGCAGGATATCCACCATCATCACGGTGAGGAAATACGCCATCGGGTCGTTGCTGCCTGATTCGAGTTCGAGCATCGGACGCAGTTTGCCTTTGAGTCCCACGCTCCTGCCGCTCAAAATGGCAAAGACAGCTGCGGCATCGGTCGATGAGATCATGGCACCGAGCAGCAGAGCGACTCCGATGATTTTCTTTGCGGGAACTGCGGAAGCGACTCCGTTGTCTGATGGAACGATAAGTATGTCACCTGCGATCAGCCAGGTGCCGAGACCGAGAATGACCGCTGTGATGACCACTCCGAGAGTTGAAAGTATCCCTCCGGGGAGCAGAACATCTTTTATCTTCCGGTAGCTGGTATCGAGACCTCCGGCAAAGAGGATGAAGCTCATCGCTATCGTGCCGAAAATATTGACAACGTTAAAGTGTTTGTCAGTAGGAATATAACTGTATCCGAGCACTCCGCCCAGAAAGAGGAAGAGTATAAGTATCGGCACATTGAATTTGCTCGAAAGTTTATTGGAAAGAGCTCCTGCAATCAGCATTACGCCGATCAGGGCAAGCATTGTGCAAAGTTCCATTACAAAGTCCCTTGTTAAAAAAACATCCCGCAACTTAATATATCAGCTGCGGGATGAAATTTCCATGCCCGAAAGTGAATTATTCACGTTTTTTGATGACTTTTGCCGGAACACCCACTGCCACGCTCATCGGAGGAATATCCCGGGTCACCACTGAGCCTGCACCGATAACGCTTCCTCTTCCTATGGTGACTCCGGCATTGATGTGGACTCCTCCGCCTATCCAGACATCATCGCCGATGGTGATACATCCGTACTTCATCCCCTGCTTGTGTATAGGAATATCGGGGTCGGAAAACACATGGTTGGCGGCTATGAGCATACAGTTGGCGGCGATCCTGGTGTTGTCGCCGACAGATATCAAGCCGGACGGGTCATCGATTTTTCCGTACCCGATAAGGATGGTGCGGCTCTGGATCGAAACATTGCTGCCGAGAGTTATATTTCCCTGCAAAACCGCTCCCGGACTCACAATCGTTCTGCTGCCGATGGAAATTTTGCCTGACCTCGGATGTACCATCGCATCAGGAGCGACGAGAGCATCTTTTGCGAGTTCGACATTTTTGTGGCGCAGTGCCAGACGTCTGCCGAGCCAGACGGCAATTTTCTCTCCGAAGGTCGCCGCACGGGTGATGTTGTAGCCCTTTCTTAAAAAGTTGAGAAAGATACTCATCGGATGTACTCCTCAGGAACCTTTATTTTCGCTATGGCGCAGAGGTTGTTTTCGTCGATGAAGTTGCTCAAAATATACTTGCCGTCAGGAGTGAAACGGGGGTGATGGCAGCAGCGGTTTTCATCACGCACCGCTCCTTTGGGAACGTATCCGGGAACCCGGCATTGCAGGTCGATTTCGGCAATGGGTGAGTGGTTTTTGCTGTTCCAGAGTATCAGACGGCGGTTGCTGTTTTCATCGTTGATGCAAAGGTCAGGATTTACCGGCGAGAGAGTCGGATGACCTCCGGCATTTTCCGGAGCGGCGACAAGTTCCAGTTCTCCCGATATCGGGTCAAGCTGATAAATAGCCTGCTTCTCTTCGGAGTCAGGACGGTAAAAACCGACCAGTTTGCCGTTATCCTGCACGCTCCAGTGAACTCCTCTGCCGCTCACATCGAGAACGAATTTGAGCTCATCCGAGCCGGTCTTTCCGTAAAAGAGGTGGCTCACTCTCGGCTCGTTGCGCTCAGAGACCACGCAGTGATTGCCGAAGTAGATGATAAAGTGTTTGCCGTTGGGAGAAAATCTTACGCAGTACGCCATGAGCGTGAGTCCGCACACTCTGTTGTACTTCTCTCTGAGCTCTTTGTCAACGGTGAGCAGCTCGTCACGTTTGGGGTGGAAGTCGAGAAAATCATTGATGCTGTAACGCAGCTTGGGAGCACTGCCGTCGAAGCTGAATTCAAAAATACCATGCTTATCCCGCTCTTCAAACGGAACCGGGCAGAGGGCAGGGTTGTAAACGCCGTAACCGTATCCTGCTCCGTAAAGCATACCCGGCAGACCGCCCATGATCGGCTCTCCGAAAGAGGGAGCTCCCTCTAAATCCACACCTGTGATGGTCTTGTTTTCTCTGGTCACAAGGTCGTAACGTGAGACCGACGGAATGGCGAGTGAACCGCTCTGATAATAGATGTAACGGCAGTCGGGACTCCATGACTCCCAGCTTCCGGTGTGGTAGAACATCGACTCTGCCGGACGGTGTCCGAAGTTATCGAGAATATTTCCGTCGGCATCGAGTACGAAAACGCTGCATATTTTGGTTTTGAGGTCGCAGGCGGCGAGAGTTATCCTCCCGGAGTTATCCGGAGCAAGCGGGTTGAGGGTGTAGTAACTGCTGATAGTCCATTGACCGGGAACACGGTATATCTTTCCGATCTTCATCGATTGACTCCTTTATGGATGATTTTTTTGTTCATCAATAATGAATATAAT
>JAFVZB010000013.1 GCA_017508385.1 Lentisphaeria bacterium | reverse complement strand
TGACACGGGCAGAAATGGTTTGCCGGGAGCAAATGGAAAAAATCGTTCTGTTTCTCCGGGAATATGTTCCGGGATATGAAAAATGTTATTTGAGTGCTTCCGGCGATATGGTTGGCATCCGTGAAACCCGACATTTCAAAGGTCTCTATACTCTTACTCCGGAAGATATTGTGGAAGCAACTGTTTTTGATGACTGGATCGCGACCCGGAATTATTTTAGTTTTGACATTCACAATATCAAAGGTGCGGGTCTTGACAGCAATGGAGCTCAAAAACACTTCAAGTCGAAAGGGCATTATACCATTCCTTATCGGGCATGTGTCCCCGAAAATATTGATGGCTTACTGCTTTCCGGGCGCAATATTTCCGGGACCCATAAAGCCCATTCCAATTACCGGGTCATGGGGATTTGTCTGAATATCGGTGTGGGAGTCGGTACCGCTGCCGCAATCGCAATAAAAGATCATTGCGAACTCAAAAATGTGGATGTGAGCAAAGTGCAACAGATTCTTTTGGATAACGGAACGGAAATATAAACAGGAGAGGTAATTTCAAAAGTCCGGCAAATTTTGAAAACTCGACAAAAAAGAAGATCCATGCTGCCCGTCACCAACTTTATTGCACTGCACAGCAACAAACCTGCTTGAGCTGCGGAACGCACAAAAAACAAACTTTTTTACATTTAACGCTTGCATTTTTCTTTTTGAGAGTGTAGATTGCTCACGGAACAGCATTCAACCCCCGTAAAAGAAGGAGGATATTATGGTCTGTCTCAACCATCCTGATGTAAACGCCGTCGCCAAATGTGCCGCCTGCGGCAAGCCGCTCTGCGCTGAGTGTGTAATGATTTTTGACAATCAGAAGTACTGCTCGGAAGCCTGTCACCTCAAGGGACTCGCATCTCAACTCAGAGCTGAAAACGTCATCGGCAAAAAGAAGAGCACCGACCGCAAAAGCGGAGCAAAAAAGTTCTTCACTTTTGTCATCATCATCATTATCGCCGCCGGAGCTGCATATTTCTACTCCAAAAACAAGAAAGCCATCGATCAGCGTGCCTCAGCAGGCATCGAAACCATCAAAGTCCGTGCCGGTCAGGCTGTCGAGGATGGCAAGAAAGCCGTTCCCACCAACAGTAAGTACAAGCAGCACCGGGAAAATCTGGTCAATGAAAAATAAAATCCCGAAGGAGCTTTGCCTATGAACAATAAACTGCCTCTGCCCGCCATCAGCAGCGCAAGCTGGATTTGGAACAACAACTCCTCCGGCAAACCTGAGGAATTTGTGCTTTTCAGACGGGAGTTCAACTGCGACACCATGGGCGGTGATGCCACTTTGCAAATCGCTTCCCCGTGCTGCTGCCGCATTTTCATTAACGGTTACAGTGCCGGTTTCGGACCATCTGCCCATCCCGAGCATGGAAAAGTTTACGCCGATGTGCTCGATATCTCTGAGTTCATCGAGTGCGGAAACAACACCGTGAGCATCCTTGCGTGGCACGACATTGAAAACACCCAGACTCCGGGTATCTGGTGCGAGCTTGATATCCGCACTCCTGAGCGCAACCGTGCCGCAATACGCATCGGAACAGACGGCGAATGGGATTCCGCCCCGGGAAGCCTGTGGCCGGGTCTTGCTCCGCACCTCGAATTCCGCAAAACCGCAGGTTTCCGCCACTACACCGGAACTATTCCGGCAGACTGGATGATCCCCGGAAGAGCCGGAGATGCCCGCTGCTGGAAAAACCCCGATACCGTCATTCCCATGGGCAAGTATCCGCTCACCATCGAGCGCAATCAGATATCCCCGCCGGTCACGGGCGGAGAGGAGCTCTTTTTCACCCCCATCGAGCGGGGAACTGTCTCAGCTCAGCCTGCCTACACCAGAGTCGAGATACCGCTGGGGAACCGGGTCGCCATCGGCTACATTTACAGCGAAGATGACCACCTCGAAGAGTGCACGATCCGCTGCCGCAATGCGTTCAAAATATTTGTCAACGGCTGCGGAAATCCCATCGAAAGTGCGCAGGCGGCAATTCCGCTCAAAGCCGGATGGAACGAACTTCAGGTTTTCTGCAAACCCGTCGGCAGACGGCAGGATGTGGAAATCGGTTTTGCCGACCCCGAGCGCAAAAAGAGTCCGGTGTTTTCAGCTCCCGATGAGGGTGCTCCGCAAGGCTGGAGCATCACAAGAGTTTTGAAGATACCCTTTGAATCCGCCGGATGGCTTCTGCGCAGCAGCACGCTTATCGACGGAGTGTTCCGCACCGCAAAGGCCCGTTACTCGGATGACGGCTCTCTGCTGCGTGCCAGCGTGTTTACCCAGGAGGAGTTGAACGGCTCCACCTCACTTGCCGGAGGAGAGTGCCTCATCTGCGAGCTCGACGAGATCCGCTACGGCTTTGTGCACCTCAAATTTTCTGCTCCTGAAGATACCGTCATCAACATCCTTGCCGGAGTCGCGCGCAGTGAGAACGGTCTGGTCGATTCAGGAACCGCCACCGGTGCCGATGTCAGGATCTCCGGAGTTTCCGGCAATCAGCTCGAATACCGTATGCCGCTGCCATGCGACTGCCGCTATGTGGCGATAAGGGTAAGCGCACTTGCCAACCACAAGGTAGATATCCACTCGGTGAGCTTCTGGGAGCTCGCCCGTCAGGACTTTTCCGACCCCGGTTTCAAATGCTCGGATGAGTTTATCAATCTGATGTGGAAAAAGGGATGCAATATGCTCCGCCGCAGCAGTGCACAGGTCACGATAAGGTCGTCACGTCCGCAAATCAACAGCTATCTCTTTGACGGATACATCCAGAGTGTGAGCTTAGCCTGCCTCACGGGAAGTCCGAAATACCTCGTCAACCGCCTCAACCAGTGTCTCGAGGCACAGCTCGAAAACGGAGCCATCCCCGCCCTGCTCGGCGGCAGACGCTCGGGCTCACAGCTGCCTCACCTGCTCTTTCTTCCGGCGTGGATAAACGAGGCGTACCGCTACACCGCCGACCGCAAGCTGCTCAACAAGTGGATAGAAAAGCTCGACCTGGTGAGAGAATTCTACGAGAGTCTGCTCGATGAGGAGTATTATCTTCTGAAAACTCCGCAGAACTGGGACCGCTCCTCCGGCAGGATAAGTTCCATCGACTTTTCCGACCCGTCACGCTACTACACCTCGCTTTCGGCTCTCTTCTGCCGCTTTATGATAAATGCGGCTGAGACCTACGCCTACGCCGGACTCGATGAGTACACTCAGCACTGCGACGAGGTGGCAAGATTGGCCACAGAGGCTCTCAACAACTACTGTTATCTGCCCGGAAAACAGCTCTTCACCACTTTCGCCGCCGAAGAGGATGGAAATGCTCCGCAATGCGATGCCTTTTCCAACTTCTGCGTGCTCTACGCCGGAGCCATGCCGCAGAAGGATTACGAGACAGCTCTCAATTACTTTCTCAATCCCGATCCTCCGTTCGACAAAACAGGAGAGATCAACTCGGCATATTTCCACGTTCTGCTCGCCAGCTCCCTCTTCTCGGTCGGTCTGCGTGAGTTCGTATTCGACTACATGCACCACCGCTGGGAAAACTGCGTTGCCAACGGCGACGACTCGGCGATTCCCGACGGCAAACGGATAATTCCGCCCAACCGCTTCATACAGAGGAACATCCTCGGTGTGCGCATGGGCGAAAGCGGACAATCCACCGTATTCTTCAAGCCCGCTTACGATCTGGTGAAGAGTGCCTCAGGTGTTCTGCCCATGCCGTGCGGAAGACTCAGAGTCGAATGGGAAATGCACGATGACGGTCATCTCTCGGTTCTGCTCGATGCCAATGTTCCGTTGAAAATCGTTCCCGAACTCACCATGGAGCGGCTCGGAAACACTGAATTCCAGCTCAGCGAGCACATCACTCTGCTCAAACCGCCGGAAAACACGCAAGAGTACTGAACTAACTTGAATTGATGGAAAAAGCAGTATATATTATATAAATAACGGGATTTTCCGTATCAAAAGAAAGGTTTTCAAAAATGGTCAGCTACAAGGAACTCGGACTGGTCAATACCCGTGACCTGTTCAAAAAGGCAATCGATGGCGGATATGCCATCCCCGCTTACAACTTCAACAACCTCGAGCAGATGCAGGCTATCCTGCAGGCCTGCTGCGAAACCCAGTCTCCTGTCATTCTTCAGGTTTCCAAGGGTGCCCGCAAATATGCAAACCAGACCCTGCTGCGCTACCTCGCCCAGGGTGCTGTTGAGTACGCCAAAGAGCTTACCGGCGGCAAGGGCATTCCGATCGTTCTGCACCTCGACCACGGTCCGGATTTCGAGACCTGCAAGAGCTGCATCGACCTCGGATTTTCTTCTGTCATGATCGACGGCAGCCACCTGCCCTACGAGGAAAACGTTGCCCGCACCCGTGAAGTCGTCGAGTACGCCCACAAATTCGACGTCACCGTCGAGGGTGAGCTCGGTGTTCTCGCCGGTGTCGAGGATGACGTCAAGAGCGAGAGCCACACCTACACCCAGCCCGAGGAGGTTGAGGACTTCGTCAAACGCACCGGCGTTGACAGCCTTGCCATCGCTATCGGTACCAGCCACGGCGCTTACAAATTCAAGCCCGGCGACGATCCGAAGATCCGTCTCGACATCCTCCACAAGATCGAGGAGCGCATCCCCGGATTCCCGATCGTTCTGCACGGTTCTTCCAGCGTTCCGCAGGATATGGTCAAGATCATCAACGAGAACGGCGGAAAACTCAAAGACGCCATCGGTATCGGTGAGGATCAGCTCCGTGAAGCCGCCAAGAGCGCAGTCTGCAAAATCAACATCGACTCTGACGGCCGTCTGGCTATGACCGCCGGTATCCGCAAAGTCATGCACGACGATCCCTCCGTCTTCGATCCCCGCCTCTACCTCGGTCCTGCCCGCGATATGCTCAAAGAGCTCTACGCCCGCAAGAACCGTGAGGTTCTCGGTTCAGCCGGACACGCCAACGACTGAGCTGCGGCAAAGTAACTTACAATACCCGGTCAAAGCGTGGCATCCCCGCGCTTTCCCGGGTGTTTTTTCACTATGACTGACACCGTTTCCATCATCATCTGGAGCTTTCTCGGCTCTCTTATTTGTGCCGCCGCAGGCTTTGCCGCATTCAAATCCGCTCCGGAAAATATCGCCAAACTCGAAAAACTCACCCGCAACAGATACCTCGGGCTCGTTTTCGGATGGTTCGCCCTCTTTGTCTGTGTTCCGCACGCAGGAGCTGTCGCTCCCGGTTTCCTTCTGCCGTTTCTCTACCCTCTGGCAGTGATTACTCCGATACTCGGATTTTTCTTCGTCGATTATCCCGCCTCAAGAGCGGTTTCAGGCACGCTGATACTCTGCGCCTACTATCTTATTCACCTCGCATTTGACCACAAAGTGACTGCAACTGCTCTATTCGCCGTCTGCGGTTGGAGCATCGGAGCTTTCGCTGTCTGGTGTTCAGGAATGCCGTGGGTCTGGCGGGATATTTTCAGACGCTGCTCCAAAAACAGCCGTTTCCGTCTGGTAACAGCTATCATTTTCTGGCTCTTTGCCGCCGTATTCGCCAGCTTCGCAGGAGCCGCTTTGATATGAGTTTCGACCTCGCAACATTTGCCTCACAATGTCATGTAAACGACCCCGGACTCTTCGTTCAGCAGGCGGAAAAACTGCGTGATATCGTGCTGGACGTAAACAACTCCTTCAATCTCACCCGCATCACCGACCCCGTTGAATTCATGGTCAAGCACATAGCCGACAGTCTCGCCATCGGCAAAATGTTTCCCGATGAGATAATGCAGGCAAAAGAGGTCGCCGACCTCGGTTGCGGAGGAGGTTTCCCCACTCTGGTATTGGCGTGCGCCTATCCGCACATTCACGTCACCGGCATAGACTCCACCGGGAAAAAGGTGCGTTTCGTACAGGAGACCGCCGAAAAGCTCGGACTCAGCAACGTCAGCACCGTTCACGCCAGAGTAGAAGAGCTCAACCGCAAAAAAGAGTTCATGCACAAGTTCGACATCGTGACCGCAAGGGCAGTTGCGCAGGGCAGGATACTGGCAAAATACGCCTCAAATTTCCCCTCATCCAAAGGAGCATTCATTTTTTACAAGACTCCCGGTCAGGCAGCCGAAGATCTCGAGACCCTCAACTGGCAATGCAGTGACTCCTATGAGTTGCCCCTCAATATGGGCACAAGGGTTTTTCTATATCACAAGCTCGGGTAAGAGTTATATTTATGCGTTATGGGAATTTAAGAGGCTGCTTGCCTCTTAAAAATCTCCCGGCAGGGTTTGCACCCTGCACCCCTGGCAGATTGATTTTGTTCCAAAATCAACCTGCCGATACCTTTATTTTTTTGATGGGTATGTTGACTGAGGTTTCTTAGCGGTGTGAATTACCCGTACCGGCTTTATCCGCCTCTTCACTGCGTTCGGCTCCTGGCGGCATAGCAGCCGCCACTGAGCGACCTTTTATGGTCGCTCAGGCACTCTCTCCGTGCGATGCGCAAGGGAGGCTCCGCCCCCTTGACCCCGGGCAGGGTTTGCACCCTGCACCCGTCGTGAGCCGATTTTTTTATCGGCTCACTCCCACCTTTGTATGTTGCACGCCTTTGTTTGCGGTATTTTTCTGGCGTGGTTGGCTTTTTTTTTGCACCTCCGGTACGACAGGCGGGCGATTTACCCGTTTTCTTACATACTTTGAGAATTACCGTTTACCTATTCTTATAAGTCTTATTGGTCTTATAAGTCTTATAAACCACACAGCCAGCCGCACACCACGCTCTTTCACGGCAACAAAAAACTTCGGTTAGGTAACATACAAAAGTACACAGCACTCGAATCAGTTGGAGAAGATTGAGAGGATCAAGATTGCTCCGACTCCGCAGGCGAAAGCGGCTCCGGTTTTCAGGGTGAATTTTTCTTTTAGGAAAATTATTCCGGCGGCTCCGGTCAGCAGGAAACTCATCTGGGCTATCGGCAGTACCACGGCGGCTTTGCCGTATTGCAGTGAGAGTGCCATAAAGACGACGATCACGGTGACAAGAACACCTGACAACGCTCCGATTTTGACCGTTCCCCAGTCGGGAGTGCTCTTTTTGCGCTCGGTGAAGAGATACCAGAGTAAGCCTCCGGCGATCCAGAAAACTGCATTTATCAGCACTACGAATTCACGGTCGGCTCCGGCGGTGCTGAAACCGTAGCGGTAGCTCAAACCCATTCCGGCACGCATGAATGAGCCGACCAGCACCATGATGAAACAGCTCCACGAAAAGGACTTTTTCTCGTCGCTTTTGGGCAGAAAGAAGAGGACTGCGAAGATTGCCAGCACCACTCCGACCCACTGTATCGAGTTTATTTTTTCGCCCAGCATCAGCCATGCTCCCAGCACGGTGGGAACCAGATTGAGGCGGTAGATGGTCGAGCACAAGCCTGCGCTCAATTTGCTCATTGCTCCTATCAGCAGCAGATTGCCTGCGATGGATAGAAAGCCGGAAACTGCCCCCCAGAAGAGAGTGGCTTTCCAGTTCTCCGGAGCTTTGCCGAGAGTGCAGATGCAGTATATTACCCACACCACTCCGACCACGGAACAGAAGATGCCCCGTGAGCGGGCTTTTCCGGAAAAGAGCTTGAAAAGCAGGTCATTGGCGGCGGAAAAGACCAGACATATCACGGCATATAATACGGCGAGCATAGTTTCAATCCATTTTGTAGGTTTCGAGTTTGGAGTGCATGAAACCTCTGATGAGGCGCACCGAGGGATATTCGCCGTCTATTCCCGACGGAATAATTGAGTTGATGAAGAGCATCCGGTCAACGTCTCCGGACTTTTGGGGATTGTAAACAGAGGAGGCTCCGAAAAAGTTCTGCATCGCAAGCCAGCTGCGGCGGAACTGTTTTATGTTTTTGACATTCACCAGCGAACCGCACGCCAGAAACACGGCATCGCGCACAGCTGCTGCCCTTGCTCCGGGCAAATGGTAGTATTTTTTGCGGAAATACTCTGAAAAAGCGGAGTACTCGTCATCCTTGTACTCTTTTGAAAAGAAGCTGACAAAGAAACACTCACCCGGCTGAAAATCCTTGCCGAGGGTGTGCAGAAACTCACTGCCCTCCCAGCCGTCTGCTCCGCAGATGACTCCGGTGTATCCGAGCTTGCGCAGTGCTTTCACCATCTGAGCCGCCTCAGCTCCGACGGCGGAAACGACTATTGCCTGAGGTCCGCCTGCCATGACCCGCTTCATCGCCGCCACACAACTTGCGACATCTGAATAATTGGCGGAGCTTGCCACGCTGCCGCCGAGGTCTGAAAAACTCTTGGCGACACTGCGGGAAATATTGCGTTCATACTCAGAAGAGGGTCTCACATCGACCAGCACTCCGATCTGCCTGATCTGCCGCCAGTACCAGAGGTAGGAGGCAATGCCGTCAGCCATCTGAGTATCGGTACATCCGGTGCGGAAAACGAATCCGGAGCTTCGGGAAAAATCATCCGAACTTGCGCAGGGGATTATCAGCGGAACCTGCGCTTTGGGAGCGGCTTTGACCAATCCGTGAGTTTCGTTGGTAGAAAATCCTCCGATGATGACCGATGCCCCCTTTGCGGCAAGCGTACTCACGGCAGCGGCGGCATCTGCGGGATTGCTCTTTGTATCGCACACTTCGAGCCGCACCCGCCTGCCTGCGACTCCGCGGCGGTTGTTGAGTTGATCGACCGCCGCCTTTGCTCCCGGGAGCATCTCATTGCCCTCGACGGCGTACCTGCCCGAGAGCGGCAGAGCGACTCCGATGACCACATCGCTGTTGATGTGCTCAACGTCTGAGAGTACAGGATTGCGCAGCATCTCTTCGGGTTTTACGCATCCCGAGAGCAGAACAAGAAGCACCGGAACAAGAACGAGTAATTTTTTTGATAACATCCGCCATTTTGCAAAACACACATCCGATATGATTTGCGGCAAAACGCAAAACGCCCCATTACCATCGGCGGATGCAGTGCGAGGCAAGGTCGTGTTTTGCGTATGAGCAGCTGAGGGAGTGTACGACTGTACATGACCGAAGCAGCGCAGTAGCAAGGCACGAGATTGCCCGCAATGCGCCGCCGCCGGTTGTCTTTCTTCAAAACCCATAAAACAACAATGCTTTTTCATTGACGATTCAGCTCACGATTGTTCCGCAGGAGGTATCTCCGGCAACGACCCGCTCGAGACTCTCTTCGGCGGCGAAGTCGAAAACGATGATGGCAAGATTGTTGTCACGGCAGAGAGAGAACGCTGAGGCATCCATCACTTTGAGCCGCTTTTCGATGGCTTCGTCAAAGGAAATTTCCTCATAGCGGACGGCATCGGGGTCTTTGAACGGGTCTGCTGAATAAACTCCGTCAACTTTGGTCGCCTTGAGCACGGCATCGCAGTTGATTTCGAGAGCGCGCACCACTGAGGCGGTGTCGGTGGTGAAGAAGGGATTTCCGGTTCCGCCTGCAAAGATGACCACTCTGCCGGATTCGAGTGCGGCGACAGCGGTATCACGGTCGTATCTCGGGAGCATTCCTTCGACTCCGAACGCGCTCTGCACCAGAGCGGGAACTCCTGACTGCTCAAAATACTCTTTGAGGGCGAGGGCGTTCATCATGGTGGCAAGCATACCCATGTGGTCGGCACGGACTCTATCCATACCGCTGCTGCTTCCGGCGAGACCTCTCCAGAGATTGCCTGCGCCGATGACGATAGCCACTTCGACTCCGTTTCTCACGACTTTGGAAATGCGCTCGACGATATCGGAAATCGCCTCAGGCTGATATCCGAAAGCGAGATCTCCCTTGAGTGCCTCTCCGCTGAGTTTAAGCAAAACACGATTGAACCTGCTCATTTTTCCAAATCCTTTCTGCTGGTGGAACACAAACTTTCTGCTGACAGGAAATATAACATCATTTTGCAGTTTTCGCCAGTACCATTTATAATATACCTTGAAAATTTTGCAACTTTGTGGTATATTTTGTGGAAAATCCCACTCTTTTTCCGGAGGTAATATGAACAATGCAAACCGGCAATTTGCCATAAATAATATCGCCAGAGCTGTTGTTGCTCCGGCGATGTCCGCTGAACCTGCTGATATCAATTATTACGGAGAGGACGTTTTCAGCATTCCGGTCATGCAGCAATTCATGCCCAAAGAGAGTGCTGAAAAGCTCCTTGCGACCATCGAGAGGGGCAAGCCGCTCGACCAGGAGATCGCCGATGATGTGGCGAACGCCATGAAAGAGTGGGCTCTTTCGCGCGGAGCCACTCACTTCACCCACTGGTTCCAGCCGCTCACCGGAGGAACTGCCGAGAAGCACGACTCTTTCCTCGAGGCGGCGGGAACTGCCAGAGCGATTTTGAAATTTTCCGGCAAAAACCTCATTGTCGGTGAATCCGATGCCTCAAGTTTTCCCTCCGGCGGACTGCGCTGTACCTTTGAGGCGCGCGGTTATACTGCGTGGGACCCGACGAGTCCCGCATTCATCAAGCGGCACAGCAACGGAGCGACACTCTGTATCCCCACGATCTTCTGCAGCTACACGGGTGAAGCTCTCGACAAAAAGACTCCGCTTCTGCGCTCGATACAGTCGCTCGGCAGAGCTCTCGACCGCCTGATGAAGTGCTTCGGCAAAGAGGAGGCGCAGACCAAAGTCACCCTCGGAGCTGAGCAGGAGTACTTTCTCATCGACAAAAAGTTTTACATGCAGCGCACCGACCTCATCCAGACCGGACGCACCCTTTTCGGAGCTCCTCCGCCGAAACACCAGCAGCTTGAAGACCACTACTTCGGAGCCATCCGTCCCCGCATAATTTCCTTTATGACCGAGGTCGAAAAGGAGCTGTGGAAGCTCGGCATCCCGGCACGCACCCGCCACAACGAGGTCGCTCCTGCTCAGTTCGAGCTTGCTCCGATGTTCGAGGAGCTCAACCTTGCCGTTGACCACAACATGCTGGTCATGGAAGTTCTCCGCCAGACCGCCGACCGCCACGGTCTTGTCTGTCTCTTTCACGAAAAGCCATTCCGCAAGGTCAACGGTTCGGGCAAACACAACAACTGGGCGGTCGATTACGGCAATATCCGCCTGCTCGACCCGGGCAAAGACCCGAGCCAGAACGCTATTTTCCTCACCATGCTCTGCGCCGTCATCAGAGCGGTCGATATCCACGGTGACCTGCTGAGAGCGGCGACCGCCTGCGCCGGAAACGAACACCGTCTGGGAGCAAGTGAAGCTCCGCCTGCGATCATCTCGATATTCCTCGGCAATGAGCTTACCGAGGTCATCGACCAGCTCGCCGGACTCGCTCCCGAGGACCACAGCAGAAAGAACAAAATCAAAATCGGTGTCGATACTCTGCCGTCACTGCCCAAAGATGCCACCGACCGCAACCGTACCAGTCCGTTCGCCTTTACCGGAAACAAGTTTGAGTTCCGTGCTCCCGGAGCAAGTCAATCATGCTCGGGAGTCAGCATGATTCTCAACACCATCGTTACCGAGTCGGTCGATTATCTTGCTTCAAGACTTGAAAACGTTCCCAAAGATGAGTTCAACAACGCTCTGCAATCACTGCTCAAAGAGGTGATACTCGAGCACCGCCGCATCATCTTCAACGGAGATAATTACAGTGCCGCATGGGTCGAAGAGGCAAAGCGCAGGGGATTGCCCAATACTCCCGGAGCGATCGAAGCTCTCAAAGCTCTCAAATCGGAAAAGGCTCAGGAGCTCTTCCGCAAATACGGAGTTCTGCACTCAAGCGAGATCATCTCACGCCACGACGTCTTCGTTGAGGAGTATCACCGCAAAATCCGCATCGAGGGAGAAGTTGCTCTTGAAATGGTGCGCAGTCAGATATATCCTGCGGCGTTGAATGAGTTTGCCAGGGCAAGTGCCGCACTTGAGTCTGCGAAAAACAACGCTCTCAAACACGGCATCACCGCTCTGGAAGAGACCGCAGAAACACTGGGACGTCTGCTCGATGAGCTCTATTGCGGATGCAGAGAGCTTGAATCCGCTCTCAGCGATTCGCACGAAAAAATCACCGCAGCCCACCACAAACTGCGTCTCACCGTCGATGAGCTTGAATTGGTCATGGATGACAGCTCCTGGCCGCTGCCGAAATACCGTGAGATGCTCTTCGTGTACTGAGTCACACCCTGCTCACATATCGTAAGCGATCGCTTCAAGGTTGAACGCCGCCGCATCACGTTCATAAAGATGGACCGCCCGGCGGAAGTTCTGATTTTCACGCATACTGCATATCAGGCGCATGGAATCGGCGTAAGATCTCAACACCTTTTCAGGAGCTTCATCGCCGGTCACGGCTTCAAAAATTCCGCCGTAAGCAAAACTCAGCAATTCTCTGGCATCGAGATTGCCGGTGGTGGTGAATTGAGACTCCTCAAAGAAGAGCCGGTCAGTCGGGTCACTCATATCCAGAGACCTGTCGGCAGCTGAACGCAGTATCGGAATACCGTAACGGGTATCGGCAATCATATTCTGTACTTTTTCACCCAGCATAAATTTGACAAACTTTTCAGCCAGAAGCAAATCGGTGCACTCTCTCCGCACGCAGATAAGCTCGGTCGATTGGAAAATTTTATGTGAGTTGCGGGATATCGACGGCAATTTGAACGCCTGCCACTGCTCTTTGTTTTTAAGGGTGCAGACACACTCCCGGTCGGCAATGAGGAATGCCATGTCGTCTTTATCCTGCAGAGACAGTGCGACCGCTTTCTGCCCGACATCGAGGGCGCAGCGCAGTTTCCGCAGAGCCTCGATGCCCTGCAGAGTTTTTGAAGAGTCAAGTTTCACCTCAAACTTTCCGTTTTTATGCCGTTCAATGATCGCTCCGCCGGCTCCGGATATCATATTCATGTAAAAACTCATGACATCGCTGTAATTGCATATCTTTTCCGCAGAAATATGTTGGCGCAGAGTGCTCACCATCTGAACAAAATCATCGAAGCTCCAGTTTTCCGGAATTTTCCCGATACCATATTTTTTCAACACCTCCATGCGGCAGAGCATGATTCTGGGCGACCAGAGAAACGGAATACCGAAAAGTCTGCCCTTTTCATCACGGAATCCGGAAAAAGGACGGCTGAAGTAAAGTCCGTCAGAATCCTGAAAGAACGGGGAAAGATCAAGATAGGAGTTGCGGTTGCACTGCACCGAAAGGGTCGGACGTATCTCAAAGACTCCGGTGTGGAACTTGGTACAGCAGCGCAATTCCGGCAGTTCGCTGCCCATCAATGCGGCGAGGTCATTCTGATAGGGCAGTTTGGTACTGAACGGCACAAAATGGTTCAGGATACGCCGGGCTTTCCAGAGTTTGCGGACATAGACCCCACGCCTCGGAACACTTACTAAAACACCATCCTGAACAAGTCCGTTTACCGCCTGCTGGGTGATGAGAAAGGATACTCCGAGCTCCTGCGCCAGCTGGCGTGCTCCCGGGAATTTATCTCCCGGCTGCCAGTTGCCGTTTTCGAGCAGGTCAAGCAGATAATTTCTAACCTGGGAGTTTTTATCATTCATCGCTCTTTACTCACTCCATGGAACGTCGTACCACTTGGACGGCAACGCAAAGGTGCGCATATTGCCGTCACCGTGCGGGTATATTCCGCCGCGATAGACACGCGGTATCTCACAGCGTTTCATGCGCAGCACATCTATATAGCGCAGCAGCATGAACAATCTGCCCTGACCGGGAATGAATCCTGCTCCGACCGAATAAATCTTGTCTGCAAACCGGGGATAGACCCACAATCCATCTTTGTTCTGGGTGTTCATCGCCATTTTGCCCGGCTTTTCGGTGATACGGAGCATCTTTTCAAGTGCCTCATCATCTATTTCGGGCTCTATGACCGGATAGACCATCTGACTGATGAAGCGTTTGAAATCGGGGATGTTCCAGGATGGTTTGCGCATCACCCCACGGTTGAATGAGGCGAACTTTGCGGCATCCTTTTCGTCATCGAGGAAATAGACTTTATTCATCCGTGCGGCGATCGGACGACCGGTTTCAATATCGTAATTATTGTAGCATTTGCCGTTGATTGCAATTTTTTTGAACCATTTTTCAGTGTTGAGCAGGGCGGTTTTGAACCGTTCATCTCCTGAAAGACGGTAGAGAGTCACTAATGCTTCGCAGGCGTAAAGTGTGCCTTCCCTCGAAATTGACGGAGGCTCAAATGTGCGTGCCCAGCAGGGTTTGATTTTATTGTCGTACTGGTCAGCCCAGCCGCAGACTTTGCCGTTGCTGATCTGCGCTTTCAGCAGGAACTCTCCGGCACGTTTGACCGCATCGAGGTATTTTTTATCTTTGGTGACGTGGTACATCAAAGTCATAACGTCGATGGCATCGTTCATGGCACGGTCGTTGATCTCGCCTCCGGCAGGCAATCCGCGGCAGGTGCGTCCGACTTTGTTGATGTGGTCGTAGTGATGGCTCCAGCTGCCGTCGGGATTCTGGGCTTCGAGATAATACTCTCCGCTCTTCATCATCGCTTTGAGGTAGCTTTTGTTTCCGGTGAGACGGTAAACATAGGCGAGCAAATAGAGAGGATGACTCTGACAGCTATCCTGAAATTTGTACTCCGGCTTGCGGCTGCCGCACTCAATGACTCCTGCGCCGACCCGGTAGAGGTAGAGCCACGCTCCGTGCGGACTCTGGGCACGCACATAAAAATCGGCTGTTTTCAAAGCGATATCAAGGTAACGGTAATCTCCCAGCAATTCGTAAGCATAGGCGTACTGGGCGGCAACGTAGGCACTGCCGCGCGATTTATCGTTGGTAATGATGTTGTCGTACTGAAGAAGGTCTCTGCCCTGCGCCTCTGCTCCGAGATAATTGGGGTAGGTATAGACATTCTGCCATCCGGCATCCATGCGGCGCAGTTTTGCCAGAGTGCCGAGCGTTTTTGCGGCTCCCTTTTCGGCTTTTATCTGGTCTGACTCCTGCTCCGGAAGAGCCATCTGCCGCACTGTTTCAAAGTAATCGTATCTGGAAATTTCCAAGTCGTCAAAACCCACACCTCTCATTGCCAGCCCGTCACGGCTGTTCTTCGCCATTGAGCCGCTGCCCACAAGGAAGTGCAGAAAACTGCGCAGGTCACTTTGAGGAATGGCAAGTTTTCCGTTGACCGCCCGCGCATCGACGGCGATAACTCCCTGCTGTTTGTTGATGTTCCATGCCGCAGTCACAGTGTACCATCTGCCGGTTGACATTTTTCCAATGGGAACGGAAACTTCTGAAATACGTCTGAAATCCTCGACCTTATCTGCTTTCGCCGATATCGGTTTGACATGACGCACCACCAGAGAGACCCGGTTTTTACGCTTGACGATATCCAGACTGTAACTCTCGCGCAGAGTTGAAAAGAGAGTCATTTCCTCATTTTTCTTCCACACTGCACCTTTTACTTTGAAGCGCACGGTTCCGCAATCAGGATTGATATTATTGTCGCCTCTGAAAAGCAGCTGTCCTCCCGGTTCGGTTATTTCAATACTGCCATCCCGGGAAACTACTGTTCCGCAACCTGCGGCAAGTCGGCAATCTCTTGAAAAATCGGCATTCCGGCTGCCGTTGTTCCAGAACGCGGCAAAGCTCAATAACCGCTCCGGAATTTTTTTGTTGGCAAAATTACTGTCGAGAGTAAACTCTTTTGCCGAAACGCAAACTCCGAGGAGCAGAGAAAAAAACACTGCACCTTTCATCAGATATCCCTCAACACATCGTAGGCGTAGTCACCGGCATCCGGATAAAAGTTTTTGGCAGAGTTGCTTTTGCGTGACGGGATCTTGGTTATATCCGTCCTGACGCTGCCGCCCAGAGTGAGCATATTGATTCTGCCGTTGTGACGGTACGCCACACGACGGGTTCCTCCCTCTTCGCAAATCGATTTGGCTTCAGGGTCGAGCTGGTTGGCGGTGTTGGCTTCGATCTGATAGTTGTAGCTGCCCTCGCCGTCGGCGATGAACGGAGTCTGCGACGGATTGCGGAAAAAACTTCTCTTTTTGCGGGCTTCAAGCATCGTCTTGGCATCCTTCGCCCCCATCGACCATGACACGCTGTTGCATATCGAGTAGCTGAAATACTTCACCGGAACTTTTCCGTACATCTGAGTGTCAGGAGTCGATGCACAGTGCATGACCTGCGGAGTCCAGTACGCTGAATTTCCATGCGTGTACTTGCGGGAGTCGTACTTTTGGAGCATATGACAGAAATAGGAATCCGCCCGATTCCACTCTTTCGTAGTTGTGCGGTTCCAGTTAGCCGGAGTCGTCGGCAAAACATAGTCGTAAAAATCATCACTGTACTGCATCGCCGCCACACCGATACTCTTCAAATTGCTCACGCAGCTTGCACTTCTGCCCCGCTCGCGCGCACTCGACAGCGCAGGCATGAGTATTCCTGCCAATATGGCAATGATCGCAATAACAACCAGCAATTCTATTAAAGTGAAACGGGAAAGTGCGGGGGCAAAGGAAAACTTTCTTTTCACGGGAAAAGAGAGTTTTCCCTTTCCCCCGCGCCCCCTTTCTCTTTCAAAGAAAAGCGGAGTACTTTTTTGAAAATAATACAACGGTAAAACTATTTGACAAGTTTTACTCACCGGGCACTCAATGAGGTTTTTTTTCCGCCGCAGAAAAAGCGTTTGGCAGCAATTGTGTTTTTCGTTTCCGGAAGCACAGATTTTCGGGATAGCCATTTTCCACCTCTTTTCTGGATATTGGGTTGCAGTTTTATTTTGCTTTAATACTATACAGCAACTCTCTGACTAAGTCAAGAGTTTTTTTATTTTATTTTCTATTTTATTTTCCGGTCGCTCCAAGTTTATCGGATTATTACATAGTCGGTTATGATTTTTACCTTTTATTTGTTTGGTGTCAACTTTATATTATGGCATCATCAAAAGCTAAAGGAGTTCATGTAATGGCTGAAAAAACCACTCTCGGTGTTGTCGGCTGCGGAGGTTTCTGCCGCGGCAATCATATTCCCAATCTTTTATCCAATCCGCTCGTGCGCCTCAAGTCGCTCTGCGACCTCAACACTGACGGTCTGGAAGAGTATGGAACCGATGTCGTCACCACCGATATGGAAGAACTCTTTGCCGACCCCGAAATTCAGGGAGTCGTCTGCGCCACCAAGCCCGACGCCCGTTTTGAAGCCATGGAGCTGGCGAAAAAGTTCCGCAAACCCCTCTTCGTCGAAAAGCCTCTCTGCTGGGGCGAGGAGCAGACTTTCAAAGCCGTCGATATGATGCGCGAGCACAGCGGTCTTATTTTTGTCGGCTTCAACCGTGAATTTTCTCCTCTGATGCAGGATGCCAAAAAAGCGTTCCTCGAGCGGTGCACTTCCGGAAACACCACCATCATCTACCGCATCATCGGCGAAAGTTATCTCTGGCCGCAGCACCACTACACTGCGGTCGTTGACAGAAAAGAGTCAACCATCGTCCACGAAGTCACCCACATATTCCGGCTGATGCACTTTTTTACCGGAACTTATCCCGTGAGTGTCAACACCTCAGGCGGCGGCAACATGGATAATATCATCACCCTCGAATATCCCGGCGATATCACCGTGGTCATCATCGCCGGAGACAACAGCAACGCAGGGTTCCCGAAGGAGTATCTGGAAATCAACGGCAACCACACCACGATAGCCGGCTACAACTTTACCGAACTTGAAGTCACCGGCAATGACGGCACATTCATCCGCAACCGCTACGCCTACACCATCGCAGGCAAGCCGTACATCACCGGAAGAATCGAAGCCGAAGAGCGCAAGCGTGAGTTCCGATTTTCCGTCACCGAAGAGGAAAGAGCCTACGGTTACTACTACCACCGCCAGCCGAAAGTTGATAAGGGTCACTCTCAGGAGATGGAGTTTTTCCGCCGCTGTGCCGCCGGGATCACTCCGTCACCCATAAATTTGTTCGATGGCGCCGCCGCCAACATTCTGGCGTACCGTGCCATCAAGTCGCACAAACAGGCTCAGCGTATCGCCTTAAATATACCGGGCGAACTTGGTATCTGACAACTCAAAACCTCTTGACTTTCGGCTTTATCGGGTGTATATTACTCCTGAGATAAAAATAATATTCATCAATGATGAAAAACGCAAAGTCAGGAGGCGTAAAATGAGTCTTTTTTTGAGCGAAAAAGAGCGGGAGTTTTTCAAGGTCATCGGCAGTGACAAAGTGTTTGCCAACCACTACTGGGCACTGTTCAACCGGGTCAATGCGCTGGTGAGTTCTCCTGAACGCACTCTTCCTGACACCACCACCGCCTACTGGCACCACATAGCTGAGTATCTCGGCGATGCCGCCTTTCTCGGAGCTCAACGCAACAGCGGTGAGATAAAAAAATACGTCCGCAAAACAGCACTTGATATCGCTGATTTGCCGCTCAACGGCTGGATGGGACCGGCATTCCGCTCCCGCACGGGAAAACAGAAGGGATATCTTGAGACAGCCCACCTCTCGATTGCACTAGCCCTCGCTCTCGACCTCTGTTCTGATGCCTTTTCAGATGAGGAGTACGCCCACTGCGCCGATGCGCTCAAAAACAAAGGCATCATGCTCTGCCGTGCGTGGCTCAATGACCTGCCGCACTTCCTCAACAACTGGACTGCGGTGCTCGTCTGCGGCGTCACCCTGCCTGCGGCGGTGCTCGGACTCAAAGAGGAGCTCGACTACTGCGCCGAATACACGGCAAGACTTCCGCAAATCATGCAGACCGACGGCTCTTACGGCGAGGGACTGCAATACGCAAACTACTATCTCTGGGCGTTTCTGCTCGGCAACGAGGCACTCATCCGTGCCGGATACCCCTCGGCTTCACTTGAGAGAGCGGGCGGATATCTTGAGTACTGTCACTACAATCTGTTGATGAACAAGCCGCTCGACGGCTGGGGAGCTCTGCCCCGCCCGCGCTGTTTCAACTTCGAGGACTGCACTGCGATGTTTGCTCCCAATCCGGACTTGCTCGCACTGCTGGGCTGCCGTCTGAAAGAGTCCATGCCGCAGTGTGCGGCTCTGGCACAGCAGATATACTTGCGTTTTTACAGTGAAAATCCGGCTCAGGGACCTTTTGACCGCACTACTTTCGGCTTCATTCCCCGTGCCGGATGGATGAATCTGCTCTTTTATATGGCAATGAAAAACGATAACGCTTCCGGTACTTTTGAAAACTCCCATGCGTTCAACAACGGAATTTCGGTCATCCGCACCGGAAACTGGAGCGACTCCGATCTTGCGATCGCCGTCAAAGCGCCGGCTCCTGAACTGCTCAACTCCACAAGTCACCGCCATCAGGATATCAACTCCATACAGCTCTTCTGCGAAAAAGAGCGTCTGCTCGCCGACCCCGGACACACCTGTTACCGTGTTCCCAACCGCAATGATGATATCTCAACGGCGAACCACTCCACCTGTCTCTTCCGGCTTGAGGATGGAAAAACCGTCAGTCAGAAAAAATATTCCTCCCGTCAGATCGAAGCCGACGGCTCTTTCGAAGCTCCCTTGAAAGTTGCGGGCACTCTCGAATGTGTGAGCACCGTTGACGATGTTTCCGTTATCGTGAGCGAAGCCGCCGGAAATTACAGCGATGAGATAACCCTATTCCGCCGCTTTGTCATAGTCTGCGGCAAAAACGCAGTGTTCCTGATGGATGAGTTCGATACGACCGTTCCGGTGAAAGCCGTGTGGAACTGGTGTTTCAACAACCGTGACGGAATACTTGAGTACAAAAACACCGATGATGACAGCAGTTCCCGAATGGTGGTGCGCCGGGGCAACGCCGGATTAAAGATGTTTTGCGCCGACCGTGAAAAGGTCGGAGCCTCAGGTTTCAGAAGCGGACTTCTGCACGATGCCTACCATCCCGAAGTCAATACCGGCGGAGCCGGAGCTCCGGGTTCCGCCATCTACGGTCAGCACCAGGAAAAGAGTGCGGTCACAGGTTTCCGCCGTTATATGTTCCCGATGGCAGCCGACCAGTACGGCGCAAGTGCCCACTGGCATCTGCGCAGTGACGAACCGCTTGCCAACGCCCTCGAAAGCTACGATGCCCAACAGCTCTGGCACGTCGATGCGACCGGAAGAAACGATATCGTCATAACCGACAGAAAAAGCGGAAAAACTCTCCACCTGCGCTGTAAAAACGGCGAATGGAGTCTCGGCAAATAAACTTGACCTTTGTTTCTGATATGGTAATGGGGCGCGGGGGGAGCGGGAAAACTTCTTTTCAACGGGAAAAGAATTTTTCCCGCTCCCCCCGCGCCCCCCTCACCCTTTCAAGAAAAGCGGGATACTTTTATGCTTTGTTTTTGAGTATGGGTATGTTGCACGCTGTTGTTTGCG
>JAFVZB010000012.1 GCA_017508385.1 Lentisphaeria bacterium | reverse complement strand
TAAAAAGAGTTGATGATGCCGGAGACTCTTTATGGCTTTTGCAGAATCTCTCAGGTGAACCAATGTCGCTTGCCGGAGAGTTTCCAGAAAAAAATCTTGCCATAGTGGATGCCGCAACAGAAACAGCGGTGTTTTGCGGTGACGGTTTTCCGGAGGGTTTTGTTCTGCCTCATGGAAAGCTTCTGCTGCTTGCAAAAAATTGGAATGGAGCAGAAATTTCATTTACTAACTCAATATTTGTTCCGCCCAGTCAGAAAATCCCCCTTGTTATCACTGCTAAACCGGCAGAAAAACTTGGAGACCTGGCACAGCAGGGATTTTCCGGACAAGCCGGAGTTTTTACCTATGAGGTGGAGTTTGAAGTAACCGCCAGCATTATCGCGTTGAAAATGACCGGAGGTGTTGCCGAAGTCGAATTGAATGGGAAACCGTTGGGCATATGCTGGGGCAGTGATATGCTTTCAGCTCCCGGTCATAAGTATAAAGATAAAAATAAACTGATTATACGTTTTGCCAATACAGCCGGCAATATTTATGGCAAACAAGACTCACCTTTTGGAATAGACTCTATTGAAGTTTTCCGTTAAAAAAACACCATGTTTTTTGCGTTTTAATTTTGTTGTCTTATAAAGCAAAACAGCCATTTCATCCAAAATATAACATAATTCGGAGGTTGTCATGGATAATATTTCCTGCTCCGCTTCTTTGATAGCCTGCTGTTTGTTGCGGGTTTTCAAACTGATTGCTTTTCTTGCTCCATTGACCAGATAACGGAAGTAGTAGATACCGTTTGGCTTCTTCAGGTAAACGGTTCCGATCGAGAGTTTGATTTTTTGAATAGCCATATCGTTTTCCATAATTCATTCCCGGATATAGCTGAAAATAATTTGTTTTTATAAGATTAAAACCTCAAACGGTACCGAATGGCACCTTTTGAGATTTTTGTGAGCTTAAAATGGCGGAGAGAGAGGGATTCGAACCCTCGGTACCCGGGAGGGCACAACGATTTTCGAGACCGTCGCCTTCGACCACTCAGCCATCTCTCCGCTGTTTCGGTTTATAAATATACTACTGTTTTGGGCAAAAGGCAAAATTTTTTTGTATTTTTTTTAACTTTTTTTTGAAAAATGCCGTTTCAGCCGTTACATTATAGGTGTGTTTGTCTGTCTTTTATTTAAGGAGTTTATCATGGAAGTTAATTTTTACAACACTCTTGAACGCAAAATTATGCCTTTTTCTGCCATCAACGGTAAAAAAATCGGTATGTACACTTGCGGTCCCACCGTTTACAATTTCGCTCACATAGGCAATTTCAGGGCTTATACCTTTGAGGATATCCTCCGCCGCACCCTCGAGTTTTTCGGCTACGATGTCACTCACGTTATGAACCTCACCGATGTCGATGACAAGACCATCCGTGACTCGCGCAAAGCCGGAGTCGCTCTCAACGACTTCACCCGCAAATACAAAGATGCCTTTTTTGAGGATATCAAAACCCTCAACATCGAGCCCGCTACTGTTTATCCGGCAGCTACAGACCATATCCCTGAGATGATCTCTCTCATTCAGACTCTCATGGATAAAGGTTTTGCTTATCAGGCTGAGGATAAGTGCATTTACTTTTCCATCGACAAGTTTCCTGAGTACGGCAAGCTCGCACGCATCGACCGTGAAAATCAGCGTGCCGGTGTCCGCATCAACTCCGATGAGTACGCCAAGGATTCCGTCGCTGACTTCGCTCTCTGGAAAGCGTGGGACGAAAACGACGGTGATGTAAAGTGGGATAGTCCCTGGGGGCCCGGACGTCCCGGCTGGCACATCGAGTGCAGTGCCATGTCATGTAAATATCTCGGTGACACCTTTGATATCCACACCGGTGGCATTGACAATATGTTCCCCCACCACGAGGACGAGATCGCTCAGAGTGAAGCTGCCTACGGTCACAAGTGGGTCAACTACTGGCTGCACTGCGAGCACCTGATGCTCAACGGAGAGAAAATGTCCAAGTCTCTCGGCAACTTCTATACTCTGCGTGATTTGCTTGCCAAAGGCTGGTCGGGCCGTGAGATACGCTGGGTGCTCATTGGAGCTCACTACCGCAAAAAGCTCAACTTCACCTTTGATTCGCTTGCTCAGGCCCGTGATACCCTCAACCGTTTCACCGACCTTTTCAACCGCCTGCGCTCTGTCTCCCTTGCCGGAGACGGTAGTGAAATCGCCGCTACCGTTGCCGCCAAGATGAGCGAGTTCGAGACTGCCATGGCTGATGACCTTAATACTGCGGCTGCCCTTGCTCCGCTCCACGAGCTGACCCGTGCCGCCAACAAACTTGCCGACACCAATGTTCTCACCAAAGCCGGAGCCGATATGATACTCGATGCGTTCCGCCGCTTTGACACCATTCTCGGATGCCTTGATGTCGATGCTGTCGCCGAAGTTGAGGCAATTCCTGCCGAAGTCGTGGCACTTGCCGAGGAGCGTTCCGCCGCCCGCAAGGCGAAAAACTTTGCCGAGAGCGACCGTCTGCGTGATGAGATTTCCAAACTCGGATATGTGATAAAAGATGCTCCGGGCGGAGTTTACGAGCTCAAAAAAGCCTGATGTGAGTTGTATTAAGGAGATTTGAAAAATGCTTAAAGGAATTCCGAAAATAATTTCTCCAGACCTGCTCAAAATTCTTGCCTGCATGGGGCACGGAGACGAGTTGGTCATTTCTGACGCGCATTTTCCGGCACATTCCATCCATAATAATGTGGTGCATATCGATGCTGTCGGCTCTCCGGAAATAATGAAAGCGGTGTTGAAGCTGATCGAGCTTGACCAGTACGTTGAAAACCCGGTCATGCTGATGCAGTCGGTTCCCGGAGACGCCATCGACCCTGAACTGCTTGCCGAGATAAAAGAGAATCTCGGAGCGGATTCATCCCGAATCGAATACATCGAGCGTTTCGCCTTTTACGAGCGTGCCCGCAAAGCATTCGCCGTAGTCGTGAGCGGAGAGACCCGCATCTACGGCAACATCATCATCAAAAAAGGCGTAACTCAGGAGTAAGGCAGAAAAATTTCTCTCATCATCTTGTAATTTATCAGATTACGGATTAAATTAAGAGCATGACGGAGATATTCTGTTTCTTTTTAAAATAAATTGAGGTATAAAAATTAAGTAAAAATTGATTGTTGACTGAAAAATTGGCAAACTGATTGTAAACGTCCATCTCTGAACCAGCACTTCACATATAGACGAAATTACAATACACTTTTAGAATCGGTGTGTGCAAACCATAGAGTTTGGCACATCCTGATTTTGTGTGTATTGTGGCGTCGTGCTGGACGTAGAGATGGGCACATTTTCGGAATGTGCCTCTTTTTTTGCAATAATCTGTAAAAAAAGGAATCGTATTATGGCTAAGTTTTTATCAAAGTGTCCGCATTGCAAATCCGATTTGGAATTAAACGATGAGTGGTTGGGGATGGAGGTGCAATGTCCGATTTGCTCCAATTCATTTAAAGTCACTAAAAAGGCGACACCTCCACCTCCGCTTTCCGGTTCGGCAAATAGAACAATGAATACGCCCAACTCAACAAACAGAACAATGAACACTTCAAATTCTCAGCCTGGTCACTCAGGACGACAGGCAAGGTTTGAGGATACACAAGATCCTTATGACCGGGAAGAAGACAGATTCGTGTTGGACTATCTTAAGAAAGCAAAAAAATGGAATTTTATTTGGCATTTATTGGAATGCATTGTTGTTGTTATATTCTCAATAATCTGGGAATTACCACTTTTGTTGTCGATTCCAATTATTATTGGGTCATATTATTTCATGAAATTCGTTTACAGTTGGTGTCGGGGAATTTATAGAAACGCAATAGAATAGTTGACGTGTGCGTTTGATAAGCGTTCTGCATTTTGTCAAGTGCATGAACATCATGAGCATGAATTATTTACCTGACGTATTCCAATGTCTTTTCGAGTGAACCTGTTTCGCGGTAGATATTGCGCATTTTGCGGAAACCTCCTCCGTACACCGGGTCTTTGTTGACCTCTTTGTTTTTGTTGAGTTTTCCGTTTCCGATTTTGGAGTTGTGCAGATAGGCGACAAGTTCGCAAAATCCCTCCTCGGCGGCAAGGTCGTTCACTTTGCCTCTGATGTGCCTGATGTGGTCGTGAGTGAGCTCGTGGGCTATCGCATCTATGAGCACCGCACGGGGAGTTGCTGTCAGCAGGTATATTCTGCAAATCTCTTTGGTCACCCGCTTCTCGATGAGTTTTCCTGATCTGGTTCGCTTCTCAAGAAGTTGCTGACTGAACTGCATAAGTCCGATGCGGTTGCTGTCAGGAGGCGTGTATTCGACTCCCTTTATCTTTTTGAGCTCGTCAGCTGTGACAATTTTAAGTTCGATTTTGTGCTTGTCGTCAAAGTTGAAGAGTCTGGCAAGATTTTTTCTGACGACATTGAAAATGTGGCTGATATCCTCTTCGTCAATGACCGCTTGCGAGTAACATTTGCCGCACATGTTGCGGTCGGTCACTTCCGGCACGGGAATGCACGGCAGCATACAAAAGAAGCATTTTTCCCTGTTCCTGCAGTCGGCGCAATACATCCTGCTCTCTTTTTGCGGATTTTCCACAACGATGACCCTATCCAACCCCTTGCCGCACAAGGAGCATTTGAAGTGAGCGTGCATGCACCTTTTACTGCAAAAAGTCTTGTCGAACATCCTGAGAATCGACTTTTCGCACGGCTCGTCGCAGTTGAAACATTTGGGCAGTATGCTGCGGAAACAGGAGCGTGAACAAAAGACTTTGTTTTTGGACTTGATGTAGTTTCCCCTGATTTGCTTTCCGCAAACATTGCATTCGAGCGCAAAAAGCAGCAGCGGCATGAGTGTAAGCAGCAGCGCAAGAGTTGTTTTTCTTGTGTTGTGTCTGCCTGATATCATGCCGTGCGGTCCTTGCGGAAATATTGATTATCCCAGTTTTTCCTGCCAGAATTTGAGCTGTGAAGAGACCGCATCAAAACCGGTTCCTCCGGTGATGTTGCGCTTTCCTGCGCTCATATCGGGGTCGAAGAGGTTGAGGAACTCCTCTGTTGCCTCGGGAATGGTTATCTGCATCTCTTCGAGCGTGGTCTCATCGAGAGCCTTTCCGTTCTCTTTGCACCATTTGACGAATGAGCCGACCCGGTGGTGGGCGGTTCTGAACGGAACTCCGAGTTCCACCAGCTTTTCGGCGATATCAGTTGCCATCAGGGCAGGGTCGGTTGCGGCGGCACGCATATTTTCCGGCTTGATCTGCATTGAGGCGATCATCGGAGGATAAACTGCAAGTATCTGTTCTGCGGTGTCGATCGCATCGAAGAGAGCGACTTTGTCTTCCTGCAGGTCACGGTTGTAGGTCATCGGCAGAGCCTTGCAGAGAGTGAGCAGGGCAGTGAGACTGCCGTAAATGCGGGCGGTTTTGCCGCGGGTGAGCTCGCAGACATCCGGATTTTTCTTCTGAGGCATCAGACTTGAACCGGTGCAGAATGCATCATCAAGTTCAATGAAGTCAAACTCCTGACTGCTCCACAAAATGAGGTCTTCCGAGAGTCTGGAAGTGTGCATGGCGAAAATCGAAAGCGCACTTGCAAGCTCGATGGCAAAGTCACGGTCGGCGACGGCATCCATGCTGTTGCGGGTGACTCTTGAAAAGTTGAGCTCCTGACAGACGAATTCACGGTCGAGCGGAAGCGTTGAGCCGGCGAGAGCTCCTGACCCGAGCGGCATCACGTCGATACGTTTGCGGCAGTCGGCGAGACGTTCTGCATCACGGTCGAGCATCTCGACGTAGGCGAGCAGATGGTGGGCGAAAAGCACCACCTGAGCGTGCTGGAGATGGGTAAATCCCGGAATTATCTGTTTGGGATGACGGCTTGCAGTATCGACCAGAGCCGCCTGAAACTCTCTGATTTTGCCGATGATGATATCGATTTCATCTCTGAGATAGAGCCTGATATCCAGAGCGACCTGATCGTTGCGGCTGCGTCCGGAGTGGACACGAGCCCCCTCAGTTCCGAGAATTTCGATAAGCCTGCTCTCGATGTGCATGTGGATATCTTCGAGTGCGATATCATACTTGAAGTTGCCGCTCTCGATTTCCTGCTGGATATTGAGCAGCTCTTTTCTGATGGCATCGGCACTTTCCTGCGGAATGATTCCGGCTTTGGCAAGCATTTTGACATGAGCTCTGCTGCCCATGATATCGTGCCGGTACAGTCTCTTGTCGAATGAGATTGATTCAGAATATTTTGCCACATCGGCATTGGTGTCGCTTGAGAAGCGTCCTCCCCAGAGAGCCATTTTTTTACCTCGCAAGTAATGGTTGTTGATTTGTATGCTTATATAATATAGTATCGTTTGGCTGTGTTTGCAAGAAGACGAAAAAAAATCACTTTTTGCGCTTGCTAAAAAGGTTCAGACGGGGTATAGTAAGTGTGAGTATTTATAATTGAAAAACAGAGGAATATTTTACCATGCCATCAGATTTTGTCCATCTGCACTTGCATACCCATTACAGTATGCTTGACGGAGCCTGTACGCCCTCCGGACTTACCAAACTTATTCAGGAAAATGATATGATCGGCTGTGCCATCACCGACCACGGCTATGTCGGCGGAGCTGAAGATTTCCATAAAACCCTTACCGGAGCGGGATTGCGTCCGATAGTCGGCTGTGAAATGTATATGGCATCCGGCAGCCGCTTCGACAAAGACCCGTCGCAGGAGCATCCCAAAGGTTACCACCTTGTGCTGTTGTGCGAGAACAATACCGGCTATAAAAGCCTCTGCAAACTTATATCCGAAGCGTACCGTAACGGAATTTATTACAAGCCGAGAATAGATATGGAGCTTTTGCGTGAGTACCACGAAGGACTCATAGCACTCTCTGCCTGCATCGGAGGCGAAGTTCCGGCAAAACTGCTCGACCACGGTGTTGATGCCGCCGAAAAAGCTCTCGACCAGTATCTCGAGATATTCGGCCCTGAAAATTACTTCCTCGAAATCATGGATCACGGGATACCCGAAGAGCGGGTGGTCAACCGTCAGCTGGTCGAGTTCGCCAAAAAGCGCAACCTTCAGCTGGTCGCCACCAATGACGTGCACTACCACCGTCGGGAGGATGCCGCCGCCCACGAAGTTATGCTCTGTATCCAGACGGGAGCAAAATTGAGCGAAAATCACATGAAGTTCAATGCTCCAGAGTACTACTTCAAAAGCGAAGAAGAGATGCGTCAGCTTTTCGGAGAGATCCCCGAAGCCATCACCAATACCCGCAAAATCGCCGAGCGTTGCGAAATAAGTTTTGATTACGAGACCAACCATTACCCGGTGTTCTATCTTCCCGACGGCTCAACTCCGACCAAAGAGACTCTGCGTGAGATATGCCTTGACAACATTCCGATGCGTTACGACTTCGACCCCCGCAAAGAGAGCCTCACCAAAGAGGAGCAGGAGGTCATCGACCGTATGGATTACGAGCTCGGAGTTATCGAACGCACCGGTTTTTGCAGTTACTTTATGGTGGTTTCCGACTTTATCCGCCACGGAAAAAACAACGGAGTTCCCGTCGGTCCCGGCCGTGGTTCGGGTGCAGGCAGTCTGGTTGCCTACCTGATGCTCATCACCGATATCGACCCCTTGCGTTACGGATTGCTTTTTGAGCGTTTCCTCAACCCTGAGCGAGTGAGTCCTCCTGACTTTGATATCGACTTCTGCGAAAAGAGGCGCGGAGAAGTCATTGAGTATGTCCGCCAGAAGTACGGATTTGACAACGTGGCACAGATATGCACCTACGGTCAGCTCAAGGCAAAAGCGGTGGTCAAAGATGTCGCCCGGGTGATGGGATTTGATTTTGAGCGCGGTAACGCCCTGACCAAAATGATTCCCGACGAGTTGAAGATGACCGTCGATAAAGCAATCGCCCAATCCGAAGAGCTTGCCAAGCTGATCGAAGAGGATGAAGATGTCAAAAAGGTTTTCGATTTTGCCAAGATCCTTGAGGGATTGAACCGCCAGACCGGAGTTCACGCCGCCGGAGTCATCATCGGCGACCAGCGTCTTGACAACCTTGTTCCGCTGTCACGCAGTGCCACTGGTGATATGGTGGTGCAGTACCCGAAAGAGCCCTGCGAGAACCTCGGTCTGCTCAAGATGGACTTCCTCGGTCTGCGCACTCTCACGATCATCCGCAACGCACTTGATATGATAAAGGAGCAGCACGGAGTTGATATAAATATGTCAAAACTTCCGCTCGATGACCCCAAGACCTTCGAAATGCTCCAGAAGGGTGATACCGTTGCAGTGTTCCAGCTGGAGTCGGGCGGAATGCAGAACCTCTGCCGCAGTCTCGGAGTCGAGACCATCGAGCACATCATCGCTCTTGTTGCGCTCTACCGCCCGGGTCCGATGCAGTTTATTCCGCAGTACATCGCCCGCAAAAAGGGAGAGGAAGAGACCATTTACGACCATCCCAACATGGAGCCGTATCTCAAAGAGACCTACGGAATCATGATTTATCAGGAGCAGATCATGCAGGTCGTGCAGGCTCTCGCCGGATACAGCCTCGGCGGAGCCGATATTCTGCGCCGTGCCATCGGTAAGAAAAAAGAGAAAGTGATGGCAGAGCAGCACGATGTATTCGTCAGGGGCTGTGCCGAGCACAACAATATCTCTCCTGAGCTTGCCGAAGTCATCTGGGAAAAAATCAAGTTGTTCGCCGGTTACGGATTTAACAAATCCCACTCCGCCGCTTACGGAGTCGTGACCTATCAGACGGCATATTTGAAAGCGAATTATCCTGTTGAGTTCATGGCGGCGGTGATGACCAGTGAAATCGAGAACGCTGAAAAACTCTCGTTCCTGATTTCCGAGTGCCGCAGCATGGGTATAACGATCCTTCCTCCTGACATCAACTCGTCGGGAATCAACTTCTCTGTTGACAAAGGCAGGATACGTTTCGGACTCGGTGCCATCAAGGGATGCGGAGAGGCTGCGGCATCCAAAATCATTGCCAGCCGCAAGGCGGATGGTAAATTCACCAGTTTCCTCGATTTCTGCGAACGCTGCGGAGGCGATATCAACTCCAGAATGCTCGAGCACATGACCAGAGCCGGAGCACTTGATACTCTCGGTTTGCGCCGCAGTCAGATACTTGCCATTGCCGAGCCGATGATCTCCTTTGCCGTACAGCGGGCGAAAGAGAAAGCTCAGGGGCAGGGCAGTCTTTTCGATATCCTCGGCGGAGACTCCGACGATGCCGGAGATGCCGGTTCAGTTCCGATTCCCGACATTCCCGAGTTCGGCTGGGATGAGATTTTGAGCAACGAAAAAGAGCTTCTCGGCTTCTATGTTTCAGGACATCCGCTCGACCCCCACGCCGGATTGATAAAGACTTTTGCCCGTCCGATACACTCAGTTGAAGAGCTCAAAGATGGTCAGTGCGTCCGTTTTGCCGGAATGGTCGGCAGTTTTGCCAAAAAGATAAGCAAGATGAGCGGCAAGCCGTTCGGAATTTTGCAGCTTGAGGATTTGGATTCCACCTGCGAGTGCATGGCATACGAGCGGGCGATGAAGAACCTTGCCGAGAGCGGAGTGAAGACCGAGCCGGGAACTCCGGTGCTTGTCGAAGTTACCGTGAGCAAGAAAGACGAGGCGGAAAGACCCCGCATAATGATCGACCGCTTTTACAGTTTGGAGGATGCCCCGAAGCATTTCAGTGATGAGTTCTATTTGCATTTGCATTCCGGCAAATACACCAAAGATGATTTGCAGCGTCTGGCGGAGCTTTTGCGTAACTCACCCGGCAAGACCAAGCTGATGATCTGTCTGGTGAAAGAGGATGACACGGTGATTTTCATTGAGTCTTTCAAAGCCGGAGTGAGTCTCAGCGCATCACTTCTCAAAGAGATCGAGACACTCTTCGGCAAAGGCTGTTACCGCATCAAAGCATCAGCCGACCGCCGTCCGTTTGTAAAGAAATGGACTCCGAAGGGCGATGCGAAGTCTGAAAATGCAGATGCGAAAAAAGGGTGAAAAATGCATAGTTTTGCATAATTTCAGTGATTTAGCATAAAAAAATCAAAAAAAATTGGATTTTTTTGCAAAAAGGACTTGCATAATCAGCATTAAGCTGATATACTTAACTCAGACGTGATAGAAAAACGTTGTTCACTCACCAAACAAAGGAGTTTAAAATGGATCACAAATTCTACGATGTCAAAGAGAAAAAAAGCGTCACCGCTGCAATCACCGAGTTCGTCACCTACGGTAAAGATGGACGTACCCGCTATGCTTTCCGCGGCAAGACTGCTGATGGCCGCAACCTGACCGCTTTCGTCAGCAAAGACGTTTGGGAAAAAGCTCAGAAGTAAGTTTTTTCAAAACTCTTTGAATAAAAGGAACCGTTCATGCGGTTCTTTTTTTTGCCCTGATTTCTTGAAATGCTCCACACTCTGATTGAAAAAATCCCCTGCCGGTGTTAAATTAAAGTACTGTTTTGTAAAAGAAGAGCTGAAAATAAAAAAAGTATTCCGCTTTTCTTGTAAAGGGTTGGGGTTTGGGGAAGGGAAAAACTTCTTTTCTCGTGAAAAGAAGTTTTTCCCTTCCCCAAGAGCCGATTCCCCTTATCATGAACAAGAAGAAAGGTGCAAATGAAGTATGCTTATTTGAAATATCCGTGGGGGTCTGAGTGGTGCGGAATGATGCTTTTTTGCGGAAAGCGCAATATTCTGCTCGACAGTGCGGTTGAGGAGGCTTTTTTTCCGTTTCTATATGACGAACTGAAAAAACATGACCTTACCGTTTCTGATATCGATATCATCGCCAACACCCATTCGCACGGCGACCACATCGGAATGAATGAAAAAATCGTCAGGTTTTCCGGAGCTGAAGTTCTGAGTTTTCAGCATGGCTTGCAGGATAGCTCCGTCATTGATGGCGGTGATTGGCGGCTTGAGGCGATACACACTCCGGGACACTCTGCCGACAGTATCTCTTTTCTTGAACTGGAAAGCGGAGTGTTTTTCAGCGGCGACACCTTTGAGGGCAGGGGGACCCGCTACGCCGGAGTTGCGCTCTATAACGACCCTGCGGCGCTGCTGCAAACCATCGAAAAGGTGCGCTGTTTTTACCTTGACGGCAGGATAAAAAAGATGTACCTCTCTCATGCGTATCACGAAACGGGGGGCATCATTGACGGAGCCGATGTTCCATCTTACCTTGACCTTTGCCGTGATACGGTTCTCGCATACGACCGCTTTATCAGAAGTTTGCCTGAGGATATTGATATTTCCGAAGCTGGAACGCTTTTGCGCAAAGAGTTTTTCATCTGCGAAGAGGTTATGAATCCGCGGGCGGCGGAGTCCACCGTGAGAGCGCACCTGAGACTCAAAGCGGCTCTGTGACAACGGAAACTGCGTTGGCTCAATACAAAAACAGGCTCTGTTCCCGACATGGGTAGGTAAAGGTAAATAAAAAGTTTCCCGCTTTTCTTGAAAGGGAGAGAGGGGCGCGGGGAGAGAGGGAAAACTTCTTTTCTCGTGAAAAGAAGTTTTCCCTCTCTCCCCGCATCATCTCCCCATATCATGAACAAAGCTGCAAAAAGAAATGGCGTTTTCAGGGCAAAAAAAGCTCAAAATTTCATAACTTTGCCAACTTTCATGGAGTTACGCCTTAAAAAACAATAAATTTTTTCTTCCGAAGCTTGACTTATATGTAAACAAGTGTAATATTATACCCATGCAGAAGTGTGTTTTCATGCTGTGCTGTGCGTTTTTTTTGACAATTTTTTATTGTCCGGAGCAAAGGTTTTCAAGAGATTTTTGCCGGAGTCGGAAACAGCTTTCAAGTGTCGTTTCAGTTGAGTTGTTTTGTTGATCCATCCGGATAAATTTTAGCAGGTATATAAACAATATTATAATACAGTACTTGGGAGAACGGAATATGGCTAATCAGGCATATTACATTTCGGGTGGCGAAGTCAACACCGGGGAGGTGTTGCACTACGACTCAATGTTTGTTTACAGCGGCGGAACCGCCGAGAACACCACGCTGAGCAAAGGCGGATATATTGAAGTCAGCAGCGGCGGCGTTGTCAACAGCGCCCAGGTCGATCTCGGCGATATTTACGTTTTCGACGGCGGACTTGCCAGCGGAGCAAATGTTCTCAGCGGAGGTATCTTCGTTTCAGCCGGCGGAAGTGCCGATGCCACTGTTATGCAGGGCGGTCAGCTCCACTTGATCGATGCCGCTTCTGCCACCAGTACTACCGTTTCAGGCGGTGATGTCCATGTCTCCTCAGGAGCTTCGCTTACCAGCACTACCATGATGGGCGGAGACCTCTATGTTTCCTCCGGCGGTACTGCCGAAGTTGTCGATATCAAGAGCGGCGGAAGTGTCACTGTCAACGTTGCCGCAACCGTTTCCGGAGCAACTCTCAGTGCAGGCGGTTATCTTTACATCGCCTCAGGTACCAATGTTTCAGGCCTCGAGTGGAAGCCCGGTGACGGTTATCTCTGGCTCGCTCCCGGGGCTGAGGTCGGTTTTACCAGTAACTACACCGGAGTCTATTACGGCAGCAACGGCAAACATGTTTGGTCATCAGCCGCTCAAATTCCGACCGACGGAAATCTCTATTCTGTCACCGGAAGTATGTATGTGATGAACACCGGTTCTGCCTACGCTCTGAGTGCCACTCAATCAGGTCAGGTTCATGTGTGGGGCGGCGGTAAAGCAGCCGGAGTTATGCTCGAAGGTCCCGGGGCACGTCTTTTTGTTTCCGGCGGAGCCAAAGTCTATGGCGCCGGAATCAACGGTATGGGTACGATCGAGGTTTACAGCGGTGGTTCGCTCGGTTCTATAAAACACCTTTCCGGCAACGGTTTGATTGAAAACATGCTGTACGATGCCATGAGGAACAAGCTCGGCGGCGACTATGGCGTGATGATCGGCGAACCACAAGCCCGTCTCTATGTTTCCGGCGGATATGCTGAAAATGTTATGGTCACTGGCGGCGCAAGTATGAACATGGTTGCCGGTTCTGCTCAAAATGTTAAGATTCATAATGGCGGTAATCTCCATGTCAGTGGAATTTCTGAAAGCACCAAAGGTGTTGTGACCGGCATCGAACTTGTCGGAAATGAGCTTTATTCATCAGGTCCTTTTACCGAGGGTAAAAATCTTGTCAATGGTTCAACTTCTGTCACCGAGGTTACAGGCGGTGCCATCTATGTCAGCAATTACGGAGTGATTTCCGGTACAAATGCCGGACGTTATCTCGGCGGAACCGTCAATATTTACAGCGGCGGTCTGGTGAAAAACGTCGATGTTGTCGGCAGTGCCGTTTTCAGCAAAACCTGGATTCAAACCTCCAAGACTACTACGACGACTACCGGTTCGGATGGCAGTGTTACCTCTTCTGATACCGTGACCAGTGTCACCTCTTCAAGTTACAGTTCCCGTGTGGCTGGATTGGTCAACGTTTATAACGGCGGTGTGCTTACCGATGCAACCGTTGCCGGTACCGTGTACGTTTATTCCGGCGGTCTTTTCAGCAACGCTAACGTTCCGACGACCAACTCCAACTTTGTCAGCAGTTACAAAACTTCTGACGTCAACTCTGCTCTTTCCGGTGGAAGGACTTCAGTAACCACTGCAAGCAACGGCAGCTATGGAAGTGCTGAAGTTGTTGTTACCGACGGCGGACGTCTCCAGAATTTGATTCTCGGCGGCAGCGGAGCTTCTGTTGTCGTCAGTTCCGGCGGTATCATCGGCGGTCAGATCCTTCTTGAAAGAAATAACTTGACTGTCGAAAGAGGCGGTACCATTGATTTCACCGTTTCCGAGCAGAAAACCTACGATGATTACCTTGTCCGCGACCTCCGTCTTATCGATGGAGCTCCGAGCTTCTCAATTACCGTTTCAGACCGTCAGACCAACGGAACATACAAACTCGCTCAGGGCGCAGAGTTTTTTGACGTCAACATTTCTGTTACCGTCGGCAATGGAGTCCGGAACTTCGGTTCAGTTAAGGCAAATAATGTTGCTCTTGAGTACAACAAGAAATTCTATTCACTTGTTCTCGAGGGCAGCACTCTTCTGCTCAACGTCTCATCCGGTAACCCTGATATCAGAGTTGTTCCCTATCCGACCTACACCGTTACCACCTCTGACTGGACGACTGAAGATGTTATCGTTTCAGCCCAGTTCGCCAACGAGGGTATCGTAAATGAGTACAGCTTTGATGGAAAAAACTGGGAGACTTACACCGGAGATATCACTTTCCCCGATAACGGAATCGTTTATTTCCGCTCCAAAGATGCGGTCGGCAATTACAGTCAGGAAACTGTCTGCGTTGTTGATAACATTGACAAGACTGCAGCTGAATTTTCAATGGACCGCCAGAAAGCCGAGAGCTACAATACTCAGGTGATCGTGTCAGTTGCTCCGACCGATTATCAGCGTGATAAAGATGGTAATTACGTCTATGTCCGTGAAAAAGAGTATCTCTACGAGTTGGATATGTACGGAAATCAGGTTCTCGACGGTTCAGGCAATCCGATTGCCCGTCTCGATGCCGACGGCAACCACATGTTCAAGTATGTCGTTGACGAAAACGGCAATCCGGTTTACGAGCTCGATGCCGAAGGCAATCCTCTTGTGGAAGACGGCAGCGGTATCGCCGATGTCATGTTCAGCCTCGACGGTAAAAAGACCTGGCAGAGCGGATACAATGCCGTTGTCACCAAAAATCAGATCGTCTATTTCAGAGTCAAAGACCGTGTCGGCAACCTCACCGAAATCGGCGAATACGAAGTGTTCACCATTGGCGACTTTACCGGACCCACCCTCACGGTTGATGGTGTTCCCGAGACCTGGATCACTGCCGGAACCGAAAGCATCACTCTTACCGCAACCGCATCCGACACCGCAAGCGATGTCACCAGCGGAATCGAGATTTTGCGTTACACCTTCGACAATCCTGCCGATGCAAATGCGGTCTGGTTTGATGTAACAGGTGTGCGTGGAACTGAAACACTCACGATTAATGCGGTGGTCAACGAAAATAAAAACATTACTTTCCAGGCATTCGACTTCGCCGGAAACAAAACCGAGCAGACCATCAACATCACTCAGTTTGACCGTGTCGGACCCACAATCACCATTTCCGGAGCCGATCTCACCGACTGGACCAATCAGAGCATCGTCGTCTCAGCAACCGCTGTTGATGACGTCAGTCAGAGAGTCAAACTCGAGTACAGCTACGACAATATCCACTACTACGCCGGAACCGAAGCCGTCGTCGAGAATAACGGCATGATTTACTTCAAAGCGACCGATGAGGCAGGCAACGTCACCATCAGCAGCAAAGAGGTAATTTACATCGACAAAACTGCTCCGACCCTCGAAATCAACATCGATCTCGATGTCTTTGTCAATGAGGCAGTCACCGTCACCGCCACCTACAACGATTTCCAGAGCGGACTTGCTTCTATCGGCTACCAGTTCGTTACCAAAGAGGAGTGGGCAGGCAAAGAAGCAATCGACGACACCAAGTGGATAAGCGGCGACACCTGCACCGTTACCGCTAACGGCTATCTTGCTTTCAAAGTCGCCGACAAGGCTGGCAACATCACTGTTGATTACCGTTACATCAACATCATCGACGATGTTGCTCCCACCATCAGCAGTGTCACTCCGAATACGACCGAGTGGACTCCCGAAGATGTTATCCTCACCATCGAAGCCACCGACGACCACTCCGGCGCAGCCAAAGTGTTCTACCGCTTCAATGAAAACTCCGCTTGGAGCGAGGCAGAGATCATCGAGGTCATCGAGAAAGAGTTGACCGCCAAAGTCAGCGTTCCCGCCAACGGAGAAGTTTATCTCAAACTCGTTGACAACGCAGGCAACGAAACTGAGACCATCTACCGCGTTTCCAACATAGATAAAGAGAAACCCGTGGTCAAAATCAACGGCGGAACAGGTGATGTCTGGACAAAAGAAGATGTCACTCTCACTGCCGAGACCTCAGATGACAACGCTGTTGTCAAAACTGAGTACAGCTTCGACAATATCAACTGGAAAACCGGTACTCAGGTTCTCGTGACCGACCAGGCAACTGTTTACTTCAAAGCGACCGATGCCGCCGGAAACGTCACCGTCGAGAGCACCGAAGTTCTCATCGACAAAGATGCTCCTGTCATCACCATCAACGGTTATGATGGCAGCTGGACGGCTGAAAAAGTCACCGTTACCGCCTTGGTCAGCGATTCCAAGAGCGGAGTCGCCAAAATCGAGTGCAGCTACGACAACAAGACTTGGAGCGAGGCAGGTATTGCAACCGCAACCGAGTCCGGAACCATCTATTTCAGAGCCACCGACAAGCTCGGCAACGTTTCAACCGAAAGCATCGAAATCAAGATCGATCAGGATGATCCGACCATCGCAATCACCGGCAACGCTCAGGAGTGGACTAACAAAGATGTCGTTCTCAATGTGAACGCTGCTGACAATAGCTCCGGTGTCAAGCAGGTGCTTTACAGCTACGATTACGAAAACGGTCCGTGGCTCGACGTCGTTGACGGCAAACTCGCTGTTTCAGAGAACGGCTCAGTTTACTTCAAAGTCATCGACAATGTAGGCAAAGAGACCTCCTACAACGAGATTATCACCAAAATCGACAAAGTCGCTCCCGGACTCGTTCTTTCCGGTAACGCAACCGAGTGGACTAACAAAGACGTTGTCATCACCGCCGCAAGCAACGATGCCGCAAGCGGAATAGCCAAAGTCGAGTACAGCTTCGACAACAAGACTTGGAACGTCGGCAGCAGTGCAACCGTCACTGCCAACGGAACCGTCTATTTCAGAGCCACCGACAAGGCAGGCAACGTGACCGAAAAGAGTGAAAACATCTCTAAAATCGATAAAGCCGCTCCCGTTATCACCATTGCCAATCCCGATGTCTGGACCAACGGCAGTGTCACCGTCGGAGCAGTCGCAGTCGATTCCGGCAGCGGTCTTGCCAAGCTCGAGTACAGCCTTGACAACAAGACTTGGAAAGTCGGCGACAGCGTGACCGTCAGTGACAACGGCAGCATCTATTTCAGAGCCACCGACAACTGCGGACTCGTGAATGTCAAAGAGGTCAAGATCGACAAGATCGACAAAGTCGCCCCCTCCATTGAGATCGCAGGCAACGCTAAGAATTGGACTAAGGATAACGTCGTTCTCACAGCTGTCACAGCCGACAACGCAAGCGGAATCGCCAAAGTCGAGTACAGCCTTGATAACAAGACTTGGAAAACCGGCAGCGAAGTCACTGCTGCTGCCAACGGAACCGTGTACTTCAAAGTCACCGACGAAGCCGGAAACATCGCAGAGAAGAGCATTGTGGTCGATAAGATAGACAAAGCCAAACCCGTTCTCACCATTTCCGGAATGCCCTCCGGGGCAACCAGAAAAGATATCGTTCTCACCGCAACCGCAAGCGACAGCGCAAGCGGCATTGCCAAGATCGAATACAGCTTCGACAACAAGACTTGGAGTGTCGGTGACAGCGTGACCGTCACTGCCAACGGAACCGTGTACTTCAAAGCCACCGACAATGTCGGCAACACCGTGACCGTCAGTCAGAAAGTCAACCTTATTCTCGGCGGAACTCCTGACTGCAACCTGCTCGACAATGGCGTAAGCCAGATCGTCGGCTGGGATTCAGCCCAAGGCAAGGTCGGCTTCGTCGCCACCGACGGCAACGCCGGTGCCAAGTGGCAGGGAATCTGGGAGTGGAACCGCGGTGATGCCCTCATGTGGAAAGTCGTCGGCGTCGGACATTTTGCCGGCAGCAAAGTTGACCACGACGGTATTCTGCTCTACAACGGCTTCGGCAACACCTTCGCCGCTTGGACAAACCTCAACGATCCGAGCTACGGCTACGTTGACCTCTGTCACGTTGACGGCAACTTCAACACCAAGACACTGGTCAATCTCGATAAAGACAGCTACGATGACGTGCTGATCTATGACGAGAAAGGCAGCTTCGGTGTCGTCCTTGACGGAGCAAGCTACAAAGATATCTGGCACGCTCCCGAAAACAACCAGTGGGAGCTTCTCGGAGCCGGTTCATTCGGAGCTGATAAAGCAGATAAGCTGATCGTCAAAAACACCAACGGTCACCTCTATCTCTGGGAAAATAAAGATGCCTCATTCAAGACCTGGAACTGGACTCAGTCCGATATCGGTTACCTCGGCAACGACTGGGAATTCGTCGCAGCCGGAGACTTTGCCGGAGACGGAATCGACGATATCATCGTCCGTAAAGTCGCAGACAACGCACTCTGGATGTGGAAAGACGGCAACTCTAAGAACGCCGCCTGGCAGGTAACTCCCGAGGCAGGCTTCAAAGCAGAAGCAGTCGGCGATTACAACGGCGACGGCAAAGACGACCTGCTGGTGCGCGAATACAACACCGGCTGGGGCGGACTCGGCTACTACGCCTTCGGCGGAGACCAGCTCTGGAACGATCTCAACGCCAGAGTCGAAACCGATTACGAGAGCAAGTTCGCGATCATAGCATAAACCAAAAACTCCAAATCAAAACCACCGGCTCAGCCGGTGGTATGCACCAACGCCTTCAAGGCGATGATGCCGGCAGCCCGACACGGGCTTTGAATTGATTCGCCAAGCGCAACTGTTTTTCAGTCTACCGCTTAAGCGGTAATTTTTATGCCT
>JAFVZB010000011.1 GCA_017508385.1 Lentisphaeria bacterium | reverse complement strand
GGATGTTTCAGTTTCAACAACTACAAAAATATCAGTTGCGGCGAGGGAGGAGCAGTTTTGACCAACGAATCAGTTCTGTTTGACCGCGCCCGTCTCTGGCACGATGCCGGAACATTTGTGCAGTCCTACGATTGTCCGGTGATTTGTGTTTTATTTTCTTTTGCAGTGTTTTGATTATCAATTCAGCGGCAAAATCATCTCTGAGTCCGGTTTTTATGGTTTCTACCATTTGAACAGCCTTCTTTTTTTCTCCGACGGTAAAGCCGGTTGTTCCCCGATACCGGGTTTTGTTGATGTAAAAGTCGTAGTGCCAGTAGTTGCCCCGTAAATACATTTTCTCTTTTCCTTGTTGTTTGTTGTTGAAAAAACAGTGTTGATGTATTAAATTATCTTTGTAACAATTAAAATTACTTTGCAGATGATAATATGTCAAACAATACTTTTGATATCAATACAGTGACGCTGTCACGTTCATGGTTCTATGTTGATGATGCTATGGAATCGCAAATAAACGCTCTGCGCAAGCGGTGCGGAGCTTTTGATGACAGTGGCAGTTATCCTGTTTTGTGGAGCACCAGAAGCAAGTTTGTTCTCTTGCTTACTCTTGATGACGGCACAAAACTGGTCTATAAAGCTCCCCGCAAAATGCGCAGTGCCATCCGTTATATTTTCCGTCCGGGACCGTGGGGGCAGGAGGCGGTCAATTTCTCTTTGCTCGAAAAGGTCGGACTCCCGCTGGTCAAAATGGTTTCAGCAGGTGAGACCCGCAACTTTTTCATGCTCAAAAGCGGCTTTCTGATGACCGAATACGCCGAAGGATTTTCCGACGGCAGACTCTTTACCTACAAGGGAGAGTTGAAAGATGAAAAACATCTGATAGATGAGTTTGTTCGCCGCAACTTTCAATATCTGGCAAAGATGCACCGGGCAGGATTTATCCACAATGGATTTACTCCGCCCAATCTGCTGTTCAAAATCAGAACTGCTCCCGATGCCGACGGCAATTTGCTTGACCTCAGGTGGATAGATGTTGCCAGCTGTGAAAAAGTGAAATTCAAAATAGGCTCCAAGACCCGGATGGCACGGGATTTGTCATTGTTTTTCCGCTTTTTCCGCTTCACGGATGAGGAAAAACTGAGCTTTCTGGCAACTTACTGCAAGAGCAATCCTGATATCGGAATGACTCCGGAAAAACTGCTCGAGGTTATCCGCAAAAATCCGGTGAGATGAGCTTGAAAAAGCTCAAGTTCTGAATTAAATTATATAAGCGTCAAAAGTTGACGTTCAGGCGGCAGTTGTGCCGCTTTTTTCATTACAAAAATATTTTGCGGGGGTACGATGTATCAGCAGTTGGTTTCTTATCTGGATGGTATTCCATTCTTCCACAGCTCAGTTTTCGGAATAATCTCACTTGTTTTTCTCGGTTTGAGCTGGTGTCTGGTCGGAGCTATCGCCGGGAATGCTCCGAAGAAAAATATCCGAATGGAGCATCTGCTTTTGAGCGGCGGACTCATCGCAGCTCTGATAATTTTTATTTTCATGCTGATTTCAGGAGTGTCTTATACAAGCAATACTCCGAAAATCGCCCTTTATCTCACTCTGGCAGCCTTTTTCGCCAGCGGTGTGTGCTGTTATTTTCAGCATGTCCTCACCTCACGGGCAATGCAGAACGGTCCGAACGGAGTCATCTGGGCATTGACCCAGTCGGCAATGATTTTTCCCTTTATCGCCGGAATTGTCTTTTACGGTGTCAAGTTCACCATTTTGCGCCTCGCCGGAATAATTCTTGTGCTCGCCGCACTTGTGATTTTCGGAGGCACCAAAGAGCACGGCTCTTCATCAGGTAAAGGAAAGTGGAAACTGGATGCCTTTACCGTCCTGATCGTTATAAGTTTCAGTCAGGTGGTGACCTCTCTGCCCTTTTATTACAAAGAAACTGAGGGAGTATCGGCTCCGCTTTGCATCTGCTGCATGATGCTCGGCTATGCTGCTGCCGCCGCTGCGCTGATGGCTCCGAAAATGGATAAGGCGGCTTTGCTTGAGTTCAAAAATGCTGTATGCCGTCGGGATTTCTGGGTCTATTGCATACTTCTTCTGCCGACGGCGGCTGTCATTGCTGTGATACTTGAGATACCCGGTATGCGGGCTATGGCTGATAACGGTCTCGGCGGAATGAGTTTCCCGCTGATGGTCGGCAGCTGCATCTGCGGTTTTTCTCTGTACAGTGCAGTCGTATTGAAAGAGCGTTTCAAAGCTGCCGAGCTGGTCGCACTTGCTTTCTGTATCGGCGGATTGTGTATGTTGTGTATAGCGGCGTGAGATAAGTTGTCTCTGATACCGTTTTTCAGCAGCGGGAACTCCAATAATCGAGCGTGCGCTCAAGAGCTGTCTTGAGCGGAACAGTGACCTGCCATTTCAACTCATTTTTTATCCTTGTGGAATCAAGCGACAGCACAGGAGTATCTGCCTGACGGAATTTTTGCGGGTCAATAACTATTTTGGAACCGCACCCGGAAATTTCGAGCATAAGCTCAAGCAGAGTTTTTATTGCTATCGGTTTTCCTGCTCCGACATTGTAGGTGAAGTTGCTGAGTCTTTTTGCTTCAATAACTTTTATATAGGCATCGATGACATCATCAATAAAGAGAAAATCACGCATCGCCTCAAGATTTCCTGCGGTTATGGGGGAGTTATCCTGCCGCTTGATTTTTTCGGCGATCTGCGATGCAAAGTCGGCAATCACAAATCCTTTTCTCTGCCCCGGACCAAAGTGGTTGGCAAGCCGCAGGTGGACGAAATCTGAACTGTTTTTTCCGGCAAGCATTTTCATCACCTGTGCCGCAGAGTGTTTGCTCAATGCGTAAGGATTTGATGGAGTACATATATCATCCTCATTGAACGGCTTTTCAATGGAACACGCTCTGCCGTACTCTTCTGATGAGCCGGCAAAGATAAGGCGGCTGTCAGGAGTATGCTTCAAAAAACTCTCAAATACTCCGATTGCTCCGGTGGTGTTGAGTTCGAATATCCCGGATGGATTTTTCCAGCTTGCGCCGACACTGCTTGCTCCTGCGAGCAGCACGATGGTATCCGGTTTGAGCGTTTGCAGAAGTTTATCAGCGGTTTCGGGCACGGCGAGATCGAAGTGAAAACTGCCTGCCATATCCACGTCAGCGGCGAGGACTTCGTGACCGCGCACTGAGAGCGCATTGCCAAGAGCTGTTCCGACAAAACCTGATGCTCCCAAAATGAGTATGCGCATGATTTATTGCCTGCTTACCCGTTCAAGGTCGGCATCGACCATCATTTTGACCAGCTCTTCCAGAGTGGTCTGGGCTTTCCAGTTGAGCACCCTTTCTGCCTTTGCCGGATTGCCCAGCAGACGGTCAACTTCAGCCTGACGGTAGAATTTCGGATCGATCACAACGTAGTCCTGATAATCAAGCCCGACATACTCGAAGGCGAGTTTGCACATATCCCGCACGCTTGCGGTGCGGCCGGTGGCGATAACGTAGTCATCGGGTTTTTCCTGTTGGAGCATAAGGTGCATCGCCTTGACGTAATCGCCTGAAAATCCCCAGTCACGCATGGCATCGATGTTGCCGAGTCTCAACTCATTCTGTTTGCCGAGCTTGATTCTGGCGACTGCATCGGTCACTTTACGGGTGACAAATTCGATTCCCCGCAGCGGAGACTCGTGGTTGAAGAGAATACCGCAGCAGCCGAAAATTCCGAAACTCTCACGGTAGTTGATGGTTGACCAGTGAGCAAAGAGCTTGGCGACTCCGTAAGGACTTCTGGGATAGAACGGAGTGGTTTCAGACTGAATAGTCTCCTGAGCTTTGCCGAATAGTTCGCTGGTTGAAGCCTGATAGAATTTTGCGTCAGGACACACCTGCCGTACCGCTTCAAGAATATTCAAAGCTCCCATTCCGGTGGCGTTTGCGGTAAGTATCGGCTGTGCCCAGCTGGTTGCGACAAAACTCTGAGCTCCGAGATTGTATATCTCATCAGGAGTGCACTCCAAAAGAGCCCTCACGATGCTTGCCATGTCTGTAAGATCGCCGTCAATGAGACGCACGTTGTCAAGAATACCGAGATACTCCAAACGCCACGTGGTCGGAGTGCTTCTGCGGGCGAGCAGACCGTAAACATCATATCCCAAATTCAGCAGATGCTGCGCAAGATACGCTCCATCCTGACCGGTGATTCCGGTGATGAGGGCTTTTTTTGCCATTTTGAACTCTCCTCAGTTGCGGCTGTCTCCGGCGACCTCTTTGTTCTGGAAGAGTGCCACTGCCCACATTGCCAGAATTACAACGTAGAGCAGAACATAAACTGCCGCATCCACCAGATAGGAGTTTGGAATAGTCCGCTGAACAGCGATTGCATCCGCCAGCCAGAAGAACTGCCAGTTCGGCAGGATGGCGTAGAGGGTGCTGAAAATGACATTGACGAGCTCAGAATCGGTTTGTCTCTGGAAGAGATAACTTGAAACCAGTCCGAGGAAGAATATCACCGTGCAGACACAGAGGTTTGGTACAACGTCGAGATTGATAGCTCCGACAACGGCGATGGTTGACATCGCTATGACTGCGAGATTGACCATGACCAGAGCCCTCACCAGATCGGCGACGATGACGTTTTCCGGAACCGGCTGAGAGAGATTGCAGTACACGGCGAAAACTCCGACAAACAGCAGTGTTGCATAGGTGGCGACTTCGGGGAAAGAACTGCCTTTCCAGTAGTTGAACACCATGCCGATTGCGCTTGAGAGAAAGAGCAGACCGATGAAGCTGAAATAGAGCACCATATCGAATCTGAACTGATCGACGGCGATATAGACAGAGATGATGGTTGAGAGATTGCAGAGCAGAGCAAAGAGAGCTGATGCTGCAACGATACCGATGATTTTTCCGAGGATGAAACTCCAACGCTGAACCGGTTTCGAGAGAAGCAGAAGAACAGTTCCGTTGCGCATTTCACGGGAAACGGTGTGACTGGCGCAGAGTATTGCAACCAGAAGCGAGAAAACAAGTCCGGTAGCCATCGAGCTGTCAACGACCAGCTTCATCTGCTCAAAGAATACGAATATCGCAATGCTGGGATAGTGCCCGATGAGCAGCAGAGCCGCCAGCAGCATCAGGTAGTAGACCGGTTCGCGGAGCGACTCCCTGAAAGCGTTGACGGATATTTTGAAAAGATTGAACATTTTGAAAACCTTTGACGCTGTTTAGAGCTTATTTTTCATCGACGCTCTGAGCTGCGGCATCGATAGTCTTGTCGGCAGGAGCCTGCGCCGGAGTCTGGGTCTGTCTGTTGCGCAGCGGACGGTAAAGTTTATCCTCGGTGACCAGCTGGCTGCGGATTTTTCTGAAGTTTTTGTCGAGATTGCTCAGGTTGAGCATGAAGTTGAGCTCCTCGGCAATACGGTACCAGTCTTTGCCCTCGATGCGCATGATGGGAGTGTGATGGTCGAGCAAATCGATATATTTCTGGGGAACGTAAGTGGTGTTTCCGAGAACGATGATGCGTTTGACATCGAGCATTTTGATGAAACGGTTGAGGTGGGCTTCAGGAATGGCATAAGCATCCTTTTTCTCACGGGGGCAGAAGATGATAGACTGATTGGTGTCATTGGCGGCAGGGAGCAGCAGGAAAGGCTGTCCGCTCTCATACTGCACGAGTTCTGCCAGAGCTCTGGGACTGACGTAGTTCGCAGTAATCAGCAATGTGACCGGTTTGCGTTTGGGACCGAAAGCGGTCCAGGGGGCGGCAGAGCAGGTTGCACAAACAGCGGCAAAGAGCATCACGGCGAAAAGTTTTTTCAAGACAGACATCATATCCTCCAATAGTTTTTGTGTATTAAAAACAGTTATATACAATTATACTCTTATGTAATATAATGTCACTATCTGCAGAGCGCAAATGTTTTTCCGACAAAAATTGCGATTTCTTTACTCTGACAGCTGGTTTGGCATGATATCTGACGCCTGTGATGCTCCGAACGGAGAAAAAGCTCCCGCTTCTGTGACCGGAGCCCAGACTGCCGAAAGTACAGTCGGGTCATTGTCTCCCCTGATGGTCAACTGTAAAATGTGGAGCTTTCCGGTAACACTGTCGAGTCTCACGATGATTTTTCTCGACTTCGCCAATCCCGGACTTTGCAGGTTCGCCACATTGATGTCAGCTGCGGCAATGGCATAGCGTGCCGGAGAAAAACTCTGGGTCGATACCGGCAGTGCCGGGGATGCCTGAAGTTTTGTGAAGTGCATGATTGCGGTCATCAGCAGCAAAATGGTTGCGAGGGCCGCAGCAGGAACAAAGATGTTTTTCAGCATAATATATACTCCTTTTTTGCAAAATTACCCCTTAGTTCCATTATAGTTTTTGCGGCGGTAAATTCAAGATGAGGAAGCAAAAAATTTGCTTTTAATCCGTTTGGTGGCTATATTATTAATAGTACTGCACCAAAAAACCGAGGAGTTTGCAAATGAAAAGATTTCTTGTTCTGCTGTGTCTTTTGACGGCATTGGTCTCTTTTGCCGCCCAGACGGTGAAAATGTCTATGGATTCCAAATGGAAAGCCATGCCCCGTACCCGTGATGCGATAGTCAGGGTCACCAAAGGCGGACTTGAACTTATAAACCGCAATGCCGACCGTTCATACGCCGGAGTCAGCCGTAAACTTACCGTCGATCTCACCGCCAATCCGTGGCTGGTCGTTGAGGTGAAAGATGTCACGACCAATGGACACCTCAAAGTTCTCTGCGGCAAGAAGAAATTGCAGATACTCGACTTTTCCAAGCCGGGAACTTACCAGATAAATATAGCCGAAGCCCTGAAAGTAAAAGGCAAACAGAAACTTGAAGTCTGTCTCTACGTTCTCGGAACTGATGCGGCGGTGGTCTATTCCGGAGTTCGTTTCTCATCTGCAAAAGAGAAAGTCGTATCAACAGAGCCCGCTTTCTACGTCAAGCCGACCTTCATCAATGCCGGATACTATTTCAAAAGCAAAAATATCGGAGCAGTTACTCCGTATTTCAAGGTCAGCGGAACAGCGGACTGGAACCCCGGAATTGCCGCCTGCTACGATGCCGTGAATGCACAATACCGCGGCAGTATCGTGCGTCTGAAAGAGAATACTGTTTACGATATCAAACTGGTTGACTCAAAAAACAAAACCGTCGCCTCCGGAACTTTCCGCACCTGGGCGGATAAAGTCAAAATCGCCAAAACCGTGGTCATCGACCCTGCCAAACTCAAAAAAACTCTGGTAATCCGTGACCGCGGCAGTGAGAACGGCTGGATACGTTACACCCAGAAGCCCGGAACGGTCATCGACTCCAAGGCGATTGCCACGGTTATCCGTCTTGAGCAGGCGAGATATGTCATTCTTGATAGACTCAATATCAAAGGCGGCGGCAAGCATGCCATCGAGGTGAATTCCTGCCGGAACGTGCGTATCTGCAACAGTGATATATCAGGCTGGGGAATCGTCGGTGAGCAGAGATGCGACTACAACGGCAGATTTCACGAAAAGGGCAAAAAGCCCTCCGGTTACGGAATCAATATGAATGGAGCGATCAATATTATCAAAGGTCACGGAATCGTTGTTGAGCGTTGCTATATCCACGACCCCCGCAACCGTGCCAACAGTTGGTTTTACAGCCATCCCGCCGGACCGCAGGCGGTCACCGTCGGCAGTCCTGAAAGCTGTGTTATCCGCTACAATGACTTTGTCGGCAGCGATGAACACCGCTTCAACGACGCTGTTGAAAGTCTCGGCAACTTCAGCCGTGACGGAGGACTCAACCGTGATGCCGATGTTTACGGCAACTTCATGATTTATTGCAGTGATGACAATATCGAGCTTGACGGAGGTCAGCAGAATATCCGTTGCTTTGACAACCGCTTCGAGGGCAGCTTCTGCGGAGTTTCCATTCAGGGCTGCATGACAGGACCGAGCTATGTTTACGACAATACATTCCTCAATATGGGAGATGAGTTCGGAGCTGTCGGACAAACTCTCAAAAGCTGTGCAGGTCCCCACTGGGGAGCTCTGAGCCGCAACAATCACAGCTACATCTTCAACAACACTTTTACCGGTCCCGGAGAAGGAACCAATATCGATGTTTTCATGGATTACCGCAACAATATCTGGGGAGATACCCGCAGGATCGGCGGAGCAGACAAACCTCATACCGGAAGCGGCAATATCTTTGAAAAACGCTCCGCAAGCAAGGGTTACACCATGACCAATACCATGAGGGGAAAAGTCAAATTCGCCGACAAAAAGGGCGGCAACCTCGCTCTGGCGGAAAATTCAAAATTCAAAGGCAAAGCAACTCCGATCGCCAACTTTACTGCCGGAAGCAAAGTTGACCCGGGAGCTCTTCATGCAGTAAAAGTCCAGCCGAACAGACCGCTCCCCGTCTGCGTCAAACCTCAGCAGCTCAACTACACCTGCGTGCTGGATAATATCTCAGCTCCGCAGACGGTCAAAGTAAAAGCAGTGTGTCCCAAATTCAACGGCAAATTCAAAGTCGTTAAGAACCGTGATTTCGACTGGTTCGAGGTCACTCCCTCTGCCGGAGTTCTCAAGGGCGGAAAAGAGTTGGCTCTCACGGTCAAAATCAAAGACGGCTTCGTTCCCAAATACCGCAAGTACCGCGGAGCGTTTCTGGTGAGATTTGAAGATGGTTTATCCCGTCCTGTCTCACTCTATCTTGATACCGACTTCAAAGCGGTCGCCTGTCCGGAAAAGGACGGAGTCAAAAATATCTACGTCGATTTTACCACTCCGACTTCAGGCAAACAGTACGCAGTCATCGACCACGTTGACGGAGCCAATGGCAAAGCGTTGGATTTCAGAACCAAAAGCTACTCCTGCAGAAGTAAAACTTTCGACGGTACCGATGCCGATATCGCCGAGTATGAGTTTGAGATACCCGAAGATGGTCAGTATTTCCTGATGGTGCGCGGATGTGTCGCCAAAGATGCTCCTGCCATTACCAACTCCTGTTTCATGTCGCTCGACGGAGCTCCGATGACCGAGCAGTATCTTACTCTCACTTTCAGTGAGCGCATGAGCTGGGTGTTTTTGAAAACGCCGCAGTCTCCGACCAAAGTTCACGAGTGCAAGGTGCTGAATTTGAAAAAGGGCAGACACACACTGAGGGTTGCTCCCCGCAAGCCGATTTACCTCGACAGCTTCTGCATTACCACCGACCCCCGCATATTCGAGGATCGCTGATCGTGGAAAAAAAAGAGTTTTTTTTACTGATACCACTTGCGGAAAAGTTGAAAGTTTCGTATAATAACATAAAACAGTATTCATAACAACACTTAAGGAATCGTTTGAAATGAAAAAAAGTTCACTTCATGAAGTGAGAGTAAAGAGATGCTTTACTCTGATTGAGCTCCTCGTGGTGATTGCGATTATCGCCATACTTGCAGCGATCTTGATGCCTTCGCTCTCGAGTGCCCGTGAACGTGCAAAATCCACCACTTGCATCAACAACCTCAAGCAGTGCGGACTTGCCATCAATCAGTATATTGATGACCATAAGTCTATGATCATTAGCTGCCAAGTTGCCGGAAACTCAAACATATCGTGGTCAATGCTCATCAACAAAGAGGTAAAAGAGCTGCACACTAAAAACAATACCGGAAGAGCACAGCTGAAAAATTACGGAACAAACTATCTCGGCAGTAAAAACGCAGTCCTCTGCCCGAACGCCGCTCCGTTCACTCCTCAGCCATGCGGATACAACTTCGCCACTCAAACCGAACAGGATTGGTACGGCTACTATTCCAGCCGCTACGGAGCTCCCGGAGCTATCTCAAATATCATCGGAGACGGTACGATTCTCGATAAAAATGAGCTGATCGAGTGGAGAAAAAGTTTTTATGTTGACGCAAAAAATACCAAAGGCGTTGCCTGGAAGATGCAGTTTGTCAAAAATCCGGGCGGCTTTTACATGATTGCCGACAACTTCCGCAAGGATAAAAATATGCAGTGGTATTACAATACAATTGACAGCAATATCAAGTTCCACGCACGCCACAATAACCGTGCCGGAATCCTCTGGGGTGACGGACACGCTGATTTGAACAGCAACGGTGATATTGCTGCCAAAATGCCGGCTATCCCGTACCACGAATACAATATAAATAATTTTATGTGGGACAGCAATTTGAATGCAATAGGACTCTGAGCCGTTGCTGAATACATTTACAAGCTGCACTCCTTAAAAAGGTGCGGCTTTTTATTTTGCAACAATTGCCTTGCGCTGACACCGTTATCGTGCAAAATTGCAGATTTTTTATTTTTACACTTGACAAATTATATTTTAAGAGATATAATAGAACAAAATTGTGTATATTATGAAATTTTACCACTGACAAAAAACATACTTTAGAGAACCATGGCAGTTAATAAGACACAGGAAACAGTAAATCTGCTGAAGAAACGCATAAAAAACGGAGTCTATGCGGCAAATCCGCTTCCGGGCGCTCCGGCACTTGCTCAGGAGCTCGGTATAAGTTACGTCACCATGCGCCGTGCGATGCGTATTTTGCTTGACGAAAACGTGGTACACCAGCTTGACAACGGCAGACTTTGTGCGACCCAGCACCAGGAGCCTGCATTGAAAGTTGCGATGGTAACGCCTCCGGTGTATCCCAACGAGAACAAATGGGTGAAAGCGGTTTCCCGCAGCTCGGAAAAGTATGGTTGTCTCTTCCACCATATAATCACATCAGAGAGCAGTGAAAAGGCGGTTTTCGACGTGCTTGACGGCGATTATGATATTATCTTTATGATGAGCGTTGAATGGAATCCGCTTCTGGTAAACAAGATGCTCAAAGTAAAAGAGAAGATAGTGACGGTTCACTCGAATATGACCAGCTTGGGTTTCAGGTTTTTCGACGGTTACGATCCCGAGATACTCGATATACTTTTTGCCTATCTGGCGGAGCGTAACTACCGTAAGGTGGATTGTTTTTATACTGTGACCGGAAGTCAGTATGTCAACTGGCGTTTTATCCAGTGGGAAAAAGCAGTTGAAAAATATAACTTTACCGGCAGGGCGTATTATGCAAAAGTTACTCCTCCCGAACCGCTTGCCGAGAGAGCTTACATGAGCTTCAGCACACTGTTCGGACAAAATGTATTCAAAGATACAGAGGTGATTTTTGTCAACAATCCCATGGTGGCGAGGGCGGTGCTCCGGGCGCTTGCTGATAATCATCTGCGGGTTCCTGAGGATATCGCAGTTGCTTCGATAGGTGAGCCGGAAGTTGCCACATTCAACACTCCTTCGATAACCGGAATCGGAACTCCGGATCTTCAGGAAAAATGCGATGAAATATTCAAACACTATCTCGGAATCGCTCCGAAGCCGGATAAACTGCTTTTCAACCATCCGGCTGAAGAGTTGAAGAATTTTGATAATGTGCTTTTCATAGGTGAAACAACACGTTGAACAACTAACAAGGAGAGAGAAAATGAATTCTCAAAGAGCATCCGTAAAACGCAACAGCTTTACCCTGATCGAATTGCTGGTCGTAATCGCCATCATTGCCATTTTGGCGGCAATCCTGATGCCTGCTCTGAGTTCTGCACGGGAGCGGGCTAAAGGCAGCCAGTGTATAAACAACCTCAAACAGTGCGGCACAGCCATCGCTTCATACATCGATGACCACGGTTCTTGTGTCGCCTATTACGGCAGCTGGGAGTCCGGTGTCGAAAAAGCTCAGTGGCAGATTTTGATTTGTGACGAGGCAAAGCAGCTTTACCGCTGCAAGACCAAACTCGGCGGCAAGTATCTTTCGAGCGCAAGTGCCACGCTCTGCCCGGGATTTTATCCCAATAAAGTTCTGGTCGGCAGAGCTGAGACAAATTGCCAGCGGAGCCGCTACGGCTGTCCCGGAAAGCCCGGAGTCCACCCCGGTTCAGGCGACAAAATAACTAAAGAAGAGTTGAAGGAACTGGAAATGAAGACTTGTATTGACGACAAGGGCAATGGAATGGTGTGGCGTCCGCAGTACATCACCCGTCCGAGCAGTTACTATCTGCTTGCCGACAGCTATCACAAAAACAACAAATCCCAGTGGTACTGGATCGATTTCACCGCCAATATCAAAATGCACGCCCGTCACAACAACCGGGCGTCGATCTTGTGGTTCGATGGTCACGCCGACCTCAATTCTCCGCAGGATGCCATCGTCAAAATGCCCGGATTGCAGAATTTGCCGAGTTTGACTTTCAGTTATGCCATGTTCAACAACAGTCTGGAAATGGAAGGAAGTTTCTAAGTGAAAAAACTGTTTTTACTTTTGTTTTCCGCCGCAGTAAGCTGTGTGGCGGCAGAGGTGAGTTTTCCGCTCGAATGGAACAAAAATTATGATACATCCAACTTCCGGGAGGTGGAAATCGACCGCCGGAAACTTTCGGAGATATCAGGATGCGATGCTGATTGCGGTTTTGCAGTAAACGCCTTTGTGAACGGCAAAAAAGTTCCGCTTGAAGTAAAACTGCTGCCGGGAAGAGAGGATAAACTTGCAGCTCTGCGTTTCAAAGTTCCGGCAGGAACCGAACGGCTCGAGTGCACCGTTTCCGGCAAGGGCAAAATCACTTCAGATGTTACCAATATTTTTGACGGAGTATTGAAAAAAGAGAACGTCAAAAACTGGAAACTCACAAGCAATCTGCGGGCAGTTTCAAGCAAAAATGGTGTTATAATCAACCATACCGGCGAGCGTGACGGAATTGCAAGCTATACGGTTGATGTTCCAGCTGGCTTGGCTGGCAAAGCTATCCGCATGGAGTTTGACGTCAAGTCGCTCACTCCACTTCCGTGGAGCAACAACAACCGTATCGAACAGCTTGATGCCGACGGCAAAGTTCTGCCTGAGGGAGCGGTGCGGCAGGAGTGGATAAGTCACATGCGTCCATTCAATGTCAAAACCTGCTACCGTGAAGATGGCAGAATACATCCCGAAGCAAAAAAGCTCCGTCTGTTGTTGAGGATACTCACACCCGTAAAACAAAAACGTGCCATCGGACTTGACGGTATTCCGGTCAAAGATTTGAAGCAGGCGCAACCCTCGCTGGAAATCAGCCGTTTTTCACTGCGTCCTGCTGAGGTTTTGCCGTTTCCCAAATACAACGATGCCTTTTTCGTTCCCGGCGTGAGCGGAAAAAGCGATGATTTTGCAATACGTCTCGACCGTGATTTCCACTTCTCGCACAACACCGCCTCTCAGGCGGTCTGGGGAGATGCCATTCAGGTCAAAGACCCCCGCCAGCTTTTCTTCCCCATCGGTGGAGCCGGAACAGTTGAGTTTTATCTCAAACCCGACAAATGGAAATACGCCCGCCGCAACACTGTTGTGCTGCTCGATGCTTATAATGTCATCGGTATGGCAGGCTCGACTTCGATTCCCCGCCGCAACGAGATATTCCAGTTGAGTTACCGTCCGGTAAGAAAGCAGCTGACTCTTACTTTGAAAGACGGCAAGGATAATGTTTACAAAAAGAGTGTGACAGCCGAGATCAAAGCAGGTCAATGGAGTCATATTGCCGCTCAGTGGAGTCCCAACGGCGTACAGATATTCCTCAACGGCAAGCGGTTGCTGAATGACAGCAGCTTCAAGTTCGCTCCGCTCGATATCGCCAATATGAAGTTCACCAACGGCTACATCCCGATGCAGGTCACGCTCGGAACGACCACTCCGAAAATGCGCAATGCCGGAACCTATGAACAATCCAAAAATCCGGACTTCTGCGGAGCGGTTGATTTGCTCAGAAGTTCAGATGTTGCCCGTTACGATGCCGATTTTACTCCGCAAAAGAGCTTCACCGTCGATGAAGCTACCCGCTCGCTTCTCGGTTTTGACCGCTCATTTGACGGAGTTTCAGGTTCCGGATGCCGCTACTTCAAAGGAGCAGTCCGTGCCAAAATCGCCATGACCGACCGCTATCTGAAAATCAACGGCACTGAAAAAGCCTATATGCTGCTGAAAAATCTTCCCCACAACGACCCGTCAAAAGTGCTCGACAGAGTCAATTATCCGGTTCTGCCCAAGACCGCAGATTTTCAGGCGGCACGCCAACGTCTGGTCAAAGAGTTTGATATGAGCGCAAACAAAAGCATCGAGTTTGAGCTGCCCGAAAACGTCTATACTGACTATGTGGAAATCATCAATACCGATAAAAACAAACCGCTGATTTCCCCTATTGTCATCAACGACGGAGAGGCTGATACCCGCAGTTTTGCCGACATTGCAGAGAGTTTGAAACTTGATAAGAAATCAGACCGTGAAAAAGTTGAAGAGCTCTTCCGCTTTGTTCTGGCGAGAAGCGATTACTACATGAGCCATCAGGCGTATATTCCCGGTGGCAACGACTTCGTTTCGATCGTCGAAAATCATCCGATGGCGATGCTCAACGGATACTGCGGCTTTGAGTGCGGTCCGTTGAACTCTCTGGCATCATCGCTCTTCACCGCCAGCGGCAAGTGTCCGTCACGCATGATAGGAGCATACGCTCACGCATACGAGGGCGTTTTCTACGACGGCAGAACCAGAATTTACGACCTCTCCGCCCAGCAGTTCTTCCCCTCATGGGATAACACCAATGCCGCCACTCAGGACGAAATAGATTATGAAGTCGGACTCATGGAACGTGAGAAGAAGAACCCCAACCACTTCATGCGGCTCACCACCCGCGGAGGTCACTATATCAACGGAGCAGGTTTGATGCCCAAAGCCGGAGTCGTTGTGAAACCGCAGGAGCGTTTGCGTATATACACCTCAAACAACGGAGTCCAGAATGATTTGCAGTGTGACCGCAGAGTAAACAAAGTACCCCACAAGATAGATAAAACCGAAGAGACCGGAGTTATCGTCAGAGCAAACCGTATGTATCGGGTCGATCGCTTCTTTCCCCATGTGTCAAGCGGATTTCTCAATCTTGATTGCGTTCCGTCTCAGAATAAGGCGGCATTCACCCAAATCAGAAAAAACAGTTTCTGCTACAAAGTTGAATCAAGCTATCCAATCGTGAGAGGTTGTTACGCAGCATACGATAAAAACGGCAAGCCGGTGAAGATGACTTTCATCACCAATCATGGGAAGCGCAAACGTCAGTTTGAAATGACTGCTGATGGTAAATATGAGCTCGATTATGAGGTGAGGGCACGCCATGTGCTGTTGTTCAGAGTCGAGGCTCCGATCAGCAGTGTTGCCAAATTCTCAGCTGAAACGCAGTTTATCCGCAATCCCCGTGTGTTCACAGGAAATCTGCGTAAAGGAGCCAACAAACTGACTTTCAAAGAGGTCAACAACCGTTCCGCCAAAGTGAATATCGCCTACCGTAAAAACGCCGGAAAAATCATTTTTGAGGGAGGCGTTTATACCGGAGCAATTCCCGGTTTCGAGAGACAACTCTTTGTCGCAGAGCCGGGAAAACGCTTGAGGTGAAGGTGAAAAATGCTTCTGATAAAGCCGAAATAACAACTTTCGGAGGCGTTACCGCAAAACTCTCAGGCGGCAAACTGCAAATAACTCCGGATGACGGAAAAACACGGTTCGGAGAAGTTGTCATCAACGATAACGGAGCCGAAAAGAAACTCACCCTGCTCATCGGTAAAGGAGTCCGCCTGCTTACCGCCAAAGATTTTGTTCCCGGCAACGATGCAGTGCGGGTGAAAGCCGATGACTCACGGGTGCAGGATTGCGTTCTCATCAAAGACAACGGACGCTGCAAAGTTAAGTTCGATAAACTTGCTGCCGGAAAATATGCGGTCTGGAACTTGAACCGTTTTGAGAGTCACACCGCCTTTACCGGACTTGTTCCGAGACCGCTCAATCTGGCGATTCCCGGCGGCAAAAAGGAGATCGCCACCGGTTCAGCCATCAACCACGCAGCCGACTTCTACAAAGCCCAGTACGGCAGACCCGGTGAGCGCAGCCGCTTCAAGTGGGATTTCCCCATTGACCCGGCAACGCAGTACTGGGCAGGCTTGCCGCAGATACTTGAACTGCCCGAGTGCTCCGAGCTGACCTACAAGTGCGTGAAAAACGGCTACAAAGGAATAGAACTCGCCGCAGTCCTGATCGTTCCCGACCCAAGCATCGACTTGCGGAACGATATGGTAAAAATCCTCTGCGGACTCAACTGCGAACCATTCCTGAGAGGCAAGTAAAAACAAGAACGGCACGGAAAAAACTTCCGTGCCGTTTTTGTATTTCGGGAAAAATGGAATTACTGCTTCTGCTCTTTTGCGATAACCAGCAGAGCTGCTCCGTTAGTTATCAAAATTATCGCCATCAGGATCGCAATGATTTGAATTGAGGTGACGATTTTAGTGATGGGAGATTCCTGCTCGAGAGAAACGCTCACTTCGTCAAAAATATTGGCAGTCTGATCCATCGCCTTCAACGTCTGCGGCATAGCCAGCTGGCTTTTTTCCATAGCCGCTGCAAGATTGTTGAGATTGTTGTGCAGTGTTTTGATTGGAGCTGCAACTTTTTTAACGTAAGGAATATCTTCAATCGTTTCTGCGACAATATTGCATCCCGTCGCTATCACCGGCAAAGTGGCACTGACCTGTGAGAAACTGTCTGCTGATGTTTTCACGAGTTCCCGGTGATTTCTTATCGAAAGACTGTGTTTTTTCAGATTGTCACCGATGGCACGTTCATGTTTGCGGAACTTGATGATGTTGAAGTTCAAAAAGAGAAAACCGAACGCAATGCAAATTCCGAGGACGATCTGTCCTTTTGCCAACCAACAAACTTTTTTCATTGAAAACCTCCCGATTTGTGGTACATTTCAAGCACGTTTGCGATTTTTTTTCTGTTCGACACAAACGTGCTTGTTTATTATATCACCAATATTCGTTTTTTCAAGCAGGATACTGGAATTAAGATGTTTTACGGTTTATTTTTCCGGTCAAACACATTGATACTGCGAGAGCAACCGTCATAATAGCAGTACCTGAGAGCAGTGCGAAATGCTCCATCTGCAAAATGATGTAGTTTATGACATAGCTTGCGACAAAGACGAGTCCGAGAATGGCGGCGGCTTTGTTTTTGCCGGTGAAAAGCCTTGCGTACATCGACACCAGCAGAACGGTGATGGTACTGCTTAAAATGTATCCGGCGAGAAATCCAATATGTTCAGACGTGGCAAGCAGTGTCAGATAGAAGAGTACCGGAGCCGCTGACGATATGACAAGCTGCAGCGGATGGATGTCTGTTTTGGAAATTATTCCACCTGCAACCAGAGTGAAGAAAAAGACGAAGAGGAAAAATGTCGCATAGTTGACGCAGCGGAGCACTTTCTGATAAGGACCAGTAAGAATTTTAAGACATACACCGCATTGCAGAACTGAGCCATAGATGTTTTTTTCATTCCAGACGGCGGAAAATCCCTCTGCGGAAACCTCCCGTTCGTCTGCCAGAACTTCGCCGGTAAAACTTGGAGAGTCCCATTTGCCGGTAATCCTGATGTGTTTCACAACTCCTGAGCAGTTGAAGTTCAAATAATTGCTTCCCCTGAAAATCAGTGTCACATCGTAAGCAATATCTTTTTTGCAGTTGATTTTCACGCTGTTATCGCTTGCGGGAATTGGAATTTCTTTGCCGTCAGCTTTGATGGAAATTTTCTTTACTGCTGAGTGGTCATCCAGCCGGATAGTCACTTCCCTGGGACTTTCGCATTTGAACTTTATGTTTGCCTGCGCCGTATAGAGGACAGTCTGATAAATTCCCCGATAACGTACTTCCGGAAACAGTTCGGTTGAAATGTCAATAACATCCGGGGTGCCGAAAATGTTTAACGTTTGAGCCTTGCCCCATTTTTCCTCAAATTCCTGTTGGACGGTATTGTTTCTTTTTTCCCGTTCCTGGGTGTACTCCTGAATCAGCAAAAGCGGAAGCTGTAAAACTATCAGCGAGCCGATAATGGTAGCAATTTTAGCCAATAATTTCCGGTTCGTTGCCATTTTTTCAGTTATTGAATTGATGTTTACGTTGGGTTCACTTTCCATTGTTTCCGGAAGCCTCCTTTTTCATTGATTGTTGCTGTGTTTGTTTTCTTTTGAAAGAATAAGAAAGGCAAGTCCGTTCAAAATCATCATAGCCGCCAACATGAATGAGACGCACCTGACGTGGTTGCTCATTCTTTTGACCGGAGATGATATGACCAGCATCTCACCCATCTTCTTCAAATTATCCCGGGTACCGTCAAGAGCTTTAGTCACTTTCGGGAAATTGTTTCTGCTCTCATCAAGAACATCGGCTTGTTCCACCAGATGATTGTTGAGTTGAATCATGGTTTGTGAAATCGGAGCATCTTTGATTTTCAACTTGGAAACTTTCCACTCGGCAACTTTTTGGCAACCGTAAGCGGTTTTTCTCAAAGAGGAGCTGAGACTGAAAAACTTGTTTGCTGTTACATCGACCAATTTTTTGTGGTCATCGATAATGGAGCTGTAATCAATCAGATTTTGCCCGATAGCCCGCTCCTGCTCCCGCAAACCAGTGACATCAAAGATGACACCATAAAGAGCAATAACACACCCCATAACGATCTGAATAACCGCCATACAACTGATTTTTCTCATAATAACCTCCTTGTTTTTGGGTATCTGATAAATACTGCGAACAGAAATAAAAATCTTACACAAAACCTAAAATACCACGCATGATCAGACATTTTGTGTCCAAGCATGCGGGGGGGCGGGATTTCTCATAATTGTACGCAGTACGTTTGGAATATAATTTGTTTTAATTATCGACAGTACTTTTTGTAATAATATTTTGCCTTTTGATGACCTTGTTCTGCAGCTTTTTCATGCATAGTATCCTTTCAATGTAAAAAAAATTATTGTCCTATGAGGATTTTCCAAATGCCATAAATTATTGCAAATTTTGCAAAATCTTCCAAACATTTATACATAGAATCATAATCAACAATTTTAACATTAGAATTAAGAATATTAGTTTTTTTAAGCGTTAGCTCATTGTTGTAATTACGGGTGTATACTTGTTGAAAAATAATGATTCCATTTTTTTTGTCAGCGGTGTCTAAACTAGCTGAAATACGTAAGTCTATTGAACTGATGTTGCATCCGTTTTTTCCTGCGTCATCTATATTATTTATTGTTTTACATTCTGCAGAAAGCGCACATAACGAATGAATCACAGCTTCATCACACCCACGTTTAATTGAAGTGCGAATTCTGTTGTCTGCTTTTCTTAATTCTGAATTTATCTTCTTTATAAAATCTCCCCTAAATTGAGCTGTTGTGTACGTCGTCGTTGTCGGTGGTGGCTGTCGCCACAGGGATTTTAAGGGGTTGAAATAAAAACAGACTCCTCCAGCAATTAGAAGTACGACGATCAAGCTTATCAGCATGAAGCAAATAAATAATTTCATGATATCCTCTCAATGCTAAAAATCATTCCAAAATGTACGGAGTAATATCCATACCAGATTTGCCCAATGCATTTATTTTCATCATATGCACTTGGATAATAAATGAAGCACATTTGCTAACGTCGGCACTGCCAGTTAATGAAAGTGCAGTTATTAAGGATACACCTGCAATTGCCCAGCCGACAGGACCACAAAGTACACTGATTGTTGATATGGTTGTTGCTGCAGATACTCCTGCAACACTGGCAGCTGCAATAACAACGGTTTTTGCCATTAAAATATAGAACGCAAACCCCATTGTAGCCGCCGCAATAGAAGTAGTTGTAATCGCAGTTGTGATTGCTGCACAAATAGCTGCACCACTTTTTTTAGCGTATTCAGTTGGCAAATTAACCTCTTTTATAATTTGTTCTTTTTGGGCTTGAGAAAGTTTATCCCACATTTTTTCAAACAAGGTTTCGCAAATTTTGTGTTCGAGTTGAAAAGTAGTGGCATAATTGCAAACAGTTTTGTGGACTCCAAGTTTCTGGGCAGTCCATTTTACTGTTTCATGGTAATTGAAATCGGTAAAAGGCCGGGTTGCCCAGTGACGGGATGCACTATGCATGGCATCCAGCAATTCTGTCTCAGACGGGGTGTGGTTCAGTTCTTTTTTGTTGAAAGATTTCCAAAGTGCTTTTTTCTGATCTGCATCTAATTTGCAAATCAACTGGTAAAACTCCTCCTGAGAAACTTTCTTGTTGAGTTTAATAAATGGTAACAAAGGATCTTTGTAGCCTTCGGGCGCAGGAAAATACTTTTCCCGCATTGATTTGCCCAATTCGAATGGATTCCAAGTGAAACCGCAGGTGTAAATTGAAACTATCGCCACCATAAAACAGTTTGCAAGACGAAAAAGAAAAGATTTACGCATAATAAATGTTGCTCCGAGTTAAATAAATGTTATTGCAAGTAAAATAATTATGATGGAACCTATTACCATTTTCATGTAGTCGATATTGTCCAATTCCTCTTTTGGGGTTCCAAAAAGCCAGCAACCGAGTGACTTGTTGCTCAAAGCGTGCAACAGGGATGTTGCTATAATTGTTATAACTGCAGAAGTTAATACCAATAAGGATTTATTGCACTTTAAAAAGACCGCACATAAAAATGCTGTACACCAAAAACAAAGAATGCCATCCAACAGTATGCTTGCTGTTTTTTGAATTGTTTTTTTTGCTGTCATTTTTCCCTCCGTGAGATTATTTGTTTGTACGTTTTGTGTTGTTTTTTCTTCGGTCATTTTTGCCTCCTTTTATTATTCACTGATGTTATTTTGGTTTTGTCTTACAGCTTTTTCGGAGATTTTGCAAAAAAAATGCGAAATCTTTTTGGATTTCGCTGTTGGGAGAGAATTTTGCTCCTGAATTTGCGGAAAATCCCGGCTCAGGAGAATTTGGGTAAAAAAAAGACCGAACGCCCCCGAACATTTGCGAGAGAGGTCCCGCCAAGAACCCTGCAAACAAATACGCAGAAGCGCCCGGGATAGACGTGAAGATACAATCCATCCGGGTACATTCCAACTCTTGTTTGCAATTGCTTGTTTAACTTGGCGGGTTTCTCTCGCATTGCTGAAATATAAACGGTTGTAAATCAACTATCGGGAAATTCCGATATTACATAAAATACTGCTCCGAAAATGTTTTTTCAAGTGCATAAATGAAAATCCGTCATCAAAGTGAGGAAGTTTTCGGTGAGGGATGCGTGCAAGCGTTTCCAAGCCGCATATTACGACGTGACAAATCTCCGCAAACAACAGCGTGCCGTAATGCTTTAAGCGACCAACGGGAGCGTAAAATTGTCTTTGCGCAGCAAAGGGCGAGTTTTTTTGAAGTGGGTTAGGGGGTTCGGGGGGAAGGGCGAAACTTTTGTTTGTATAAACAAAGTTTCGCCCTTCCCCCCGGGTCCCATCCCCCTCTTAAAACAAAAACGCCACCCTGTTTGGGTGGCGTTTTTGTCTTAAGACTGCCGGGTTATTCGGTGGGAGCTTCCTCGGAAGCATCATCGGCGAATTCGTAGCTCAGCAGGCCCTCGGCGATTTCGAGCAGGGCGATATCCAGCAGATTGGGGCTATCGCACTTGACCATCGGGCGGGCGTTTCCCAAGGCGAGCTGGCGTGCTCTTTTTGAGGCGACGACGGCGAGCACCTGGGGATCGGTGATAACTTTCTTCGCTCTGGCGAAATACTCGTTATTCATGTTGTTTTTTCTCCTTTATCAGTAGTCGATAATATCACGACGGTTGGTGATAAGACGGTCATCTCCGGAAACGACGTACGCTTTGTTGCGGTCGAAGTCACGGATGGCATCCAGCACATAACGCTCGGCGATGGCGGCGCGTTTTTCATCGGCGGCGGCATCACGGATGAGCAGGAGTCCTACGAAGATATTGGTAGCCATTTCCACGAGGCTGCGGGCGACGAGGTCGTGGTACTCTGCATCCTTTTTTTCTGAGACGAACTGGATTGCTTCATCGAGCTCGGGTTTTTTCGCCATGAGTTTATCTCTGAGAGCGGCGAGTTCGGCATTGACCGGAAGGGCGGCGAGCTCTCCGATTCTCTGGTCGAGAACGTGCTGAACGACTCCGCCGATGGCGGCGACGATCTGGAGCTGGGTGGTTCCCTCGTAGATGTTGGTGATGCGGGCATCACGGTAGAAACGCTCGGCGTTGAAGTCACGCATATATCCGGTTCCGCCGTGGATCTGGATATTGTCGTAGGCAACGGAGTTGCTCACCTCGGTGGCAAGGGCTTTGCACATGGGGGTGAGGGCGGCAGCCAGACGCTCGTAGTATTTCTGCTGGGCACGCTGCTCGGGAGTGGCCTCTCCTGAGTCAACCAGACGGCTGAGGCTGTTGCGCAGATCGACGACACGGGTCGTCTCATAGAGCAGCGCACGGGCGGCGGTCAGTTTGGTCTTCATTGAGCTGAGCATGGAGTAGATAGCCGGGAACTTGTCGATCGACTTCTTGAACTGCTCACGCTCGGCGGCGTACTGACGGGCGGCACGGTAGGCGGCCTCGGCGATACCGACAGCCTGTGCGCTGATGGCGACACGGGCGCCGTTCATAAGACTCATGACGTAACGGATAAGACCGAATTTGCGTTTTCCGCAGAGCTGTGCGGGCACGTCATTGTACTGAAGTTCGCAGGTCGGAACTCCATGGATACCCATTTTGTTCTCGATGCGGCGGACGACCAGCTGAGGACAGGCTTCGCAGATGAACATTGAAAGTCCGCGGGCATCGGTGGTTCCCTCCTCGGAGCGGGCGAGCACCAGGTGCACCTGAGCGCAGCCGTTGGTGATGAAACGCTTCATTCCGTTGAGATACCACTGACCGTTCTCATCCTGCCATGCTCTCAGACGGACTCCGGGCAGATCGCTGCCGTAGTCGGGCTCGGTCAAATCCATAGCTCCGTCAAATTCGCCGGTGGCGAATCCGGGGAGATACTGCTGTTTCTGCTCTTCGTTACCGAAGAAGCTGATGGTCTCGGCGATATCCTGCAAGCCGAAGATGTTCTGCAAGCTGGCGTCGGCACGGGAGACGATCTCGGTCATCATGGTGTAGATGGAAACCGGGAAATTGAGACCTCCGAAACGGTGCTCGAGCATGACGCCCATAAGACCTGCATCGGCGAGGTCCTTGAGGTTCTGGGTGGTCAGCGGATGATAAGTGACCTTGCCGTTCTCGAACTTCGGACCCTCGGCATCGACGGTGCGTGAGCGGGGCTCGATGCGGTCTGCGGCGATTTCGCCGACGACCTTGAGAGCCTGACGGTAGTTGTCGAGAGCATCTGCGAAATTTTCGGGAGCGTAATCGAACTCCCCGGCGTTCTTGTAGCCGTGTTCGACCAGCTCGGCAACGGGAGCGAGATCAAGATGCTCCAAAGTGAACATCAGATCCGGATTATCTTTGAAAAAGTTACCCATTTGTGTAAACTCCTCTTACTGCTTGGCTTTGAAGGCTTTGATCATCATCGGAATGACCGTGTTGAGATCACCGACGATCGCATAATGCGCACAGCTGAAGATGGGAGCATCCGGATCGGTGTTGATGGCGATGATCTTTTTGGAGTCGTCCATACCGGCACGGTGCTGGATCGCACCTGAAATACCGCAGGCGATGTAGAGGCGGGGACGGACGGTGACACCGGTCTGACCGATCTGGTGGTCATGGTCGATCCATCCGGCATCGACGGCGGCACGGCTGGCACCGACCTCTCCGCCGAGAGCCTCTGCGAGATCTTCGATGAGTTTGAAGTTGGCTTTTGAGCCGACACCGTAGCCACCTGCAACGATGATTTGAGCACCCTGCAGGTCGATCTCTTTGTCAGCACGGATCCTCTCGATGACCTTGACCACGGTCTCAGCCTCGGTGAGCTCAACGGAAACCTTCTCGATCTCACCTTTGCGGGTGGGGTCGGGAGTTCCGAGCTTCATAACGCCCTCACGGACGGTGACCATCTGGGGGTCATCCCATGAGTTGACGATGGTTGCGATGATGTTTCCGCCGAAAGCCGGACGGATCTGCATGAGTTTATCCTTGAAGGTCTCTTTGGTGCGGACATCGGTGAAGTCGTCGATCTGCAGATCGGTGCAGTCGGCGGTGAGTCCGGCTTTCTTCTCTGATGAGACACGGGGAGCGAGCTCTCTGCCCTTGAGAGTGGCTCCGAACATGAGGATGTTCGGTTTCTTCTCAAGAATGAGATTGACGATGACTCTTGCGTAGGGCAGCACGGTGAAGGGCTCAAGACGGGGGTCCTCAGCCAGAATGACCTTGTCGCAGCCGTAAGAGAAGAGGGTATCGCTCAGGTGAGCGACGTTGTCTCCGAGGAGCAGGGCCTCGAGTTTGACACCCAGACGGTCAGCCAGTTCACGGCCTTTGCAGACCAGCTCAAGACTGACGTTGGCGATTTTACCGGCCTCCTGTTCGATGAAGACCCAAACGTTTCCGATATTCTGTGACATATTGCTCACCCCAGGGTATGATCGCTGATGAGTTCGTGCATGAGTTCGGCGATGGCATCGGCAGTCGGAGCGACTGACTTGGCATCACCTGCGGTCAGGATGACGCTCTGCACCTGTTTGACTTTAGTGGGACTTCCGGCGAAACCGATTCTCTGGGGATCGGCTTCGATATCGGCTGCGCTCCACTCTTCGATAAGCAGACCTTTGGCTGCAAGTTTTGCCATTTCGGCATCGGCAGCTGCGGGATCATCTTTGAAAGCGGCTTTGATTTCGCTTGCGGTCTTGGCGCGCTTGTTCTTCATCATGCTCTTGACGTTGACCGGACGGGGCAGGTTGCAGTCGATAACGGTGAGCAGAGCGGGCATGGGAGACTCGAGGATCTCATATCCGCCCTCGATGGCACGGCGCAGAGTGATTTTGCCGTCGGCGATATCCTTGACTTCCTCGACGTAGCAGAGTTGGGGGATGTTGAGTTTTTCTGCGATCTGGGGACCGGTCTGAGCGGTGTCACCGTCGATAGCCTGACGTCCGCAGAGGATGAGGTCAACTGCGCCGACCTTTTTTGCACAGCATGAAAGAGTGTAGCTGGTAGCGAGGGTGTCAGCTCCGGCGAGCGCGCGGTCGGTGACCAGCACTGCACGGTCGGCACCGCGGTAGAGGCTCTGGCGCAGGACTTCGGCTGCGGCGGGCATACCCATGGTAGCTACGGTAACTTCTGCATTGTAACGATCTTTGAGCTGAAGAGCCAGCTCGAGCGCATTGAGGTCCTCGGGGTTGAAGATCGCCGGCAGAGCTGCACGGTTGACGGTTCCCTCGGGGGTCATTGCGCTTCCGGAAATATTCTGAGTATCCGGAACCTGTTTGACGAAAACGAGAATCTTAAGTCCCACGATTCGTCCCTCCTTATGTGGTTTCTTACTTGAAAAACTTTTCACCGAAAGATAATTGTGTTGACTCTCGGGCAAAGAGAGCACACTGCTTCGAGACATAATATACCATGAAAAGCGGATTTTTCAAGTGCTGATGCGTATAAGAGGTGAGTGTTAAAGAAAAAAAGCACCCTCCCGGCGCGGGGAGAGTGCCTGTATTGCAGTTTGCAAATCACTGTCTGGTCAGGACGATGTTGTCAACGAATGCTTTTGCACCGTCTTTTGTTCCTTTGCCGACGTTGACGTAGATATCGATTACGTCACATCCTTCGGGAACTTTGAATTTTGCTTCGTTGCTTATCCAGAAACCTTTGCCGTTGTCTTTGGTCACTTTGCGGAGCAGAGGTTTGCGCACTTTTCCGCCGGTGACGATTCTTATTGAGCCATGAGTGACCCCGTCGAATTTGAAATCGAAGCTCAGTTTGTACTCTTTTCCGGGAGTTACGGGAACCGCTCTTCTCCAAATTCCAATGGTGTCACCTTTTGCGGATTGGGGAGCAAGTTCCACAGAGTATTTGTCAAAACTTGCGGTGGAGTCGGTGATTTTCACATATCCTTTACGGGCAGTCCAGTTAGCCAGACCGGGGTCGTCAAAGCTTGCTCTCCATCCTGCACTGGGGTCGGCGGGACTGTAATTGTTCTTTTTGACGTCTTTGTTGTAGAACTCAACATTGTTCCAGAATTTCTTTTCCTTACGTGAATAGATGAGACCGAAGTTTTCGTTGAGCACATCTTTGTTGGCAATGCGGAAATCGTGGAGGATTTTGGCATATTTTTCCAAGTCTTTGTTGACAGCTCCTGCTCTCATGAAGCGGAAGGTGTGCAGGTAGTGCTCTGCTGAGATGATCAACTCTTCAAGACGTTTTTTTGCGACCGGGCAGAGGTCTTTGACTTTCAAGCCCTCTTTGAGAACGTTGATGTCTTCGATCAAATCTTTTTCGGTATGTCCTGAAACGGCATATTTGCCGAGTTCTCCGTCATCGAGCACAGAGAGATTCTGAGCTGCCATTTTCTTTGCAGTGGCTTGCAGAGCCGCCTCTCCGCGGGTGCGGAGTCTGGCGTAGTAGGCTTTGACTGCTTCTGAGGCTTTTCCGTAAGCTGCGCAGTATTCATTGATGATGTCCTCGAATTTAGCATCGGGCTCGTCGAGAATCCTTGCGAGAACGTAGAACTCAAGGTCGCTGGGACGGCGGTTGGGGATCGCATCGTAGTCAGCACCGATAAAGTTGAAACTTGCGGCTTTGTTGTATGAGTCGTACAGGAATTTGTCAATACCTCTCGGGAGCACGTCCCGGTAGTGTATGTAGTTCGGACGGAAGAAACAGTGTTTCATTCCGGCTTTTTTCCACTGCTCAAATATGTCTCCGGCGGCTTCGGTCATCTGCGGAACCATACCGCAGATGGTATTGTCGGGGAACTGGATTTTTTCCCGCCGCGGCGGGAAACGGTAGTAGCTGTAAATATAGACGATCGCAGTAACGTCAGGACGTATCTCTCTTGCTTTGGCGATGACTCTGTTCCAGAAGTTGAGATAACGGTCAGTCTTGTGGCTGTGGAATCTCTCTCCGGGCAGGTCGGCATCAAGTTTGCGGCAGTTTTCGCAGAAGCAGTAGCCGGGAGTACCATCGTTGGGGCAGAGGTTGAGGTATTTGCCTTTGCCCGCCTTGACCCAGTCGGCGATGATCTGGTCGATAACAGCATCGTTGGTAAGACAGAGTTTTACCAGATGGTCCTGAAATCTCGGCAGACCTCTGGTTCCGTAGGGGCTGAGACCGAAATACTCGGGCTTAGTTGCAAGAAAACGCTTCTGCCATGCTCTGAAAGCGTGACCGTACTTGAACTGGTGGCGGGTCACGAGACGGTTGCGCAAACGCCAGAGATTCTCTTTTTTAATAATATCCTTTGCTTTGGCAAGCGGAGTCTGCAGCTCTTTCGGAGCAAATCCGTTGTTGTTCACTATACGGTCAGTACCGTAAACACGCAGACTGATAAGTTCGAGCTTGGTCTTGAAGGTGATGGTTTCGTTGTCGGGCAGGGTGATTTTTGCACCCTTTTTGCAGGTTATCCACTCGTCACCGGGGCGGAGATAGCGCATATCGTAATACTTGCGGAAGAAAGTATATATTGCCATAAGTGAGCCGCACTGCTGAGGACGTCTCCTGCTCTCATCGCCGTAGAAGTAGATGTCGTTACCTTTGATAAAACAGACCGCCTGAAATCTGGCGTTTTTCGGCGCGCCTTTCGGACGAACTCCGATGTGCATTTTATACTTGCCGTTTTCGACAACTTTTCCGCCGATGAAGTTGAGATGGAACTCAAGCTCCTTTTTGGCACGCTCCAGATTCGGAGTGACTTTTTTCGGCATTACGATTGAGACATCTGCCATGTTCCACTCCACAGCAAACGCCGCTGTCACTGCAAAGCAGCACAGCATCAAAAGAATTTTTTTCATTGTTATTTCCCCTGGGTTATTTTTGTAAGGTTTTGAGACCTTCCTGAATACTTGATTCGTATCTTCCGTACCTGATTTCAAAAGGAACGTAGAATTTCTGGTCTTTTCTGGTGATGTAATAAAGGCTTTCAAATTGAAGGTTTACCACACTTCCGTCATGTCTTGCCCAGTTTGATCCGGCAGGGTGATTTTGGATGAAATCATAGGTTTTGTCATCGATCCAAATGATATCGAATCCGGCGACATCTCCGAAGAGGTAGCACTCAAATTTTGCGGGATTGGCGGGGAGCTTATCCAAGCTGCTCAACCAGGAGTCATCTTTATATCCGGCAAACCAGAAGTAACTGGTGGTCTGTCCCTTGGATATGTATGCGGGGCAGTTCAGAATTTTGTATGCAACCCACCTCTGGCTGTCGCGGGGGTTGCCGGGCAGATAGCCCAGATGGCACAGCCATCTTGCACCTGCTCTGTATCCTTTTGTGGTGTTGCTCTTGTTGGAAGGAATCCACTGCAATTTGTTGGGCCAGTTCAGCTGATACGGCGGCGGCAGCATTCCCTTGTTGTCGTCAGCGTACTGCTGGAACGCTGCGGCAATCGTTTTCTGATTTGAAGCGCACTGTGCGTGTTTTGCACGCTCACGTGCCGACGAAAGTGCAGGCATCAGGATTGCGGCGAGGATTGCGATAATGGCAATCACGACCAGCAGTTCGATCAGCGTGAAGCTGAACAGCTTCATCTGCTTGTTCCAAGCAGATACCAACTCGTTTCCTGTAAGTTTTTTCATGTTTTGTTCTCCTTTCTGTGAGAAGTTGTTGTTATGTGCAAATCAGTTGAATTCAATAAGTTTGCCGCCGACCCGCTCCCAGAGCGGAATGCGGTTTTCCATATCGGGAGTCAAAAGCAATCGCACCGCTTTTTTGCCCATTCCAAACGCATCGGGGTAATATACTGCATCGAGAGTTTTCTCTTTGCCCTGCAAAACGGCGTGCCCATATCCGGTGATAATGGGTCTTTTGCTGCAGTTGACAAGATGATTGTCGGCAAAGTGCACTGCGGCATCGGATTGAGAAAAAACGATGGCATCCGGAGCAAATTCGGCAGCGTGTTTTTCCAATTCTCTGAAATTGCCGCTGAAATCGGCTTCAAAAGTGAACTCCTTTGCCGCTTCGCAAATGTTTTCGTAAAACTCGGTCTCGTGCTGGGGAAACTGCCAGCGGCTGCATAAGCCTGCGTAGAGAAATTTTTTGACTCCGCGCCTCTTCAAAAAATCCACGGTCTGCCGTGCGGCATATCTGAGGTCAGGCAGAACGGAGGCTTTGCCGGGAAAACTGCGATAGGTCGTGACCGCACGCACCTCGGGTGCGAGCAGCAGATTGACAACTTCGGGCAGCAATTCACTGTGGAGCATTATCAACAACGCTTCGTCGGAAGCAAGCTTGCGTGAGGTGTTGATTATGCGGGCGGGGTTGTTCAACACCTGTACCAGTTCCAAATCGAACTCGATATCGTACAGTTTGCACTCTTCCTGAGCTCCTCTTACGATGGCTGAACCGAATTCTGCCTCTTTTCCTATCGCCTGCGGAGAACCGATCATCCGCACTCTTTTTATCGGCTTGGTCGCCTGACTTGTTTTGAACACCTCAGGAGAGTTGACAAAAAATCCCACACCGGGAACATTGGCAATCAAACCATCTTTCTGAAGCTCCTCCTGAACATGGAAAGCGGTCATCAGGCTGATGTTGTATAAAGAGCACAACTCCTTTCGGGTATGGAATTTTTCTCCGGAAACCAGTTCGCCGCTGCGTATCATGTAGCGGAACTGGTCGGCGATCATCCTGAATTTGCTCTTATCTCTCATCGGCAGATGCTCTCTTTTTTCAGTAGTGAGTTGTGTCAAAAATAAAGATGTTGCGGACTTCTCCGCATGATTTTTCATCCATATTCAAAGCGGATATTTCAAGCTGCAATTTTGCCGTTCCGGGCAGAACGGTAAATTCGGTGGATGAGTTTTTCCATGCCGAGCTCTTTTTCAGAGTCATTCCCTCAGAGCCGAGCAGTTTGCCTTTGGCATCGAGCATCCTTATTCTAACGTTGAATGAGGCATCTTTTCCGCCGTTGATATCGGCACGGCAACCGGCGTGCAGCAGGATTTTTCTTCCTGCGGGGGCAGGGTGGTCAAGGTCGATGAGTTCAACGCATGATTTGCCTGAAACTTTCACAACTCTGCCATCGAGCGTTCCGCCGTTCCTGCCGATGTTTTTCCTGAGAGTGTGACTGTCGATGACAGCTTTCCACGGCTCTCCCTTTGCCGGAACGAACGGCTCGGTATCAAGGTGATTGCGGTACGGCTTTCTGATGTTTGCCGGAGTCACCACATCTTCAGGAAGAATTCCGTCAAGTGCGATATTGACGATCACCGGCTCTTTTTCGGTCATGGTAACGTAAGTAAGATGGTCGAACTCGCCGTATTTCACTCCCCGCATCTGAGAGATTCCTCCTGCGGTGGCAAGAGCGTAGTGGTCTCTGCCGTGGCGTTTGAATTTGATATAGTGGTGCCAGTCACCGGCGAAAGAGGTGTATTTGCGTTTGCGCAGCTCCTCCTCTACGGGAGCATAGCATTTGTTGATCCAGATATCCGGCTGGTGCAGAAAGACGAAAGTCCAGCGGACATCCTGATGTTTCTTCAAGACATCGACCGCCCACTTCGCCTGACTCTCGGTCATAGGCACCTGCGGAACTCTCGCATCTCTGCCCTCGAGGGTGTTGAGCACGAGAAAGAGCACGTTTTTATATATAAAGTAATAGTAGGCATCTCCGGCAAACTCTTTCCAGACCATTGCGCTATCCTCATTCGCCCGGGGGAAGCCCTCACGGGTGCGGGAGATATCGTGATTGCCGGGAACATAGAAGAAGGGAGCCTCTGACTTCTCAGTGAAGCTGAGCAACTCTTTCCACTGTTTTCTCAGGTGGTAAGGGGATTGCTCAAGAATTTCAGTAGGTCCCTGAATGAGGTCTCCGACCGAGATGATGAACTCAGGCTGGAACAGATTTGCTTTTTTTATCGCCTCAGGGAAAACTCCGGGGCGTTCACTTCCGGTGCGGTCAGGAACAATAATAAAAGAGAAACGCTCATTGCTGTTGAGGAACTTTTCGTGAGTCCACGGCTTTTTCGCACTCTTTACTTCGTGGCGGAATATATCCTTTGCTCCGGCAGCGGCCGTCAGCAGGATAACAGAAAATATTATTGCAAATTTGCGCATTTTTTTCCTCTCATTGATATGGGGGTGTATATGTTGTATAGTTAAGATAGCATACAAGTTGTATTTTGTCAATAGCAATACAAAAATATTTGCAAACATCTCTCTGTTATGCTATATTATTCCAAACAAAAAAGGACAACAAAAAGGATTTTTTATGAAAATTTTCAGCTGGTATCGTCGTATTCCCCTGATCTACCTCAACCTCGGAGCATTCGTTCTCGGCTGTGCCGCCGGATTGGTGCTGTATAAGCTCGGAGTCATCCGGGGCGAAGCATTCCTCACCAAAGCGGTATCGCTGCTCTCTCCCTTCGGAGTCATTCTGGTGAATATGCTCAAGATGATCGTTATCCCCATCATCTTCTTCTCCCTCGTTTACGGAGCCGCCAGTCTGCCGACCAAAACTTTCGGAAAAATGGGCATCGGAGTCTGTGCATGGTACTTCTTCACCTCTCTCTATGCGGCAGTTTTCGGCAGTATCGTCGCCATCTGCTTTAATCCCAAACTTGCCTCGGTAAATGAGCTTGCCGGAAAACTGATGACGCAGGTTGACAGCATGAAGAGTTCATCATCCGGAACCGGCAACGCATTTTTGAACGTGATTTACAGCCTCTTTACCAATCCATTCAAAGCTCTCGCCGACGGCAACTTTCTGCCGATAATCGTCTTTGCCATCCTCTTCGGACTCGCCGCCCGTGTCGTGCTTGACACTGCCCGGGATGAAGAGACTTGCCGCTGTATCAAACTCATGCTCGATGTCATCAACGCCATGCAGAAAAGCATCTTCAAGATCATCGAATGGGTCATGCTCTATTTTCCCGTCGGCATTTTCGCTCTCACCGCCTGCAACTTCGCAGTGTACGGTGTCGGATTGTTCCAGTCATATTTTCAGGTCGCGCTCTGTGTGATAGTCGGAATACTGTTGATGCTTCTGGTTTGCTATCCGCTTTTCATGGCGGTGATCTGCAAAGTCAACCCCTATCCGATAATCTGGAAACTGCGTGAGCCGATTCTGACCGCCTTTGTCACCCGTTCCAGTGCGGCGACACTTCCGGTTTCAATGCGCACCGCCAAAGAGAAACTCAAAGTGCGTGACGAACTTTCAGGCTTCACCCTCTCGCTCGGAGCTACCGTCAACATGGATGGAGTCTGCATCCATCTTCCGGTGTTCGCCGTGCTCGCCGCCAATCTTTTCGGTTTTGAACTTACCTTCACACAAATCATCCTGATGGTCATCGGAGTGGTATTCGCCTCAGTCGGAGCAGGCGGAGTTCCCGGAGGCAGTATCTTTCTGCTCTTCATGGTGCTCGAGCTCTTCAATCTCACTCCGACGCAGGTATCGACCGTCATCGCTCTTGCCCTCGGAATAAATCCCTTGCTCGACATGTTTGAGACCGCCTGCAACGTCGCAGGCGACAACGTCGGCACTTACGTCGTAGGCAAACGTCTGGGCATGATAGACGACGAAAAGTAATGGCTGAGATATCCGTCATCATTCCGGTATATAATACAGGAGCTCTGCTCATCGAAACGGTGAACTCGGTTCTGCAACAGAGCTTCACCGATTTTGAGCTGATTCTCGTTGACGACGGCAGCCGTGAGCCGACCCGGGAAATAATAGCAGGCTTCACCGATGAGCGCATCGTGGTCATCACTCAACCCAACGGAGGAGTGGCATCCGCCCGCAACACCGGAATTTCTGCCGCCAGCGGCAAGTACATCGCACTGCTCGACCACGACGACTTGTGGCACAAAGACAAACTGCTTATCCAAAAGCAAATGCTCGACTCAGACAGTGGGGCGGTGCTGGTCTATTCTCCCATCGAAGTTTTCGGAAGCTCAGACACCATAGATATTCCCGACTACGGCATTGTCGGAGGTGATGCGTTTGTTTCCGAGCTGGAACAAAACAAAATCCACAGCACAAGTTGCGTTATGTTCCGCAAAGAGACAGTCGAAAAGAACGGTATTGTTTTTGTGACCGGAACAGTTCCGTGCGACGACTGGTATTTTTATCTTCAGCTGGCGCAGTACGGTAAGTTCATTCACTCTCAGGATGTTCCGGTGTATTACCGTCTGCATCAGGGCAATCAGAGTTCGGATACAGCCAAAATGTATAACGCAGGAATAACCGTGCTCGGGTTGATAAAAGAGCAGCTCCCCGATATCTCACGCCGCACAGAAAAGAGCGAAGCAGAACTGTTGCAGATTTTACTTTCTCATCTGGCAAAACACTATCGCGGATTGACCCGTCTCGCGCTGAAACGCAGGGCGTACAAAGAGGCATATTGTGCGGCAAAACAGGAGTTGAAGGCAAACTTTTCCCTCAAAGCCGTGATATTATTTCTTCTTGCCGCAGTATTGCGCTTGATTTTACCGCAATAGGTGCTATCTTCTATGTTGAATAGAGGAGCATTTTTATGGATGAACAAAAAGAGCTGATATCAGCATCCCGCTTCGCCGCAGAAAAACTCGGCGGTACAGGCGGCTGCCACGATTTTGACCATACCAAAAGAGTATTGCAAAATGCTCAGATGCTTTTGCGGGAAATTCCGCAGGCAGATGCCTTTTGCGTGTGTATGGCGGTGTGGCTCCACGATATCGCCCGTCCGCTCGAAGATGAGCAGAGCGGAAAGTGTTGCCACGCTCAACTCGGAGCTCAACTTGCCAACAGCTATTTGTTGACCAGAGATATTCCCGACAAGCTGCGTGAGCGCATCGTTTCTGCGGTTCTGCGCCACCGTTTCAGAGGAAAAATCTATCCTGTGAGCCTCGAGGAAAAAATAGTGTTCGATGCCGACAAACTCGACTCCCTCGGAGCGGTCGGCATCGGCAGGGCTTTCCTTTTTGCCGGAAAGTGCGGAGCACGTCTTCACAACACCCGTGACGAAGCATTGAACTCCCCTGCATACAGCTTGCAGGATACGGCGTACCGTGAATATCTGGTCAAGTTGAGCAAACTGCCGGAAGTGATGCAGACTCTTCCCGGAGCACGCATCGCAGTTGAAAGAGCAAAATTTATGTCGGAATTTTTTTCACGTCTTGATGAGGAAACCAGATTATGAAACGCAAAATCATTCAGATCGACCAAGCCAGGTGTAACGGATGCGGTGAGTGTATTCCCAACTGTCCTGAAGGAGCCTTGCAGATAGTCAACGGCAAAGCGTGTCTGGTAAGCGACGTGTTCTGCGACGGGCTCGGAGCGTGCATAAAGCGTTGTCCGCAGGATGCAATAAGAGTGATCGAGCGCAAAGCTGAATCATACGACGAAGAAAAAGTCATGGCAAACGTGATTAGATGCGGAACATCCGCTGTCGCCGCCCACTTGCAGCACCTCAAGGACCACAATGAAGATGAGCTTTACAAGAGAGCATTGGATTATCTCAAATCAACAGAGGTGGTGTTCGACGAAAACATTTCAGACGGAGCTCCAGCCGGGAATACCCAGTCTGAACTGCGCCAGTGGCCCGTGCAGTTGAAACTGCTCAATCCGCAGTCGGAGTTTTTTGATAACGCACATATACTTGTCTCAGCCGACTGTGTGGCACACACATACGGAGCATTCCACGCTGATTTCCTCAAGGGGAAAAAGCTCATCGTATTCTGTCCGAAACTTGACGGAGCGGCAGATGAATACATCGAAAAGCTCGCTGCGATTTTTGCAAGTCACAACATTCTCTCTGTGACAATTTTGAGGATGGAAGTTCCCTGTTGCGGAGGAACAGCGGCAATAACATCCCGTGCGATAGAAAAATCAGGCAAACCCATCCCGACCCGGGTGATAACCATATCCCTCGACGGAAAAATCCTCTAAAAACACCGGCTTTGCCGAAAGCACGCATCCATGCTGAAAGATTTTATGGATAAAGGCGGATTTGAGAGTTTGACAAAACATGGGTTATATGCTATATTTCTAATCCAAACCGCCATAATAATAACAGCCTTTGTGTTCATTGCCGCAAAAATCAGGATATTGAAACACAATGATAACCCCCCTTTGAAGATTAAGGAGTATCTATGGAAAATTTTAGCCAGCTTGTTCCAAGTTTTTTGTGTCCTGATTCGCACATAGAGGAAATCTTCCGTTACCGCTGGGAGGCTTACTCAACTCATATTTTTCAGCGAGCCAACGGGAAATACATTATAACTGAATTTTCTATTCCGGTAATTCATTCCGGCGTTGACGGCACGATCAGTTGTCCGGCACATCATCATATTGCAGAGGGGCGTTGGATTAAAGACCGGAAATTCATGCGTGATTACATTTCCTTCTGGTGCAGCAGTGAAGCCCAGCCGCGCCTTTACAGTTTTCCGTTGGCAAACAGCTGCATGAAATACTGCATTGTTTCCGGTGAGTATGAAATGGCAAAAGAACTTTATGAAGCAATGAAGTCCAATTACGAAGAATGGGAAAAAGAACGGTTTGACAGTAATTACGGACTTTTCTGGCAGATTCCGGACCGCGACGGAATGGAATTTGCTCTTCTCGCATTGAGTTACGGTCAAAGCCATGGCGGCGAAGGATACCGCAGTACATTAAACAGTTACATGTATGCTGATGCCGTTGCTTTGGCAGAAACTGCCGCCATGCTGAACCGCACTGATGATGCCGGGATGTTCCGCCGGAAAGCCGGGCAGCTCAAGACGGTGTTTCAAAGGTTGGTATGGAACAGAAAACGCTCATTCTTTGTTGACAGAAGGCGTGATAACCGCTTCTTTATCAACGGCATTGAGTTGGAGGGATATATACCGTGGTGCTATAATATGCCCGATGAGGATTTCAGCTGCGCATGGAAATATATTATGGATGAAGAGTATTTCTGCGCTCCGTACGGTTTGCGTACCCTGGAAAAAAATCACGAGGATTATCTTGTCGAACACAGCGCACCCGGTAAGTGTATGTGGAATGGATGGTGCTGGCCGTTTGCATCTTCCCAGGCTCTGGACGGTATGGCAAATCTGTTGAATAATTACAAACAGAATTTTGTCAGCAGCGAAGATTATTTCAAACTGCTGAAAACTTATACGATGTGCCATTACAAGGATGGTGTTCCTCATTTGGCAGAAAGTTATGATCCTGAAAATGGTGTCTGGTACACTGACTTGGGCGCACGCAGTCTTAATTACAATCACTCAACTTATTGTGATCTTGTTATAACCGGACTTGCAGGGTTCCGTCCGCAAAGCGACGGCACGGTAAGGATAAATCCATTGATTCCTGCGGAATGGGATTATTTCCTGCTTGAAAATCTTCCCTGCCGCGGCAAAACTGTTTCCATGATCTTTGACCGGAATGGCGAGCATTTTGCGTACGGAAAAGGACTTACTCTTCTTGTTGACGGTGTTCCTGTGCTTAAAAATGCAACAACTCCTGCAGTTGTTATTATTTGACTGGCTCAGTTTTTCCACTCTTTCCCAGTACCTCTCTTGTCATTTCAGGAGCAGCGGCAATAACATCCCGTGCGATAGAAAAATCAGGCAAACCCATCCCGACCCGGGTGATAACCATATCCCTCGACGGAAAAATCCTCTGAGTTTCAGCAAAGTCACTTGCCGTCGGATGCGCTCGATTCGCGTATCTTCAAGACCGGAGGTATGCTTTTGATTATGTCTGCCCCCCTCGCTCCCGGATGGTCGAGGCGGTACTCCAGTATTTTCCAAAGCTGGTCAGTCAACAGAAAGTGGTCGAAACCGCAGGTCGTAAGCGGCGGAGTGAAGTATTGTCCGATACCGGCATCTTCAAGAATGGCAGCACGCATATCCTGCGGGATCCTGATTCCATGTTCCCGCAGAGCAGTCAAGACTCCCATTGCAGAGTGATTGTTGTGTATGATTATGCCATCCGGCAATGTTTTTGCATTGGCAAGATACTCTTTTACTGCGTGGTATTCCGAAGCGAGAGTTGGTTCTTTATCCAAAATCAATTCCGGCATCGGCAAGCCGCGCTCCAGTGCCGCCTGACGTATGCCGTCTTCACGGCGTGACATGACTCCTCCGCAGGTTACCAGCAAAGAGCGGCAGCCTGAATCGTAGAGATGGGTTGCCAGCTTGTATCCGCTTTCGATATAATCCAGCTTGACGGCATCGGTTCCGGGAATGTGGACAGTACCGAATGTGATGATGGGGAAATCATTGCCAAGACAGCGTTTTGATATATCCTTGAGCTGCTGCACCATCTCGGGAATAAACATACTTCCTGCAATGATGGCATCGACCCGGTTTTGGAGCAGCCACTCGATGGAGTTGTCGGCAAATTCTGAAATCAGCAGCTTGATATTTCTCATTTGCAGTTTGCGAATCAAATATGAGGTGCGCTCTGCGGTCAGGGCATTCACAAGATGGCTGGTAAGCATACCGACAGTTCCGCTGCGTCCGCTCTTCATATTGCGGGCATTGATGTTGGGAATATATCCCATTTCACCGGCTATGCGGCGCACCATATCTTTTGTCTCAGGAGATATGTCGCTCTTGTCAGACAACGCTCTCGAAACAGCTGCTATTGAAAGCCCTGTCCGTGCGGCAATATCTTTAAGGCGTACTTTCATTGTTTTTGCTCCGGTTATGCTTTGTAAATCATCTATAAAATATACCATCTTTCAGGATTTTCTACAAATTATCACTTTTTTTTCAAGATTTTATCTGTTTTTTTTGACTTTCAAGGCAATTTGCATCTTGACAAAACGCTTTTTCCGGTGTATTTTTATTGCGCAACTTAAACGTTTAAGTTAATCCAAAAACAAGGAGGCATGAGAATGAAAAACGGAAAAGTAAACCTCAATTCCGCCGGGAAGAGACAAGGCAGCAGTTTTACTTTGATCGAACTTCTGGTGAGCAAAACTTGTCAAATATGTGCTTCGCCGTTGTATTATTTTCAAAAAAGTACTCCGCTTTTCTTGAAGGGTGAGAGGGGGGCGGGGAGAGAGGGAAACTTCTTTTCACGGGAAAAGAAGTTTCCCTCTCTCCCCGCGTATTCCTTTACCCTTATAGAACTATTGGTTGTTATCGCAATCATAGCTATATTGGCAGGCATACTGATGCCGGCTCTCTCTCAGGCACGGGAGCGGGCAAAGAGTTCAACCTGTCAAAACAACCTGAAAAATCTCGGGTATGCGGTCTCTTTCTATACAGACAGCTACGGGGATTTCATTCCCACCTTGAATGCGAGCTTTAACGTTTGGAGTATCAACGGGCAAAATACTCTGAAAAACAACGGTTTTATCCATTTTTCCATATCCAAAACCCGCTCAAGACCATATCAGGGAGTCCAATGGACAAAATGTCCGGGCTATGGAGTGTTTCACTCAGGAACCAACTACGGTTTGAATTTGCTGATTTTTCCTTACATGAAGAGCGGTAAACTCAATGTTCCCCAGATAAAGATAGTCAAACTGAAAAATCCTTCCGGTGTACTTGCTTCAACTGAAATACAGGTGGCTCCCGGAGTAAATCCGGAAACTGCCTTTTCCGGTGGAACTTATAACGTAAAAGAAATGGCAATCGAACCGCACGGCATTTCCCACCGCATAAGTTACGCCGCAGGTCAGGGCGCCAGTTTCCGTCATAACAGCCGTATCAATATGCTGATGCTCGATGGTCACGTAAGCTCCATGGCGGGCAGCGAACCGACAGATTTTGTCAAACGGGATGATAATTGGATGTTCTGGTATGGCGTAAACAAATAACAATATAGAAAAACTATCTCTATGAAAACAATACAGGCAGTCATACATTAACTATAACACCGGGGGTAAACAAATGAAAAAAATAACATTATTTATTACCGTACTAGCCTTTGTGTTTGCGGCGGTGGCACAAAACACGTACAATGTCAGGGATTTCGGAGCGAAAGGTGACGGAAAAACCGATGATACGGCAGCGATCCGGCGTGCCTGTGAAGCGGCGATGAAGGCTCTCGGCAAAGGCAGCAGATCATACAAAAAATTCAAGGCCGCCCACGACCAGCGTACAGTGTATTTTCCGCAGGGAACATATATTGTCAAAGGAACCATGAACATCAGCGATGTGTCACTCAAAAGTGACGGAGCCCGCATAATTCAGAAAGACAGAAATGCCATCACCTTCAACTACACTACTTTCTGGGCGGTGAATATTTCAGGATTCAGTTTTTCCGGTGGAAAGCAGCATATCGTTCTCACCAATGACAACATCGACAAAAGCCTGATTTTTATTGACCACTGCCGCTTTTTTCACTCTTCCGGAACGGCGGTCGAAACGCTCAAAGGGGCGCAAAGCACGCTTTTTACTCTTTCAAACTGCGAGTTTATCCGTTGTATGAGTGCGGTGGAAAACCGCTGTGACTGGGCAGTTCTGCGTGACTTCTGGCTGATGACTCCTGAGCGTATGTTTGACCGTGCCGCCATCATCAACCGGCAGGGATATATGTTTGTCAACAATATGCTCGGAGTTCCGCTCTGCAACGGAGCAGACCAGAGGTGGATAGACAACTATGGCTCACTTCACTGCATTGCCTGCCGCTTCGGAGCGGAGGGCGGCGGCTATACTGCCATATACAATTTCCGCAAATATGATATCCATGGGATCGGCAGTCAGGTTATCGTTGAATCCAGCCAGATATCAACTAATACCAGTCCTCAGCGCAACGCAGTTGTTTACTGTGTCGAAGTTCCCAATCAGATAACAGTTAAGGATAACACCCTCAACGGGGCTGTTGCAATCAAAGTAGCTCCTGAAATCGACCTTGAAAACTATTTTTTTGCTGAAAAACGCATGGTCAACTTCAGGGTAAAGGGAAATATCACCACCGAACTTGATGAGCCGATGATGCCTGCTTTGCTGGAAAATCCGGTGATAAAACCTGTTCCGATGCCGGCAGGATGGCTCGATGACAAGGCGGTTGCCAAACGTATTGCAGAGGCAAAAATCACTCCCCGTAAAGGCAGTTGCGAACTCAACGTCTTTACCGCTCCCGGAGTTGACTTTGTTGTCGAAAAAAATGTTGACGGTCAGATTTTCAAAAACAAAGATTTGCTTTCGATAGTCCGCAAAAGTGAACCGGCAGTTCTGATGAGACGCTGGAACGGAAGCGAAAATGATGCTCCGTTTGCGACTCTCAAACATGTCAAGGTCGATTTTGACAAAACTCCGTACTTCCTGATGGATATGGCAAGTGACACTTACGGAGAGTTTGCGGTGAAATTCATTGATGAAGAGAGCGGCAGATTGTATGCTTTCCGCGCCCAGCAGAGAGGACTCGGAGTCTTTGAAGTCAATGTTCCGGCTCTGGTTCCCGCCCTTAAAGGAAAGAAGACGCTTTCACTCAAAATCTATTACATCGGACGTAACTACCGTTCCGCCGAAAAAGGCAAAACGCACCACTTTGTCTATGCAGATGCCGGAAGTATGCTTGAAATACGGGAACTCGGTTTCAACTCAAAACCGGTGTTGGAGTCAACCAAAGCTGCTGAAACAAGACGTGCTGAAGCATTGAAAAAGAAAGCAGCCGAAAATAAGCGGAAAATGTGAAAATGAAAAAAACAGCAATACTCTTTTTGTTGTCTGCGTTGCCGCTCCTGCTTGGAGCAGGGGAGTTCAACGTCAGAAAGTTCGGAGCCAAAGGAGATGGCAAAACCGATGACACTCAAGCTGTTCAGGCGGCAATCGATGCTGCGGCAAAAAAGGTCAAAGTGCGCCGCAATTTCCGTGGAAGTCCAAAGTCCAGCTATTACGGTTCTGGAGTGACGGTAACTTTTCCGGCGGGCACTTATAAAATCACAGGAACCATCAAGGTCGGCCCCTATACCAACCTTGCAGGAAAAGATGCCTGCCCTTTCATCGAGTGGCACGGAGAAAAAAACGGCATCATGTTTGATATATCAACTCACCGCAACCGGGTGGAAAGCCTGATTTTCATCGGTGGCGGAGTGCAGCTGCAATTTTCCAACCGCAATGTTGACAAAACGCTTATTTTCATACGGGATTGCCAGTTCTTGTACGCACAGGAAATCGCCGTCAAGCTCAAACCGGGAAAGGGAGTATCTCACCTTTCGAGTCAGGCAGTGGTCGAAAAGTGTCTTTTTTCCAAAAACTACCGGTGTGCCCAGAACTATGGAGACCTCTTTGTTGTGCGTGATACCTGGGTCGATCTTGCCCAGCCCTACATGGCAGACGGAGCGGCGTTCATCAACCCCTACGGAACGATGAAGTTTGAGTTCTGCTGTCTTACTCCGTCAGCCAATCCGGACAAAGGTCCGCTCTATTACCACAACGCACGCTGGGTGGATAACTATGCAAGATTTGAAGCTGAAGGAACCCGTTTCGGAGGCGAGGGCGGAGGAATACCTGCTGTTTACAACTTTTCCGGACCTCCGTTGCGTCATCCGTATTCAAGTTACGGCAGGATATCCATCACCAACTGCCTGCTCGCCTGCGGTCAGCTCAAAAGGGAAAACGCCGGAGTCATCCGTTTGTTTGACATTCCCGGAAGTCTCGTTCTTGAAAACAATTACTCCTCAAGCGGACATCCGTTTATCGTGTGTGACCCGTCTCTTGATGTCGAAAAGGTCAAATCCGACAGGAAGGCTATGGCAGTCATAAAATTCCGGATTGCCAACAACGTTTACAACGCAAACTCCGCTCTCGGCGGAATGGTTCCGACACAGTTGAAAGAGTTTTTCAAGAGCGGCAGTGATTGCCGTTTCGGAGAAGTTCCGGCACGGGAAATACCCAAAGATATCACCGGTCCCGCCGCAAAGAACAAGGCTCTGTTCCCGACACGGGTAGGTAAAGGTGAATAAAAAAGTTCCCCGCTTTTCTTGAAAGGGAGAGAGGGGCGCGGGGAGAGAGGGAAAACTTCTTTTCTCGTGAAAAGAAGTTTTCACGCTTTCCCCGCATCATCTCCCCTTATCTGGAACAAAGCTAAGATCAAATAACAGCCTTAACGGTGGTTTGTAACTCTTTACGGCAGCTGTTCAACAGTAAAACGGTTCCGACATACCTTCAAATAAAGTCGCCACATAAATCAAAAAGGCAACCCGGATATACTCTGGGCTGCCTGTAAAACAAGATTGGTACCGAAGGTGGGACTTGAACCCACACTCCACGAGGGAACCAGATTTTGAGTCTAGCGCGTCTGCCATTTCGCCACTTCGGCACTTTTGTACAAAAAAATGGAGCGAGTGACCGGATTCGAACCGGCGACAATCACGTTGGCAACGTGATGCTCTACCAACTGAGCTACACTCGCAATAAAACCTTGACGACTGCGCTCCACCATTTGATTTGAAAATGGAGCGAGTGACCGGATTCGAACCGGCGACAATCACGTTGGCAACGTGATGCTCTACCAACTGAGCTACACTCGCTTATCGTCATGTTTTTTAATATACCACCGTTTTGCGCTTTTGCAAGCGGTTTTTGAAACATTTTTGATAAAATATTGCACTTCCTCCATATATAAACAGAAAAATAGCCGGAAACAGGTTTGTAAATTCCTTGTGTTGTGTTATATTGTTGTATTGATACAAAAAGTCATGTATCCGAACTCCAAAAGAAAGGAACAAGTCTTATGGCGACCCGCAATTACATTCGTGAGTATCTTGATGCTATTGAAGAGAAACTTGAGAAAATTTACAACGAGCAGAGCGAGGTTATCGAAAAAGCTGCCCGGATGATCGCCGACCATATCAAAGACGGCAGTGTGCTTTACGTTTTCGGCAGCGGCGGACACTCCAATATGATGGCTGAAGAGATGTTCCACCGGGCTGGCGGTCTTGCCTGCGTCAGTCCGGTTTTTGCCGACAGCGTGCGTATTCCCCACGTTCCGCTCGGCGAGCGTTGCGGAGAGCTTGCTCCGTACATCCTCGACTTTTACGGAATCAAAGAGGGTGATCTGCTTCTGCTGGTCAACGGTTACGGAATAAATCCCATCACCATCGAGACCGCCATTCAGTGCAAAAAGCGCGGAGTCAAAGTCATCGCCGTAACTTCGACCGATTACGCCGAAAAACTTCCCCGTGATTTCAAGGGTCGTCACCATACGGGACAAAATCTCCACGAGATGATCGACACTGTTATCTATACTTATATGGAGTACGGTGATGCTCTCCTGCAGATGGATGGCCTGGCAAGCAAAGTCGGCAGTTACTCCACATTCGGCAACGCATTCATCTGCAACAGTCTGGTGTTGAAAGTCTGCGAGATGCTCATTGATGAGGGCATCGAGCCACCTGTCATCAACTCCATCAACGTTGAGGGCGGATTGGAAAAGAATCAGGCACTCTACGCCAAATATCGTCCGATCATCAGGTGGTTGTGAAGTGAATATCTCTTACGATTGGATAAAGTCAACTCCGGTTGCCATTATTGAAGAGAACGAGCTTCCGGCATGGAAAGATACGGCTCAACTGGTTGCCGCCGTCCGTGCCTGCGGAGCTGAGTTTGTCCGCTATCCGGCAATACGCTGGGGAGTTCACACTTTCGGTGACTCAAAGTATCTGCCCAAATATCCCGGGCTTGGAGAACGCGACCTCTTCAGCGAGGTGCTGCAAGCCATGCACTCCAACGGTATAAAAGTGATGGCGTACTGCCACTTCGGAGTGCTCCATTATACTTGCGCCGAAAAGCATCCTGAGTGGGTCGCAAGAGAGTTCGATGGTACTCCGTGCCGCTGGGGAGGGCAGCCCAATCACTTCCGTACCTGCATGAGGAACGATGATTTTCTTTCCGCCATGTACGGAGCCGTCGGTGAGTTGTGCTCAAATTATGATTTTGATGCCCTCTATCTCGATGGACCTACCTGGTACGGTGATTGTTCATGTGCTCACTGCCGCAGGGCTTATTTCAATAAGAGCGGCAGAGAGATGCCGGAAAAACTCTCCTTCGCCGATGGCTCGCAGCAGATACTCAATCAGGTGCGTGATGACTCCTGTCGGGAAATCGTGCGCCGCATAAGAGAGATAGCTCCTGAACGCCTTGCACTGATGTTCAACATGACTCTTGAGTTTCTGCCAACCCACCGCACAGGAATTCCTGAGTTGACCAATCTCAACGCTTTCGGCGGAAATACTACCGAAATACACCGTCCGGGGTCATTCTGGACTACCCTTGAAACACTCAAGCTCGGCGAGGCTCTCGACGGAGTGTCACTGGGATATCTTCCTCCGGGGCCATACGAGACACTGAGAAACTTCGCCATGGCGGAAATCGAAACGGTCAACGGAGCTTATCTCATGCACGGTGCAACGCCCATGGTGTGCGCCATGACCACATATCTTAACGATATCACCAATGCTCCCATGCTCTCAGAGCAGGTCAGAATGCACTCCCGCCTTGCCGGAGTTTACCATGAAAGCAAAAGCGTTGAGCACATCGCACTGGTTTATCCGAGAAAGAGTTTTGAAGAAGCTGACCCCCGGCATCAGGGACTCATCGCCCGCTCATTCAGCGGAACGTTGATTGCTTTGCAGCAGAGTCACCGTCAGGTGAGCTGTTTCTTTGATACCCAAATCACCCTTGAGCGGTTGAAAAAGTACCGTGCTGTGGCACTTCCCGGAGCAACACACCTCGATGACCGTGCTCTTGATGCGCTAATGACCTATGTCAGTGAGGGCGGAGCAGTTTATCTTACCGGAAACTTTCAGGCTCCGTCAGAGTTTATCGGAGTGAAAAATATCAAGGAGCGTCCTGCCGAACCCTGTCACGGCAGAGAGTACCGTGAGACCGGACCCCGTCACGGTTATTCACTTGTTCCCGAAGCGTATTTCAAATTCGCTGACGGAACTGCGCTTCTGCCTGTGAGCGATGCGGTGGTGGGAGTTCCCTACATGGAGCGAACTCTCGAATACAAAATTGCTGAAGCGATGCCGGGAACAAAACTGCTTGCCGACCTTTATCTTCCGGCAGGCGGAGCGTTCGGTGAACCGCTTGAGTTTCCATACGGCACTCCTCCTGCAATTGTGTTGAATAGTTACGGCAAAGGCAGGGTGTTGTGGTGCGCAGCCGATATCGGTCTGCATTTTGAATCACGCCGTCTTCCCGAGAGCCGTGAAGCATTGGCAAAACTGTTCGACCTGCTCGCCGGAGATTTTCCGGTAAAGGTGACTGCTCCGGCAGGAGTGGTGTGCAACACCACATACAACGCCGCAGAGAACCGTTACTATCTGCATTTGCTCAACTACTGCGGAGTCATGCAGGAGTGCGGCTGTGCCGTTGAATGGATTGCTCCCGTGCGCAACATCAAAGTCAGCACTTCGACTAACCGCCTTATCCGCCTTGCTGATGGCATTGCCGTGGAAAAATCAGGAGATATTTTTGAACTTCCGGAGCTTGGCAGTTTTGCCACCTATTGTTTTGAATTGCCGCAGTAAAAGATGAGTTGATATCCGATTTTATACAAAATGATAAAAAATTACTCGTTTTGGTATTGCATTAGTTGAGGTCGGCAATATATTATGACGGAGAGTGTGTTCATCAACTGTAAATACGGAGAATAAAATGGCAAAGTTTATCAATGTGGCGGCAATCAACGGCATGATAATGGAGCGCGGCGAAGAGCCGCTTGATGAGGCGCTCAGGCAGTTCAATGAGGCGGCAGCTGTGCTCGATGGTACCGGAGTCGATCTTGTTGTCACCTGCGAGACCATGATGATGCGCCAGCCTGCCGGAACCGGTGAGGATATCAACGATCCCGGTCCGAGACTTACTGCTTACAGTGAATTTGCCAAACGCAACAAGTGCGTGGTTGCCGGAGTTTCCCGAATAATTCTTGACGGCAAACCCCGTCAGTCGATACTCTACTACGGTCACGATGGCGAACTTCTCGGAATGTATCACAAGACGTTTCCGACTCCGCAGGCGATTGCCAAAGGAACTGTTCCGGGTGACGGAGCAGTGGTGGTTGATACTCCGGCGGGAAAACTCGGGGGAATACTCTGTTTTGATTTGAATTTTGACGAGCTGAGAGATGAATATATCGCTCTAGCTCCTGATATCCTCTGTTTTTCCAGCTACTACAACGGCGGCTGTGTCAAAAACAACTGGGCAGTGCGTACCGGAGCATTTATGGCAAGTGCGCTCAAAGATGGATGCAGTGAGATCATCGACCCGCTCGGCAGGTGTCTGAATATATCGACCTACTACAAACGGGTGGCTCAGGCACGCATAAATCTCGACCGTTTTGTTATGCACGCTGCGGAAAATGCAGATAAATTTCCCGATATCCGCCGCAAATACAAAAACAGTGTGCTCATTGACGAGGATTCTCCTCTCGCTTTTGCCGTTCTTTACAGCTGCAGTGATGAGTTTACTGCTCTTGATATCGCAAAAGAGTACGGGTTGTTGAGTCTTGAGGATTACTTTGCCGACTGCCGCAAACTGCGCAGCAGCAAACTTTGAGGAAATAAAAATGTTGCTTGATGGGAAAATTTTTGATTTTCCGGCAGTGACCCTGTCGGTCGGTGGAAAAATCTATACTCCGGATTCGGAGTTTTTTGAGTGTGACGAGTTGTCGATACGCACTTCATGGGAAAAGCGGGACGATTTCTGGTATAAACGGGTGGAAGTTACTAAAAAGTGCGATCTCCCCACTCCTGATTACCTTGAAGTTGACCGCCAGAAAACAGATGATGCCGAACTCAAAATGTGCGGATACGTTCCCTCGTTCCAGAGAGAGAACAGTTTTTCCGCCGAAGAGGAGGGCTCAGGATATATGCCCGGTTGCGGCTATCCGCTTGTCGGAAAAGAGTTCTTTGTCAGCCTCGCACATCCGGCTGGATTCAATACCATAGAAGATGAGGCTGACGGAACAAAAACTTATGTTCTGCGCCACCATCCGGTGTGGCAGGGTGACAAACTTGAAGTTGTCGAAGCGGTTATGGGATTTTCTGAAGACCCTGAGCAGATGTTCCGCGATTACCTTGCCGATATCCGTGAGCCGCTTGCACTCGAACCGTTTTTTGCCTTCTGTTCGTTCTGGTCCGACCCGTATCAGGGAAATTACGAATACTCTGTTACCGGTGAAGCCATGCACAAATTCATCGATTCTTACGTCAAGCTCGGACTTGACCCTGATGTTTACACATTCGATGCAGGCTGGGCAGACCGTAAAAGTTTCTTTGAGCCGAAGCCGGGACTTGAGCCGGAAAATTACTCCAAACTGAGCTTGTGGATATCTCACAACGGACCGATGGGAATCGACCCCGAATTTATCCGTCAGCAGGGTTTTGCGGTCGGCAAGGGGCGTTCCAGCGGCTACTGCGGCGAGGGTTACGGAGTCTTGCTCGACAAAGGACTGGAAGAGAAAATCGGTGACCGTTTTGCCGAACTGGCAAAATCTGTATCCCACTTCAAAATCGACTGGGATAATGAGTGTGCCAGTTGTGACCAATTCAAAGATGAGTACCCGACCGTAAATCATGTCCGTGAGGCTTATGTGAATGCGGTCGGACGTATCATGAAGAAAATCCGCAAGGTCAACCCCTCCATTCTGGTGCGTGTGGGTGCTTTCTGGCCCTCACCGTGGTGGCTGATTCAGGGGCAGCAGATATTCCTGTGCAACTCAGGTGACAGTGAGTATATCAGCCTGCCGACTCTGCACCAGCGGGCGGCAGCGGCGACCCACCGTGACTTCATGTACTACATCCACTTTGTCAGAGACAACGGATTGATCCCGTTGAACTCGCTTGATAACCACGAGTTTCCCAACTCAATCCGCAACGTGTTCCTCGATGATGACAATACCTGGATGGATAATTTGATGCACTGTCTGCTGCGCGGTTCAACCTACCACACCTGGACTCTTCAGCCTGAGAGTCTCACCGATTTCAGAATCAGCTCAATGCGTCAAGTCATGCAGTTTGCCCGTGATTACAAAGAGCGTTTCATCGTCAAGCACGGCAAACTTTTCGGAGGCAACCCGGGAGCAGGCGAAGTTTACGGTTTCAAACAGGATAACTGGATACTTCTCCGCAATCCCGCTCCCGTTCCGCAGGAGTTCGAGCTTCCTGCCGAGTGGGGCAATGCGGTGCAGTTCTACCCCGATTACCGTAAAATGGAAAAGCACGTCATGCTGCTGCCTGAAGAGGTGAAAGTTATAACTCTCACCAACCTGACTCTTCCCTACGATGTGCCGTTCCAGATGATAGACGGAAAAGTGTTCTTCCCGGCATCAAAGCGTATCAATGAGACGATCGGACCCTATATTGATGAACTGCATCAGGTTCCGGAAATCGTTTTCAGCAAGGTCACTCTTGACGAGGAAAAGGGAAATCTGCTCTTTTCTCTCAAGACACCGTACCGCGTGAATCCGCTTGAGTTGCGCCTTGCCGCACCTGCTGAGTGTAAAATCAGAGTGGTTGCCTCAAGGTATGCCGGAATACATACATCAGGTTCATCATTTGCCCCGGCGATGATTTCGATTCCGGTAGGAGTTCCCGGCTACGGAGAGTTCCGCAATCCGGAAAATATTTACGACGGTAAAACCGCTTACTATTCAGTACCGGTTCCTCCCGGAGGAGAGACCTATTATCATATCTCTTTCGGCGGCAGTATAAGCAAAGCCGATTTCGAGTTGTGGTGTTTCGGCTACGAGGGCAGGTCAAGAGACTCTCTCGAGTGCAGCACTCAGCTGCTTGACTTTGATAAATCAGCCGCTCCTCAGCATCCGGCAGGATTTCCTGTGGTGGAAAAACTTGTTTTTGAGTGATATCAACTCTCTGCGGCAGCAGAAAAGATAACGATTTCTCTCGGGCAGTTTATTCTGTACGGGAACGTCAGTTCTCCTGCGCCGCTTGAGACGTACATCTTGGTATTGTTCAATCTGTGGTTGAAAAATCCGTGGTCAAAATCCCAGCCGTACTTGCTTGCCGGGAGCAGACCGCGGATAAATTTTATCTGCCCGCCGTGAGTGTGTCCGCAGAGTGCAAGGTGGCAGTTTTTCAACTCATCATCGCTGCTGTCGAGCCATACCACGGTATCAGGACGGTGGGCGAGCAGGATGTTGCATGAATTTTGGTCAAAAGCACACGGCAGCTGCGGAAAACCTCTGCCGCAGTCATCAACTCCGGTGACGGTGATGTTTCTGAATTTTTCCTGAGCGTTGACAAGAAAAGATATATTGTACTTTTGGTACAGTTTATGCCAGTAGTCCGCAGGAAGCCAGAATTTGCCCCGTTCCCAGTTGCCGGCAATGGCAATACATTTTTCGGCACACTCACCCAAACGGCTCAGGATATCCGGTAAATATTTCAGGTGGCAGGCATCTGCGCAGATGTCGCCGCCAAGCAGGAGCAAATCACACTTTTCCTCTTTTAGCACGGATATTATCTCATCGGCGATGAGACGTGATTTTTCATTTCCGGTGTAGTGTAAATCAGAGACAAATGCGATTTTCACTCCGTCCGGGCACAAAAAAGGCGGCGGTAAAGCGTACTTCACCGTCACCGTCATTTTCTGTTTGTTTCTGCCAAGCGGTCTGCCGGAAATGCGCTGCCATCTGCTGACACGTTCCGGAAACCGCTTCGAGGCGGGAAACAGTATGCTTTCGTCGTCCACTGTCAGTCATCGAGCTCAGTGATGATCTCAGCGGGCAGGGCGGCGACAGATACCAGAGTGCACTTGCCTCCGGGAGCATCGAAAGTCTCTCCGACCTTTTTGTTGAGCACGGCACTGCCGAGACGGGTCTTGAATGAGAGGAACTTGCGGTCGGGGTCGCCATCCCATGAGCCGAGCAGCATGTAGTTTTCAACTTTTCCATCTGCATATTTGAGCTCAATGGCACTGCCGACAACGGCGGTATCTTTGACCACGACGTTTTTGAGGACGATGCTCTGAAGCTGGGCGAGCTCTCTTTCGAGTTCGCTTCTGCGTTTGCCGAGGTGGTTGCGGCGCTCTTTGGCGGCATCGAACTCAGAGTTCTCACGGAAGTCACCGTGTGCACGGGCGATTTTGAGAGCTTCACGGTTTTCCGGAATCTGCACATTGACGATATCATCAAGTTCAGCCACCAGACGGCGGTGAGATTTGACACTGGTGAGGTTCGGGATCTCTTCTGCCGGAGCTTCTCCGACATTGGTTTTACCGACACCGGCCTTGAGAATGAGCTGACCGGCTCCGCCCTCGATGTGAGCTCTGAGAGCAGGGGAGATACGGGCGAGTTTCACCATAAGACTCTGACGCTCACTTGCGCTGAGGAAGAGTGCGCCCTGGAGAACCGAAGTAAAGAGTTTCATGTTTCCGCAGGCAGATTCGACCATGCGGGTCTGGAACTGGGCGTTATCCATCAAAAGAGAGCGCAGTTCGCGTCTGGCGGCACTCCATGCTTTGGGAAGTTCCGCTCCGGAGAGAACACGGCAGACACTCTCAACGGTGACGAAAGGAGGCAGGAGTTCGCTCTTGCGTTTCTTGGAGTTTTTCCAAATCCAGAGCAGGATATCAGGAGTGAAGGTCTTGCACTCGCTTGCGGCATCGTAAATGTCATCATCGGTAAGGAAAGTTCCGAAACCGTTGAGTGCTTTGAGCGGCAGACGCATCATTCCTTTAGAAGTGTACTCAATATCAAAGAGTTCGCAGGTAACTTCAGCGACTTTGGTGATGGCTTTGGCTGAGAGATCACCCCAGACTCCGATGGTGTTCCACGGAGCTTTAGTGATGTCGGCGGGCCAGAACGGAGCTTTGGTCTGCAACGGAGCAAACAGCTCTTTCCAGCACTCTTTGGCGCAGCGGGAAGCTACTTTGCTGATAACTTCGCCGAGCATCTTGCTTTCACGGACTGCGGTATCGGGTTTGAGACGCACGAAGAACGCACGGAATCCGATAAGGTCATCGGTCGTAAATTCTCCTGCTCCGGCTTTCTCTTCTGCGGTGAGCAGCTGATCCATCTCGAGCAGACTGCGTCCGGCGCTGCTGGTTCTGGTTGCGGCGGCAGTAGTTGCGGCGGCAGTGGCGTTCCAGTAGGCATCGAAGGCGGTCGGAGCCAGTTTGCGGGCGCATCCTGAGAGAGCCATGGCGCGCATCTGCTGGTCATCGACCTCGAAGCGGGCACGGCGTTTGACGATCTCACGGAACTTCTGAGCCGGAATCATCGCAGAATCGGCAAGCACCAGCTGTTCGATTTCGATATCGAGCTCAAGGCAGATGACATCTTTGAGCACTGCATCGAGCGGAATTGAGCTGTTGGCACCGACTCCGCGGAAAGTTTTGACCGGAAGTGTGCAGTTGATGGGGTCAACCGAACTTGCCACTCCCCAGCGGCAGGATGACGGCAGAAACACCACCGTGCCGTTTTTGAGAGAAAGAAGTCTGCGCAGACGTTTTGCCACTTCAGTAAGCGGAGTCCTTTCGTCACGGACACCGAGAGCACGCATGACGGGGTTGTGTCCGAGGTCGTTGGGCAGCAGGGTCTTGGTGGCGTTGACCAGCAGTTTGCGGAACTCCGGAGTGTCGTTTACACCGGCGGCAGCGGCGATAAGACAGATTTCAGATGAAGCGGTGTCGAGTTCAGTTCCGCTCCACTTTTCCCACAAAACTGCAAGAGCGGCGTTGACATCGGCTGAGAGCGGATGTTCAGCACCTTTGATTTCTGCGGAGAGTTTGTCGAGCAGAGCCCGTGACGGATTGGCAGCGGCTGCCAGTACAAGTTCTTCAAATTTAGCTTTATCCATAATAATGTTTTTCTCCTGCGGAAACTGATTTTTTCCGCGTTGTCCTGCCGGAAAAACTGGTGTTCCGGAAGAAAGTTGATTTTACAGCTCAATAATATACAATATATTTTTGCGGATTTCAAGAAATTTGAGAGTGCTTTTTGCGATATTCTCCGGGAGTAACTCCATTAAAACGCTTGAAAACCCGGTGAAAATAGGTTCCGTCTCTGAAACCGGCTTTTCTTGCGATGATTTCCATGGGGTAGTCGGTGTTGTCAAGATATATTTTGGAGATCCTCAATCTCTCGGCGTTGAGCAGATGGGAAAAGGAGCAGTTGAAAATCTTTTTGACCGCTTCGCTTGTGCGTGCCGGACTCAGTCCGAGTTTTTCAGAGAGCTCTTCAAGAGAGGCGGAGTAAGAGCTTGCATGGTGCTGAAGATAATCCTTTATCACTCCTTTGCGGTCTGTTCCGAAATCAGGAGTACAGCAGTTTCCGAGATAACTTGCCAGCAGTTCTCCTGTCGCCAGCAGCCGCTCCCGGGTCGGGGTATCAAGCGACGGAAATTTATGTTGAGTTATTTTGGTCACCGGAACAGTGAGTTCCGCCTCACCACCTGCAAATGGACCGGCAAAAATAACTCCGGCAAGAGTTCCTTTGCAGTAAACCGGAAAAACCGCCTCAAGAATTCCGCAGTGGCACTGTTTGAAAAATCCCCTTTGCAGTGAGAGCATCTTCTGATGAACTTTTGTCTGGTCAAAGTCGGTACAGAGCAGGTGCCGTCTGCGTACACTCTTTTTGAACGCAGTACAACATTCTGATATGTGTATGTGAGGAAGCTCTCCGTGAGCGAGCATACCGGTGTAGTCATGCAGACAGAGTTTGCAGCTGAACTCCGTCTCGACCATGCGGCAAAATGATTTAAAAATGTCAATATTCTCTTTCATATTGAAAATATACAACAAAAAAGCAAAAAAGTCCATAGTTTTTTATAAAAAATCATTGTATTTTATTACCAGTACCCAAAAAAACTGACAACAGGAGGTGTTTTTATGAACGTAATCAGAAAAGACGGAATCAGAATGGGAAAAAACGGGAAAAAGTTCACCCTTATCGAACTGTTGGTGGTTATCGCCATTATAGCCATATTGGCATCAATACTCATGCCCGCACTGTCAAGTGCACGTGACCGGGCAAGAACTACGACTTGCGCCTCTCAGGTCAATACCTGGACCAGAGGACATCTTCTGTATGCCGATTCTCATGATGATACCTTTTACTGGCGCTGCTCATGGAGCGGCACAAATGCCAGTGATCTGCGCCGCTGGTATCATGAGATGTATAAGTTTGCCGGAGTCAAGATAAACAAAGCGGAGTTTAACGGCGACGCATCCAAAAGTCAGCTGTACTGCCCGATGGATGGCCGTCAGGTAAGTTATGAAGTCAATGCCAAAAAAGTGAGTTACGGATACAATACCTATTTCCTGTCAGCAAAATATATCACTACTGGCGGCACTTACGGTTACGGAAGCAAACTCACACGCATATCCAAACCATCTCTCAGGGTGTTGATGTGTGAAGTCGGCAGTCTCGACGGAAAGGCGCTGGGTGATGCTTATGTATCATATCATAACGGTGATGTCGGATACGCTCCGTCAGCAAGACACAACGGATATACTCAGGTCGGATTTGTCGATGGTCACGTCCAACTTATGCTGAGGGATGAGTTGATGTATATCACCGATAATACCCGGAAGCCGATAAATAAGTTTTTTGGCTACAACAAGACAAATGCCGGTCCGTCGGCGTTGTGATTTTTTTCAGGAGAATTTTTATATGAAAAAAATGTTTTTTCTCTGCCTGCTCATTGCCGGTGTAATGAGCATGTACGCTCAGGATTCCAAAGTGTATATCCACGAGTGGGCAAAGCAGTGCGAAGCAATGGATTATCCGGAAATTCCGGGGCACGGAACGCTGCCTTTCAAAATCTTTGAACCGCAGCGCAACTGGAAATGTTCTGAGAAAAACGGCAGACTTATTCTTTCCGCCGCAGGAAAAGTTACTCTCGAAAAAGAGTGGGATAACGATTTGCTGCGCCAAAAAATGAGTTTCAGTTATACCAATACTCCGCGCAGCTACATAATGCTGACAATTTATGTTAAGGGAGCAAAGGGAAGAAAAAATATAATCCGCCGGAAAATCACCGGCAGCGGTAATTGGAGCGAAGAGTTTCTGACTCCGCACCTTCTTGAAAATAAAAACTTCAATACTCCTGATCAGATCGAAGAACACTGTACAGCTGATAAAATAGTTTTGCGTTTACACCTGACTCCGGGAGCGAAACTTGATGTCACATCCGTGAGTTTTCAGGAAGTGACCGACAGTTTGAATGAGAAAAACACTCCGTTCAGCAATTATGACGGCAAAAAAATCGTTTCCGTAAAAATGCCGGAAAATCCCGATTACTGGCAGCTCTTTGCCGCAGTGAGATTGAGGAAATATCTCTATTTGCAGACCGGAAAAATGCTTCCTCTGACCGTCGGCAAACTGCCGTCGGATGATGCGGTCAATATCGGTTTTGCCGATAACACTCTCAAGGAATGCAAAGCGAAAAACGTTTTCAAAGTTTCAAGCGGTAAAAATATAGTTATAAGCGCAAACAAGTCGTTCAATCTGGTTCACGGCTCATACGAGCTGCTCAAAAATTGCGGATTCAAATTTTACGGACGCTTTCATCAAGTCATACCAACTGAAAAAAATGTGGTTTTTCCCAAATTTGAGTGCAGACGCTCAACACCGTTTACTTTCAGTTTTTTCAATGATTACGGCGATATGATCGGTATGGGATACTGCAATAAAAAGATGCTCATTGCACCGGCAGTTTACGGTAGAGATTTGCCGCATCACAATGATATATTTATAGTTCCGTCAACGCTTTTTGAAACAAATCCTGAACTTTTTGCAATTGGTAAGGATGGCAAACGCCGTGATCCGCGCAACCGCAGAGAGCAACCGAAATGTTATTCCAATCCTGAGGTTCGCAGACTTTACAAAGAAGCCGCCAGGCGTTATTTGAAAAATGCTCCGCAGGCAGAGTTTGTATTACTTGCCAGCTGCGATTTTCATAACTGGTGCCAGTGCGACAAGTGCCGTGCCAATTCCAAAGAAAACTCATGGACCAGAGTTTATATGGATATGATAAACGAGGTCGCAAGAGAGGTGATGCCTGAGTTTCCCGGTAAAAAGATAATTGCACATGCTTACACATACACAGCCGAGCCGATTGAAGATTTGAAAATGCATCCTCAGGTTGTAGTAAAATACGCGTTTTACAAGCCCAATTTTACATCCGACAGCGTCAATGAATCTTACGGAAACCGTGAGGGGTGGCGTCAACTTGAAAACTGGCAGAAAAGTGTTGAAAACGGCAATATAACGGCTTTTGTCTATCCAACTCAATTTCAGAACCGTTACGCACTTACTGTGCCGTTTACTGCAACTTGCGAGCGTATAAAATATTGCAGGGAGAGAAATTTCAGCGGTTTTGAAATCTGCGGAGTAACTCCTCAGTTTGAAGCACTGATGACCTATGTGTGGGGAAAGATGTTCTGGCAGGATGATATCGACGTGCAATCTCTGATAAAGGAGCATATGCAGTTTTACTACGGTAAAGAGGCAGCTCCGTACATGGTCGATTACTTCAACCGTATTTATAAACACGTCAAAGAGAAAAAGCCGAGTCAGTATTGTGAGTTTCCCATCACTGGCACAGTTACTCCTGAACTGCTGGCTGATCTGCATAAATTGCTTGATAAAGCGATCGCCGCTGCTCCGGCTGAGGGCAGGGCGCGCAGGTCGCTGATGTACCATAAAGCAGTGTTGCTTTTCAGCGAACTTGATGAGTTCAACGTAAATAATGCTCCGTTGAACAACGACTACAAACGTTTTGCCAGCCAGGTGGCTGAATTGATGAAGATATTGAATAAAAAGGTCTCATTCACCAATTATCCGCATCCGTACAGAGATGTGTCAGTGTGGTTCAGCTATGTCACCGGAATAAAAATCAAAAACAAAAAATTCTGGCTTGACCCTGAGATGAAAAAGTTTATGGCAAACCCGGTGGTGAAGCCGAAAGAGCTCAAAGTCGTCTCAGGCAATACGATAAAAAGCGGCGACTTCAAAGGAGCACAGTATTACCCGAGCCGTCCGGTATCCCGTGAGAATATCTGTCTGCGCCGGGCGAGCTCACCGTGGAGCAGGGCGGTGTCAAGGTTTTCCGGAAACGATGTAAAGAAAATCACCCTCATCGGAATGACCGAGCTTGAAGAAGTTCCCTGCGAAATAACTGTAAACGGAAAGAGGGTTTTTTCCGGAAACATCAAGTTTGATAAAGGTGCCGGCAAGTGGGGCAACTTTGAAATCAGTATTCCGCATGGTATATTAAATGCAAAGTGCAATGAACTTGTGATAAACAATATCTGCGCCGACCCGGTCGGCAATGCTCCGTACACTTACGGCTGGATATGTATATGGAAAGCCGATATTGAGCGAAGATATTGTGTAGGCAATGTAGTCGTCAACAATGGTAATTATAAATGTTTTTCACAAAATTTAGGACAATCACATAAGATGAAAAAACACGATGAAATCAACATATTGATCCCGGTTTATATGGGGGCCTTTGATACGGATGTCCGCAGCGTTGCAGACAATATCATGTTTCAGCACTCCAATTACGGATTCAGCAGATTTGTGCTCGTTCTGCCGTCAAAAGGTTGGCGCAGTATCTCTTATCCGCCCCGGGAATACTTTGAAGAGCGCGCCGAGATTTTTAAGCAGATCAAGGCGCTTCTGGCTCCTGAAATCAGTTTCGGCTGGTGGCACACACTGACTTTGAAATCCGGACCTACCCCCGGATATACCCGGATCGTCAGGCAAAATGGTACTGAAGCCCCTTTTTCCACCTGTCCCCTGGATCCCGGGTACCGGAAACGCTTTGCCGAAGATGTCGCATTTTTCCTTGATAAAGCACGTCCCGATTTTTTCATTACAGAAGATGATTTCGGAATCAACTGCCACGGGGGCGCCGGCTGCTTTTGCGAACATCACCTCGCCGAATTTGCCCGCAGGGAAGGCAGATCTTACTCAAGAAAGGAGTTGGAGTATCTCTTTACTGAAAAGAAAGCTGAATCACGGGAATTGCTCCGCAGGTGGCAGACGCTTGCGAAAGATTCTCTTGTGCTTTTTGCTCAAGCTGTCAGAACTGAGGCGGATAAATTGACTCCGGAGATCCCCATGGGGTGCATGGAACCCGGAAGCAGCGCAAAGGATGGCAACTGTGCCGAAGCAGTCGCCCGTGCCTTAGCCGGAAATAAGCATACCCCTTTTGTGCGTTTTCACGGAACCTTTTATAGCGGTGAACAAATAAAGAATCTGCCTGGAACCTTGTTTTCATGCCTTTACTCCAAAGAGCACATCAAGGGGGATTTTACTTTCATTCACGAATGCGATACCTATCCCCACACCCGTTTTTACACCTCCGCCGGCTGTATGCGTGCTATGATGGGGGCAGTCTTCTCTTTCGGTTTTGACGGCGCAGTCTTTCAGAACCAGCAGATGCTGGATGACCACGATGAAGAGAAGGCGTACAGTTTGATGTATCACCGTGAGCGTTCCCGTTTCAATGCCATCCGTAAAAGTGTTGAGGGGTGTCAGCTGCAGGGCGTGCGGCTCTTGGGTGATCCTTTTGAAAGAGTCAATTTCCCCTGCCGTCAGGCGGAGTGGCTCAAGGTGGTTTCTGCGTTCGGGATCCCCTATACCACGAGAGAAGATGAAGATATCGTTCTTGTCTCAGGCGAACAGCTGCGCTTTTTGAGCGATGAAAAGATCATGGAGCTTCTTGCCAAAAATCTTTTCCTTGACGGTGACGCCGCCCGGGTGCTGACAGAAAGGAATTTTGCCCGCTTCACAGGAGCCCGGGTGGAAGAAGGTCTGCTTCAGGGAAAAGCGCGTTTCGATCTGGGGGCGAAAGAGATCATTTGCGACAGTTTCTGTCCGGAACTCAAGGGGCGCACCATGACAAGAGCGGATGCGTATTCTCCCAAAGGAAACGGTTTCCTCTACAAGGTGGAGATCACTGACCCCGGCTGCGAAGAAGTGACGAAGATCGTTGATTTCCACGGCAAATACACCGCTCCCGGCATGACTTTTTTCCGGAACTCCCTGGGAGGCAAGGTGGTGATTTTTGCTGCTGCGTTGGAAAATCATCATGCAAGTTCCCTTTTTAACTACCGCCGTCAGGCTCTTTTGCAGGAGCTTCTCATCAGATGCAATGCTCAGTTCCCCATGGTCAAAAAGGCGCCTCATGTATTTTTCATTGCCAACAAACCTGTGGAAAAGAAAGATTTCAAAGCGTTCCTGACCTGTATCAACCTTGCTGTTGATCCCCTTGAGGAACTAGCTTTGTATCTTCCTGAAAATTTGCGGCAATGCTCCAAATTGCGCTTTCTGGATCAGGATGTCTCATGGCAGGATCTTCCCTATGAAAGAACTGCTGACGGTATAAAAGTCAAAATGCGTTTTGATCACACCGTTCCCGTCTGCATCACTCTGGAATGATCACCATTTTCCGGGGTATTGCTGCAGCTGTTTCCGGAATCGGGGAGCAGGGATACCGGCGTTTTTGCGGATAAAACGGGAAAGATAGAAATCCGAACTGAACCGCAGTTCATCGGCTGCGGCACGCAAGGTGGTTTTTTCCCGGGAAAGCAGTGTGGAGATCTTGCGCATCAGAAGATTTTTCAGGTATCTTTTGGGCGTAATACCGAAATTATAAATGTTTTTCACAAAATTTAGGACAATAACAAAAAATGAATACATTGAATTATACTGTGAATAGAGATATTCCCGTGGTGGAAAGCGCCGATGTCGTGGTTGTCGGCGGAGGTCCCGGCGGAGTCTGCGCCGCAGTCGCAGCCGCCAGAAACGGCGTGAAAACTGTGCTGGTCGAAAGGTACGGAGCACTGGGCGGTATGGCTTCATTCGGAGAGGTCTCCCCGTTTATGAGCAATCACGCTCACGGTAAATATCTGACCAAAGGCATCTTTCAGGAGTGGTGCAGCCGCATGAGAAAATATCTTGTTTCCGAGATAAAAGAACAGAAATACGATGAGAGCTATATGGATTTTTACAGCCGCATCGTGGATAAAAACGTCTCCATGCTGGTGCTCGAAGAGCTCTGCCTTGAGAGCGGAGTGAAACTGCTTTACCACCACAATCTCAGTGATGTTATAATGGATGGCGGCAAAATCGAAGCCGCAGTTTTTTCCTCGAAGTCGGGATACGTTGCGGTAAAAGGCAAAGTTTTCATTGACTCCACGGGAGACGGAGATCTTGCGGTTCTTTCCGGATGTGAGGCGATGTATGGCAACGAAGATGGACTTTGCCAGCCGATGACCACCTGTTTTAAATTGAGCGGAATAGACCGCTCAAGATATCCCGACCGTGCCGGAGTCAATGCCATCTATGACCGTCTGAAAGCCGAAGGCAAAATCAACTGCCCCCGTGAAAATGTGTTGTGGTTCAACACATGGATAGATGAGACGGTTCACTTCAACACCACCCGCATCATAAAAAAGAGCGGAGTCAATGCCGTTGAGCTTTCTGAAGCTGAAATCGAAGGCAGACGTCAGGTGCGTGAGTATTACGGATTTCTGAAAAATCATGTTCCTGGATGCGAAAACGCCCGCATTTCGTCGATAGCCCATCATGTCGGTGTACGTGAGAGCCGCCGCATAAAGGGTAAAATCGTGCAGACGGTCGAGGATTTTGATACCGCCAGAAAATATCCTGATGCAGTGGCAAAGGGCAGCTATTCAATAGATATCCACAACCCGAGCGGAACCGGAACTTATTTGAAAAAAATAGCTGCCGATGACTATTATGAGATAAGTTACCGGGCGATCGTTCCCGAAAAGAGTGTCAATCTGCTGATGGGATGCCGTGCTATATCCGTTGACCACGCCCTGCACAGCAGCAGCAGAGTCATTCCTCCTGTTTGCGCAGTGGGTGAGGGCGCAGGAACCGCAGCCGCAATGGCGGTAAAGAGTTCGGTTTACCCATGCGACCTTGACGGAAGATTGGTGAATGCCGCTTTGAAAGAAAAAGGCGTTATGTAACAGAAAGCTCCGGAACACACTGCTACTGCCGGAGCTTTTTTTTGTTGTTTATTTTGCAAGAGCTTTTTCTATAAGTTCAAGCAGTTGCTTTGTCGCATCGGGCATGGCTTTAGTTGCCATGATCTGCGCTCTTCTTTGCCAGTCGGATTCATTGTCGAGATACTCTGATATAAGTTCGACTGCTTTCTCTTTGGTGAGTTCCTCATTGGGAACTATCTTTGCCGCATCGCACTTGGCAAACTCTCTTGCGTTGTCGGTCTGGTGCCCCTCTGCCGCCTGCGGATACGGAGTCAATATCGCAGGAACTCCGAAGAGTGCCAGTTCGGCAAGAGAGCTTCCGCCTGAACGGCAGACGGCAAGGTCGGCGGCGGCAAGAAAGAGCTCCATCTTTTCACTGCTTTCCAGCAGAAGATACGGGAAATTTGCACCCTGATATATCTTTTTTGGAGTTTCGATTTTGCCTTTTCCCGTCAGATGGAGTATCTGAAAATCACGTTCCTCAAGTTTTCTGAATGCTTCAGGATAGTATTCGTTGAAAATCGCCGCTCCCTGACTGCCTCCGAACACCAGAATGGTATTTTTGTTCGCATCGAGATTGCATTCAAATAACTCATTGAGTTTGGAAATGGCGCCAGATTTTGAAATATTCCTTTGCAGAATCAGCTCTTTTCTCAGCGGCATTCCGGTAACGTGCAGCGGAGCTTTTACCTTTTTCGCATTCACCGCAGGATAGGCGACTGCCAGAAATTCTGCCAGATGCGAAAACCATCTGTTTGCTCTGCCGACACGGGCGTTTCCGTCATGCAGCATCAACGGTATTCGGGAAAGTTTCGCAGCGGCAATCGGCGGCAGACTGGCAAAACTGCCCATTCCGAGAATGGCTTGCGGAGCAAAACGCTTTATCACCCTGCGTGAACCTGAAATGCCTCCGAAGAGACCGGATAAAAATTTGAAAGGCTTTTTCAGAGGGTGAGGCATCATCGGCAGACATTCTGCCCCGACCCCCTGACTTCTTGCGATTTCAGATTGTTTTTCGGCGTTGACACCTGATAAAAGCAAAATGACTTTGCCTCCTCTATCCTGAAACTCTTTGGCGATGGCAAGTCCGGGATAGAAGTGCCCGCCGGTACCTCCGCAGGTTATGATCATTCTTTCCAGAGCCATTGGTGCAGTTCCCCTGTCAGTAAAGAGTGTTGCCGTTGCAGTCGATGGCCACGGTGAGCGGGAAATCTTCCACTTCGAGCCGGTAGATCGCCTCAGGACCAAGATCATCGAAAGCGACAACATCCGCTTTTTTGATGCACTGGGCGATGAGAGCTCCGGCACCGCCGGTAGCGGCAAAATAGACCGCTTTGTGCTGTTTCATGGCATCGACGACCTCCTTGGAGCGGTTGCCTTTGCCGATCATTCCACGCAAAGCGCAATCGGCGATCAATCTCGGCGAGTAGGCGTCCATGCGGTAGCTGGTGGTCGGACCGGCACTGCCGATGGGGCGTCCCGGAGGAGCCGGGCAAGGACCGACAAAGTAGATGAATTGGTCACGCAGATCGACAGGCAGCTCTTTGCCCTCGTCGAGCAGGGCGACCAATCGCTTGTGGGCGGCATCACGTCCGGTGTAAATGACTCCGGTGAGTCTGAGTTGGTCTCCGGCTTTGAGATCTGAAGCATCTGCGGCTGAAAACGGAGTAGTTATCTTCTTTATCATATCGTCACCTCTGCGTGTCTTGCCGCATGGCAGTTGAGATTTACCGCCACCGGCAGACTTGCCAGATGGCACGGATGGTGTAAAATCTGAACGGCAAGGCTGGTGACATTGCCGCCCAATCCCTGCGGACCGACTCCGGATGCGTTTATCTTTTCAAGGATCTCCCTTTCAAGTTCTGCATAACGCTCATCCTCAGCAGGCTTGCCGAGCTCCCGCAAAAGAGCGGTTTTTGCGAGGATAGCCGCCATTTCCATAGTTCCGCCGATGCCGACACCGACCACGGTCGGCGGGCAGGGGTTTCCGCCTGCGTTGACCACGGAGTTCACCACAAAGTCAACGACACCCTGACGTCCGTCGGAGGGCTTGAGCATTTTTACTGCGCTCATATTTTCACTGCCGCCGCCCTTCGGAGCGAGAACGATTTTGATTTTATCTCCGGCAACCAGTTTCAGGTGGATGATAGCCGGAGTGTTGTCACGGGTGTTTTTACGGTCAAAAAGCGGGTCGGAAACGATGGATTTTCTCAGGAAAAATTCTCCGTAACCTTTGCGTGTTCCCTCGTTTACTGCGCTGTAAATATCAGACCTGTCAAGTTTTACATCGCATCCCAGTTCGATGAAATAGACGGCAAAACCGGTATCCTGACAGAGCGGCAGACGGGTCGATTCTGCTATTTTGCTGTTTTCCTGATACTGGTCAAAAAAATCTTTTGCCATTGCAGTTGTTTCACGCTCTTTTGCTGAAAAGAGCACCTTTTTTACATCGGCAGACAGATCGCAAGCGGCTTTTCCGCAAAGGGCGGCAACCTGTTCCACGACGGTGTCGTACGAGATGATTCTTTGCATAATAACTCCTGAAAAATTGTGAAATACGTCATAATATATACCTTTTTTGTCAATAGGCAAGTTGTAAATGTGTCCAAGATGCATTATAATATAGAAAAGTAAAGAATATCGGAGTGAATTTTATGAAAATAGTTGAAGCGGTTTGCGGATTTTTCCGCCGCATCATACGCATTTTGCTTCTTGTGAACTGGAGTTTTCTTATCGGAGTGTTCTGTTTTTTGGTGACTGTGTTCCGCAATGAAAAACTGGTCATGCTCCGTGCGGCAAAACTGACCCGGGTGTGGGCAGGGATATGTGCCAAAATCATGAATGTGTCGATCGAGTTGAACGGAAAAGTTACGGAGCAGGGCGGACTTGTTGTAAGCAATCATACAGGACCCTTTGATATATTGGTAAACGCCTCGGTGTTTCCGGTAAGATTTGCTCCTAAAAAAGAGCTGAAAAGCACACCTGTGATCGGCTGGCTGGTAGCGTTGTCACGTCCGGTCTGGATCGACCGCAAACGCAAACTTGAATCGAAAAAGAGTGCGATTGAAATCACCCGGACCATCAGAAATTCGGTAAATATGCTGGTCTATCCCGAGGGAACCAGTACCGACGGACTGCATGGAGTTCTTCCGTTCAAATCGACCGCTTTCGATGCGGCTGAACTCACGAAATGCAGGATTTTCAAGGTTCTGCTCTTTTACAGCTGCCCGGAAGAGCCCGAAAAAAGCAGTGCGTGGTACGGTGATGTCGGCTTCGGAACTTATTTATGGCACGCATTGGGCTTGAAAAAAGTGGTCTCGAGGGTCTATATTATAGGAGTGACGGAAATTGCGGATGGAGAAAACCGCAAAACTCTCGCACAGCGTGTGCATTCCGAAATGGAACAGGAGTACTGGAGGATACTTGAAGATGAAGCATCTTGATAAAATTTGCAGCTCGTTTCTTTCGGCGTGGAATATGATGGTCGATATTCCTCTGCCGTGGGCGGAAAAGTTTGATGTTCAGGAAAGCAGCTCATTTGATACTGCGGTGATGATACCGGTTGCAGGAGCGGTTCCGGGAGTCATTCTTGCCGCTCTCGGAATTCTGTTGAACGTCAATATCCCCTGCAGTGCCATCTGGGCTTTTGCCGCTGTTATCATCATGGAAATGGTCAATTCCGGCAGAAGCGGAAAAATGGTTGCTGAAAAGATTGCAGAGTTTATCTTCAAAGAGAGCGCCGGCAGTTTTGTGAACTCAATGGTGACTTTTGTTATTCTCTTCAAACTCGCGGCGTTTTTTGCCATCGCCAACGGGGAAAATACCGGATTTATCCTGCTTTTCTTTGTGCTGGTGTTTTCGCTTGAAATGTACTGCGCAACTTTCGGAGAGGAAAATTCCATAATCAAAGTCGAAGCCGGAGAGCGGTGGAAACTCTACCTGATACCGGGTGTGATAGCTTTTCTCTGGTTCTGGAGTTATCCGCTGGCGACGCTCGTCTCGCTTGCGGTAACGGCAGGCACTGCGCTCTTTTTCCGCAAAAAAGTGTGGTCAGAAGATTACATCGTCAACGGTAATGATGTTACGTTTGCTTCCGGATGCGCAGAGGTGCTTCTTCTGCTTTGCAGCATGATAATATTGGGGTGAAAAATGAAGATAATCCATGATACCAACGGCACAGTCTGCGCTTATGAGATCGAGGTCGAAGTTGACGACTCGACCAAAGAGGTGAAAGATGTGGTGTTCCGCGGCGGATGCCCGGGAAATCACCTGGGAATAACTGCTCTGGTGCGGGGAATGACCGCTTCAGAGGCGGTAAAAAGGTTGAGCGGCATTTGTTGCGGCAGCCGTCAGAGCAGCTGTCCCGACCAGCTGGCAGAAGCATTGAAAAAGGTGTTGTAATGAAGAATACCGTCAAAGTCGCCCTTTACGGAAACGGCGGAGGTCATCAGGTCTGGAAAGCATATACGATGCCGGAAGTTGAAGTAGTCGGCATTTCCGGAGTCGAAGAGTGCGCCATGCCCGAAAGCGTGCGGGGCAAAGCTCCCCGATACGAGTCGCTTGAAGATATGGTGAAAAATAGCGGAGTAGATATAGTTTCTCTCTGCGCTCCGCTGAGAAAAGGGCAAGCCGCTCTTGCCGTGTGGTGCATGGAGCAGGGTAAACACGTTTACGCTGAGAAACCAAGCGCATTCACCGAAGAAGAGCTTGATGAAATCATCGCGACTTCCAAACGCACCGGAATGATCTATCACGAGCAGGCGGGGACATACAGTGCCGCTCCTTACTGCGGAATGAGACGTCTCATATCCGAAGGAGTCATCGGCAAAGTGATAAGCGTGCACACCCAGAAGAGCTATCCGTGGCACGACCGCCGTCCGAAGAGCGAAGATATCGACGGCGGACTCATCCGTCAGGTGGGTATCTACAATATGCGCTTTATTGAGTTTGTCACTCAGTTGAAAGTAGTCGAAGTGACTGCGAGAGAGACCACGCTCGGCAACGACCATGAAAACAGCGATTGCCGCAGGGCGGTGGTTTTTGCCATGACGCTTGAAAACGGCGGAGTCGCCTCGGGAACTGCCAACTATTGCGGTCCATGTTCTCCTCATTGGAATCATTGGGGCTACGAGTATGTCCGGGTGTTCGGCGAAAACGGCTTTCTCGACGGCGGTGAGGGATTGGGTAAAGTCCGCCTCTATCAGAGTGGCAAAGGAGTCACCGAGATAGATGTTTCAGAGGAAAAATACGATTTCTTTCAGGCGTTCGTCGATGAAGTACGCACGGGAAAACCGGTCTTTGACCTCTCTATCGAAGATGAATTATCTCCGTGCCGCAAGGTGATATGGGCGAGAAATAACAGTGTTCTCGTTGAAAATAACAATAAATAATCAAATTGCGCTTGACTTTTGATGCAAATGGTGGTATCTTAAGCAATCGTCAAGTGAATAATTTTGTAATTTTAATATAAACAGGAGTCTTAATCATGGCACATAAGAAAGGTCAGTCAAGCAGCCGTAACGGTCGCGACAGTAAACCGAAGTTTCTCGGTATCAAGGCATTTGGCGGCGAGAACGTCACCGCCGGTTCCATCATCGTCCGTCAGCGTGGAACCCGTTTCCGTCCCGGCGTGAACGTCGGTTGCGGACGTGATTACACCCTTTTCGCTCTCTGCGACGGAACTGTTCAGTTCTGCAAAGAGCAGCGCAAAGTCAGCATCGTTCCGGTCGCCGCGAACTGATGTCGGACGTTTGATCGTCTGTAAAAAAAGTCTTTGATGTCCGGGAAGCATCTTCAGCTTTCCGGACATTTTTTTTGAATAAGAGGTAAATAATGTTTGTTGACAGAGTAAAAATAACCGTCAAAGGCGGCGACGGCGGCAACGGATGCTGCAGTTTTCGCCGGGAAAAATTCGTTCCCAAGGGCGGCCCCGACGGCGGAGACGGCGGAGCAGGCGGCAGTGTGTATTTGGAAAGCACTTCAAGTGAGCAGAGTCTGGTCGCATTGGTTTATCAAAGCCATTTCCGCGGAGCCAACGGTCCGGGCGGAAAGGGAGCAGGCTGTCACGGCAGAAATGCCGAGCCGGTTATCGTGAAAGTTCCCGTGGGAACCGTGGTCACCGATGCCGAGACCGGAGAGCTGATTGCCGATCTTGATGCTCCCGGAATGCGGGTCATGGTCGCCAAAGGCGGCAGGGGAGGGCGTGGAAATGCCCGTTTCGTAAGCAGTGTAAACCGAGTGCCCCGCTATTGCGAAGAGGGCAAGCCCGGTGAAGAAAAGAGCTGCCAGCTTGAGTTGAAGACCATCGCCGATGTCGGTCTGGTCGGATTTCCCAATGCCGGAAAGTCAACTCTGCTTGGAGCAATTTCCGCCGCCAAACCCAAAGTTGCAAGCTATCCCTTTACCACGCTTAACCCCGTGGTGGGAGTGGTCGAGTATCCCGATTTCGAGCGAATCCTTGTTGCCGATATTCCGGGACTCATCGAGGGAGCTCACGAAAACGTCGGACTCGGGCACGCTTTTTTGCGTCACATCGAGCGCACCTCGGTGCTGAGTTACGTTCTCGATATGGGCGGAGTTGACGGCAGGGATCCGCTTGATGATCTTGATGCGCTCAAAAACGAACTTGAGCTTTACATGCCCGGACTTTCAAAACGCGCCACAATGATTGTCGCCAATAAAATGGATCTTGAGGGAGCTGAAGAAAACCTTGATCGTCTGAAAGAGAAATTGGCAAGTGAAGTGATTGCCATATATCCGGTCACTGCCGCTATCGGAGAACTCGGCGGCTTGCTCAATGGAGTAAGGGAGCAGGTCACTGCCGCAAAGAAAGCCGGTTTCTACAATATCAAGTGAAAACTGTTGTTTTCAGAAATGACGTCCTTCGCTTTATGGCGCAAGGACGTTTTTTTGTGTTTATTTGAATTCCACTTCCGAAATGGCTTTTACTTCAAAGTGGTGTTTGAAACTTTCCCCTTTTTTGAGCAGTTTGGTGAATATTGGTCTGCGGTAACTGTTGAAGATAATTCCTCCGTTCTGCGGAGACGGAATATCTTTGACCTCCCTTGCGACCAGGGTTTTGCGATAAGATGTATATTTTCTTTTGCCTCTTTTGTAAGTGTATGGCGTTTTTTTGATTATTTTCGGCAGGTTGCAGTTCCGTTTTTCGTATCTTACTGTAAATTCATTTTCCGGAACAAGTTTGTCATCCACAAATAATTTCATCTCGTTCCAGTAATATTTCCCTTTTGGTGGTTCAGATGCTGTGAACTCAAATTTGAGCAGACAATCTGCTTCCGCTTTTATTTCCATGTAACCGTCCGGAAACGGAGAACGCAGCCAGTGTTCTGTTTTGATAAAAGAACAGGAATTGCTGGAATAAGAGTATGTTTTTGTATGCGGCTTTACAGTTACGATGCGGTTTTTCCCGACTCTTCTGGCGGAAGTGGTCAGTTTTGCTTTGGTTCCATCCGGGTTCAGAATGTATAAATCAAAGCACAATTGGGCAACACCGCCATGATTTTCTCCGGCGAAACATATGAGAGTTGAAATTACAAACGAAAAAATGCACAGTTTTTTGTTTTTATACATAGATGATCTCCTTTGTGTAATAATGTAACGCAGTTTTCAAAAAATGCAAATTTGAAAAAATATGAAAAAAATGCAGTAATGATGTTTGATGTATGGAAAAATTACTGCCACTGTGCTATATTAACTCCGGTGTATAGTATTTTTTATGAGGTGTTATATGGCAAATGAGCGTGTTCGCCGCCTGTATGTGGTGGATTATCTGGTAACTCCGGATGAAAAAATAGAGAATGCCGCTGTTCTCTGCGAGAATGACAAAATCATCGCTGTTGGCGGTTTGAGCGGTTTTACGATGGAAACTCAGCTCGAAGTGGTGCGTTTTGAAAACGCTTATATGACTCCCGGGTTTATCGATACTCACATTCACGGAGCAGGCGGATGCGACTGTTCAGCTCTCGAAAGCTCTCCCCGTACTCTGGAGGATATGTGTCTCACCCTCTGCCGCTGCGGAGTTACCGGTTTTGTTCCGACGGTCGTCGCCAATACTCCTGATGCGATGATATCCAATCTCGGAAATCTGGTGTCAGAGATGCGCCGCTGCAAAAGCGGAGCTGAGCCGCTCGGCGTTCACCTTGAGGGTCCGTTTCTCAATCCGTGCAAATCCGGCTCCCAGCCGGTAGAATTGTTGTCGGAAATCGACCTGAAGTTTGCCGAAGATATCTTCAAAACAGGAGACGGAATGGTCAAAACCATGACTTTTGCTCCTGAGTTGAAGAATTCAGATAAATTGATCGAGTTGATGCTCTCATACAATGTTATTCCGTCAATGGGCCACAGCGTTGCCGATGCCGATGAAACTTTGCGCGCGATCGATGCCGGAGCGACCCGCTGTACCCATCTCTTCAACGGTATGCAGCCGCTCCACCAGCGTGACCTCGGACTCGCTTCGATCGTACTCACCGACAACAGGGTCACCGCCGAGCTGATTATCGACGGACGTCATGTGCATCCCCGTATGGTCGATCTCGCCTGCCGCTGCAAGCGTGCTGACCGTATCGTTGGTATCAGTGACGGAACGATGGCAGCGATGATGCCCGATGGAGAGTATCACATCGGCAAAACTGCAATCAAAGTGATAAACGGATTTTCCCAGACTGCCACAGGAGCTCTTGCCGGAACGACAACCATGTTGAACTCCGGCTGGCACAGCCTTATGAGCAGCGGTCACCTTGCCGAGACTCGGGCGGCACGGGCGGTGACCGCCAATCCGGCGGCAGAGTTAAAACTTGAAGACCGCGGTTTGCTCCGTCCCGGATTACGGGCGGATCTTGCCGTTTTTGAACGTGGAACCAACCGGCTTTTGATGACCGTTGTCAGAGGTTCGATCGTATATCGCAGTGAGGAGTGAGTTTATGTCCCGTGAAATTTTGCCATACCGTCTGCTTGACAGCGGAAATTTGAAGAAACTTGAACAGGTCGGACCTTACCGCCTGGTGCGTCCTGCATTGAACGCATTTTGGGCTCCGTCGCTTTCTGAAGATGAGTGGCTGGCGGCAGACGCCGTGTTCAGCCGCAACAGTGACGGTTCGGGAAATTGGAAATACAAAAGCCGCATCCCGCAAAGCTGGCTTGCCGAATGGGGCGGATTCAATCTGATAATGAAGCCGACCGGTTTCGGACATCTCGGTTTTTTCGCCGAGCAGTACTCCAACTGGGAGTTTTTCAAAAGCCGCATCGGTAAAGGAGAAAAGGCGTTGAACCTTTTCGGATACTCCGGGATCGGCAGTATGGCGATGGCGGCGACCGGAGCTTCTGCGTGTCACCTTGACGCCGCTCAGGGAATGGTTGATTGGGGCAGGGAAAATCTCACCCACAATCCGCACGTTCCTCCGACTATCCGCTGGATAGTTGACGATGTGAAAAAATTTGTCCAGCGTGAGCTGCGCCGTGAAAACCGCTACTCTCTCATCGCCCTCGACCCTCCGTCATTCGGACGCGGCAACAAAGGCGAAGTCTGGAAAATCGAGACCGATTTGCCGAAACTCCTCGCCGATTGCGCCTCTCTGCGTGACCGTGACGTAAGATTTACTCTGGTGTTGAGCTGTCACTCTCCGGGATTTTCTCTTCTGGTGCTCGAGCGTATGATCAGAGAGGCGTTTCCCGGCAAAGGCAGTTTTGAATCATTTGAAATGACCATTCCGGAGTCAACCGGCAGGGTGCTTCCTGCCGGAGTCTGCGTCCGGTACATGATAGACTGAGATATGCCTGACCGGGATACATTGCTTTTGATGGATGACGAAGAATTGGTGCGCTACTGCCGTCTTGAGTTTTTCAAAGCCACCGGCAACGGCGGGCAGAAGCGCAACAAAACTTCCAGTGCCGTCAGGGTCACTCTTGAAGAGTATTCCATTACAGCAGAGGATTGTTCCGAGCGCAGTCAGCACCGCAACCGTGCGACAGCACTGGTCAAGTTGCGCAAACGTCTGGCGTATGCTGTACGACGGGAGTACATTCCGCCGGAGCAGACGGTGTGTTCGCTCGAAAATAAAATGTACCCGCTGTTTCTGGCAAAATTACTCGATCTGCTCGACTCCTGTGCATGGGATTACCGCAAGGCAGCAGAAACTTTCGGAGTTACGGCAACATCTCTGCTCAAAATGATTGCCCGTGACAGTGAGTTTTTCATATACTATAATAATATGCGCAAATCAGCCGGACTTCCGGCGGTGCATCCGTAAAAAATGTTGAACTATATATTGCGTCGTACAAGTTATTCAGTACTGGTCATCATCGGAGTCGTGATGATGACTTTCGTATTGTTCCAGCTGGGGGCAGGGGACCCGGCTGCGGCTGCATTGGGCAAAGATGCCCGTCCGCAGGAGATAGATTCATTGCGGCGCAAACTCGGCGGAGACCTGCCGCTGTTTTTCGGTCACTGCTGCCGCAGCGAAGCGTTCCGATGGCAGAACAGTGAAAACGGGGTGCGTTTTCTGCGCAACTTTGACTCGGAAGAGCTGCTCTGCCGCATGAAAAGCAGCCGGAAGAACTATGAGTTCAAAATCGAAAGCGGCAAAGAGGAGTTTTTTGCGGAGCTCGCGCCCGGAGAAAAGGTGCTCAAAATTGAAGTTTTCCGTTATCAGAGCAATCCCTTTAACTCCAGATTTCTGCGCACGTTTGGAGAGATCGTTTCATTCAGCAGTGAGTTTCCCTATATCTCATTTTTCAATTTCGGTGAGACGATTTCCACGGGTGAACCGATCAAAGATATCCTCAAGCGCTGTATCCTGCCATCGCTTGCCCTGATGCTTCCGGTTTTTGCCGGAGAGATTTTTTTCGGCATCGTTTTCGCCCTCATCGCCGTGGCGTTCCGCAACACATTTGCCGACCGTCTGCTGGTTTTGCTGTCGGTTTCAGGAATGAGTGTAAGTTATCTTGTGGTGATAATTTTGAGCCAGTGGTTTCTCGGCTACACCCTTGACCTCTTTCCGCTCTGGGGATTTGAAAGCGTGAAGCACCTGTTTCTTCCCGTCATCGTCGGGATCCTCTGCGGTGTCGGTGCAAATGTCCGCTTTTTCAGAACCGTTTTTTCAGATGAATTGAAGAAAGAGTATTTGAGAACTGCCGTCGCAAAAGGTGCGGCGCCTGTAAAAGTTTACGGCTGTCATTTGTTGCGCAATGCCGGAATCCAGATAATCACCCGGGCAAGTGCCGGACTTCCCTTTCTCTTTACCGGCAGTCTGCTGCTCGAGTCCTTCTTCGGGATTCCCGGACTCGGTTTCGCAGGAGTTGATGCCCTCTACAATTCAGATATACAGCTCTTGAAAGCGATCGTCGTTTTGAGTGCTTTTTTGTTTGTGACTGTGAATTTGCTGGCTGACCTCGCTTATGCGTGGGCAGATCCGCGTATAAGATTGGAGTAATATGTTATGACCGAAAAAAGAATACTTCCCGAATTGCTGGCTCCGGCAGGAACTCCCGCCTCAGCACTGGCTGCGTTCGATGCAGGAGCAGACGCCATTTATGCAGGCTTGAACAAGTTCAACGCCCGTGAGCGCGGAGAAAATTTTGATGCCGATACGATGGCAAAAATAGTTGATTATGCCCACCGCAACCGCAAAAAAGTTTACGTCACGCTCAACACGCTCATCAAAGAGACCGAATTGCCCGAAGTGGTGGAAATGCTTGCCGCCCTCAACGAGATATCTCCCGATGCTCTGCTGGTGCAGGATCTGGGAGTGTTGCGTGTCGCCAGAGAGTATTTTCCAAATCTTGAGCTCCACGGTTCGACTCAGATGGGATTTCACAACTCAGCCGGTCTTGCCGTTGCTGAAAAACTCGGACTCAAACGTGTCGTGCTTGAACGTCAGGTGACGATGGATGAGTTGCGCAGTATCAGAAAAAAGAGTCAGCTTGAAATAGAGGTGTTCATTCACGGAGCACTCTGTTGCAGCCTTTCCGGATGTTGTCTCTTTTCCTCACACATGGGCGGTTACAGCGGCAACCGCGGCAAGTGCAAACAGCCCTGCCGCCGCCGTTATTATTCAAAAGACGGCAATGGATTTTTCTTTTCTCCGCAGGATCTCGCCGCACTTGAGCTGATTCCGGAGTTGTGTGATATCGGCGTAGAGAGTCTGAAAATCGAGGGCAGATTGCGCCAGCCGGACTATGTGACAGCGGCGGTTTCCGCCTATCGAATGATGCTCGATACTCCGCCCGAGTCGTTCAGTGAACGCATCGGAGAGGCAAGAGAGCTCCTCAGCCGCACCTGCGGACGCAAGTGGTCGACCGGATTTTACCGCAAAGAGTCGTTTGACGGATTGGTGAAGTTCGACTCCATCGGAGCGACCGGAATCCGTTGCGGCAGTGTCGAAGCCGTCGCCGAAGATGGTTTCGGATTTACAGCCACCCGCCGAATAGGACTCGGCGACCGTTTGCGTATCCAGCCGCTCGGCGGAGATGACGGACCGGCTGTGAGTCTCACCAAAATATTCGTCAACAATCAGCCTGCAAAACGGGCGAAGAGCGGTGACCGGGTTTTTGTCTGCTGCGATAAACCCGTTCCCGAGCGGGGAGTGATTTTCAAAATCGGCGAGAGTTTCGGAGATTACTCCGCCAGAGTTGCGGCACTGCCTGATAAGCGCATGAAAGTCGATCTCGATGTGGTGTTGACCCGCAACAATATAGTTGTCAACTCAGGAAATACCATTTTGCCTGAGTGGAGTTATGCGCTTGATCTGAGTGATGCTCAAAAGCGTCCTGCAGATGCTGAGCAGTTGAAAAAAGAGTTCGCCTGCGCTGACTCCGACCGCTTCGAGCTCGGAGTTTGCAATGTCAGTATTGACGGCAGCTACTTTCTGCCGGTTGCCATACTCAAAGAGTTGAGACGTGAGTTTTGGAAATTTGCCAAACAGCGGCTTGCCAATGGCGGAGTGATTGACAACAGCGGAATAGCTCTTGAGCAGTTCCGGCGTGATTACACAGCACTTGCTCTGCAGTACACTCTGCCTGCCAAGCTGGTGGAAACCGTTGCCGTCAAAGTTCACGGAGCTGAGCCGGGCAATAAAAATGCCGTGCGTGCCGTGAGCGTTTTTGATGCCGGAAAAGAGTGCGGAGAGGCGATCCTGCCCGAGTTTATCAGTGAAGACAGGGTAAATTCCGTAGCCAAAGCAATAGAAAACGCTTATAATCTTGGAATACGCCGCTTCAGGGTCACTTCGCTGTACGGATTTGCTCTGCTGGAAAAATATAATGATATAGTAGTAACAGCATCCACTCCGCTTCCGGTGTGCAACAGTATGGCAACAGTCGAGTTGCAGCGAATGGGGACGGCAAAGGTGATGGCGCACATAGAGCTTGAAAAGGATTCCGTAGCGGCACTGGTCGGAAAGTCAGTTGTTCCGGTCGAACTGTACCGCCACGGCAGACCTGCATTGCTGACTACGAGAGCCGCTATTCCTGTTGAGGGTCAGGTTCACGACAACCGCCGCCAGGAGTTTGAAGTGAGATACGATAAAAGGAGCGGACTTACCCGCATTTTTGCCCGTCCGGTCTTTTCGATACCCCGCATGGATGGCGTTTATGACTACTATGATTTGACCAACGCCACCTGGCGCACGATAGAGTCGGAAACATTCAATTATGACGGAGAATTGCATTGATTGCCTGAAAAAACAGAAAAAATGCCAAAAAAATGCTAAAAAAATCTAAAACTCATTTGAAAAAAAGAAAAACACCATTATATTAAGGAATGTTGTCAATCGAAATAGATTGAAACCTGAAAATTTTAAGTGCTCGGGTGGCGGAATTGGCAGACGCGTATGGTTGAGGTCCATATGGTGCAAACCTTGGGGGTTCAAGTCCCCCCTCGAGTACCATTTTTTTGTTAAATGCCTACATAGCTCAGTCGGTAGAGCACATCCTTGGTAAGGATGAGGTCTCCGGTTCAAGTCCGGATGTAGGCTCCATTTTTTAGTAGTAATCAAATTTCAAAAACGAATTCAAACAAACCCCTTTTATCAGGAGGACCAGAAAATGGCTAAGGAAAAATTCGAAAGAACAAAGCCGCACGTCAACATTGGTACCATCGGTCACGTTGACCATGGTAAAACCACCCTTACCGCTGCCATCACCATGACGATGGCTCGCAAATTCGGTGGTGAGCTGAAGAACTATGCTGACATCGACAACGCTCCCGAGGAGCGTGAGCGTGGTATCACCATCAACACTTCACACGTTGAGTATCAGACCGAGAAACGTCACTATGCACACGTTGACTGCCCCGGACACGCTGACTACGTTAAGAACATGATCACCGGTGCTGCCCAGATGGATGGAGCCATCCTCGTGATCGCTTCAACCGACGGCCCGATGGCTCAGACCTACGAGCACGTTCTGCTCGCCCGTCAGGTCGGTGTGCCCGCTATCGTCGTCTTCATGAACAAAGTTGATCAGGTTGATGATCCTGAGCTGCTCGACCTCGTTGAGATGGAAATCCGCGAGCTCCTCAGCAAATATGATTTCCCCGGCGATGATACTCCGATCGTCAAGGGTTCTGCTCTGAAGGCTGTTGAGGCTGAGGGTAACCCCGATGATCCTGCTACTCAGTGCATCGTCGAGCTTATGGAAGCTGTTGACGCTTTCGTTCCCGAGCCGGCACGTGATGTTGACCAACCCTTCCTGATGCCGATTGAGGACGTCTTCTCAATCGAGGGTCGTGGAACCGTGGTCACCGGACGTATCGAGCGCGGAATCATCAAGCTCAGTGAAGAGGTTGAGATCGTCGGTATCCGTGACACCGTGAAAACCACCGTTACCGGTATCGAGATGTTCCGTAAACTTCTCGATCAGGGTGAGGCCGGTGATAACGTCGGATGCTTGCTCCGCGGCACCAAGAAAGAGGATGTCGCCCGTGGTCAGGTTCTTGCCAAACCGGGCAGCGTTACTCCGCACACCCAGTTCAAGGGCGAGATTTACGTTCTGAGCAAAGAGGAAGGTGGACGTCACACTCCGTTCTTCAACAACTATCGTCCTCAGTTCTACTTCCGTACCACTGACGTGACCGGTACCATCACTCTCGCAGAGGGTGTCGAGATGGTCATGCCCGGTGATAACACCAGCATCTCCGTTGAGCTGATCGCCCCGATCGCTATGGAGAAGGGTCTCCGCTTCGCTATCCGTGAAGGCGGACGCACCGTTGCCTCCGGTCGAGTCACCGAGATCGTCAAGTAATTACTTGTAAATGTGACATATCCCGGACCGCTGATAGAGGCGGTTCGGGATAATTATCGTATAAACGTTAATGCTTTTCTGTTGCGAGCGCAGCAGGAATACAAATAGAAAAAGTGGTGCTGTTATGGCCCGTGAACTGGTTATTTTGGAGTGCACTGAGTGCAAACGTCGTAACTATACGACGATGAAAGAGAAGCGCAACACTCCTGAGCGCCTTGAGAAGAAAAAGTATTGCAAGTTCGAGCATAAGCACACCTTGCATAAAGAGACCCGCTGATAAAACGGCAGGTCCGCAAAAGCGCAGTCGGTGTAGTAACCGGCAGCTGGTTCCGAAAGGAACACTTTTGCAGGAGAGTAGCTCAGTTGGCTAGAGCAGCGGTCTCCAAAACCGCAGGTCGTGAGTTCGAGCCTCACCTCTCCTGCCAATTATTTTGTTACACCGGACGAAAATAAGCGATTAAATACTATGGATAAAGAAAAACAGAACAAGGTTTCATTCATCGGCAAGATCCGTCGTTTCATTGCTGAGACAGCGGCTGAAATGCGCCGCTGCACCTGGCCCGACCGCCGTCAGTTGGCAGAGTCAACCGTTTTGGTCGTGGTTGCAATGCTTATTCTTGCCTGTTTCGTCGCAGGTGTTGATGAGGTCGCCCGTCTGGTGATCCGTCTGGTTACAGTTGGCAATATCAATTAAGCGTAGGCTTGGTTATAGAATATGGAAGAGATGAACGAAAACAACGGACTCCCCGTCGAACAGCCGGAGGAACAGCAGGATAATCGCGGTCAGTGGTTTGTTGTGCAGACCCTTTCCGGAAACGAAAACAAGGTCCGCGACACTATTCAGCGTCAGATCAATATGGGTGATCAGCTGAAGGTCTATGAGGCGTTTATCCCGATGGAGACTGTCAAAGAGTATCGTAACGGAAAGAAACCGATCGATACCAAACGCAAGATCTTCCCCGGATATGTTTTCGTTCGCATGGATCTTTACGAGGAAGATGGCAGCATCAATGAGGCAGCATGGTATTTTGTCCGTGGTGTCCAGGGTGTGATGGGCTTCCCCGGTGGCGGCAATCGTCCGATTCCGCTGACCGATCGTGAGATTGAAGAGCTGCGTCGCAATCCTGAGGATGATGCAGACCGCAGCATTGAGAAGTGTATTTATGAAGTCGGCGATCGTGTTCAGATCAAAGAGGATGCGTTCGAGGGCTTTGAAGGAACCGTTCAGGAAGTCGATCGTGAACGCGGCAGACTGGTTATTTCAGTCTCGGTGTTCGGTCGTTCTACTCCGGTTGAATTGGGGTTCTGGCAGGTTGATCGTTTGAGCTGATGAGTTTTCATCAGTCAAGAAGGTCAAGACTTTACTTAAAAAATTGGTGTGTTCGATGTGGCAGAATTCCTGCCGGTTCAGACCACGTGGAACTCAAAAGTAAGGAAGTTTAACTATGGCAAAGAAGGTTACAGGCTTGATCCGGTTGCAGATACCGGCAGGTGCCGCTAACCCGGCTCCGCCGATCGGACCCGCACTCGGTGCGGCCGGTTGCAACATTATGGAGTTCTGTAAGCAGTTCAATGCCGCCACTCAAGCTCAGAGCGGAACAGTTATTCCTGTTGTGATTACGGTCTATCAGGATCGTAGTTTCACCTTTATCTGCAAATCCCCGCCGGCAGCCGTCCTCATCAAGAAGGCAGTCGGTGTGGCATCCGGAGCTAAAAAGCCGGGCAGCGAGAAAGCGGGTAAGATCACTCGTGATCAGATCCGTGAGATCGTGCAGATAAAGAAGGAAGACATCAACGCCCGTAGCGAAGAAGCGGCGATGCGCATCATCGAAGGAACCGCACGCAGTATGGGAATCGAGGTGGTCGATGCGTAGAAGTAAACTGTACAAACAGCAGCTGGAAGTCGTTGGCGATATCAATGCACGCCACACTCTCGAAGAGGCTATCGAGCTGCTCAAAAAACTGCCGGGAGTCAAATTCGACCAGACCGCAGAAATTGCGATCAAACTCGGAATCGATCCCCGCAAGTCAGATCAGACGGTCCGCGGCGCGGTTGCGCTGCCCAGCGGAACCGGTAAAGCGGTCAGAGTCGCGGTTGTTGCCGACGGTCCTGCTGCTGCCGAGGCCAAAGAAGCTGGTGCAGACGTGGTCGGTTATGAGGATCTGGTTCAGAAAATCAAAGACGGTTATGCCGATTTTGACATTCTGATTGCCACTCCTGACGCCATGAAAATGGTTCGTCCGCTCGGTCGTCAGCTGGGTCCCCGCGGTCTTATGCCCAACCCGAAAACCGGTACTGTTACCGATGCTGTCGGCGAGGCTGTCAAGGTCGCTAAGGCCGGTCGAGTTGAGTTTCGTGCAGATCGTGGTGCCTGCGTCCATGTCCCGTTCGGCAAGCTCTCATTTGAGACTGCCGCTCTGATCGCCAACTTTGATGCGATCGCAGACGCAGTGAACAAGGCAAAACCGAGTTCAGCCAAAGGAGTTTATCTTATCTCCTGCACCATTTCCGGAACTATGACTCCCGGTATCAAGGTCAACGTTAAAGAATTGGCGAGGGCGAAATAATGAGAAGCGAGAAAAAGTTTCTGGTTCAGTCGATCAGCAGCATGATCAACGATGCTGATTACTGCTATTTCGTCACCTACGCCGGTATGACCGTGAAAGATGTCACTGAGCTTCGCACTCAGCTTGCGGCAGTCAATGCCCGCTGCAGTGTTCAGAAGAATGCCCTCATCAAGAAGGCGGCAGCGGCACTTGAAATCAACGGTCTGGATGCCGTCGATTTGACCGGCAGCACTGCAATAATCTACGGTCAGGGTGACTGCAGCGCAGTGGCTAAACTGGTCAAGGAGTTTGCCAAGAAGTGCAATCTCCTGCAGAGCAAGGGCGGCTATATGGACGGAAACGTCCTTTCATCCGATGATGTCACCGCTCTGGCGGATCTCCCGTCCAAGCCGGTGCTTCAGGCGATGCTGCTCGGTGTCCTGCAGGCACCGTCGCGCAATCTGGTGACCGTGCTCAACGCCAAGGCTGCGAGTATCGTCAACGTGATCAACGCATACAAAGACAAAGTCCAAAACAGCAACTGAATATAAGGAAGGCATTAAGATGTCCGAAGAAAACAAAATGGAAGAATTCGTTTCCTACATTGAGAACATGACCGTTCTGGAACTCTCCCAGCTGGTCAAGACTCTGGAAGAGCGTCTTGGCGTCAGCGCCGCTGCCCCCGTGGCAGTCGCCGCTGCTGCAGCTCCCGCTGCCGCCGCCGCTCCCGCTGAGGAAAAAACTGAGTTTGACGTGATCCTCGCCAGCTTCGGCGACAACAAAATCAACGTCATCAAAGAGGTCCGCGCCATCACCGGTCTTGGTCTGAAAGAGGCCAAAGATCTGGTCGAGGGTGCTCCCAAGGCCATCAAAGAAGGCGCTTCCAAGGAAGAGGCCGAGAAGATCAAGGAACAGCTCGAGAAGGCTGGCGCCAAGGTCGAAGTCAAGTAATAAAAGTTACTTGTTCCACAACGACTGGAGGGGAGTTTTTCCCTCCGGTCGCTGTTTCGTTTAGGATTTAGTATCTGTATTGAGTTGTTTTTCATCATTGGTACCCGTTGGAAAACACGCAATTTTGAGGAGCGATATCCGCTTGAAAAAATAAAAAATGGGGTTGTTTTCAATCCCGAACATGACAATGCAGTGTGGTCTTTTGCTGTATTTCATGGTATCTGAAAAGTGATTTTACCGTACTGCGATGTGGTTTTTTGTCCGGTGCGTTAAATAATATCTGGCATTCCGATGCCCGGTTCTTTTTTGTCAAAAGAACGGGGGATCGGTTGTTTCGTGTAAAGGGAGTCAGTTTTTTGACTTCCGATGAAAATAAATTGAAAATTTAGTGAATTTTTTATAAACAAAATGGTCAAATCCACCCTTAAGGGTGGGTGAAACCGCAAACAGGAGCAGACAATGCAGAAAAGAAAGAACTTTGGAAAACTCCATGACGTTCTGGAAATTCCGGACCTGATCGGAATCCAGCTCGACTCCTATGCGAATTTCCTCCAGCGTTTCACTCCGCCGGAAGAGCGCAAGAACCACGGACTCCAGGAAGTCTTTACCGAGATTTTCCCCATCGAGAGTTTTGACAAACAGATGAGCCTCGAGTTCGTCTCATACGAGATCGGAACTCCCAGCGAGCAGAAGAGCAACGTGATCGACTGTATCAAAGACGGTAAAGTTTATGATGCTCCGCTGTACGTCGATTTCCTGCTGAAGGTCAATGGAAACGAGATCCCTGAGCGTGTTTACATGGGTGATATTCCGATCATGACCGAGCAGGGAACCTTCATCATCAACGGTGCCGAGCGTGTCATCATCAGTCAGCTGCACCGCAGTCCGGGAATCTGCTTCGAGAAGACCCGTCATACCTCCGGACGCACTCTTTACAGCTATCGTGTCATTCCTGACCGCGGAAGCTGGATGGATGTTCAGTTCGATATCAACGACAACATCCTCATCTATCTCGACCGTCGCCGCCGCCGCCGCAAGTTCTACATCACCACCTTCCTGCGTGCAATCGGTTATCCGACCAACCGCGACATCCTGCAGGAGATCTATGAGGTCAAAACCTGGAAACTCTCTGACCTTCTGAAGATCGATCCCGCAGATCTTTCAAAATACTACACAGTTGACGATGTTACCGACGAAAACGATATCGTTCTCATCGATGAGCTGGTGCAGATCAACGAACAGCATCTCGCCATTCTCAGCGAGAACGGAATCGATCAGGTCGAACTGGCTTATGTTGCTGAGGGAGATAACTATCTCTTCGCCAGTCTGCACAAAGATCCCGCCCGCAACGAAGAAGATGCTCTCAAAGAGATCTATCGCCGTATGCGTCCGGGAGATCCGCCGAACATCAACAACGCCCGTCTGCTGGTCAAACGTCTCTTCTTCGACAGCCGTCGTTACGACCTCGGAGCTGTGGGTCGTTACAAGCTCAACGAGCGTCTCGGAGTCGGACTTCCCGCTGATCTGCGTGTTCTTGATCCCAAAGATCTTATGGCAGCTACCAAAATGCTCATCAAGATGCGCCACAACAACGCTCCTGCCGATGATATCGACCACCTGGGCGCACGCCGTATCCGCACCGTCGGAGAGCTGCTGCAGAATCAGTGCCGCGTAGGTTTGCTGCGCACCGAGCGTCTCATCCGCGAGCACATGACCTTTGATGATCCCAACGTGACTCCTTCAAAGCTCATCAACCCGAAAGCATTTGCCGGAGTCATCCGTGACTTCTTTGCCCGCAGCCAGCTTTCCCAGTTCATGGATCAGATCAACCCGTTGAGCGAAGTCACCAACAAACGTCGTCTTTCCGCCCTCGGACCGGGAGGTTTGAGCCGTGACCGTGCCGGATTTGAGGTTCGTGACGTTCACACCAGTCACTACGGACGTATCTGCCCGATCGAGACTCCTGAGGGACCGAACATCGGTCTTATCAGTTCACTCTCACTCTATGCTATTATAGATGAGTACGGATTTATTGAGACTCCTTACCGCAAGGTCGTCGATGGTCAGGTCACCAATCAGATCGATTACCTCACCGCTGACAAAGAGGAAAAATTTGTTATCGCTCAGGCAAACGCTCTGCTCGATGAGGAGAACCGTTTTGTCCGTCCGATGATCATGTGCCGCTACCGTGGTGAATCTGAGGAGCATCCCCGTGAGACCGTTCAGTATATGGACGTTTCACCGAAACAGCTGGTCAGTGCAGCTGCCGGAATCATTCCGTTCCTCGAGCACGATGACGCAAACCGTGCTTTGATGGGATCAAACATGCAGCGCCAGGCTGTTTCCCTGATGACTCCCGAGTCACCCTACGTCGGAACCGGTCTTGAAGAGCGCATCGCCAGAGACTCCCGTGCCGTTATCGTCGCCAAAGCCGATGGTATCGTTGCCGAGGTCAACAGTGCTCACATCGTGGTCACTCCCGATGGCAACGCCGAAAACCCGGAGCGTCAGGTTTACAGACTCTATAAATATCTGCGCAGCAACGCCGGAACCTGCATCAACCAGAAGCCGGTTGTCAAACGCGGTGATAAGGTCGCCAAGGGTGACCTGCTTGCCGACGGTGCCGCAACTCAGGGTGGTGAGCTCGCTCTCGGACACAACGTGCTGGTCGCATTCATGCCCTGGTGCGGATACAACTTCGAGGACGCTATCATCGTCAGTCAGAAACTGGTGAAAGAGGATACTTATACCAGTATCCACGTTGATGAGTTTGAAATCGCCAGCCGTGACACCAAACTCGGTCCTGAGGAAATCACCCGTGATATTCCGAACGTCAGCGAGGATGCACTGCGCAATCTCGACAGCCGCGGTATCGTTTACGAGGGAGCTGAGGTCAAGCCGGGAGATATCCTTGTCGGTAAGATCACTCCGAAAAATGAGACCGAGCTTGCTCCTGAGGAGCGTCTGCTCCGTGCCATCTTCGGTGAAAAAGCTGCCGACGTCAAGGATTCCAGCTTGATGGTTTCCAGCGGCAAGGGCGGTATCGTTATGGATATCCGCACCGAGTACGCCAAGGAGATCGGTGCCAAACAGAGCATGACCAAGACCGAGAAGAAAAATCAGGAAAAGCAGATCCGCAACAACTATCGCGAGACCTACAATGCTCTGCTTGAGGATTTGACCAGCCGTCTTTCTGATGCGCTTTTCGGAGTCAAACTTCCCTATCCTGTGATCGATGCTTCAGCTGACAGCCAGAGCTCTGCGGTTCTGATCAATGCCAACAGAAAGGTCAACAAGAACGCCATCCAGAAACTTGCCATGCACTACGACAGCTGGTCAATGGAAGATTGCGAAGCCAAGACCAAGATCGCCGAGATCATCGACAGCTTCAAGCCCCAGTTCGAGGAGAACGAGGAGCATCGCCGCCGTTATCTCGACAGTGTTGATTCATTCGACTCAGAGCAGGGCACCATCAAACGTGTCAAAGTCTATATTGCCTGCAAGCGCAAACTCCAGGTCGGTGATAAGATGGCAGGACGTCACGGAAACAAAGGTATTGTTTCCAGAATCGTTCCGATCGAGGATATGCCGTTCCTTGCGGACGGAACTCCGGTCGATATCGTTCTCAACCCGCTCGGCGTGCCGAGCCGTATGAATATCGGACAGGTTCTCGAGACTCACCTCGGCTGGGCTGCCAAGATGCTCGGCATCAAAGTCGCCACTCCGGTGTTCGACGGTGCTCAGGAGGAGGATATCGTCAACCTCATGGAAAAAGCCAACGAGCGTTACGCCGAAGAGAATGGCAAGAACTATCACTGGGGATTCCGCCAGCAGAAAGACGGCAGCTACGTCTATGACGGTAAGGCCGACGTCTTCGACGGACGCACCGGAGACCGTTTCGATCAGCGCGTGATGGTCGGTGAGATCTACATGCTCAAACTCGACCACCTCGTTGCCAACAAGATCCACGCCCGTGCGGTCGGTCCCTACTCACTGGTTACCCAGCAGCCCCTCGGCGGTAAGGCGCAGCACGGAGGTCAGCGTTTCGGAGAGATGGAAGTCTGGGCACTCGAAGCCTACGGTGCCGCTTACACTCTGCAGGAAATGCTCACCGTCAAGTCCGACGATACCAAGGGACGCAACCGGATTTACGAGTCGATCGTTACCGGTAAGAGCCTGTTGGAGTCCGAACGTCCGGAATCCTTCAACGTGTTGCTCAAAGAGATGCAGAGTCTCGGACTCGACATCCGCACGATCAAAAAATCTGATAACAACTAATACAGGACAGCAACAATGATTGATAATACCAACGCATATCGCGAGATGCTCGCAAAGGAACAGTCAAACCACTTTGATGCGATTTCGATCAACGTGGCAAGTCCGGATACCATCCGTTCCTGGTCCCATGGCGAGGTGAAAAATCCCGAAACCATCAACTACCGCAGCCTGAAACCCGAGAAGGGCGGTCTCTTCTGTGAGCGTATTTTCGGACCCACCCGTGACTGGGAGTGTAACTGCGGAAAGCACAAACGTGTCAAGACCAAAGGTCTCATCTGTGACCGCTGCGGAGTTGAAGTGACTCACGCCAAAGTCCGCCGTGAAAGAATGGGACACATCGAGCTTGCAGTTCCCGTTTCCCACATCTGGTTCTTCAAGTGTATGCCCAGCCGTATCGGACTTATTCTCGATATGACTGCCAAGCATCTTGAAAGCGTCATTTACTATGAAGATTATGTGGTTACCGATCCGGGAACCTCTTCACTGCAGCTTCAGCAGATCCTCAGTGAGCATGAGTACCGTCAGGCTTGCGAGGATTACGGTGACAGCTTTGTTGCCGAGATGGGAGCTCCTGCCATCAAGAAACTTCTTGAGCAGGTCGATCTTATCCAGCTCAAAGCCGATCTTGAAAACAAACTCAAAGGCGGAAACAACAAAGCTCTGCGCAAGAAGCTTGCAAAACGTCTCCGTCTGGTCGAGGGATTCATTTCAGGAAACTCCCGTCCCGAATATATGATTTTGTCAGTTCTCCCCGTGATTCCTCCGGATCTCCGTCCGCTGGTTCCGCTCGAGGGTGGACGTTTTGCCACCAGCGATTTGAACGACCTCTACCGTCGTGTCATCAACCGCAACAACCGTCTGAACAACCTGCTCCAGCTGCGTACTCCCGAGGTGATCATCCGCAACGAGAAACGTATGCTTCAGGAAGCTGTTGACTCCCTGATGGATAACGGTCGCCACGGCCGTGCCGTCACCGGTGCCGGTAACCGTGCGCTCAAGAGTCTCTCTGATATGCTCAAAGGTAAGCAGGGACGTTTCCGTCAGAACCTGCTCGGTAAACGTGTTGACTACTCCGGCCGTTCAGTTATCGTTGTCGGTCCTGAGTTGAAGATCCATCAGTGCGGTCTGCCGAAGAAGATGGCTATGATCCTCTTTGAGCCCTTCATCATCCGTCACCTCAAGGAGCGCGGACTTGCTCATACCGTCCGTGCCGCCAAGAAGATGATCGAGCGCGGAGAGGATGTGATTTGGGATATCCTCGCAGAGGTCACCAAAGGTCATCCCATCATGCTCAACCGTGCTCCCACTCTGCACCGTCTGAGTATCCAGGCATTTGACCCGGTGTTGATCGAGGGTTCTGCCATCCGTCTGCACCCCCTGGTGTGTACTGCGTACAACGCCGACTTCGACGGTGACCAGATGGCTGTCCACGTTCCGCTGTCGAACGAGGCACAGATGGAGACCAAGCTGCTGATGCTTTCTCCCAACAACATCTTCTCACCTGCCAACGGAAAACCGATTGCCACTCCGACCCACGACATCACTCTGGGCAGCTACTATCTTACCTGCCCTCCGCAGAACAAGGAGCGTGCAAAACTTTACCGTGACTACTTTGAGGTTCTCTACGCAAAGCAGGCAGGATTCATTACCATGCACGATGCGGTAAAGATCCCGAACCCCGACCTGGGCAAGGATACTCTCTACGGTGATAAGGATTCCAAATACATCCTGACTACCGCCGGACGTTGTATCTTCAACGAGATCTGGGATAAGAGACTCGGTTTCTATAACGCAGTTGCCAAGAAAAAGCAGCTCGGTAAACTTATCAGTGATTCCTACCAGATCGCCGGTCACGAAGCAACCATCAAGTTGCTCGACGACCTCAAAGATCTCGGTTACAAACACTCAACTCTCGCCGGACTTTCAATTTCCATCGCTGACCTTCAGGTTCCTGAGACCAAGGCTGAGATCATCGAGAAAGCCCGTGCCGAGGTCGATACCGTTCTCGCTCAGTACAACGACGGTCTGTTGACCGACGGTGAGCGTTACAAGAAGGTCATCGATATCTGGAGTCAGGCGAGCAAGACCGTTGCTGACGAGTTGATCACCCGTCTTGAGGCAGCCAGCCAGAGAGGCGAGATCAACCCGGTGTACGCCATGCTCGATTCCGGCGCCCGTGGCAGCAAAGACCAGATCCGTCAGCTTGCAGGTATGCGCGGACTTATGGCAAAACCGTCCGGCGACATCATTGAGCGTCCGATCATCTCCAACTTCCGTGAGGGACTTTCGGTGCTCGAGTACTTCATCAGTACCCACGGTGCCCGTAAGGGACTTGCTGATACCGCTCTTAAAACCGCAGACTCCGGTTACATGACCCGCCGTCTGGTTGACGTCGCTCAGGATATCATCTGCCGTGAGCACGATTGCGGAACCACCAAAGGTGTCTGGACAAGTGCCATTACCGAGGGTGACGAAGTCATGCTCCCGTTGAGCGACCGTATCATCGGCCGTTACAGTGCCCAGGATGTCCGTGACCCCGTTTACAGTGACGGACGTCTCATCATCGCAGCAGGCGAGATATTCACTGCTGAGAAGGCGAAACTCATCGATGACCGCGGTATCAAACGTGTGCTCATCCGCTCCGCCCTCAGCTGCGAGAGCAAGCACGGACTCTGTGTCAAGTGCTACGGCTGGAACCTTGCCAGCGACCGTGAGGCACGTGAGGGAGATGCTCTCGGTATCATCGCCGCCCAGTCGATCGGTGAGCCCGGTACTCAGCTTACAATGCGTACGTTCCACATCGGAGGAACTGCGTCAAGTGCATACAAACAGCCGGTTCTCACTGCGCACAGTGCCGGTGTTTTGAAATACTTCAACGTTCGTACCGTCCTCAACCAGAAGGGCAAGAACGTCGTTGTCAATAAGAACGGATATGTGATCATTTACGATCCGGTCAAAGCCAAAGAGATCGAGAAAGAGAAGCGCGAGAATGCTCTTGTTGAGGCAGCCGCGATCGGCACCAACATCAAGGACTTCGACTTCTGGAGCGATGCTCAGGCAGAGGCTGAACTCGAGCGTTACGAGCTGGATGCCGGTTCAGTGCTCGAGAAGATGGATGGCGAAACAGTCAAACTCAACGAAGTGTTCGCCAGCTGGGATCCGAGTCACGTTCCGATCATCATCGAGGTGGATGGAATCGTCCAGCTTCAGGACTTGGTGGAAGGTGTCACCATCCAGAAGCAGAAACGCGGTTCCTCCGATCAGGGAACAGTTATGGAGCACCGTGATGACCTGCATCCGCAGATCGTCATTACCGATGACGCCGGAGAAGTCATTGCCAACTATCCGCTTCCGTCAGGAGCGGTGTTGATGACCCACACCGGAGAGCGTGTCAGCTCAGGTATGGTTGTCGCCCGTGTTCCCCGTCAGTCCTCCAAGAACAAAGATATTATCGGCGGTCTTCCCCGAATTGCGGAGCTGTTTGAGGCCCGCATGCCGAAGGACGTTGCTGAGATCGCCCGTATCGACGGATTTATTGAGCAGGATAACGTTGTCCGCAACAAACGCCAGCTCATTATCCGTGACCGAGTTTCCGGCAAAGTTGAGGAGCATAACTCAATACCGTTGCACAAGCACCTCACCGTGAGCAAAGGAGACTTCGTCCGCAAGGGTCAGAAGCTGACCGAGGGTTCGATCATTCCGCACACTCTGCTTGAGATCTGCGGAATCCACGAACTCCAGCGTCACCTGGTCGATGAGATCCAGTTGGTGTACCGTACCCAGGGTGTTGAGATCAATGATAAGCACATTGAGATCATCATCCGTCAGATGATGCAGAAGGTTCGCATCACCGATCCGGGCGCAACTGACTATCTCCAGGGTGAGCAGCTCGACCGTATCGAGTTCAACCGTATCAACCGTGAAGTCATCGAGCGCGGCGGCAAACCCGCCGAGGCAGAGCCGGTGCTGCTTGGTATCACCAAAGCCGCATTGGAAACCGAGAGCTTCATCTCAGCGGCATCGTTCCAGGATACCACCCGTATCCTCACCGAGGCTGCCACGGTCGGAAAGATCGATAACCTTGCCGGATTCAAAGAGAACGTCATCACCGGACATCTGATTCCCGCCGGAACCGGTACTGCAAGAGTTCAGAACCTGAGACTGAAATATCTCGGAACCGAAATCGAGCCTGAACTTCCTGCCGAAAATGCCGATGCCGAGGAAAGCGTGAGCGATGTCGCCGCCCAGTGGAGAGAAGCCGAAGGCGATATGCTGCCCGACGAGGCAAAGGAATATTTGCCGGAAACTCCCGAGGAAGGTTTTGGTGTTGAGAGCTCAGACGAGTGATAAAAACAACAAAATGTTGAAAAATATCAGGAAACGCAATGAAAAATACTTGAAAACATTGCGTTTCTGTGATATTTTATATGCTCGTAATGTGTAGATGTATAAAGCTTTTTAAGATATAAAACAGGAAATATCAAGGAAAAGGTTATGCCGACAATCAATCAGTTGGTGCGTTTCGGACGCGAAGAAAAAGAAAAGAAAAGTAAATCAAAGGCCCTGAGTGCCTGCCCGCAGCGTCGC
>JAFVZB010000003.1 GCA_017508385.1 Lentisphaeria bacterium | reverse complement strand
GTGGTGATAAAAGTTATGGGATTATCCTCGGTTCCGGTCAAAAACCATCTCTATATCTATCCTGTCGGAGCCTCTGCCAAATTTTCAGGAGGTATAATCGGAGTGCCCGTCATCGAAAAGCGTCCTGCGGTGAGAACTGAGAGCGTCGGAGTTACTCCCTCGAAAAATCAAGTCCGCATAGATGCTGAAATTGTGAACAACTCTTCTTCCGCTCTTGAGGGCAAACTTGAGTTTTCAATAACAGATTACGATGGAAAAAGTATATTTTCAGCTGAACAGGAGTTGAACATTGCAAAAAACTCCTCAAAGAGTGCCTCTTGCACTTTCAACGTAAAAGATGAACTCAAACTGTGGGATATCGGCAAGCCTAATCTTTACTATGCCGTGCTGAAAATCAAAAACTCCGCTGTTTCCATGCAGAGCCGTACCAGATTCGGATACCGATATGTCGAGATAAAAGGTCCTGACTTCCATCTCAACGGCAGGCACGTCAGGATGCGCGGCCCGTGGGGTCACCGGAGCGACTGGATGAGACAACACATGGATATCACCACCCGGCAGTACAGCAAAGATAAAACTCCTCACAATCTCTACCGCCATCTGCTCAAAAACGGAATGAACGCTCTGCGTCTGCACCGTCAGATACATCCCGAAATGTTTTACAAGGCGGCAGACGAAGTCGGAATACTGGTCATTGCCGAAAGCAGTATCGGCCATAACTATGTCGATGAAAAAGCGGCAAAAGAGCACTTGAAAGGCATGGTGAAAAATTTCCGCAACCACCCGTCGATAATATTGTGGAGTGCCACCAATGAATTTAATCTCTGGAGAGTTCCGAGAACTGAAAAATCTATGGATTTTCTGGTGAAACTCGATGATTTTATCAAGAAACTCGACAGTTCAAGACCGGTACAGCATTCCGGTTTCGGAGATGCTCACGGCAGGCTCGATATCGTAAATATACACTATCCTTGTGAATCAAAAAACAACCCTGCCGGACTCTACTGGCAGAGGAATCCGGAAAAATTTGCAGGCAGATTGTGGAAAGATATTTTTATACGTTACAATCCATACGGCAAAAAGCCGGTGTTTTACGGTGAAGAGCTGAATCCGGGAATAACTCTCGATCAGCACAGCCACTTTACCGGTGTCGAGGGTATGCGTGCCCGCTTCATGGCACTGCACGACCGGCGCACGGCAGAAAAACTTATGCGGCACAAAGCCAAAGTGTGGAGATATCACATCAGGGCTGCCAGAGAACAGAATGTCGGATTGATTTCTCCCATACTCTTTTACATCGGCACTCATTCGCTTTTTACCAAGCTCATTGCAGAAGAGTTCAAAAATGCCGGAGCTTATCCGGTATTTCCTGACCCCGTGTTCACCGGCGGCAGAAATGAAACAAGGAAATTCGCTTTCTTTGAAGATGACGGCTTCGATTTCAAAGGCAGAGCAACTGTTACGGTCAAGTTCGCAGACGGCAGTGAATACCCGGCGTTTGAGGATAACTTTTCCGTTGACGGAGGCAAAAACTTCTACCGCGATATCATGTTGAAAATTCCTCAGAAAAGCGGAAAAGCCAATCTCGTCACCCGGGTTTACGATTTGAACAACAAAGCTGTTTATTGCGACACTACGGAAATTCTGATACGGGAAAAAGCAAAAATTTCTCCTGTCGATGCTCGAGTCTCTGTCTGGGGAAATTCCTCACCCCTGCGCAATTTTGCCGCAAAATACAATATCAGAACTTTACGGGAAACTCCGTCAGCACTCAGCACCAAAATCCTGCTGGTGATGCCTGATATTTCTGAACAGGATATCGCTCAAAGTATGGACCAGCTCTGCCGCTTTCTGGATAACGGAGGAAGAATTTTCTTCTTTGAACGGCAGTGGCAAAATTGCAGTCTGCCGGGAAATATAAAATTCAGTGACTCCGAAATTTTCTGCAAAGGCTTCATGCGAAATGAAAATCATCCGGTATTGAAAAATATGGATGACCTCGATTTCCGCTACTGGAACAGTGATTTGAGCATTGCTTCTCAGGGTACCCGCAAGGGATTTTACGGAAACAGCCAAGTGCTTATCGACTGCGGTTCGAAGCTCTCCATGCAGCTGCTCTGGGAACTTTTTTACGGCAGGGGAAGTATTATCGTAAACCATTTGGAGCTGCTGAAAAATCTCGAACATCAGCCGCAGGCGGAACTCCTGATGTCAAACATATTGAACTATCTCAAAAACGCTCCTGAAAAGAAATCAGAGCCGGCAGCCATGCTTGTTTTTCCGCAGAAAGATACTCTTTACAATGAGCTGCGTCTGCTTGGAGTTTCTGAAAAGCTCAAGTCAGGCAAAGTACTGCTGGTGACTCCGGAAGCGGCGGAAAAGTTGCCTTCACAAAAAATAATTTCCCATGCCCGGAATTTTGAAAATGTTGTATTTTTCAATCTTTCCGAAACGAAAGCAAAAGAAATTGCAGCCGCCTTGACCGGAACAGCTCCTGCAACTTCAAAATACCGCAAAAGTGAGTATTCTCACTCCAACGTTGTATTTTTCAAGGGCTGTGATCAGTCATACTCCATGATGACCGACGAGGATATAAACTTTGACTCAAATTACCTGCCTCAATACTCATTCGGCGATGGCAACGGCTGGAAAAACTGCATTGCCGACGGCAGGGATGCGGTGTTCACTTTTGAAAACCAAAGGAAAATAATTTTTATCAATCTTCAGTACCGCAGCGATGCTTCGCAGCCGGAAAAAAGAGTACGGTTCACCTCGCAGCTCATCCACAATCTCGGAGGAAAACTCGCTATCCGCAAACCTGTCAACCGCCAAAACGCAGAAGAAATGTACTGCCATGTTGACCTGACCCGTTCAGCGAATGAGTCACGGGAACGGATTTTGGAAATGAAGTCAGGAGTGTTGCTCAAAAACGGAATTCCTTTCAGACTGCCTGCCGAAAACAGAGCGGTTCCGAAGAGCGTGATTCGGCTTAACGGCCATGAAAATATGCAGAAGCCTTTCAAGTGGGATACTCCGCTCGATAAATTCTCCTCACGGAGCGGGAAAATCAAAGTGAGGTTACCAATGGCTCAGGCAGAAACGTTCTCACTGCTGATGACTGCAACGCACAACTGGAAACTGCCCCGGGGAAACGGCAAAACAGTTGGTTATTTCAGGATTTTCTATCGTGACGGAACGATGTTTGAACACAAAATCCGTCTCGGAGAGCACGTACAGCCCGCCCGTGCAACCAACAGCGACATATCAGACGGAGTGTTTGCTCAAGATGTTCCGATGAAAATAAATCCCGGAGAACAAGCCAAGTTGTATATCTCAACTTTTGTCAATCCGGTACCCGAAAACAAAATCGACTACTGCGAGTTTGAAAGTGCCCATAATCTCCGTCACGATTTGCTGATTTTCGGCATGACTCTGGAAAGAACTTCCAGAGAGTACATCTGAAAATCATCTTACGGCTCTTTTGACAAAGAGATTTTTTCCAAACTGCACAGAACTGCCTTGTGTTAAATGAAGAATCTGTTTCCGCCACGGATAGGTAAAGGTAAATAAAAATTATTGTCCAATTTGTTGTGAAGAAAAATTTCCGGCGTCGCGCATTGTGGTCAATCTCGTGCCTTGCTGCTGCGCTGCTTCGGTCATGTACAGTCGTACACTCCCTGCGCTGCTCGGGCGCAAAACACGACCTTGACTCACACTGCATCCGCCGATGCTAATAAGCCGTTTTGCGTTTTGCCGCAACCCCAATCTTTTACATATTTCACATAAATCAGGACTTTATCAAATAAAAAAGTTTTCCCGCTCCCCCCGCTTCCCATTACCATATCAGCTTAAATGAAAAAGAATGTAATCACCAGCTCGGCGATGATGAAGAGTATCAGAAATACTATCACCGCTTTGTGGATGATGGTCAACTCTGACTTTTTCTTCTCTTTTGTTTTGACCGGCTTTTCCTCTTTCCAGCTGCCGAGAAATCTTGCGACAGCTGCCCAGTCTTCAGGACGCTCCTGAGGTGATTTTGCCAGACATTTGTGGATGAACTCAGCCACTTTTTCGGGAATTTCAGGATTGTAATCACGCACCGGTATCGGTTCGGCTTCGATATGACAGCGCAGTACATCCTCGACACTTCCCGTGAACGGAGCATTGCCGCTGAGGAGTTCGTAGAACATCACTCCGAAACTGTAAATATCGCTCTGCACCGTCGCTTTTTCCTGCTCTCCGCTGGCAAGCTCCGGAGCTATGTAAAGCGGAGTGCCCATGATGGTATTGTGATGATACGGAGTGTTTACCGCAACTTTCGCAAGTCCGAGATCTGCCAGTTTCAGGGTCGCCGGTTCGGTTTGTATCAAAATATTTTCAGGCTTGATATCACCGTGGGTAAGCAGGTGATTTCTCCAGGCGTAATCGAGGGCATCCGCCAGCTCTCTGAATCTTTCACAGAGAAAATCAAGCGTGAGTCTGCCCGGCTCGTTCACCCGCATATTTTCGAGTGAAACTCCGTTGACATACTCCATGAGAAGATAGTAATATCCGGCTGTGTGTCCGGCGTTTATCGCTTTGATGATATTTTGATGCTCAAGTTTGGCGGCGACTTTGGCTTCGTAAACGAACTGCTGAACTGCAACACCTGCCTGAGAGAGCTCGTTTTTCAATATCTTGCACGCCGCAACAGTTCCATCTTCACGGTTGACTGCAAGATACACTATGCCCAGTTCACCCTCGCCGATCTTGCTGGTCAGTTGATAACCATCGAACTCAAGACCGGTCAACATATATTTTTCGTCATCCTGCATTGAAACACTCCTTGTTCTCAAATCTGCCCGGAAGTTAATATAATCTCAGCATCTGTTTTTTTCAAATTTCTCACTGCAAAATTTGACTTATCCGTTAAAAGCATTATATTTATGTTAGAAAACAACAGAGGTGCGGTATGAAAAAAATTATTGTGATGCTTGCTGCGGCGGCAGCTCCTTTTCTGCTTGCGGCACGGTATAACAGAATTGCTCCGGGGCAGACTCAGGCAGTTCCGAAGACCACTCCGATCAGACAGTACGGCAGACCTGTTGCTCCGGAAATTCCGGCAGTGAAGCCTCAACTGCCTCCGGCTATGCGTCCGCATTACGACAACAAACCGGGCAAACCCGTGCCGCCAAAACCGAAGCCTGACCAGCCGCCGAAGCCTCATAAACCGCATAAACCGCATAAACCGCATAAACCGCACAAACCGGAACCGCATGTAGTACATACTCCGAGAGCTCCGCTGTTTTATTACGGAGAACCCAGAGAGTACACCTATGCTTGGTACAAAGACGGATATGTTATCCTCTACAAAGGGTGGTTCTGGTACAAAAAACAATGGGTGTGGGGCGGACAGGGCAAAGCTCCTGCCCCTCCGTCATGGCGTCCTGAGTGATTTTCAGACTCCGCTGCCGTCAAAGAGCGGAATAAATGCGGTATCGGCAGACTCCTCATCCTGAAGAAATCCATCCTCTATACCTGAATCGAAGAGCACGCTTTCGATGGCTTCGTACTCCCAGTCGCTCAGACGGCGGTTGAGTTCAGGGTATTCCCCGTCGAGCACTCTGCCGCAGGGAACGTACTGCCGCATCAAACTGAAGAGAACACTGCCTTTCGGGAAGTGCTCTGAAACATACTTTATCACGTTGATGGAGTTTTCCAGCTCTCCCGGCAGTACCAGATGACGGATGATGACCCCTTTTTTCATTATTCCGTTGTCGTCGATTTCAAAGTTTCCCGTCTGGCGGAACATCTCATCTATCGCCGCCGCTGCGGTTTCAAAATAGTCGGAAGCCTGACTGTATTTTCCGGCAAGATGGTTGTCTGAGTACTTCAAATCCGGCAGGTAGATATCTATTTTGCCCTCGAGCGAGCGCAGGGCGGAAACACTGTCGTAGCCGTTTGAATTATAGACAACGGGAACCGGGAGTTTCTCATCCAGACTTGACAAAACCGCCTGAGTATAGTGTCCGGGAGTCACCAGATTTATATTGTGCGCTCCCTGCGCTATCAGCTCACGGTAAATTTCTTTGAGCCGTCCGAGCGATATTTCCTTACCCTGCCGCTCCGTGCTTATGGAGTAATTCTGACAGAACACACACTTGAGATTGCATCCTGAAAAGAATACCGTTCCCGAGCCTTTGGTTCCGCTTATCACCGGCTCTTCCCAATGGTGGAGTCCGGCTCTTGCCACCACAGGCAAAACGGGACTTGCACAAAATCCTGTGCAAATCCCATCAGCAAGTGAATTGTACCGCACCGTACTGCAACGGCGGGGACAAAGAGAACACTTCATATATATATTATTTGTACTCTTTGAGAGCTTTGTCAGCGCACTCTCTCAGCATGGCGGCATCGTCGGCTTCGAGATTTCTGCCCTGATATTTGATTTCAAGCGGAGACTTCTTGAAGATAAATCCGTACCAGACACAGCTCTGGAGATACTGTCCGCGGTTGTTGAGGTGGATGGAATCACGTCTCAGTTCGATTTTTCCGGTCTTGCGGTTTTTCCGCCAACCCCATCCGACAAAGAGGGAACCGGGCTGGGCGATTGCCGTTTTCGGGCTCTTTTTGGCTTCTTCAACGACGCTCTTCTCAACGGGAACGAATTTGACCGGCTGTGCCGCACGGGCGAGCTCAACTGCAAGTCCGCTCGGAATGACTCTGAAACCGAACTTGGCTGATGCCTCTTTATAGTTGTTGCAAATGCCCTCGTACATCGCTTTCTGACCGCCCCACTTTTTCAGACGGGGGTCGTCGTTACGGTATGCCCAGGTCTGCTGAAAGACGATCTCAGCATCGGGAGCGTGTTTTTTGACGTAGGCGACAAGCTCATCCAGCTCGGGATAAAAACTGCCCTTCACCCAGCTCTTCGGACTCGCCTGCTGGATGGTGACGATATCCCACTTCTCGGCGGCAAGTATGTCACGGAGTTTGGCGGGTTTGCCCTTGTATTTATAGCGTTTGACTTCAGGCTTTGACTCCTCTTCTTTGGCGTAATTCCAGTGTCTCTGGATGGTGCAGCCGCCGTGGTTGGCGAAAACGAGGGTGAGTTTGTCACCCTGAGCCTTGGCGATCGCAGGCAGGTCTGCCTTCAAGCTCCAGGTAAAACTGTTGCCGATGGTAAGGACTTTCTTTTCAGCCGCAGTCAGAGCAACGGCGGCAAGACAGAGAAGAAACAGTATTTTTTTCATTTTGTACTTCCTTTCTATTTTGTGTGGAGGATTAATATAATATAACATCTCTCAGGTGCTTTTGCAAATTACTGTTTTTTTTATACTTTTCTGTTGACGAAACGGCAATTCGGGTGTATATTTATAAGATACCCGGATAGAAAATAGATAATTTTATCCGCATTTAAATTAAGGCAATTTATTATGGAAAATCTCTCAGTAGCGGCGCAGATATCTATTCTCGCCATACAGCTCGGCGTGATTTTGTTTGCAGCCCGCTTTTGCGGCATGGCAGCTGCGAAAATGCGCATTCCGTCAGTTCTCGGTGAACTCATCGCCGGAATCATCATCGGTCCTTATGTTCTCGGTTCAATTCCTCTTCCGCTCCACGGCTTTCACGGCGGATTGTTTCCGCTGATCGAGGGCAGCTCGATACCGGTATCGATTCCGCTCTACGGACTCGCCACCCTCGGCTCGATCATCCTGCTCTTCATGTCAGGTTTGGAAACTGATTTGCGGATGTTCTTCCGTTACAGTGTCGCCGGAACTGTCGTCGGTCTCGGCGGTGTCATCTTCAGTTTCGCTTTGGGCGCGGGGCTGGGCATGGTATTTCTGAAGACCGGCTTCATGGATCCCAGATGTCTCTTCCTCGGCATCCTCAGCACTGCCACCAGCGTCGGTATCACTGCCCGAATCCTTTCGGAAAAACGCAAAATCGACTCGCCTGAGGGCACGACCATTCTCGCCGCCGCCGTCATCGACGACGTGCTCGGAATCATCTGTCTTGCCGTCGTTATGGGTATCGTCGCCGCCGGAAACACAGGTTCAAGCGCAATCGCATGGGGAAAAATCGGCTTCATCGCCATCAAGAGTTTCGGTATCTGGCTCGGTATCACTGCCATCGGATTGTTTTTTGCTCACAAAGTGGCAAGTTTCCTCAAGATTTTCAAGGGAAGTGTGAACTTCTCGGTCATGGCTTTCGGTCTTGCCATGCTGCTTGCAGGATTCTTCGAGCAGGCAGGTCTGGCGATGATCGTCGGTGCTTACGTTATGGGACTCTGTCTCTCTAAAACCGATATCGCTTTCTCTATCCAGAGACCGATGACTCCGCTCTACAACTTCCTCGTTCCTGTGTTCTTCGTAGTCATGGGTATGCTGGTCGATGTCAGGGTCATGAGCGATCCCACCGTGCTCAAGCTCGGACTTATTTACAGTGCGCTTGCCATCATCGCCAAGATCGTCGGCTGCGCACTGCCCGCTATCTTCATGAATTTCAACTCGATCGGAGCTCTGCGTATCGGCGCAGGTATGATTCCGCGCGGTGAAGTTGCTCTCATCATCGCAGGTATCGGTGCAACCACCATGATGAATTCCGGAGCCAACAAAGTTCCGATCATCAATGCCGAACTCTTCGGTGTCGCCATCATCATGACTCTGGTCACCACCCTTGCCGCTCCTCCGATTCTTTCCGCCATGCTCGCCATCAAGAAAAAGGGAGTCAAGGTTGAAAAAGAGGATTCAGAGCAGCTGCACACTGAATATGAATTCCCCTCGGACATCATCAGAGAATTTATTTTGCGTGATATGATATCGAATTTCCGCAAAGAGGGTTTCCGTCACTCCGGATTTTCTTCAAACGACTGCATCATCACTTTCCGCAAAGAGGCTACCACTTTCTCGCTCACCGTTGAGGGAAATCACTTCACTTTTGAGTCAGATGACCGTGAACTTGCCATCATCAAGGCGGTCATGTATGAGACCATCGTCGGACTGCACCAGAGTCTTTCAAGACTCAAAGAACTCGCTTCTCCCGAACGCATGGATCAGGTGTTATCCAACGTAAAAAACAACTCCATCGACAAGAGCATCAAGGTTGAAAAAATCATCTCTCCGTCAAGTGTCATCTTCCTCAAAGGCTCTACCAAGCAGCAGGCTTTTGAAGAGCTGGTCGATGTTCTCGACAACGAGCACAAACTCGCAGACAAAAAGATGTGTCTCAACGATGTGATGGCAAGAGAGGAAATCGTTTCCACCTGTATGCCCGGAGGTATCGCCCTGCCCCACGGACGCACTGACGGAGCCAAAGAGCTGGTATCCGCTATCGGTATCAGTAAAAACGGTATCGTCTGCGATGCTCCTGACGGCAAGCCGACTCATGTTTTTGTACTCAGTGTCTGCGCCAAGGATGCTCATGCTCCGTACCTCAGATTCGTCGCTCAGATCGCTCAGGTGCTCAACAACGAAAGTGCCGTAAACAATATTTGCGCCATGGATGATCCCGCTGAAATCAGGGAAACTTTTATCAGAAGAAAGGAAAAATAACACCATGCCGGAAATCGTAAAACTCAATCAGCGTGTACCGTTCCGTCAGTACCGCAACCCGACACCGGAAGGTCTCAAAGAGCCGGGATATGTGGCAGTCTCCGCCGATGAGGAATATCTTACTCTCAGAGGAGTCATGCGTGACAGTGACATCCACTCATACTCAACCGGCGATGCCCAGGCAATGTGGCTGCTCGGTGATGTGTTGGAGTTCTTCTTCTGGCTCCCTCCCCGCAAGGACTACTACGAAACTCAGGTCTCTTGCATAGGTCACCGTTTGCAGATTCACCTTGCTGAGTTTTACATCGTTTACGACATGGACTTCCATGATATCATATCTGAGTACGGCATGACTGCAAAAGTCAGACGGTTCCCGAAACTCAATGTCTGGTACGGACAGATAAAAATTCCGCTCAAGAGAATCGGAGCTACTCTAGCAGACCTCGATGGAATGCACTTCATGTCAGGCAGGTACAACTACAACCGGGGCTGGGAAAAACCTGAGCTCTCGGCGACCTGCACTTTTGAGGGAAGCTCTTTCCACAGTCCGACAGAGTGGAGCATTCTCAAGCTCAAGTAAGAGTCCTGTTTTCCGACAGACCCTTTGCTCCTGATACGGGGAGATGATGCGGGGAAAGAGGGAAAACTTCTTTTCACGGGAAAAGAAGTTTTCCCTCTCTCCCCGCGCCCCTCTCTCCCTTTCAAGAAAAGCGGGGAAACTTTTTTATTTGATAAAGTCCTGATTTATGTGAAATATGTAAAAGATTGGGGTTGCGGCAAAACGCAAAACGGCTTATTAGCATCGGTGGATGCAGTGTGAGTCAAGGTCGTGTTTTGCGCCCGAGCAGC
>JAFVZB010000094.1 GCA_017508385.1 Lentisphaeria bacterium | reverse complement strand
TTTTTTTGCATCGACACCATCCAAAACACCGAAAAATTGAGCTGAACAGAAGTTTTGACAGAAAAATTGAAAAATTCTGCCATTAAAAAGTATTGTAATTCACAAATGCTTGATAATCAGGAAAAAGAAATAAACAAAGGTCAAAAATTCTGCACCGGCAGGATAGTGATGATGGCTATTACAACGAGAAGTTCAATAAGAGTAAAGCAGCACTTTACTCTCTTTTCCGGAAAAGAGAGCTTTTTCATAAAACGCCTCACTTAATTTAACATGAAGTTTTCAAACGATGTAATACAATAGCATATATTTTCAACTTTTCAACTTCATTCCCCGATAGTGTTTTGAAAAAAACTTAAAAATTCCGGTATGGTATCCTTGACAAAATCCACGCTGGCAAAAACGATAAACTGCCGCAGTACGGAAATATCCGGAGCAATATTTGAAGAACTGACGGTTCGTGTTATGGCGTACATGCCAACGCATAAATCCAAGTTCAAAAATCCGCTGTATTCTATTGACAGTGCAACGGCAGACCTTTGTCTTTCACACTGCGGACGGGCTTACTGCCGCAAATACAAAATGGCTGTCAAGCCGCACGCCGTACTTGATATATCCGGGAATCTGCCCTGTTTTCTGCTGATGAGCAACGGCAAAATCTCCGACACCAGAGCCGCAAAAGAAAATATCCCCATTCTGCAGGGCGGCATCCGCACCCTTGATAAAGGTTGATGTTATTTGAACGGCAAGTGACATTCTTTGTGACCGGAATCCCCCAAAACACAAATCAAATTTAACGGATAGCCGTGAGTTTCGTGACTGGTTGTTTTCTTGCCAAAAATTGATTTTTGACGTGTTGTGTGATCCTGATTGAAGGAAATATTTTTTCTAAAGAACAGTTGCAAGCGTTCTACGATAACATAACAATTTTTTGCAAAATTGCAAGAGGATTAGCGCATTTTGCAGCTGTTTTCAGTACATGGATTCGAGGTATATCAAAATCACTCCGCTTTTGGGATATGTGGAGGAGGGCAGGGGATGGCTAACCATTTTTTCTTGTGAAGAAATGGTTAGCTCCCCCCGCATCATCTGCTATTACAGACAATGGCGTATCCTTAACGGAGCACTGCTGCTACGTTTTCGATTTCTTTGCCTACTGTTGATTCTTTGAGTGCGGTTGCGATGTTTCCTGCATCGCATTTTGCCATGAATACCGGGTCGATCGGAAGCTGGGCGAGCAGCGGAAGACTGTATTTCTCAGAGAGTCCTTTTCCGCCTCCGGAGGCGAAAAGTTCGTGGCGTTTGCCGCAGTCAGGACAGACGAATCCGGCAAAGTTTTCCACGATTCCGGCAATCGGCACATCGAGTTTGCCGCAGAAGTCGATGCACTTGCGGCAGTCGGCGAGGCTCATTTCCTGCGGAGTAGTCACCACGATAGCGCATTTTTCGCCGGTGATGAGCTGGCAGGCTGAGAGACTCTCGTCTCCGGTTCCCGGAGGAAAGTCGAGAATAAGATCGTCAAGCTCTCCCCAGTTGGTCTCTTCGATGAGCTGTTTCAGGACAGCCATTTTTGCCGGGCCTCTCCAGACGACAGCCTGGTCGGAATCCTCGATAAGCAGACCGACTGATACCAGATTGACTCCGCACTCAAGCTCGAGCGGCAGAATGTTGCCGTTTTCGTCGCCCTCGAGACGCAGATGATTGACTCCGAAGAGAGTAGGCTGGCTCGGTCCGTGGAAGTCGGCATCGAGCAATCCGACCTTTCTGCCCTGAGCTGCCAGAGTCACCGCCAGACTTGCGCTGACGGTGCTTTTGCCGACTCCGCCTTTACCGGAAAGGACAAGGATACAGCGTTTGATATTGTCAAGGGCGGTAGGTTTTTTTTCGCATCCGGCGCAACTTGAGCAGCTGGAGCAGTTTCCTGAACATGATTCACTCATTTTTTCTTTCCTTTGATTATGTTTTGCGCAACACTCAGGTTGCATATATTTAACTTCAAGTCCAAAGCAATGTTCAATGCCGTGGAATGATCTTCATTATAGAGTTGTTCCGGCTTGTGAGCATCGGCGTTGACAACGGTTTGGAGTGTGGGATATTCCGAAGCGATCTCCCAGAAAACCCGGTTGGGATAACTCCGTTTGGTTCTCACTCCGCCGGCGTTGATTTCCAGCGGAACATCGTACTGAATGGCGGCGGAAATGATTTCCCTGAACATGCTCTCATGCTCTTTGGTCACTTCGGTGTACGGAACCATAAAAGCATCCGGATGGGCGACGTAGGTGAAAATTCCGGACTCGATCAGTTTGAGCGTGACATCGACAAAATCCCTCGTCACATCTGGGGATGGCTGTTGATAAAAGAAATGCTCCTGGTTGCCGAGGTCAAAGCCCGAATAGTGCGCAGAGCCGACCAGATAGTCCAAATTGAACTCTCCGAGCAGGACTTCATTGTAGAAATTTCTGCCCATATCGTTGCACCACTCAACTTCCGCTCCGGCGAGCAGCTGCATACCGGGATACTTTTCTGAGGCCTGTTCTATGAGCTGACAATAATGTTTCAGCTCAGAAAACTCCATCCTCTCTTTTCCGTACCTGCCGTCAGGAAACGGGCAGTGGTCGGAAAAGCCCAGTATATTTGAAACTTTTTCCGCCTCTGCACAATACTCTTCCGGCACTCCTGCGGCGTGCTTGCAAAGTTTCGTGTGGGTGTGCAGATTTGGAATATCCTTAAACACCGACATTTTACCAATCAGGGCTCTCTTGCCGCCTCGTCAAACGCTTTGATAAGCGGATAAATGATGTATTCGATGACTCTGCGGCGACCGGTTTTGATTTCAGCAGTGGCTTCCATGCCGGGAATAAGTCTGAAAGAGTCTTTCACGCCACGCAGTTTGCCTGAGTGAGAAATTCTTGCACGGTAGTAACTTGAACTGGTAATTTCCGGATTCTGAGCCGCCGCACCCTGCTGCCGCTGAAGCGTATCCTCTGATATGTTGCGAACCTTGCCGTCAAGAGTTCCGTGCTTCTGGAACGGGAACGCCGTGAGTTTGATTCGGGTGTCTGCTCCGATTTCAACCTTGCCGATATCCTGAGGTCTGATTTCAACTTCGAGTTCAACGTTTCCGCCCAGCGGAATAAGGGTGATGAGAGCCTCAGCTTCACGCACGCCGGAACCGGGTGAGAAACTGGCGACCTCGTGCACCACCGCATCGCACGGAGCACGCAAATAGAGGTAATCAGCAAGCTGCTTTACTTTGTCATACTCTTTTGATGCTGATATCATGTTGCGGTCAGTGGTGACCATTTCCTGAGAAATGCTGTTTCTCCACTCCTGAATGAAGGAGTTTTTGCTGGCGAGCGTACTGCCTTTCTGGTGGTTGAGCTCATCAAGCTCATTTCGCAGCTGATCGACAGTTGCTTCCATTTCCATACGGGTGATTGACATCTGGAGCAGCTCTTTCAAACTGGCAGCTTTTTTTGCGTGAAGATCTTTGAACATCTTTTCAAGTTTTTTGACTGCGGCAAGACGCTCTTCCTGTTTTTTGAGGGAGTCTTCACGGGTCTTTTGAGAAGATGTGATTTGTTTGAGACTTTCGTCAAAGTATTTTATTCTCTCACGGTAATAATCCATTCTCTGAACGTGGATGGCATACTGCCACTTCTCAAACTGATTGCCTTTGTCAGAGTAGGCTTGACCGAGAAACTCCGCTTTGAGGCGGTTGAACTGAGCGGTAAGAGTGGCAAGTTCATTAGCGATTCTTGCCGACTCAGCCGCATTGAGGGCAGGGTCAAAAGTTATCAATATCTGATCTTTTTTGACCACTTCTCCGATTTTCACATTGACCTTCTTGATCATGGAACGCTCAAGCGGTTTCATGACGATGGTCGGAGTATCGGTAACGACTTTGCCGTTGGCGGTAACGATGACGTCAACGTGTGAGAAAATCGACCAGAGAAGTCCTGCGACCAGAATCGCTACGGGAGCCCATACGGTCAAACGTACTGCAAACGGCAGTTTTTCATTTTCGATTTCGAGAGCATCGGGGAGAAACTCCACGGTCTCTTTCGGTATTTTATTATCTTCAGACATATCAAGCATCTCCTCTCATTTGTTGTGTCCAGAACTCTTTGTAGATACCGTCACGAGAGAGCAGCTCTTTGTGGTTTCCGATATCCGAAAGAGTACCTGAGTCGATGACCACGATATTGTCGGCGTGGCTGACTATTGAAAGACGGTGACTGATGATGAGCACCGTGCGTCCGCGGGATATCGCCTTGAGATTCTTCTGAATGACACATTCGCTTTCGGGGTCGAGCGCGCTGGTTGCCTCATCGAAAATCAGGATGGGCGGATTGGTCAACAGAGCTCTGGCAATGGCAAGACGCTGTTTCTGACCTCCGGAAAGGTTGGATGCGTTCTCTTCCAGAACTGTGTCGTAACCTCTGGGGAGTTTCTGCACGAACTCATCCGCTCCGGCGAGTTTTGCGGCGTAGATGACCTCTTCGAGCGTGGCATTCTGCTTGGTGAGTGCGATGTTTTCACGGACAGTGCCGCTGAAGAAGTAGTTTTCCTGAAGCACCACACCGATGCTGCTGCGCAGATGGGATTTTTCGATTTCCTTGATGTCGATACCATCGATTTTGATAAGACCCTGAGTGACAGGATAAAGTCCCTGCAACAGCTTTGTGAGGGTGGTTTTACCTGAACCTGAGCGGCCGACTATACCGAGTGAACTGCCGGTGGGAACGTTGAGAGAGAAGTTTTTCAACACCTGCGGAAGATCCGGACGGTACTGGAAGGTGATGTTTTCAAAAGATACTCCTCCTTTGATCGGATTGCGCACACCGCCGCCTGCGGGTTCACTGGGATAGTTCATCACCACACCGAGCATCTTGACCGAAAGAGCGATCTGCTGATACTCGTGAATGAGTCCGACCGTCTTTACCAGCGGACCTGTGACCCGGTTTGCCAACATCTGGAAAGCGATGAGAGCACCGATAGTGATTTCAAAATCGAATACCATGTGAGCTCCGAGCCAGATGACACAGATTCCCATAAGGAGTTCCAGCACCTGACTCATGCTTCTTGCGGTCATGGAAATTTTGCCGACTCTGAAATATGATTTGATAGCGTAAGCAGTGGAATCGTTCCACGCCTTTTTCTGTACCGGTTCAAGAGCGAGACTCTTGACCGTGCGGATTCCGTGGATGGCTTCGACCAGCATACTCTGACGTTTGCCCTCAGCCTGATAGAGCTCATCCAGACGGCGCTGGAACGGTTTGATGAGACTTGCAATGACCAGAGCCATCAAAACCGAAAATCCGAGCACGACCAGCGTGAGTTTTACGCTGTAACAGAGCAGCAGCGGAATAAAGAGTACCAGGCTGATGAGATCGAGCAGAGTGAAGAAGAGGTTTCCGGAGAGGAAGCCCCGTATTTTTTCAGTCTGCTGCATGTGTTTGAGCAGAACTCCTGACGGAATTCTTTCAAAGAAGTCGATCGGCAGCCGCATCAAATGCAGGAATGTTTTTGTTGCAGTTGAAATGTCGATTTTGTTGGTAGCGAAAAGCAGCAGATAGCTCTTGGCAAATTCAAGAGTTCCGTTGAACAAAATGGCGATGACCACACCGGCACCGATGACATTGAGAGTGTCGTAGCCTCTGTTGACCAGAACCTTGTCAACGACGATCTGGAAAAAGAGCGGAACTGCCAGACTGAGAACGGTCAGACTTGCCACCAGAACGGTGATCTGCCAGAAAATCCCGCGCATACGGATGAATTCCGGAATAAACCATGCAAGGCTGAAAGGTCTGTTTTCGTCGGCAAGATGATAGGTCTTTTTGAAACAGTTGATGTCGTAGGTGTAAGTCTCTTCATACTCTTCCTTTGAAAGGAAAGTAAAGGGATTGGGGGAGTTCGCTTCTGATGATTCCGGGTCAATGACCGCAACGGTCGAACTCTCTTCGGTCTTTTTCACTCCGCAGAGGATAGCTGCTTTGCCGTTTTTCTTCCATACCATCGCAGGAAAAATGTTCTGGCTTTTTTCCAGCTTTTCCCAGTTGAGGGTGATTTTTTTTGTTTTGAATTCAAAGTCGGAGGCTATTTTTTTGAGCAGTGAATCTTTGATTTCCTCTTCACCCACGGCATACTCGTGCATGACCGACTGCAAGTTGAATCTCACATTGTGGTGACTTGCGATGCGTGAAAAGGCGTAAAGTTTGGTGTGTTTGGTGATATCCACCTCGGCGAGGTTGTGGAAAATGATGATCGTATCTCCGAGTTTGCTGTTGAGCTGTTCCTTGGGAACGACCACCATATTTTGACCTTTGGGCATAACGGGGTCAAAAATAGCGACCTTATCCTGATCTTTGTACTGACTTGAGTTGATGAGCAAAATCCAGTTGCCATTGTTGAGTTTGATCATAGCCGGACCGCGATAGCTGGTCAGTACTTCACTTGAAGAAGCCTTTTCGGGTCTCAGCTCCTGACCGTCTGCAAGAAATAAAATTGCTTCGAGTTCATCCTTGTCAAGTTTTTCCACTAAACTGTCGGTAACGAGAGCAGCGAAATTGACACCTTGACGGAATCGGGAAAACAGCAATTCAAGACATTGCAGACCAGTCTTTTTAAAATCATCAGCCATTGTTTTCTCCAAATATTTTTTAGTAAATAAAATGCATCGTCTAAATATAACATCAAACAGCATATCCGTCAAGTAAAAGGATACAAAAAAACACCGCAAAAGCCGTTGCGAACGGGAGCGGTGTTTGAGTTGCTTGTATAAGCCGTATTTTATTTTGCCTGATTGGATTTTATTGCCATGTCAATATAGGCATCTCTGCGCTTGTTTCCCGGGTTGTGGTGAGCTCCGTGAGCACCGTCAGGAACGATGGTCAGCCACTTCTGCGTGGTTTCCGGAATGTTGTTGAAAACAGCCATCACACTGGTGGGCACGCAGGTGCGGTCAAAGAGTCCGGTGTTGACGTTGATCGGACACTTGACACGTTTGGCAAAATATACGTTGTCATAGTATGCGACTGCGGCGGCGACCTGCGGATCTTCGGGTTTTCCGTCTTTTGTTGCCTTGTAAAGTCTGGGCCATCCGCTTTCACGCCTGGCGAGACATCCGGCGTGGTCGCTCATTGCGGGGACTCCGGCTACGGCGTAGGTTACATCCTTGTCGAGAGCGCAGGCGGCGAATACCTGACCGCCGCCCTGACTTCCGCCGGTAACGATAATGTGTTTGCCATCCCATTCAGGAAGAGTTTTGATGTAGTCCAGTGAGCGCATGACTCTCATATACATACCTTTGAAATAGAATGTGTCACGGTTGTTTTTGCCGGAGTGAGAGTAATGGTTGAGTTTTGTTTTTTTAAGATTTTCATAAAACGCCTTGGGTTTTCCGTTTTCGATACCGTGGGCGTTGATGCCGAAGTAGATGGCTCCTTTGAGGGCAGGGGAAAGATTTTTGCTTGAGTCACGGACTCCGGCTCCGTCATAGTAGAGTACGACGGGGCAGCTCTTGGGCTTTGCGTTTCTGGGCATGATGAGATATCCGGAAACGGGAGTAGCTCCTGCGCACGCCACCTGCACATCATAGCAGACGATTTTCTTTGCGTGACTTTTTGAAAGTTTCACCTCTTTTTTCTTGAGCTCTTTGACCGGAACGGCATCAAGCTCTTTGCGGACTTGTGCCCAGAACTCATCAAAATCTTTCGGCTCGGGATAGACGGAAACGAGTTTTTCAGGAGCAAAGAGTGCTCCGATACCAACCGCTTTGACTTTGGTTTTTTTATTCCAGTTGACAGTGGTGATATCCATCATTTTGCCCTTGTCATCGTGAATGGAAAATCCCAGATGGACCCATCCCGGATAGGCGAGGGTTGCTTCTTTCTTCCAAGTGCCGCCGGAAATGAATTTGCCCCGTTTGGTGCGCTGATTGTCGGCGGCAATATAGTAACGGACATCGACACCTTCGACAGGTTTACCATCCTTGAGCACCCGGCAGGTAAAAACGGCTTTTTCGCCGACTTTGAATACCCCGTCGGGTTTGTTTACTTTGAGTTCAAGTTTGTATTCCGCTGCCATTACAGCGACAACAGAAACTGCCATTACAATGGCAAATAATACTTTTTTCATGTTTTACTCCTTTATGTGTTTGAGCATTGAGCTTTCAAAAGATTTGTTTTTCGAGCCGCCGTGGTTGCCGGTGGGAGTGTACTCAATATTTTTGAAAACTCCGTTGGGAACGTTGTGGTATGCTTTGTAAACGCTTGACGGAGGACAGGTGAAGTCGATTCCTCCGGTGCTGAAATAGATGGGACATTGGATGCGTTTTGCGAAGTGGACTCCGTCAAAATAACCTGCGCAGACAACAACTTTGGGATCAACCGGTTTGCCGTCTTTTTTCAGTTTGATTAGTTTGGGCCATCCGCTTGCGTGTTTTACCAGACATCCTGCATGGTCGCACATCGCCGGAACTTCGCATTTGGCAAAAGTGATATCTTTGTCGAGACCGCAGGCGGCGAGCACCTGAGCTCCGCCCTGACTGCTCCCGCAGACGATGAGGTGTTTTCCATCCCACTGCGGCAGGGATTTGACATACTCAAGAGCGCGCATGACCCGCATGAACATACCTTTGAAATAGAAAGTATCTCTATCCTCTTTTCCCCAGTGAGGATATCCGACTTTGCCTTTCGGCAGGTAGTAGTTTGCCCGCAGGTCGGAGTAAAAATTTCCGCGTTTACCATTTTCGATACCGTGGGCATTGACATCAAAATAGATGAATCCCTGAGCGGCTCTGGAGACATTTGCAAAAGAGGAGTTCACTCCTGCTCCGTGAAAAAAGAGTATTGCAGGCAGTGATTTCGGTTTGGCATTTTTCGGCATGCAAAGATATCCTGAAACAGGTTTATCTCCGGCGCATGATATTTTCATGTCAAATACATCGGCGACTTTGTTATTAACATGTTTCTTTTCAATCTCTTTCATGGGAACTGCGGCAAGTTCAGCTTTGACTTTGTTCCAGAACTCATCAAAATCAGCAGGCTCAGGAACAGATTGAGTGAGCTTGTCAGCATCGACCATCAATCCGTATCCGCCGTAGATGTTTTGGGAACGTCTGCGTTTGGTTCTTTTTGAGAGGCGTTTTCCCTTTTCATCAACTGCGTAAACGCGCAAAGCTATCCAGCCGGGCGAATCAGGAGTATATTCAAAAGTGTACGGCTTGTCGGCATAGACTTTTCTCAAACTCTTGATGTGTTTGTCGTTGAAAGTCAAATAACAGGAAATTTTCTGTTTGTCTGACGGTTTGCCATCGACCAACGCCTGAGCGGTGATGGTGATTTTTTCTCCCGCTTTGCAGAAAGGCGTTTCCTTGTTGCATTTGAAGTCGAAAGTGACCTCTCCTGCGATCGCAAGGATAGATAAAGCAAAAACTGTTGATACGGCAAAGAATTTCAAATTCATTTTTTTGCTCCTTTTCTGATGTGCAACTGCATAATTTTGTAAAACTGGTTTTCCGGTACGCTGTGACCCGCAGTCGGAACGCAGTAGATGCTCTTTTTCACTCCCTCAGGAATGTTGTTGTACGCTGCAAAAACTCCGTTCGGCGGGCAGGTGGTATCAATAAATCCGGTGTAGAGATAAATCGGACACTTGATGCGTTTGGCAAAATAAATTCCATCGTAATAAGCTACGCAGGCAGCCACTTTTTCAGGTTCAAACTTCTCGCCGGGCATCTTGTGGTTGATGATTTGCGGCCATCCGGGACATCTTCCTGATTTTGCTGCGAAGTGGTCGCAGAGTGCCGGAACTTTGGCTCTGGCAAGGGTTATATCATGGTCGAGGGCGCAGGCTGCAAGCACCTGGGCACCGCCCTGACTGCCTCCTGAAACGATGAGGGTTTTGCCATCCCACTCGGGAAGCGACTTGACATATTCCAGAGCGCGCATGACCCTCATATACATGCCTTTGAAGTAGAATTGGTCACGATCTTTTTTGCCCCAGCGCGGATATGTTCCAAGTTTTTTGTCAGTATATTTTTCATTGTAGAGTTTTTTGTAATACTCTTCAGGCTGACCGTTGATGATGCCGTGAGCGTTCACATCAAATACGATCACGCCGTTGTTGCAGGAAATTCTTGCGCTTCTGACGCCTGCACCGTGGAAAGTCACCAGAGCGGGCAGTGATTTTGCTTTAGCTCCTTTGGGAACAGCAAGATATCCGGAAACCGGCATCCCGCCGGCGCAGGAGACTTTTACATCGCTGAAATTGAATTTGTCTGCCTGAACTTTGGCAGCTTTGAGCAATTTTTCCGGAACATCTTTCCGTTCCAGCTCTTTCATGGGAACTGCGGCGAGTTCGGCTTTGACTTTGTTCCAGAACTCATCGAAGTCGGCAGGTTCCTCCTGAGAGTGACGGAGTTTTTCCGGCTCGATCATTGCACCTATGCCGCCGGAGTAAGATGCTCTTATATATCTGTTCGGTATTGTTACCATTTTGGCGTAGCGTTGCTCACTCTTGCTGTTGCCGAACGCAAAGATTTTGAGATACACCCATCCGGGATGAGTAGCTTTTACCGTAAAAGTGAGTTCTTCCGTGCCTTCGGTCAAGCCGCACTTGATTGTTTTCTGATCGTACATCAGCCGATATCCGAGTTTGCGGTTGACGGCAGGTTTGCCATCCTCGGTGATTTTAGCTGAGATGGTGATAGTGTCGCCCACTTTGTAAACAGCATCTTTCTTATTCGTGGAGGTGATGAATTTCACCTTTCCGGCAAAGAGAGAAAAAGCTGCAACCGCAATTAACAGTAACAGGACTCTTTTTATGCTCATATTTTATTTTCCTTTCAGGATTTGAAAACTCCGGAAAGTCATGCGAAAAATGCAGACTTTCCGGAGTTGATTTTTTTTTCTTGCCTGAAAATTACTTTTTAAGTATTGAGTTGATGTAATCATTCACAGCTTTTTTGCCGTCAGTGTGAGGAGTACCGTGACTTCCGGTCGGACAGATCTGCATGTGTTTCTCGACTCCGGCAGGAATACTGTTGTATGCCGCAAATACACTGCTCGGAGGACAGACGCTATCCATAAATCCGGTGTTGAAGTAGATGGGACATTTGATTCTTTTTGCAAAATAAGCACCGTCATAGTAAGAAGCGCACTTGGCGTATTCAGGATTTTTCTTGAAGTTGTTAACAGTGTAGAGAGCAGGCCATCCGCTGCGGCGGTTGCCGAGACAACCGGAGTGGTCGCACATGGCGGGAACTCCGCATCTGGCAAAGGTGATATCCTTGTCGAGACCGCAAGCGGCGAGCACCTGGGCGCCGCCCTGACTTCCGCCGATGACGATAAGGTGTTTTCCATCCCATTCAGGAAGTGATTTGACGTACTCGAGAGCACGCATGAGTCTCATATACATACCTTTGAAGTAGTAGAGGTCACGGTCGTGCTTGTTCCAGTGGGCGTAACGGGTCTTGCAGAACTCGTTGCGAGTGGTGTAGTAGTAGTTTTTGCGCAGGTCGTCGTAAAATTTGGCAGGCTTGCCGTTTTCGATGCCGTGAGCGTTGATATCAAGAGCTATGAGTCCTTTTGCAGCGTAGTGGATGAGTTTTCCGGCAGAGCGGACTCCGGCACCGTGGAAAGAGACGATTGCAGGGCAGCTCTTGGGTTTAGCGTTTTTGGGCAGGCAGAGATAACCTGAAACGGATTTTTCTCCGGCGCAGGAGATTTTGATATCAAAAATCTGTACTTTGGGGTCGGCGACCGGAACTTTTTCGAGCTCTTTCATCGGAACGGCTGCCAGTTCAGCTTTGACCTTGTTCCAGAACTCATCGAAATCGGCAGGTTCCTCCATGGGAGGCATAAGTTTTTCGGGTTCGACCATAGCGCCGATTCCGCCGGTAACGACATTGGCTTTACCCTTTTTGCCGGACTGTTTGATGAATTTTTTATTGGAGTCAACCGCCCATGTCTGAATGTGAATCCAGCCGGGTTTATCAGAAGAGGTCTCAATTTTGAGTCCCTGAGAAGCGGGAACGTCACCCCGTTTGACTACTTTGTGGTCGTGATAGAGACGGTAACGGATCGCTTTATCCGCAGGCGCCTTGCCATCCTCTTTCAGGTCGGCGGTAAAGATGATTTTTTCACCTGCCTTGTAAATGGCATCTTTTTTGTTGACGGTGTAGGAAAACTCAAGTTTTCCGGCAATCAGTGACGCTGCGGCGAACACCATTGCGAGTGCGAAAATGGTTTTGTTTTTCATTACAGTCTCCTTTTTTGTTTTGGAATTGAAAGCTGTCTCAACTAAAATACACCATCAAACACACATTTTCCAGTAAAAGCGGAAAAAAGTGTTAAAAAAAGCAGTTGCGGAAGTTTTTTCTGCAACTGCTTGTATCACGGTTTTTAAAGTCTGCCGTCAACGATATCTTTGGGAAGAACTCCCTTGACATCAAAAACCACACCGTCCTTTGCCAGGAGTTTTTGAATATCCAAACCTGCAAACTCCCGGTGAGACACTGCGAGTATCACGGCATTGTAGGAGTGCTCTTCAAGTTGAGAGCTATCCTTGAAAGATTTGACCTGACACTTGGTGAGAGTTTCCGCCGGGTCTGCCCACGGGTCATACACTTCTACCTGACAGCCGAACTCTTCGAGACCTCTGATGACATCGACCGCTCTTGAGTTGCGGATATCAGGACAGTTTTCTTTGAAGGTAACTCCGAGCTGCAACACCTTGGTTCCTGAAACCCGCTGCCCCTTTTTTATCATCAGTTTCACCGCTTCGGTGGCAACGTATTTGCCCATTCCGTCGTTGATGCGTCTGCCTGAAAGTATCACTTCGGGCAGATAGCCGAGCGATTGAGCCTTGTGGGTGAGATAATAGGGGTCAACTCCGATGCAGTGACCTCCGACCAGACCGGGAGTGAATTTGAGAAAATTCCACTTGGTTCCGGCGGCTTCGAGCACCTCGTGAGTATCTATTCCTATGAGGTGGAAAATTTTTGCCAGCTCATTGACGAAAGCAATGTTGATATCCCTCTGGCTGTTTTCGATGACTTTCGCTGCTTCTGCGACCTTGATGCTGCTTGCCCGGTGAGTTCCTTTTTTGAGTATCGAGCGGTAGAGCGCATCGACGACCTCTGCCGCTTCGGGAGTCGAGCCTGAGGTGATTTTCAAAATGTCAGTAAGCGTGTGCTGTTTGTCGCCGGGATTTATACGCTCCGGACTGTAACCGCAGAAGAAAGATTTGTTGAATTCAAGTTTACTTGCCCGGGCAAGTACAGGAACGCACTCCTCTTCGGTGCATCCGGGATAAACAGTGCTCTCGTATATCACCACCGCGTTTTTCTGCATCACTCTGCCGACGGTCTCGCTTGCGGAAATAAGCGGAGTCAGGTCAGGACGGTTATACTGATCGACCGGAGTCGGCACAGTAACGATAAACACTTCACATCCGCAAAGCTCCTGCCAATTGCAGGTGTAGGTGAGATTTTTTGCCTCTTTGAGAGTTTCAGCGGATGTTTCCAGCGTGTTATCAATGCCCTGTTTGAGCATTTCTATGCGTTTGGCTTTTACATCGAAGCCGACGGTGGAAAAATATTTTCCGAATTCAGCTGCGAGCGGAAGTCCGACGTAGCCGAGTCCGATAACGGCGATTTTAAGTTGTCTTGATTCTATTTTGTTGAGCAAATTCTGCATTGGATACCCCCCGAGGCAAGTTCAGTCGTTACTGCGCAGTTTGAATCCGAGCAGCATGGCTGATATTCCGGAAACAATTATGCAGAGAGCCAGCAGCCAGGTGTAGGCTACAAGACCGGTTACAGGTGAGACGATAAGTATAATACCGACAAGAATTGAAAGCAGCGAAGAGACTATTCCGAGCGAGCCGGAGTTTTTTGCTGTTGAAATACTTTGAATACCAGAAATCAACTGCCAGATACCGATGATGACGATACCGATGCGGGCTATTCCGAGGGCGTTGAAAGTGCAGAGTAAACCGAGCGTAAGCATGATCGTCGCCGGAATGAGGGTCGCAGCCCGGGATTGACCTTTAAGTTTGAGACTTGATAAGAAAAGCGGAAGACTGTCAACGATGAGCATGATTCCTATGACGATGATGATTATGTTCATCAGCTGAACCGGTTTTATCCAGAAAAGCAGACCGAAGAGGATCATAATTATTCCGCGCACGATAAGCGAGTTTCCGATGGCTTTGAATACACTTGAAACGGCGGCGGAAGTGGCGGAGAAAACCGGAGCAGACATTTCCTGCTGTTCGTTATTGTTGCTGTTTTGTTCCATGATATGCGGAATAACCTCATTTTGTTTAAGAAAAACTCTCTGAGATACAATATAATATCACGGGAGCATTTTTTCAATGCCGCTTTGTAATAAAAGTTGCAATCCGCTGTGCCAACTGCCGGGAAATCCTTCTTTTTTCCGTCGGCAGCGGAGTCAGCTTGATAAATGCCCACGTTGCCGGAGCCATCAGAACTGCGGTGATGATAAAGTACATTTTGTATCCGTCAAGCGCAGAGGAAACCAGCATCGGAGTCACTTTTAGCAAGGTTCCGGTGATGATGATGCCTGCGAAACCGGCGATAACTCCGGTAACTACCGCCAGCAGTATCGAACCGCCGACCCGGTGTTCAATGGAAACGGTCTGTAAGAAGTAGTGAGCCGATGAGTTCAATCCCCATATACCGGCAGTGCCGAGGATGAAAAAGTGTATCAACATATATATGTAAGGCATTTTTGCAGGGAGAAACACCCAGATGAAAGAGGTCAGAATAAAGAGAATATACGAGCTGATAAACTGCTTTCTCGGACCGATTTTCTGGGCGATTTTTCCTCCGGCAAAGCTCATTACGCAGCAGCCGACGGAAAACGATATGGTGAAAATGAGTGCATCGGCATCGCTTGCGTTGTAGCCTTTTTTTACGGCGAGCGTGGAAATCGGAATAGACATGATCCAAATGAGATTGTTGAAAAATCCGGCGAGCAGCTGTTTTCTCATTCCGGAGTCTTTCAAGCTCCACTTTATTTCCGGCTTGAGCGGTTGTCTGGCGGAATTCCTGAGTGAGCTTGTTTCATCGATGTTGTTGAGGAATTTTGAGGAGGCGATTCCGCAGAATGCTCCGAAAATTATGATGGCAATGAGAGTCCGGAGCGAGTCGCATTTGTTTGTGACGAGCGTAATTACAATGAGAGTTACCATACGGGTGAAGAAAAATATCCCGTTTGAGACCGCCAACAGCTTTCCGCTGCCGTTTTCATCGGAAATATCCCCTACAAGCGGTTGACTCATCACTACGCCTGCGGCGCGGAAACCGTAGTAGAGAAACGCACCTGTGAGCAATAGAACAAGGGCGGTTTTCTGATATCCGAAACAGCTTGCCGCTGCACTTGAAGCGACCATGAGGGCGGCGATGTTGCGGCAGACCCAGAAGATGCTCTGCGAGCGTGCTCCGCCGACTCTTGCCGCCGTTATTTTGCCGAGCGGGAGCAGCAGATATCCGAAATACAACATTGCTCCGAGAGCGGAAATCACCGGGTCTGACACATTCATCTTGACTGCGAGCAGAATCAGGATAGTCTCACCGAGACACATATATGATATACCGTTGATTGTGTTGAAGTAACAGTAGTTGCGCTGTGACTTTTTTTTCTGTGCTGCGGTAAGCGGTCTGTCGTATATCATAGTAAGGCTCCTGGATGTCGAAGCCATAATATAGCTTTGTTTGAGCTTAAAATCAATCGTATTTTTATAATAAAACTTGCATTTGACGTATATTCTGAGTATATTTTAACAGAAGATATATCAGACAATCCACTATTTGTTAAGGAGTTTTTTATGAAAAAAGAAGTTGTCCGCCTGTGGAGCGCCCCTGCCATAGAGTCTGAGCTTCACATTTACAGCTGTAAAAATGATATGGTGCGTCCGGCGATGCTGGTCATTCCCGGGGGAGGGTACCGCCAGGTTTGCGAGAGTACCGAGGGATATCCGATCGCCAAAAGATTTGCAGAATTGGGATTCCGTTGTTTTGTGCTGATCTACCGGGTGGCTCCGCACCGCTTTCCGGCTCCTCAGCTGGATGCCTATAAAGCGATCGAGTATATCAGGAGCAACGCAGAAAGTTTGAATATCGACCCGGACCACATTGCTGCGTGCGGATTTTCCGCAGGAGGACACCTTGCCGCTTCGCTCTCAATTCTGGCAGATGAGCTCGGGCAGCAGCAGAATGCTCCCAACGGAGTCGTTCTTGCTTACCCCGTGATATCTTCCGGAAAATGCGGACATCAGGGCAGTTTCCGCAACCTTCTCGGAAAAGAGTATGCGAAACTCAAAAAACATTATTCACTTGACCGCCGCATCGTTCCCGGCAATGCTCCGGCATTCGTCTGGCACACCGCCGGAGATACGGTGGTCAACGTTGAAAACAGTCTGCTTTTTGCCGGAAGTATGTGGAAAGCGGGCAACAAGTGCGAACTTCGTGTGCACCAGATCGGCAACCACGGACTTGCTCTCGGATACGGCAGAAAAGATATTGCTCCGTGGCCGCAGATGGCTAAGGATTTCTTTGTTCATAACGCAGGTTTCCGTTTCCCCGGGGATAAAAAGACGGCAGATGTGGTATTGACTTTTGATGATGCCACCAAAAATCAGTTTGAGTTTGTCGCCCCCTTGTTGAAGCAGTACGGTTTCGGAGCAACATTTTTTCCCTGCAACTTCGATGCCCGATGGCGTGAGAAATATGCCGATACCCTGATGACTCCGCAGCAGCTTGCCGGATTGCAGAAAATGGGGTTTGAGATAGGCAATCATACCGATAGCCACCTGACATTGACCGATGTGCCGTCGGAAAAGTGTGAGCAGGAAATTGCTGCTTTCCAAAAATACCTGAACGATGCCGGAGTTGAAAACGTCACAAGTTTCGCCTATCCCTGCGGCGTTTACAATGACGAAGTTGTTTCCGCTGTGAAGAAAGCGGGATTCACTCTTGCCCGCACCACTGACCGCAGTGCGTGGGATGTGAAAAATTGCGACCCGCTGAAAATACCGGCAATTCCGCTTGCGCTTGATTCACAGGCTGAGTTCTACAAAGCGATAGATATGGCACGTCCGGGCAAACCGGTGGTGCTGGTGCTCCACGGAGTGCCTGATATCGTTCACCCCCACTGCAATATCAGCGAAAAGTTTTTCATGATGATGCTTGAATATCTTTCCGCCCTCAACTGCCGTGTTATGGGATTGGCAGAAGCGTATAAACTTTTGAAGTAACAAGCCTCTGAAAAACAAATGCCGCAAGCGGCTGATAAACTGCTTGCGGCATTTTTGCTGTTCAATGGATATGTGGGTTATGCGATGACTGCAAAGGAGCTTTCCAGATCGGTTTCGATTCTGGCGTTGAGATCGTTCCAGTTTCCGGCGTAACCTGCGCTCCAGTAGCCGACTCCGCCCCAGCCTGATTTGTGTTCACGCAGCAGGATATCATCTTTGCCGTCGCCGTTGTAGTCTCCGGCGGCTTCGATTTCAAATCCCTCACCGAGAGTACCGCGCCAGCGTGCTGATGAGGATTTACCGTCATCCCATACCCAGACGTCACGGGTGGAGTTGTTTTTGACGATGATATCATCGATTCCATCGCCCTCAAAATCTCCGGTGGCGGCAAATTCCCAACCGTTTTCGAGTTTGCCGATGTCGGATTGACTCCAATTCCATGTGGCAAAAGAGGTATCCTGATTTTCCCAGAGATAGAGGTGATTGTTCACAGTGTTTTTGACTACGAGTGAGTCGAGTCCGTTGCGCTCATTGAATTTGCCTGCTCCGAGTATCTGCCATGTTGACTTGGTATTTTTTTCAACGTGCCAGATATCTTTATACTCGGCGGCATCGAGCACGATACCGAAACTTCCGTCTCCGTTGTAGATGATGACATCATCAAAACCGTTGTTGTCAAAATTGGCTATGGTTTTGGTGGCAAAGTTATCCTCGACGTGACAGAGTGAAATGTAGCCGTAACTCGGGTCGTTGAGATTGGTCCATGCGGCAAAAGTGTTGCCGAAACCGTTGTAGAGAAGAATGCCGTCATGGTCAACGGTCGAGCCTTTGAAACGGCCGACGCCGACGACTTTCCACATGGCGGCATCGTTTCCGCTCCACTCCCAGATTCCCTGCCATGCAGGAGCAGTTTTTCCGGCATTGGCGACAAATCCGACTTTGCCTTTTTCCGAATCCCAGCCGACTATCTGGCTGCAGTTGTTCTTTTTGAGATTGCTGTCTGCCGGAGCAGTTACTTTGAGATAAAGATCATCGCCCTCGATGACGGCTTTGTATGAGTAACCATTGCAATTCAATGCAGCTCCGCCGACAAATGTTTCGCCGAGCTCCTTGCCGCCGCAGGAAATTTCTATATCTTTGCCGGCAAGAAATTCACCGAGGTCTTCGAGGATGGCGTATTTTCCGGTGGATTGCTTTGCTGATACAGTGATGTTTATCTCTGTTTGTTTGATAAGCAGCTCATCGGTCAAAAGGTCATCAGTAAAGAAATCAGCATTGACTTTTCTTGTTTCAATGCCGAACTCACGGGTAAATTCCTGAAAAATACCTTCGTCATCTGTTTCGGCGTAAGCGTTGTCTCCGAGTTTGAAATCATTCCTCACCACGCAACCGGCTGAAATAGTGATATCGCCGTTTTGGATGAAAGTATTGTCAACAGTGCCGCCTGCTTCCATTTCTATGTGACCGTTGCGCACAGTGGTGTTGATGGCGATTCCACCGTCTTCAACGATAAGCTCTGTTTCTTCATAGCCGTCGAGGATGGTGTTGTACGCAACGCCTCCTGCCATAACATCAAGCCAGCTGTCGCCGGTGAGGGTGTATCCTGATATTTTACCATCGGTGATATTGAATGCTTTTCCGGCACTGGTGCCCTGAATATAAGTGCCTTTGCCTGCTTTCAAACCGAGTGATACACCCTTTGCGATATTGACGTTGGTAGCTTTTGCTCCCCAGTGGAACTGAGCATATTCTGCTCCGGAATTGACAGTTATTCCATCAACAACAGCTCCATCGAGAACCTCGAGGTTGCCATCTTTGCCAACGGTAATGCCATAGGCTTTTCCGCCTTTGTAAACGGCAATTTTTTCACTGCCTGCATTGACGTTGCGGATGGTTCCGCCGTTGAGAACACAGAGCATATCACCGGAACCGCTCAAATTGATGTTGCTCATCGATGCCGCCTGAGACGTGAGCTTTCCACCCCTGCCAAGATAAACGCCGCTGTAAGTTCTGGTAAATGAGACATCGTTACCCCGCTGATATACGAACATAGCTTCACCGGGAGTCCAATCCACATCTTTTGCGCTGCCTTGTGCGCCAATCCAGACATTTGCTCCATTTGAAATGGTGAGACCGAATACTTTTCCGCCATCATCTATTTCAAGCTCACCGCCATTTGTGACAACAATATCGTAAGCAACAGAATTAGGTTCATCGACCTCGACATAGCCGTCACCGGTGATAATGGTGTTGCTCGCATATCCGTCAATGCTGAATTCTCCGCCTGAAACGACTGTGTCGAAAGCCGAACCCTGGAGATCAACGAATCCATCGAGCACGGTGGTGTTTTTGATGATGCCTCCGTGGTGAACGTAGAGACCTCTGCTGTCTACAACCAATCCTGAACTTGTTACTCCGCTGCCGACATACATCATAGTGGTATTCCCTTTCTGTTGTTTTTCTCTTTCTGGTAATAAAAAAACGCTGTTGGTAATAAGTTACCACAGCGTACAGTATTTTTCAAGCAGTGATTTCAAAAAATTCAGAGAATACCGGCTTCCAATTCAATGAAATACAGCGGATTACCGGCAGCTGACTTCTGCCATTTTTCTTTTTCGCCCGGAACTCCGGAAACCAATAGTCCGGCGGCTTTGATCTCATCTTTCTGAATGAGGGTCAACTTGACTGAACTCCTTTGCGCTCCTGAAATCAGAACAGAAGCGGCAATAAGCGTGATAATGAACATAAAACGCAGCATTTCAAAACTCCAATTTTTCAGTACGCGCCTTTTTGTTGGCTTCGAGCTCGTATTCGCGTATTTCGTGCTCGTCGCTTTCGATAGAAGCCATCTCTTTTTTGAGCAGCTCCTCAGACCAGATTTCCACGCCGATTTCCACGCCGACAACAGCGGCGGCGGCACCCGGCGGCAGATGGGCGAAATCACGCAGATGTTCCGGAATAGTGATACGTCCCTGACGGCTGATGTGCTCAGGAGCACTCAAACTGCCGAAACGTCTCAAACTTCTCCTTGCGGCGTAACTTGCGCCGATGCGGTCGATGTTGCCGAGTTCCCTCTCACGCATCTCTTTGAACACCGCCTCAGGATACAGCGCAAGCGCACCCTCAGGAAGTCCGTAAATGACGATATCCCCGTCGCACCTGGCGAGAAAGTCATCAACAAACCTCTGACAGAGCCTCAATCTTCCATTGCTGTCAATGAGACAATGTTCGCAACCGCTGAATGGCAACATCTCGAAATTTTTTCCGGAATTTATTTTCGTGTTTCCAATTATTTCCAATATATTCCAATTTGTTCCAAAATGCAAGCGGTTTTTGAAAAAATTTCGTTATTTTTTTGCAAAGTTGCATTTTGTTCCTTTAAGTTGTATATTAAGGGAACTGTAAAGCGAATAACCAAAAATAACAGGATACACTATGAAAATGAAACTCTTTCTGCTGCTTCTGGCGGCGGTATTTGTGCTCACTGCGTCGGCTGACAGCAGAAAAACGCTGGTGAAGAATTACAATTCAATATATTCTCACGGCAACGCCGATTTGAAGAAAGCCGATGCCCTGCTTGCCGATATGAATTCCGACGGAAGTTTCAAAAGCGTGCTTTACGGCGACAAATCCCGGGGATTGTGGAAAGGTATGGCTCATTGGTACAATTTGCGTACACTCGTTGCCGCATGGCGCAAAACCGCAGACCGCAAGTATTGCGATGCCGTCAATGCCGGACTCATCTGGTGGGGAAAAACTCTGCCGGAAAACTCAAACTGGTGGTGGCAGGAAATCGGAGTTCCGATGCATCTTATCAGAGTCATCAACAATATGAATGGAGCAGTTTCCCCTGAGGCTCTCGAGGCAAGCCGCAAAACCTTTGAGCGTGCGGCTCTACGCGGAACCGGTCAGAACCTTGCCGATGCGGCGATCATCCACCTCTGGAAGGGGGTTTTTTACAACGATGATAAAATGGTCAATACCGCCGTTGATGCCCTCAAATCAGTAGTAAAGATATCTCCTGCGGGCAAAGAGGGATTGCAGGCTGATTACAGTTTCCACCAGCATGGTTCTCAGCAGCAGTTCGGCAATTACGGCAGAGGATATTATGAGAACTGCACCTTGCTTTTACGTCTGCTTGACGGAACAGAATACGCTTTCAGCAAAGCCCAGCAGGAGCTTATCTGGAATTACTTTTACTGCGGTTTGCGCTGGACTCTCTTCAAAAATCAGATGGATTATCTCGCCTGCGGCAGACAGATCACCCACGATGCTCCGTATGGCAAATGCCGCCAGATAAAGGGGTATTCACGCCGTTTCAACAACAGCAAAGAAAAGCGTGATATCGTTGAAGCCGTCAGTAGGAATGATGCTTCACTTGAAGGCAGCCGCTACTTTTTCCGCAGTGACTATCTCATCCACCGCCGCAAGGATTTCTACTTCTCATACAAGATGTGTTCATCAAGAGTCATCGGCAGTGAGACGATAAACAAAGAGAATTTACAGGGACTCTACCTCGGCTGTGGAGTCATGCAATACAAAACAGATGGCTCAGAGTACGACAATATGGCAGCATTGTGGGATTGGCGCAGACTTCCCGGCTTGACCGCAGTTTACGATAATGATAGTCTCAACGCCTCGCGTGCCCGTAAAAAGACCAACATCTCATCGACCGTCGGAGCCGTCACCGATGAGGTCAATACCGGAGTGATGATGGGTTGCAGTTCCAGTAAAATCGGATATTTCAAGAGCGTTACCGCCATTGATAAATGTGTGGTATTCAACTTGAACAACGTCGTAAACAAGACCAAATCCCCGGTCAACACCACCATCGACAGCCGTTTGTACCGCACTCCGGTCGAAGTCGTGAGCGCAGGTAAAAAGCAAGTTTACGAAAATGGCACACACAAACTCGAAAAGGTTGAAAAAATCATCCACGACAATGTGGCATACACCTTTTTGAAGCCGCAAAACCTCACGCTAGCCATTGAGGAAAAAAGCGTTCCGTGGAAGAGTGTGACCATTCATGCCAAAGGAGTGCAAAAGGGTAAAACCGTGACCATCTATGTAAATCACGGAGTGAAAGCAAAAAATGAGCGTTTGAGCTACATGATTGCTCCTGCCGGTGAAAACACCGGAGTGAAAACCATTTTCAACAAGTGCGGACACGTTGTCAAAGATAGCAGAAATGATACCTGCTGGGCGTACTTTTTTGTTCCCGGCGAGATGGATATTCCCGGAGTCGGCAAACTTTCAAGCGATAAAAAAGCAGCGGTCATGCTAAAAAAAGATACATTGACCGTTGCCGATGTTCAGCAGAAAAATCGTGTTGTCAATATCAGTTTGAATGACAAACTTTACAAGTTCGTCACTCCATCAGGAGTTTATGCCGGAAAGAGTGTGACGCTCTCAAAGTGAGCTCAACCACTGCATATTTTTCTCAAGCTGTCTGATGAACCAGACCGGGTCGGCTTCGCGGTTTTCAAACGCAGGAGCTTTATATCCGTCTTGAGATACCTCGTAAATCAGCAGGCAGTCGTGGTCGAGAGCGTTGATTGCATCCATAATGGCTTGCCAATCGAGAACTCCGACACCGGGAACCCAGTGACACTCATCAAGTTCATCGCAATCTGAAATATGGAACGTGTTTATGCGTTTGCCGAGTTTTGTTATCCACTCAGGCACTTCGGCATAATGCTCGTTGGCGTGATTGACGTCAAAGCAGACTCCGACACAATCGGGCATACCATCCATAATGGCGAGCATCTCGTCAGGAGTTTTTCCGGTCGAAGTTCTCGGACAAACTTCAACATTGAGTTTAGCTCCGACTTTCTGAGCATACGGTACAAGGTATTTTACCACGTCCCGGACACTCTCGACGGCTTGTTCTCTTGTGCTTCCTGCGCATGGACTGCCTGCATGAAGAGTCAGATGTTTCATTCCGAGAGGAGCGAAAAACTCAATGCAGTTTGCCAATCTCTCTGCACAGATGCGGCGTTCAACATCAAACGTTTGAGTCGGTCTTTCAGCATCCCAGTAAAAAGGCAAATGCAGACTGGTGAAGTTGATGCTTTTTTTGGCAATTTCCGAAGCGAGTACCGCAAGTTTTTCCTCCGCACTGCGGCGGTTGGGAAAAGCTCCGCATGAGTATTCAAAGTGTTCAAACTTCGATTCACTCATGCGCTTTATCCAAGCCTCTTTTGCAACGTTATCCTGCGATACCGACAACGCCCATTGATGTGCCATTTTTCATCTCCTTTTTTACGGGTAATTTACTCTAATGTATATCCGCAAAGAAGATAAATCAAGCAGTGTTGTGGAAATTTCAGCTTCAGATTATTCTCATACCGCTTTCGGCGTCGAAGAGGTGAGCTTTGGTTTGATCCATGGCAAGCTCGATTTCCTCACCCTGTTTGCAGCTGCGGTGCGGGTCGATGCGTGAAATAAAACCTTTGTCAAGATAAAGAAATGTTTCCGCACCCATCGGCTCGACAACGTCGATTTTTGATTTGATTCTGACGGCATCAGGATTTCTTTCCGCCTCAGGAGAGCCGAGAGATTCCGGACGGATTCCGAACACGACTTTCTGTTTGGCGTTGGCAGCTTCAAGTTTGCTTATCCACTCATCAGGCATTCTGAAAGAGCATTTTTCGCTCTTGAACAAGAGTTTGCCGTTTTCGATATTGAACTCACCCTCGATGAGGTTTGCCGGCGGAGTTCCGATAAATCCTGCAACAAAAACGTTGGCTGGGTTGTCATAAATCTCAAGCGGAGTTGCGATCTGCTGGATGATTCCGTCTTTCATCACACAAATCCTTGTTCCCATGGTCATCGCTTCGATCTGGTCGTGAGTGACGTAGATCATGGTGGTGTCGAGACGGTGGTGGAGCTTTGCGATCTCAGTGCGCATCTGGACACGCATTTTTGCATCAAGGTTCGAGAGCGGCTCATCGAAGAGGAACACCGATGGTTTGCGCACGATGGCACGTCCGACGGCGACACGCTGACGCTGACCGCCTGAAAGAGCTTTGGGGCGACGCTCGAGATACTCTGTGATTCCGAGGATCTCAGCCGCTTCCAGAACACGTTTTTTGATTTCCTCTTTGGAAAATCCCCGCAGTTTGAGAGCAAAAGCCATGTTGTCGTAAACCGTCATGTGCGGATAAAGCGCATAGTTCTGGAATACCATGGCGATATCCCTGTCTTTGGGCGGCACATCATTCACGATGCGGTCTCCGATAGAGATAGTTCCGAGAGATATTTCCTCAAGACCGGCGATCATTCTCAATGTGGTGGATTTACCGCATCCTGACGGACCGACCAATACCATGAACTCCTTGTCACGGATCTCAAGATCAACGTGTTTTACCGCCATGACACTGTTGTCATAGATTTTGCATACATCTTTAAGAGTAACACTTGCCATAATAAATACCTCTCAACCTTTGACCGCACCGGCGGTCAGACCTTTTACAAACAATCTCATACAGAAAAGAAACAGAACGATCAGCGGCAGACTTGCAATGGTGTAACCTGCCATGAGTTCTCCCCACTGTTTGGTGTATTCACCATCCATGTAAAGCAGAGCGACAGAGAGCATCTGACGGTTTGCATCACGGATATAGAGCAGCGGTCCCACAAAGTTGTTCCAGCTGCCGATGATTTTCAAAATCGCCAGAGTTCCGATGATGGGCATTGACATGGGGATCACGATGTGCCATATCTGGTGCCAGACTCTTCCGCCATCGATCTCGACTGCATCGAAGAGGTCTTTGGGAATATCCTCGATGAAGTTTCTCAAAACATATATCGCCATCGCCTGACCTGCGGCAACTCCGCTCAGAATCAGTGCCCAGTGCGAGTTGTAGAGACCAAGCGAAGTGATGAGTTTGAACACCGGAACCATATTTGCCACACCGGGATACATCATGAGCACCATGAATACTGCAAACAGAAATTTGGAACCTGGCATCTTGTAACGGGCGAAGAAGAACGCTCCGAGAACAGCGATACCCAGACTCAGCACCACTGTTGTGAATGCAACGAAAGTTGTATTGAAAATTTTATCGCCGATGTGCTGCCATCCGACAACATAGTTTTCCCAGTGGAAAGGAGCCTCCGGAAACCACGGATTCCGTGCGAACTGCTCATTATCCTTGAGGGATATATTGAGCATCAGATAGAGCGGCATGAAAGTGAAGAAAAATACACTCCAGAGAAAGAGGTGTTTCCAAAACTCGCATATTTTTTGTTTGGTCTTGTATTTCATGATTATTTTTCCGTTCTGACAAATTTATTGTTGATGAAAGTGAGCAGCAGCGTGATCAGGAATATGAGAAATCCGATCGCACAACCGTAACCGAAGAGTCCGTGGCGGAACGCCTCTCTGAAAATCAGCAGACCGGGCACAGTTGCCACTCCGTCAGGACCACCGCTATCTCCCACATAGAGATACACGTTCTGCCATCCCTGAATGGTCTGAATGATCATCAAAATCAGATTGATACGCACCTGAGTCATGATCAGCGGCAGTTCGATTGAGAAGAAAATCCTCAGCGGAGACGCTCCGTCAACCCTTGCCGCTTCATAAACCTCTTCAGGAATGTTCTGTAATCCGGCGAGGTAGATGAGCACGCCGAAAGCTCCGACATACGGAAATCCGGCAAACACCAGACTCGGGATGGTCAACATTTTATCAGACAGCCACAAAATCGTGTCAGTGTCGGAAATTACTCCGAGACTGCGCAAAATTCCGTTGAGAATACCCTGATTGGGCTCGTAAAAGTATTTCCACAGCAGCAGTCCCACCATGGAGGGAATGACCATCGGAATCACAAACATCACACGGTAAACATAATTTGCCCGGTTGTTTATAACGTGGTGCAATACGACTGCCGCCGTTATCGGAATGATCATTTTGAACAAGTTTGATACCACAAATATGCTGACGACCAGAAAACTTTTCCAGACTTGGATATCGGTCAGTACATTTTTGAGGTTTTCCAAACCGGTGAACTCTTCGACTGCATCTCCATCCCACTGGTAGAAGATGTGAATGAAACCGTTGAAAATCGGATAGTAATTGAAGAGCAACACCAATGCCAGCGGAATGAGCACCAGAGCATAAATGCCCCAGTAGAACCGCAGTTTTTTTACAGAAATCTCAGTAGCCATTATTCCACACTCTCTTCGTTATTTGAGATATAATCCTCAAGCTGCTCTTTTATCTTATCCATCGAGTTGTAAGCTGCAATGGTTCGCCTTCTCTCAAGCTCACGGGCAATAGTGTTTTCGATTGCAATCAGAGCTCGTATATTCTGGTTTTTTCTGGCGGCATCGCTTAAATCGCTGCGCAGTATATTGCAGGCAATGGTTGTGCGGTTGCCCTCCATATCAAAAAGCTGCCGTTCATAATCTGATGAGACATTTTCAAATTCATCTTTGAGAATGGGAACATTTTTCACAACATCTTTTGCAAAAGTGACTTTTGCATTTTCCGGCTGTTCGGTAATGATCCGTTCAATGCTTTCGAGAGCCTTCATTCTTGATTTTTCGTTGAAGAAGAACGGACACTGCAAGCTGCTTTTGGAATCTCCGATTTCAGGCTTCATCGCTTCAAGGAACCCGGTGTATTCAGTGTTGATGACAACTGCGGGCCATTTGCAGAATTCCATCATGGTTTTCTGATTTATCTTCCAACTGGTCAGGAATTGCAGGAATTCCAATGCGAGTTCAGGATGGCGGCTGGCTTTGGTGATTCCGAATTTTCCGGAGACACCGAAAGCATTTTCATAAATTCTGCCGGAGTAAATATTCTTGTACTTGCCGGTCGGCGATATTGAGGGCATGGGTATGATTTTTACTTTGAACGGAGTATTGTTCACCATACTCCAGGCATCCCAGGTTCCTTCGGGGAAGAAGCAGACGTTTCCGGTGAAGAACAGGAATTTAGTCTGCTGTGAGTCAGTCGTGGTAAATCCTTCTGAAAAGTACTTGCCGATTTCATGCATCATTTCGACCGGAGCAAGCATGCGGTCGATATCAAGTTTTCCCTCTCCGAAAGCAGAGAACATTTCAAGGTTGGGAATCCTTGCATCACCGAAAAGTGAGAGCGTATCATTGTAGTGGTTGTTGGTCTGTGCGAAATAGCGGGAGAAGAACATACCGACAGTGGTTTTGCCTATGCCCCGGACTCCGATGGGAATAAGCGGTTTGTTTATCTTTTGACCGTACTCTTCAATTTTTTTGCAGCACTCTATCCACTCTTCAAGAGTTTCCGGAGTCTTTTCGCTTCCGGTAGCAGCTTTGAGCAGATCTAGGTTGACATATACCCTCTGGCAGTGACGGAAAATTCCCGCCCCGAAGTATTCAGCAAAGATGGGGTTGAGTGCACCATCCATTCCGTCAGTGAAGGTGTCTTTCCAGGCGATTTTTTCGCAAGGCGTACCTTTGTTGAACGGATTGGGTTTCACAATATGCTCTGAGAGCGGCATAAAGTAGCGGCTCTGTATCTCCGGTGACGGAGTGAGTTCGATAACATCGGCGGGATTTCCGCTGATGAGCTGGGTTATGTACCATTGGGAATATCCTCGTGACGGAATGGCGTTCTGGATAACTTTCACCCGTTCACCCTGTTCCGCTTTGAGTTTTTCAAACTCTTTTATAGCGTAGTCGATTCCCTCACGGAAGCCATCCTCAAGCTGCCAGTGAGCAATGGTTATAGTTTTTGCGGCACTCTCGGGGGACTTTTTGTTTTTGCTGCCTGCAACTGAATTGTTGTGTGCCACCACAAAGCAGGATATTATATAGAAAGTCAATGCGAGAATTCCGCCCAAAGCAGAAATTATCTTTTTTCTGCGGTTGTTATCAGTGTTTTTCTCTTTCATTTTTTGGCTTTCCTCTCTCTGAGCTCTTTGAGGTAACGTTTTGCCGGAGTTGCCTCAGAAGTATCCGGATGTTTTTCAATAAAAGAGAGATACTCTTTTTCGGCGTTGACGTCATCTTTGAGATAAACATCATATATACGGGCTATCTGAAAGTCCAGCCTCTGCGCCATCCTCGGGTTGGCAGGTCTCAGCTCTCTTGCGATTTTTGCGTGCCTCATGGCGTTTTTGTAGTCTCTGAAGCATAAGATATAGAAATCTTTCAGCATCAGATGCAGAGGGCAGAGCAGACGGCGGTTTTTGCCTTTGTATGAGTTGATGAAATTCTCGGTAAATTGGATAGCCTCCTGAAAATTTCTCTCTTCCATAAAGTATTGTGCGCGGTAAACGACGGCACTTATACTTTCCAGACTCTCAGGATAGGTTTTAATTATCTCTTCGTAGATTGGTACAGGATTCACTTTTCCTGCATCCTTGTAGACTCTTTCTCTCAACGCAAGCGTGTGATTTGCCCGTGCGTAAGCGAGTTTAGCCATGCTGCGGTAACGTTCAGGCAGTTCCTGAGATTTTGAGAGTCTTTCAAGTTCGGGCATTCCCCGCTTGAGATTTTGAGTCCGGCGGTCGAAAACATCGCACAACGCTGAAATCAGCTTGAATTCCGGACGGTCGGATTTCGCCGCAAGGCGTCTGGCTTCGCTGTATTGCAGGTTACTGTAAGCGGCGAGCATGGCATTTTCGGTGTCACGTTCCTGCTTTTCAGCACCGTACAGCGTGCAACCAAACACCAGCAGGGCGGATAGTGCTGCACATTTCATTTTATGATCCTTGTGTTTTTGTAACAATCAGGTTTACCTTAATATTAACCTAATATATATTGGCTTTCTGAATAATTCAAGGGGTGGAATATTTTATTTTTCGATATTTTTATGTGAAAAAGAGGCGGCAACAGTACTTGTAATCAAAAATTTGTCAATAATTCACTTGAATAAACCGCAAAGCTGTTGTATTATATACCAGTTTCAGACATAAGCCAGAAGGAGGGAAAATATCATGGCAAATGAACTTGACGAAATGACCGGTTTTGTAAATCAGAATGGACGTGACATCAACGTTATCGAAAAACAGCTTCCTGTGAAAATCGGTTTCGGTTCGGTATTGTTTGAAATCATGCTCTGGGTGTTGGGAATCCTTCCCGGATTGATTTTTCTTTTTATGAAGGTCAATGCGGCAAACTATTTCCGTCAGCTTCAGCAAAAGATACAGGCAGACGCCTCTCAAATCGATAACTATCTTGAGCAGCGTGTTCAGATTTTGCAGAATGTTGCTCCGCTGCTTGAAAAGGCGATCGACCTTGATAAAGATGTGATGAAGAGCGTTGCGGCGTTCCGTGGAGGAGTCGATCCCGATGCAGACCGCAACGAGGTATCCCGTCAACTCGACGGAGCTTTTGCCCGTCTGTTTCCGCAGGTTGAAGCATACCCCGAGCTGAAAGCTCACGCAGCAATAGCTGATGCCATGCAGCAGAACAGCTATCTCCAGAAAGAGATCACTGCCGCAAGGACTCTTTACAATGATACCGTCAATCAGTGGAACACTGATATCTACGCATGGCCGACCAAGATGATCGTTGCCGCCAGAGCCGGATATACCACCCGTATTCCCTTTACAGCATCCGCTGAGGTCAAAGCTCAGGCGCGCGGAGTGTTCTTTTGAAAGAGGATATCTACGAGCCGCTGGAGCGGTACGCAAGCGAATTCAAAGATAAATTTGCGGAAATATCCTCCCGTACCTTTGAAGAGCTGGTCACCCGCTCCGGCATTGACATAGCCGCAAACCGCAAGACGGTTGCTGATATCGGTGAGGCGGAAAAGAAAAAAAACGGCTTGGAGGGCAAGCACTCCCTTCTGGTGTTCCTGGCGGTTATTTTATGGATAGCTGTCGCAATATCTGCGGTCTATGCGTTGTACTGCTTTTTCGGCGATACCGATGCTCCGGTGGAAAATAAAATCGGAGCAATTTCCGGTTTTATACTCTCTTTGATTTTGCTTCTCAAGTGGATACACCCGGCAATATCAGGACTCGGCCGCAAAATAGAAGAGTTGAAGCAGGAAATCGAAAACCTTATTTCTCTTGCATACAGCCAGATGGCTTCATTGAACCGCCTTTTTACCTGGGATCTTCTGCCGAAGATGATGAGCGAGTGCGTTCCCCGTCTGGAGTTTGACCCGTACTTCTGCCGGGGCAGGGTGGAGGAGCTGGAAAACTCCTTTGATTGGAACAGCAGTTTCAACAATGATATATCCATTCTGTTTGCCCACAGCGGAGTGATAAATGACAATCCGTTTGTTGTGTGCAAGTTCAGACGCCAGGTCTGGGGACAAAAGACCTACTACGGTGAAAAGGTCATAACCTATTATGAGATGGTGCGGGGCTCAGATGGCAAAATGCACCGTGAAATGCGTACACAAACTCTCGTAGCCAGCGTTACCAAACCGATTCCGGAATACGTTGACCGCAGTGCGGTGATATACGGTAACGATGCCGCTCCTGAGCTGACCTTTTCGAGAGAACCGTCTGAGTTTTCCGGAGAGGATGGATTTTTCAGCAATCTGGCTAAAAAAAGTGAGTTGAAAAAGCTGGAAAAACTTGCCAGAAACCTCGATGATGACTCCAATTTCACCATGATGAGCAACAAGGAGTTCGAGGTGCTGTTCCATGCCGAAGACCGGAGTGATGAGATTCAGTTCCGTCTGCTCTTTACTCCGCTTGCCCAGCAGCAGATGGTGAGACTGCTCAACGACAAAGAACACGGTTACGGTGATGATTTCACTTTCCTGAAGCAGCGCAAAATCAATATGCTTTATCCCCTGCATCTGGATAATATCGACATCGACGTTGATCCTCAGCAGTTCACTCATTATTCGTTTGACCGGATAAAAGAATTTTTCGTTGAGCGCACAAATGAATACTTCAAGGCGATGTATTTCTCATTCGCTCCGCTGCTGACGGTTCCGTTGTACCAGCAAACCAGAACTTTCAGTTCGATATACGGCGATTTTGACCGGGAAAATGTCTCGTTCTGGGAAACCGAGAGTTTTGTCAACTATCTCGGAGAGCAGCGTTTCCGTCACAAGAACTCCGTCACATCCAATATCCTCAAGGCTTCCGATTGCTATCCGTCTGAGGATGGTACTGTTGTGGTCGAAGCACATGGATTTCGCGGAGTTGAACATACAGAGTATGTCTCAGTTTACGGTAACGATGGCAAATGGCACAATGTTCCTGTCGAGTGGGTCGAATATCTCCCGGTCTGCAAGACCAGCCGGATCGAAGTCGGAGTTGCCGATCAGGAGTCAGCGGCGAAAGATACACTTAATATACGCCGCCGTCTCTATGTTTATGGGTGATTTTATCTGCTCACGAGCTTGAATAGCAGGCAGAATGCGGTTATATTACTCCAAAGACAAATTTTCAGAGGAGATTTTATTATGACTGAACTTCCGCCGAACGTTCATCTTAATCCGGATGCCGATATGGCGAAAAAGATTCTTGCCGCTCTTGAAATGAAGGGCGGATACTGTCCCTGCCGTTTAAAGCGGATACCTGAAAACATCTGCATCTGTCAGGAGTTCAAAGAGCAGATCGCAGATCCGGATTTTGAAGGATATTGCTACTGTAAACTTTACTATAAGGAAAAATGATTTATGGAAATACTTCACCTCAACAAAGAGTCATTCGATAAACTCACCAACCAGAGTGAAAAAGCCGTGCTGATAGATTTCTGGGCTGAGTGGTGCGGTCCCTGCAAGCGTCTTTCTCCTGAACTGGAAAAACTTGCCGCTGCCCATCCTGATTTGATAATCGGCAAGATAGATGTTTCCGGTACCAACGGAGAGTTGATAAATATCGCCGTATCTCTCGGAGTCGATACTATTCCCGCCCTTTTCTATTACAAAGACGGAAAGCTGGCAAAAAAACTGCTCGGATATATGACCAGCTCTGAAATCGAGGAAAAACTTTCACTTTGAAAAAGCAATTTTTTTAATTGGAGATATCAATGAAAAAGTATTTTATCGGAATCGATTCCGACGGTACTGCGTTTGACAGTATGACCATCAAACACCGCAAGGCGTTTATTCCCGAGATGCTGAAAGTGTGGCATCTTGAGGAATATTCAGATAAAGTGTTTGAAATTTGCGAGTATATCAATCTTTACAGTCCCACCCGTGGAATAGACCGTTTTTCCGGATTGAAAGTGACCTTTGACAGCTTCAAAGCTGCCGGAATACCGGTTCCGGATTATTCGGCAATAGATGGCTTTCTGCGTGATGCCGGCAAGCTCTCGAATGCGACTCTCACTGCTTATCTTGAGCAGCACGATGATGCTTTTCTGCAGGACGTTCTTGTCTGGAGCAAAAATGCCGATGTCGTTTTTCAGCAGGAAGTTGAGTCTCTCATGCCTTTCAAGATGGTCAAAACTGCTCTCGAAAAAGCTTTCCCGTCAGCTGATATCGCCGTGATATCCAGTGCCAGTATGCAGAGTTTGGAAAGCGACTGGAAAAAAGATGCTCTTCTTGATTGTGTCTCTCAGGTGTACGGGCAGGAGTTCGGCAACAAAAAAGCCCAGCTCAAAGCAGCGACCGACGGCAAGTATCAGGATGGATGCAAACTTATGATCGGCGATGCAAAAGGCGACCATGAAGCGGCAGAGTCCGCCAACGCCTGGTTCTACCCGATGATACCCGGCAGGGAGGAGCAGTCATGGCAGGAGCTTTACGATAAATACCTTGATATCTATCTCGGCGGAAATTTCACAACTGCCGTGCAGGATGAACTTCTCGATAAATTTTACTCAGCAATAAAGGGATAAAAAATGGATATTGAAAAACTTCTTTCGTCAATGACCCTCGAAGAAAAAGTAGGTCAGATGTGTGTTCCGATTCTCCAGAAGGGAGAGCTCACCGAAGATATCGAAAAATGTATCACCAAATACAATGTCGGTATGCTGCGTTACTGCCCCAATGCGGAGTACGATGGAAACAGTGAGCTGGTGGGTGAGCCCAACTATTATTACAGCCCCTCCGGAATGGCGGAGTTTATGAATTCCATCCAGCAGAAAGCGAAAATTCCGCTTTTTATCGCTGTCGATCAGGAAGGCAGCATCCGCAACGATGTCAACCGTGCCGGAGCATTCGCATACAGCGGCCACATGTCTTTCGGAGCAGCAGCTGATTATGATCTCACCTACCGTGTCGCCTACGCCACCGGCAGAGAGTTTGCCGCCATGGGTATCAATCTGGTGCAGGCTCCGATCGTCGATGTTCTCACTCAGAGCGGACGCAAAACCATGAAGTCCGCAAGTTTCGGTCAGGATGTCGAAAAGGTTACTCAGCATGCACTTGCGATGATGAAGGGTTTCAAAGATGCAGGTATCGCCAGCATGGCAAAACATTTCCCCGGATACGGTTCTGTTGCGACCGATGCCCACAAGGGACTCTCAGAAATCGTCAAGAGTTTCGAGGAGCTCGATGCTACCGATATCGCTCCCATGAAGACGCTCTTTGCCAACGGAGTTGACGGCGTTATGACCGGACACGTTCTCACCCACTGCGTTGATGACGAATATCCTGCCACCATGTCATACAAGATGATCACTGAGTATCTGCGCAACAAGCTCGGATTTGACGGACTCGTTGAAACCGATGCCATGCGTATGCCTGCCATCCAGAACAAGTACGGCACGGGCGAAGCCAGCGTGAAAGCAGTTCTTGCCGGTTGTGACCTCGTTCTGCTCCGTGGAGATATCAAACACTTTGAAGATGGCTATTTTGCCATTCTTGAAGCGGCAAAATCAGGCAAGATCAGCGAAGATATCATCAACGCAGCCGTCCGCCGTATTCTCACCAAAAAGAACGGAATCGGACTTCTCGACAAACCTTGTGTTGACCCCGAAGCGGCAGACCTCATCGTCGGCTGTGAGGAGCACAAAGAGCTGGCTGACGAACTGGCAGAGCGTTCAGTTACTCTGCTCAAAGGCAAAGACCTTCCGCTTGCCAAGGGAGCTGATATCCTCACTGTTTGTGCAGAGCCGCAGAAGATACTAGCCGCCATGGATCCTGAACAGTCTGTGGATATGCTCTATCAGGCAGTCCGTCTCGAGTATCCGCTTTCGGATTGCATGACCACTCATCTGCGTCCGACCGAGCTTGAGCATAAGAGAATAGTTGCAGCTGCAGCCAATTATGACACCATCATTTTCGGTGCGGTCAATGCAATTCTCTATAAAGAGCAGGCTGAGCTCATCAATGCCATACTGAAACTTGAAAACAAGCGGGTCATCGTGGTCGCCATGGATTCTCCCTACGATTACGAAGTGCTCGATGAGTGCGACAACTACATCTGCACCTACGGAGCAGTAGCTGCTTCAATGTATGCCGCAGTCTCAGTTATTTCCGGCGACTTGGAAGGCAATGCAGTTCCGCCTGTTGATATCAACATAAAGTAAGGGTTTTCAACTCATGGCAAATCTGTCGATTGATTTTACCGGAAATATCGGCATCATCAAACCAATGCACTGCGTTAACAATGGTCCGATCATAGGACGCCGTGATCAGACCAGGGGCAATCTTGCATACTGTAAGGCTGCGGGCATACCTTTTGTCCGCAACCACGATGCCTCGTTTTGTGCTGCCTATGGCGGAGAGCACACTGTCGATGTTTCTTTCATCTTCCCTGATTTTTCCGGAGACCCGGAAGATGCCTCAGCCTATGATTTTGCCATGACTGACAAATATATTCATGATACACTCGAAGCCGGAAGTGAGACCTTTTACCGTCTCGGTTCCAAAATCGAGCACGGAATAAAAAAATACAACATCCATCCTCCGGCTGATTTCAATAAATGGGCACGCATTTGCGAGCACATCATACGCCACTACAACGAGGGATGGGCAGATGGATTTCACTATAATATCACCTATTGGGAAATTTGGAACGAACCCGATCTCGATGCTGAGCCGGGGAGAACGGATTTCCGCTGTTGGAGCGGTACTCCGGAACAGTATTACGAGCTTTATTCGATTACGGCAAAACATCTTAAAAAGTGTTTTCCGTACATTAAAGTCGGCGGGCCTGCTCTGGCATTCCGTGTCGATGAGTGGCTGGATGGCTTTATAAAGTCTGTGAAAGAGAACAATGCTCCGCTTGATTTCTGCAGCTGGCATGCTTATTCCACATCGGTGAAAAATGTCATTGAACGCCATCAGCTTGTGCGCAGAAAACTTGATGCGGCAGGATTTGTCGATACTGAGAGTATCCTCAACGAATACAACTACGTCAAGGGGTGGTCTGAGGACTTTACCTACTCAATCGAACAGATAATCGGTATCAAAGGTGCGGCGTTTACGGCAGGATGTATGTGCGCCTGTCAGAATGCCGGACTTGATATGCTCATGTATTACGATGCCCGTCCATGCCCGTTCAACGGAATGTTTGATTTCTACACATTGAAGCCGCTCAAAGGATATTATCCGTTTGTTGCATTCAATGAGTTGTACAAAATTGGAAATCACTGTTTTTCATCATCCGATGACGAAGATGTTTTTGTCACCGCTGCCGGTGGAGATTCTGATCGTGCAGTGATGGTCGTATATTATACCGATGACGACCGTGCCCGCAGCCGTGGAATAACTCTGAGCGGAGATGATTTCAGCAAGTACAGTTTCAAACTGCTGGATAAAAATCTCGACTTTGAAGAGATAAATATAGCTTCAGACAGTGATGGAACACTTCAAATAGAACTGTTGCCCAACAGTGTACTGCTGGCAACGAAAAATAACTGAGAAAAATTGAATTATGACTTTACTTGATCTTTACCGCGAAAATCCAAAGCGTTTCAAATCGTATATGTTTGACATTGATGGAACGTTGCTTTTAGGAAACGCTCCAATACCCGGTGCCGCAAAGTTCCTCAGTATATTGAGGGAAGATAAAGTTCCGTTTTTCTTTCTCACCAACAACTCCACCAACACTCACGAAGAGATAGTCGGACGTCTGGATAAGATTGGGATTTATTCCGAGCCGGATGAAATCGTCTCCTGCGCTGACCCCGTGCACAAGTATTTCCGGAAGAACAACACCAGCGGCAAAGCGTGGAAATATTTCCTTATCGGACGTCAAACCGATATTCCGGGCGTGATAAATTTTGAAAGCGACCCTGCAAAAATTATGGAGTGCGACGGAGTCCTCCACAACGGCGGAAAATACGACTGGCTGACCACTATGACCGCAATCGTGAATTTCTTTATCAAGTTCCCTGAAAAGCCGTTTATTGTGTGCAACCCGGATATACTCAACCCGGTCAAAGATGGTTTTTCCATCTGTTCAAACGGTCAGATGGAATTGGTCATCCGTCTGTTGCGTGAGCGTGGAATAGAAAAAGAGCGCATCTTTTTCGGTAAACCTTACGCTCCTATATACCGTGAAGCGATCTCACGTCTGGGGGAGGGCGAAGAGCCGTCAAAAAAACACCTCGCAGTCGGCGACTGGCTCAACAGCGATATCTATGGTGCAAACCGTTCAGGACTCGGTTCATGTCTTGTTCTCACCGGATTATCCAGCCGAAAGGATGCCGAAGAGGCTGCTCCTGAGTTCAAACCCGATTTGATTGTTGACCGTTTATCATGAAAAACACTCTTTTACTTTTTGTTTTTCTGCCGCTTCTGGTTGCGGCTGGAAAAGTCGATTATCGCAAATACAGCTTTGAAAAACAGGTGAAAAAGAGCGAAAATATCGTTTGGAACGTCACATACTGTTACAATGCCCGTGATGTCTCTTCTCCGCGTGTTCTGCTGGTGGGCGACTCCATCTGCAACGGATATCAGAAACTGGTACGCAGCAAACTCGGTGAGAAAGTCAATATGACTTTCTGGGCAACAAGTTATTGCATCACAGACCCCGCATATCTGCGGATGTTCGATGTCATTCTCGATGGCGGCAGATTTGATCTTATTATTTTCAATAATGGTCTGCACAGCTTGTCAACCGACAGAAAAGCGTGGAAAAAAGCGTACAGCATGGCTCTGGATTATCTTGCCGTCAAAGTTCCTGAAACCCGTATCGTACTGTTGAATTCCACTCCGAAGAAAGACGATGACAAAAGGGTGGATGAGATAAATAAACTGACCTCGGAAATTGCCAAAGAGCGCAATTTGCCGCTGGTCGATATCAATTCTTTCTGCTCAAAATGGAGCAAAAAGATGTGGCGGGATAATTACCATTTTGTTGGCAAAGGCAAGGAACAGCAGGCGCAATTTATTACAGAAGCCGTGTTGAAATATATCGGAAAAACCTCAAAAGGTATCGTTCAGCAATCCAGCGAGACCGGACCTGACGGGAAACTCAAATAAGTTTAACATAAACTTAATACAATTACATACACTTCGATGTTGTAAATCACAATGCACGATAGTATATTAATTTAATCGTGTGTTGTTTTTTTATCTTGGAAGAATACTATGAAAAATTATTTGAAGACATTGAGTTTTGCCGGTTTGTTTTACATTGCAAATGCTGTGGTTCTGTTGCTTTTTTTCTGTTTGTCTGATTGGGGAAGTTGGAAATCTCTGCTCTTTGCTTTTTGTGTCATGTTGAGTTATTCATTTTTGTATATGGTTCCCTCACTTGCAATTGCCGGAATTGTACTTTTAATTTTGTTCCGGATGAAAAATGCACAGTTACGCAACAAAATAGTGCACGGAGTTTTGGTTGCATCGGCTTTTGTGACTGTACAGCTTCTTTTATTTGACCTCGGCTTGTACCGTGGCTGGGGATTCCACTTCAATCCGCTGGTTTATAATCTTCTGACCACTCCGGGAGGTTTCGCCTCAATGGGTTTGCGCACTTCAAGTGTGATTCCGCTCGTGCTGGGAATCCTGCTTGTCGCCGGCGTGTTCGCTGCCGCCGGAGTCGCTTCATGGCGTTCAAATCTGCTTCAAAAAGCGGCAGAGGCGGTTTTCAAACCTCTGAGAGCAGCGGTTATTGCTGTTGTCATAATACTTTCCTTTGTCACCAATTTGCTGTGGTACGGTTATGAAAGTTACATGATGAAGCCGGAATTGCTCGAAACAGCCGAAGTCGTGCCGCTTTACATTCCGGTATCAATGAAGAGTCTGCTCAAAGATATGGGAGTCAAAGCTCCTGAACGTCACGAGATATTGATGCAGAATACTTCAGCAAATGAGTTGCAGTATCCGGCAAAGAAGATTTCCCGCAACGGAGTGAATAAAAAATACAACGTGATATGGCTCGCCTGTGAGTCGTGGCGTGGAGATATGCTCAATGAAAAAGTTATGCCCAACGCCTGGAAAATGTCTCAGAAGGCATTGCGTTTCACCAATCATTATTCCGGTGGAAACGGAACAAGAATGGGTGTTTTTTCCATGTTCTACGGTCTGTACGGCAACTACTGGCATCCGGTGTTGCGCAGCAGCTGCGGACCGGTTTTTCTCGATTGGCTGCTCGAGGATGGTTACAAATTCTTCTGCATTACCAGTGCAAAGTTCACCTATCCTGAGTTCGACCACACTGTTTTTGCCAAGATAAAATCGGAGCATCTCTTCAGCGATGACAAAGGCTTGACGTGGGAACGTGACCGCAGAAACGTAAAGAGATTGTGTGATTTTATTGCCGAAAACAGTAAAAAAGGACCATTTTTCAGCTTCATGTTTTTCGAGTCTCCCCACGCTCCGTATGAGTTCCCGGCGGAAAATGAGTTGGAAAAGGATTATCCCAAGACAATAAATTACGCTTCCGTGAGCAAAGCAGACGGGCCTGCACTTAAACGGCGTTACATGAATTCCTGCAATCATCTCGATTCAAGACTTGCCGAGGTGTTCTCCACCATTGAAAAGTGCGGTTTGCAGAACAACACAATAGTTGTACTGGTCGGTGACCACGGCGAAGAGTTTTTTGAAAAGGGCAGACTCGGACACAATTCAACTTTTTCCCGTGAGCAGCTGCATACTCCGCTTATGATATACATTCCCGGCGTTGCACCGGGAACTTACGACAAAATGAGCAGTCACCTGGATATCGTTCCCATGCTGGCACCATACTTCGGAGTGACATCTCCTGCTGAGGATTACTCTCTCGGTTACAATCTTCTTGATGGAAAAAGTGAGCGTAATTACAGTGTTGTATCCAGCTGGAACGAACTCTTCTTTGTCGGTAAACAGCACAAAATACTTCTGCCGACCACTTCGGTTTCAGCAGCTACCACCAAACTCTATGACATAAATGATAACGTTGTCGAAGGAAAAGACAAGTTCTTTTCTGACAATGTTTCAACTCTGATGAAGATCCAGATAGACAGTCAGCGCTTCAACAAGTAGTTTTTCCTGATACACAGACATCGAGAAAATACTGCGCCACCCGCAGGTCAGTGCCAAGCTCAGGATGAAAGGTCATCGCCAGCTGATTGTTTTGGCGTACAGCGGTTATTCTGCCCTGATGCTCTGAAAGCACTTCGATCCCGGGTGCGCAAAACTCTATTTGCGGAGCACGGATAAAACTCATGGAAACATCTTTTGACGTTCCGAAAGAGCCGGAAATATGAAAACTTGCGAGCTGCCTGCCGTAGGCGTTGCGCCTGACGGCAATATCAAGTGTTCCCAGATGAATTGTCGGGTCATCAAGCAGCTGTTTTGCCAATAGAATCGTTCCTGCGCAAGTCGCCATTACCGGAAGACCGTCAAGAATACGTGTGCGGATGGTGTCGAACATATCAAGTTCTCTCAGCAGTTTACCCTGAACAGTGCTCTCTCCTCCCGGCAGGATCAGAGCATCAAAACTCTGTTCAAGGTCACGCTTCTGCCTGATTTGCAAGGTGTCGCAGCCAAGTTTGCGGAATACATTTTCATGTTCGGCAAAATCTCCCTGAACTGCCAAAACTGCTGCTTTCATCAAATGCCCCGCTCTTCCATGATGGTTTTGATTTCCTGCGGATTTATTCCCACCATGGCTTCACCGAGACCGCTTGAAAGTTCTGCCAGCATCTTGAAATCCTGATAATTGGTGACAGCTTTGACAATGGCGGATGCACGCTGTGCCGGATCACCTGATTTGAATATTCCTGAGCCGACAAATACTCCTTCAGCACCGAGAAGCATCATCAGTGCGGCATCTGCCGGAGTGGCTACTCCTCCGGCGGCGAAATTTACCACCGGGAGCTTGCCGTTTTCGTGCACGGATTTCAGAAGTTCATACGGAACTTGCAGCTGTTTTGCAGCTTCAAAGAGTTCATCATCCGCCATATTGGCAACCCTTCTGATTTCCTGAGTCATTTTGCGCATGTGCCTCACCGCCTGTACGATGTCACCCGTTCCGGGCTCGCCTTTGGTACGGATCATTGCCGCTCCCTCATTGATTCTGCGCAATGCCTCTCCGAGGTCGCGGGCTCCGCAGACGAAAGGAACTTTGAACTGCCGTTTATCCACATGGTAAATGTCATCAGCTGGTGAGAGGACTTCGCTTTCATCAATGTAGTCGATTTCGATAGCTTCAAGAATTCTCGCTTCTGCAATGTGTCCTATCCTGCATTTCGCCATTACCGGAATTGTGACCGCCTGCTGTATCTCTTTAATCATTCCGGGATCGCTCATGCGTGAGACGCCTCCTGCGGCACGGATATCTGCCGGAATACGCTCCAGTGCCATGACGGCACAAGCTCCCGCATCCTCGGCTATTTTCGCCTGTTCCGGAGTGGTTACATCCATAATAACGCCGCCCTTGAGCATCCGGGCAAGGTCACAGTTCAAAAGATATTGCTGTTCATCCATTTTGAAAATCTCCTTTTTGTTGTATCGAACATTTGATTTTAATATAATCGTGTGCTATATTCAATACAAATGATAAAATTGTATGGAATACAATAAAATGCCGAAAAACTCTTTTGAAAACTTCCACTTGAGCTGGATACCCGATAAAAGCAAACTGAAACGCCCGTATTATCTCACCCTTGCCAATGCACTTGAAGAGGATATCTCTGCAGGAAAACTTGCTTCCGGAACCCGTCTGCCTCCTCAGCGTGAGTTGGCAGATTACCTTGATTTGAACTTTACCACAGTGACGAGAACATACGAACTCTGTCGGGAAAAAGGATTGATTTACGGCATTACCGGCAGAGGAACATTTGTCTCTCCTGCCGCAGGAATACCGCAAGACAACACCGCAATAGCAAGCGGCAGAGTTATCGAACTTGCCCTGGTAAAAGGTTTTGACAGTATAAAGGCTCCGATAATCGAAGCAAGCGAAAATGTGTTGAAAAAGGGGTACATCGGTGAGCTTTACTCCTACGCCGACGTGGCAGGACATCTGCACCAGCGTGCCGCCGGAGCCCACTGGATGAGCTGTATGGATGTTCATACCGACAGTGAGCATACGGCGATATTTTCTGGAGCTCAAAATGTGATAAGTACCGCCTTGCTGTCGCTTTTCAAACTGGGTGACAAACTTGCGGTCGATGAATATACCTATTCCAATTTGATAGGAACAGCCCGTCTGTCGCACATCCGTCTGGTTCCTGTACACGGCGACGGTGATGGAATGGAACCTCAGGAGCTTGAACAAACTTGTCTGCGTGAGGGTGTTCAGGGCGTTTTTCTGATGCCGAATTGTGCCAATCCCACGACACTGAGTATTTCCGAAAAGCGCAAAGATGAACTTGCTGAAGTCATAGCACGCCACAATTTGATACTCATTGAGGATGATAATACCGGGATTTTACCTGAAAAACGCAGTAATTACCACTCGATGTTTTCCCGTCTGCCTGAGCAGACTGTTTATATCGGTAACTCAACGATGGTGTTGTGTAACGGATTGAGGGTGACATTTGCCGCATTTCCGGAAAAGTTCCGGGAAAAACTGCTCAACGCCCAGTTTCATTTGAATATCAAAACATCCTCTCTCGATGCAGAGATCATGACTGAGCTTATCCTGAGCGGAAAAGCCGCCAGAATACTGGAACAGAAAACCTCTCTTGCCTGCCGGAGAAATCAGCTTTTCGACAGGATTTTCCCCGAAGCTGTGACTCCCGGCACTCCGGCGGCATTTTTTCGCTGGTTGCCGTTGCCGGATACTGCAGTTGACACAATAACACTTGAAAAAGAGCTGTTGTCGCACGGCGTGAGCGTTTGCGGTTCACACCGTTTTGAAGTGATGCACCATCCGGAAAAATATATCCGCCTTGCGATATCGTCTCCGGAAAGCGAAACCCGGCTGCAAACCGCACTGACAGTGGTAAAAAAGGTGATTTCCCGTCTTGAAAAACAGTGAGTTGAGTCCAAGCGGGAGCGTTTTTACTCGTTTACCGGTTGTTTTCGGCGTTGAACGGACTCCATTCTCCTGAGTTTCCGTCATCTTTCGAAAGTATCTCTATGCGGTTTTCAAGTTTTGCCAGCTTGGTGCGGCAGAATTTCACCAGAATACTTCCCTGCTCATAGGAGCTGATAAGTTTATCCAGCGGCATGTTTCCGCTTTCCATATCAGCTGCTATGGCTTCGAGTTTGCTCATCGCCTCCTCAAAAGTGAGGTTTTCTGTGTCTATGGTATTGTTTTCAGACATAGTATTAAATCCAGTGTTTGAGCAGCTCTTCACGGTCGAGGGTCGAGAAGTAGCTCGGAGGAATATCGAGAATGGTCATAGCACCTTTTTTGCCCTCTTTAGCGAGACGGGCAACGGCTCTTGCGTGGGCGACCAGAACGTTGGCGGTTGCTTCAGGATTGCTTCCCCAAACGCAACGGTATTCCACCCTGGCGCTGTTGTTGTCACCGGTGGTTCCTGCGGCGATGGCGAGACCATCGTGGGGGAAACCGGCATATTTGGTGTCAAGTTCCTGCTGGGAAACAAAGGTGACGTTGGTTTTGTACGGAGCAAAGTATCCCGGCATCTCCTTGATGGCTTTGACGATTTCATCTTTGTCTGCTCCATCTTCGGCAACGACAAAACACTCTCTGGTGTGCATATCTCCCGGTTGGAATGCGGGATTTTTACCATCGCGTATTTCATCAATAGCCTCAGGAATTGCGTGAGTGTACTGTCTGGCATCTTTCACGCCCTTGATGGTGCGCAGAGCATCGCTGTGACCCATGCTGAGACCGCCCTTTTCGCCGAGACCGTAGAAACCGTAAGCTCTTGCGCCGGGGATAAACGCATTGGCAAGCACTCTTTCAAGCGAGAAAATTCCCGGATCCCATCCGGTGGAAATGACGGAAACGTGACCCGAAGAGTTTGCTGCTTCGTTGATGGCTTTGAAGTATTCCGGAACCTGTGAGTGATTGTCAAAACTGTCAACGGTGTTGACCAGCTTCGCCATTTTGGGACCCCACTCAGGCAGGTCGTTTTTAGAGCCTCCGCAGAGGATGACTACATCGGGTTTGAGTGCGGCAAGCCACGCATCGGAGTCATTGACGTCCATGACGGGAACATCGCTGACCTCTTTTTTGACTCTTGCCGGATTGCGGCTCAAAATACCCGCAAGCTCCATATCCGTATTGCGTTTGAGAGAAGCGACAACGCCGCGACCGACGTTGCCGAAACCTGAAATAACTACTCTTACTTTTTCCATGATGAAAAACACTCCTTGAGTTCTTGATATTTTGTTGTTATAAGATACACTTTTTTGCTCAAAAAATCAAGAATCAAGTTGAAAATGGAGCTATTTTTTAAGGAACTTTTTTACACTTTTCAGGATGTTGCTCACGCTGATTGCCAGTTTCACCAACTTTCTGTCAAGAGTTTTTTCAAGTTCCGTCTGCTTGAGTTGAGCCTGTTGAAGTTGACTTTCAACGCTTCTGCGTTCACTTTCAAAGGAGTAGTTGAGTTTAGCCATATCAGCCAGCAAAGCGGACTCTTTTTCTCTGAGATCTTCCACCACACCGGCAAGCCGTTTTGCTTCGCTCTCGTTGTATTCGTAAGCCTGCTTGAAGTTGGCGGTCTCCTGAGTCTGATACTCCCACAGCTTCTTGTAGTGCTCTGCCTCAGTTTTATTGAAGTTGTAAGCCTCTTGCAACTCTGAAAACTCACTGTTGCGCATGGAGAGCATATGTTGATAATAACCTGTTTCATAAACAAGTTTGTCAGATAGACGTATCAATTCATTTGAGTTGTCAATAAAAATGCTTTCGCCTTCGCTCATTATCTCCCTGACTGCTATGGCAAGATCTTCGTATTCAGGAGTTGCAGAGTCAGCGGAAATGTTTTCTTCCACTGCTTCAAAACATTTTTTCCACTCCTGTTCATAGGGGAAGTTGCGGAAATAATCCAAACTCTCAAAAGCCTCTCTGCCCATTTCTTCACGCAAACGGCGGTCTGAGAGCAGGGTAATGATGTTGTCTGCCAATGCCTGAATATTTCCACGCTCAACAGTGATGTGCCCTTTGCCGTGCCGGAAAGGTTCAATGTTCGGCAAATCATAAGCGACGGTCGGAATTCCGAAAATTTTTGCTTCAAGTACAGTGAGTGAGAAACTTTCGTGTGCCGATGTTGATATATGTACGGCAGCCTGACGATAGTATTTTTCGACATCGAGAGTGAAACCGGTGAAGATGACTTGCTTTTCGAGATGATTTTCTTTGATGCAGCTGAGCAGGTCAATATAAACCTGATCATTCTCTTTTTCCGGCTTACCGACAAAAATCAGACGTGCATCCGGAACTTTTGACAGTACCAGTTTCAAACATCTGACGGCATCGGCAGGGGATTTTTCTTCGCTGATGCGTCCTATCCATAAAATATCGTTTCCGGAACGTGAAAAATCGACCGTTCCCTCCGATGTGTCCTCTACGAAATTTGGAATATATTTTGCGTTACAGCCGAGAGTTTTCCACCATGCGGCATCCACCCTTGACAAACAGATGAGAGCATCGGCAAGTTTCCAGTTGTGCAGGGCATTGAATTTTGTCCGTGAAAACATCTTCATTATGCACGTTTCGTGCGAGTGCACAATGAAATGCGCTCCTGAAAGTTTGACCGCAAGTAAATCCCAAATGGCGTGTTGCTCAAGAGAGGCATTGTATATAACGGCATCGATTTTTTCGCTCTCGATAAATGCTTTCCATTCGTTAATGCGTGCAGGCGTATCAGCTGCTTTCATCTTCCGGATATCCCCTGAAGAGAAAAACTTATGCACAGTTTCCGGTGGAATTTGATACGCTTGTTCATCTGTTGGTGTGTCGGTCAGCAAAATGGTTTTATACCCCATTTGGTTGAGCACCTTCAACGTCATGGAGATGTTTTTTTCAACACCTCCATTGTGCAAACGGTAGTAGTAAACAGCGATTGTTTTTATCTTTTTGCCGCTTGCGGGAATAAGGGTACGAGATATTCGGGGAGTAAAATCATCCTCATTGGAAAATTGCTCGGGGGCAAGCTGTAAAAGCGTCTGCCAATCAAGAGTTTGCAGTGTGGGTGTTTCTGGCTGTTTATCGAACTTGCTTTCAATTTTTGCCGATTGCGGAGCATTTTGTTCCTGAGGCATAAACTGCAATTTTCGACACTTTTCTTCGAGTGATGATATCGTATCTTCCAGTTTTTTGCACCATTTTTCCAAATCCTCCTCATGCAGGAGACGGTCAGGAATATCGCAAGCTCTAAGTTTGAGAACCGGATTTTTTTCTGAACAAATATCTTTATTCTGTTCTGAAACAATCGAGTTTTTAAATTCCTGCAGTGAGGAAAATCCTTTTTTGCGGATGTAAAAGTCAAGATGGTATTGTCTGATTTCACTTTCCGACGGATTGCTCAAACGCCGGAAAATATAGTCATAATCAAAAATCAGCTCGTATGGAATGATATAGTTGAGCAATAAAAAGTTCAATTCCCTTATATGACCATCATCTTGGATATTTCCTGAAACAAGGTCGTCCGAAAGAATTTTGAACGGAGAGTCCCCCATGACCATGACTGGCTTGTTGAACAAACACGCCTCAAGAGCCATGCTTGAATTGATGGTAACGAGTTTTTCAATACGTTTGAAAAAGTGTACTGTCGAGGGTGAACGGTCAAGGGTTGCCGTGAAGTAGCTCTGAGCTGCCGGGTGACTTCTGAATAAAACGTTTTTTTCTCCGAAGTGAAAATTTGCGTATCGCAGTACCTCAAGATTGTTGAAACCGTTTGAGTAGGCGATTATATTGCTGTCGTCATCAACCTGACCAGCCACTCCGACTTCGTAATCGGGGGCATCTGCAATGGTATTGGCTTCTGCAAAATGTTTCCCACTCATGAAAAGCGCAAGCAGTTCCTTTTTGGAAAGCAGAGTTTCATCAAGTTCATCTGCCGCCTTTTCAAATCTTTCTGCCGCTTCAGTGTTTCCGTTGACTCCGCAAAGATCCCAGTAGGCGGTCTGGAAATACTGCGGTTTTCTTGTCGGACCTATTTCAGTGTGGATAACCGGAATTCCGAACTCTTTTGCCGCCGCTTTTGCAGATGGCAGATTGCAGTTGAGGATTATGGCATCGATACTTTCCGTCTGTTGGATTTTTTCAAAAGTCTTGCGTAAAAAATCCACGAGCGGAGCGTGTTCACGGGTCATCAGATATTGCCAGACCAGATTATTTGATTTGAATTTTTCTTCCAGTTCTTCAAATATACTCTGGTCAACATAGTGAACGTTGGCTTTTTTTACCGTTTCTGCCGACGGAATGGAAAATTCAAGTTTTTCGTGAGTTGAGGCTTCTTTTTCCCAGCAAATTTCCGGCAGCAGCTCAGGAGAAATGTGATTTTTTTCCCAGCCGATAAATGTGAGGTGGTCAAGATGATTGGCAAAATCCCCGAGCTGTTTGTAGAAAAACCAGAGCTGAGCACCGAACTCCTTGTGATATCTTGCGTTGTAGGGCAGGGAAATGGCAACGATCATGATATGTACCCCATGTTTATCTTGAAGTTTTCAGGAGCAATCGAGAGTAATGCGCCGGTCGTATCGAGCGGGTCGCTTTTGATTGTTTTCAATGTTGCGGCATTGAACGGACGGTCGTAAAAGTTGTTTGAGAGTTTGTCGGGTTTTATGCCCATACTGAAAAAGAATGTTCCGAAAACCGGCATGACGAATTCCCATTCAACAGTGCCTCTTGAACCTGCGGAAATTCCGGGAAGAAATTTTTGGAAATTGACTAAATTGGTGGTAAAAATATCATTGCCCCGCTCATCACGGCATAAAACTCCGATTTGCGCTCCGGCAGGAATATCCGCATTGGCGGCAAGGCTGATCACCAGTTTCACCCGCTCACCTACCGGACACTCCTGAATTCTTCTGCCTGACATATCGTATAAATCAAATGCCGTTACTTCCAATTCACGGCTGCCGGAGCGTTCTGTTACTTTTTTGTCGAGCTCATCGTCAATTCTGAACAGAGCGTTTTCAGACGGAGCTGTGGATACGTTAGTTTTATGCGTGACCCACTGCCCTGCTGCCGAACCTGCCGCCGTACTGTCATTCTGATACATTTCGCAAATATCTTTAGATGTGCCGTATGCGGCGAGAGTTCCGTTTTTGAGATAAGCCGCCTTGTCGCACATCGCCCGTACCAGAGCAGTGTCATGGCTGACAAACAAAATCGTGGTTCCCCGGTCGAGGAGTTTTTTCAGCCGTTCAAGACACTTTTGCTGGAAAAACATATCTCCGACAGAGAGTGCCTCGTCAACGATGAGAATATCCGGGTCGAGCATAACTTGGACTGCAAATGCCAACCGCACCATCATTCCGCTGGAATAGGTTTTTACCGGTTGGTCTATAAAATCACCGATATCGGCAAACTCGACGATTTCCTGATATTTCGCTTTGATATCAGCATCGGCAAAACCGAGTACAGCGGCGTTCATCCAAACATTGTCACGTCCGGAAAACTCAGGATTGAATCCGCTGCCAAGTTCGAGCAGGGCGGTTATTCTGCCATAGGTTTCGACAGTTCCCGAAGTTGGTTGTAAAGTTCCGGTAATGATTTGCAGCAGAGTGGATTTGCCCGCTCCGTTTCGTCCGATGATGCCGACACACTCACCGCGTTTGACATCGAAGCTCACATCTTTGAGCGCATGGAACTCCTTGTAAAAGCGTTTTTTACCGGCGAAAAGCATCTGCCACAGCCGGTGGAACGGCTTGTCGTATATCTCAAAACATTTGCATATATTTTTAACTGATACAGCAGTTTCAGAGAACATCGGCAAACCCCTTTTGAGTTTTGTTGAACCACGCAAAGCCGAGAATGAAAACGGCGATGCCAACGGCGAGGGAAACGGCAAAAAATTTCCAGTCCGGCACCTGAGCGTAGAGGAGCACCTTCCGGGTCTCTTCGATCATCATGGTAAGCGGATTGACTTTGAGCAGAATCTGCAACTTTTCGGGCACAGCCGAAATTGGATAAAATATCGGAGTGATGAAAAACAGTACCTGCAAAATTACTTGCAGCACATACGGAGTATCTCTGAAATAAACTCCGAGTGAAGCCACGAAACAGGAAATTCCCATCGTAAAAAGAAAGAGCGGCAGCCACACCAGCGGAAGCAAAAGCATAGTCCAACTGATGTTGCCGTAAATGAAAATTGCACCGAGCAGCAGAAGAACGACCCAAACCAACCCCTGAACAAAACTTGATACTACTTGCGATACCGGAAGCAGAGGAAGCGGAAAAACAACCTTTTTTACATAGTTTGCGTTGCCTGTAATCTGAGTTGCCGATAGAGACACTGCCTCTGAAAAAATCGAATAGACCGCCATTCCGCAAAATAGGATTATGGCAAAAGCTCCTTTTGTTTCACTGGCGTTTTGAACGCCCCAGCGGGCTTTGAACACAACGCTGAAAACGTAGGTGTATATGATGAGCATCATCAACGGATGAATAACGCTCCAGGCGATGCCGAGTGCGGACCCCTGATATTTTGACTGCACATTGCGCCTGACCATCTGTTTGAGCAGAGTGCGGTTGCGGCAGATGAGTTTTATTCCCGGAACGGGGTTGAGGATGTTGATAAGCTCTTTCATCGGATAGATTTTACTTTCCTGAAGCCTCTCTTATCATATCACGGAACTCCTCTTGCGAGAGTTCATCCATTCTTTTGCCTCTGCGGGATAATTTTTCATTGAATTTGATAGCTGTTTCAGCCATCTTTTCATGAGTTTCCTCCGAGCCGCCGACGAGATAGAAGTTGTCGCCTTTAGTGACTCTTTTGTGACCGTCGGTGTTGTCGAATCCCACACCGAGCAGGGAAGCCTGATCTTGATTGTTGCGCATAGAAAAATCTCCGAATTACACTTACACAATAATAATATAACTCATTTATTGTACTTTCGCAAGGGATAACTTGCTTTTAGCGGATATTTGTTGTACTTTATAAAAAAAGCAAACAGATTTACAAATAATATGAGGTTGAATATGGCTGATATACTGGTGATACTTGCATCCGGATTTGAAGAGATCGAAGCGACAGCTCCGAGCGATATCTGGAGACGTCTGGGTTTCAAAGTAACGATTGCAGGACTTGATGATATGCAGATTACAGGAGCCCACGGAATAGTCGTCGAATCCGATGCTCTTCTCGACGAAGTCAAAGAACTTGATTTCGATGCAGTTTTTCTGCCGGGAGGAATGCCGGGCTCCACCAATTTGCGTGATGATGCGCGGGTCTGCGCTCTGGTTTCAAAAATGGCGGCGGCAGGCAAAGTAGTCAGTGCCATCTGCGCAGCTCCGATGGTGCTTTCCAAGTGCGGAGTGCTCAATGGTAAAAAATTCACCATGTATCCGGGAATGAATGATTTTCTTGCTTTCGGAAATACTCCGTGTTCTGACATTGCCGTGCGTGACGGCAACATCGTGACCGGCAAAGGACCGGGGGCGGTCTTTGATTTCGCCTCAAAAGTAGCTGAAGCTCTCGGCGTTGATGCTTCAGAGTGCCTGCGTGCCATGATGTTCGAGAGGTGAAAAATGGGATGTTTTGAGTGTCTCGCCAAAGACGGAACAACTCTCGCCCGCCGCGGAGTTGTGCATACCCGCCGCGGAGATATCCAGACTCCGGTGTTCATGCCGGTCGGAACCCGCGGGAGTGTCAAGGCAGTTTCTCCCCGTGAGCTTGACGAGCTTGGAGCTCAGATAATTCTCGGAAATACCTACCACCTTTTCCTCCGTCCCGGTCTGGAAATAATCGGTCAGGCGGGAGGATTGCATAAATTCATCAGCTACGATAAGCCGATTTTGACCGATTCCGGCGGCTTTCAGGTGTTCAGCCTTGCCAATTTGCGCAAAATAATGCCAGACGGAGTCAAGTTTGCTTCGCATATCGACGGAACCCGCTTTTTCCTCGGTCCGAAAGAGTCGATGCACATACAGCGTACTCTTGACTCGGATATCGTTATGGCTTTTGACGAGTGTACTCCCTATCCTGCGACCTTTGAGCAGGCGGAAAAGAGTATTGCCATAACGACCAGATGGGAGACCATGTCACGTGAACAGCCGCTGAATGACGGTCAGCTGCGTTTCGGAATCGTTCAGGGGTCAGTGTTTCCCGAGCTGCGCAAACGCAGTGCTCTTGAGATAAGCAATATCGGTTTTGACGGCTATGCTGTCGGAGGTGTCTCTGTCGGCGAGAGCGAACCTGAGATGTACCTTGCAGTAGAAAGTGCCATGCCGTATATTCCTGAGGATGCTCCCCATTATCTGATGGGAGTCGGAACTCCGCGGCAAATCGTGGAGAATGTGGCACGGGGAATAGATATGTTCGATTGTGTTCTGCCGACCCGCATGGGCAGACACGGCAGTGCTTATGTCGGCAACGGAGCGTTGCTTCCGGTGAAGGCAGGACGTTTTGCCAAAGATTTCACTCCTATCGAGGAGGGGTGTCAGTGCTATGCCTGCCGCAACTTCACCCGAGCGTATATCAGGCATCTGCTCAATGTAAACGAAATTCTCGGAATGCAGCTGGTGACTATCCACAATCTGCATTACTATCTCAATCTGGCAAGCCGCATACGCAAGTCGCTTGAACTTGGAACGTTCAGCGAATTGCGTGCGGAGTTTGCCAATCCTGTTCTGGTGTGAACTTACAGCCAGCCCCAGGCATCGGGAGCAGTTTCAGTGTAGTGGAGGAAAAGATATTTTTCTTCCACTCCGTACTCTTTCAGCAAAGCGGCAAACTTTTTCGGCAGTTCCGCTTTTACTTCAGGAGCGATTTTACCAATCAGTGCGAGGTGCAGAAAAGCCGAGTTCGTGCGGCAGCTGTTGCCGAATGAGACGGTCATTGCACTCTGAATACGCACCTGAACGACCTCCAGAGGCTTGTTGAGTTCCAAGGAGGCGAGAGTTGCGATTTCAAGAGCAAGTTTCTGTTCCGCTTCTTTTGAGAGTACGACGGATGTTTCAAATTTGATTGACGGCATTTTTATATTCCTTTTATTAAAAATATGTTCGCTCCGGAGAGAGACTCCGGATATTTTTCAGTAAAATAAAGAGCGCATCTGCCCTGCTTGTCAACCGATGATTCAAAGTGCGGATTGAGTCTGAGTGCGTTTTCAGGAGCGGTTACCGGGAAACTCTCTTTCGGGTATGCCACAAGATAACAGCTGCCGTCAGGAGCGGCACTGCTGCAGGGTTCAAGACGGTAAGTGTGAAATACTCCCAGTACCCTGTCATATCCCGGAGTTCCTTTCAGATTGGTTTTGATTTGCTTCTCTCCGAAAGATGAATCCATGCCGTTGAATACGCCGTTATCCGCATACACTTTGACGGTATCAAGATAACTTTTGCCGACCGAGTTCTGGTAATCTGCAAGAAACTCCGTTCCGAGATTCCACAGCAGAGGATAACTGCTGTTTGCCTGATAAACAGCGACAGTAGTGGCAGAGTTGCGGACATCAGCCATTTTCCAGTCAGGCAGAATAAAGTTTTTGACGTTGTATATCTGACCTGCGGCAAAGAGCAGCAGCAAAACTGCGGCAAAGAGTTTTCCCCATGCTTTGCGTCCGTAAAATTCGGTGACTGCGATTGTACAAAGTACGGAAAAGACGATGGAAAAGATAATATATGTGCGGTCAGGACCAAGACCGGTAAAAACTCCGCTCAGAAGCACGATAACCGGAATTGCCAACAGCGGAACACTTTTTTTCGGAGTAGTCACCAGTGCCGTAAGCGTTGCAACAATACACCCCGTCGATGTGTGAAAGAGTATTTTTCCGCATCCGTAAAAATAGTTTCCTCCAACGCTCCACTTTTGAGCGGCGGTAAGAGATGAGTAGATTTTTGAGTAATAAAGTACAGAAATTATTGCTCCGGCAATCAGGGAATAAAGTAAAAGTTTGTGTGGTTTTTTCTTTTCTGAGTGAAGCCACACCGCCAAGAGCAGGGCGGCAAGAAAGACTATTCCTGTCGGAACGCTCAAAACAGTTCCGATTCCGCCTGCGATGATAAGGAAAAATCCGTTTTTTGCGTGTTTATCGACGTGTTTGGAGGAAAAACAGGCAAAACCGGCGGCGGTGAGCACAAAGAAAAACGCCTGAATGATGTACCCGCGGGCGAGGGCACTGTAAACTATTGCCGGAGCAGAAAAAGCGGCAAGTATTGCCGATAAAAATCCGGTGCGCTTGTCATTGCACCACGTTGATACCGCAAAGTACAGCGGAAACGGCAGGAGTGTTCCGCATATAAACGGCAGCGTTCTGATAAGAAAAATATCATCCGTGACAGCTGTAATCAACTTTATTCCGAGCGTATTGAGCGGATGGTTGTTCGGCAGAGACAAGTCAAAAAGAATGGACTTCAAACCCAGCGGAGCAAAGAATTGCCAACTCCATAACTCATCATATTGCAGACTGCGGTACAAGAGAGACAAACGCAAAGCCGCGGCGACAAGTAAGAAGCCGACCGCCGAAAGTCTGATGAACTTCTGCTGATTGAGTTTATCCAAGATTTATTCCATGAACAGGTTGCGGCTGGTGAATTGCGGGTCACTGGTGAGATGGATTCCGAGACGGCGCAAGCCAAGCTCGTCTCCTGCCGCAGGAATATGGCTGGTGTGCATCTCGCATCCTGAAAGCTGCGGCAGAACCGCCATCGCCATTCTCGCCGCCGGATTTGCAGGGCCGGAAACACTCAATGCAACCAGTGTCTCATTGAGAGAGAGACTTATCTGACGGTTGCGGAAGACATCTTTTTTGAGTTTGCCAACTGATTCCAGCACGTTATCCGAGAGCAGCGGCAGATTATCAGGGAGTCCGGCAAGGTACTTTATAGCGTTGAGTACACAGCTTGAAGCGGCATGAAGCAGCGGAGAGTTTTTTCCGGTAATAATTTTGCCATCTGCAAGTTCGATTGCGGCTCCGCAGTAGATGTTGTCACTTCCCTTATCAGGCTGTTTTGAAGCGAGCTCAGCCGCCCTTCTTGCCGGAAGCACAACTTTGCGGTCGGTATCGGTTACTCCGAGTTCATCGAGAAGCAGTTTTATACGGTCTGCGGTCTCTTTGTCGCAATCTCCGGTGGCATAATCACAGAGAGCTCTGAAATAACGCCTGATGATTTCCTGAACAGCGGCATCTCTTACGATTTTGTCGTCAGTGATTGCAAAGCCTACCTGATTTACTCCCATCTCAGTTGGTGAAACATAGAGCTGCTCCGGAGCCATTATTCTGGCACAGATACGCCGCACGACCGGGAAAATTTCAATGTCACGGTTGTAGTTTACTGCCATCTCATTTCTGGCATCGAGCTGGAACGGATCGACCATGTTCACATCACCGACATCGGCAGTAGCCGCTTCATAGGCGAGGTTTACCGGGTGTTTCAGCGGCAGATTCCAGACGGGGAAGGTCTCAAATTTGGCGTAACCCGCCTTGATTCCTCTTTTGTATTCGTGATAAACCTGGCTGAGACAAGTCGCCATCTTTCCCGAGTTCGAGCCGGGACCGGTTACAACAACAATGGGTCTTTCGGTTTCAATATAGGCATTTGCTCCATATCCCTTGTCGCTTGCAATGGTGTCAACATCGGTGGGATATCCATCTATCGGACGGTGGGTGTAAACTTTGATACCCCGGCGTTTGAGACGGTTGAGAAATACTTTGACCGCAGGCTGGTCGCAATACCTTGTGACGACGACCGCCCGCACATCCAATCCCCAGGTTCTGAGGTCGTCGATGGTGCGGAGCGTATCGATGTCATAGGAGACGCCGAAATCGGCACGCATTTTTTTCTCTTCGATTGCTCCGGCGTGGATACAGATGATGATATCGACTTTGTCTTTGAGACGTTGAAGCAGTTTGATTTTTGCATCAGGGTCAAAACCCGGCAGTACACGGGCAGCATGAAAATCACAGATGAGTTTTCCGCCGAACTCCAAATAGAGTTTGTCGCCGAATTTTGCCGCACGCTCCAAAATTGCTGCGGATTGCTCTTTCAAGTATTTGTCACTGTCAAAACCTGTATTCATTTTAACGTTCTCGTTTCCGGAATTTTGTTTTTAACATATCAATCCTGCTTAATATAGCGTAAGGAATCGATTAAAACAAGCCTGTTTGCATATTATTTCAGGATTTTTGCATTGCAAACCACTTCGTCGAACTCGTCGATGATTTTCTGGTCTTTCTGTGGAAAGAATTTGTTCATCACGGCAATGGTGACAAGTCCGCAGAGAAATCCCGGGACGATTTCATACATATACTTGCCGAAGCCGAGAACGTACCACCCAAGCATCGTCGCCGTACCGAGGATCATTCCGGCAAAAGCTGATTGCCAGCTGGTCTTTCTGGAATACAGCGACATGAGTACGACCGGACCGAACGCAGCTCCGAAACCTCCCCATGCGAATTTGACCAGACTGAAAATCGTTTCGGTGCGCATCAAAGCAAGTCCGCAGGCGACAGCCGTGATGAGCACGACGAACATCCTGCTCATCTGCATGAGCACTTTCTGAGAGGCATCAACATGGAGGAATTTGTAAAAATCCTCTGTGAGTGTCGTACTTGATACCAACAGCTGAGAGTCGATGGTTGACATGATAGCTGCGAGGATGGCGGCAAGCATGACTCCGCCCAGCCACGGATTGAATATCTCTTTGTTTCTCACCATGTAGATGAACACCTTTTCGCAGGATTGTTTGTCGAGTCCGGGGAAAAGCGGCATGGCGACAAAGCCGATGAACACTGCTGCGGCAAGAGAGAAAATCACCCAAATCATGGCAATGGTGATGGTCTTCGGCAGGAGTTTGACCGATTTTATGCTCATGAAACGCACGAGAATATGGGGTTGACCAAAATATCCGAAGCCCCATGCAGCGGCAGAAAATATTCCGGCAACGGCGAGAATAGTGTTGTCTGCTTGTGGAATGAGCGAGTTCGTCAGTCCTTTGTTTTGCATAGCAGTTGTTATGGCTTCTGCTCCGCCGGCATATTTGTAAGCGAAAAAGGGAATGGCAATCAAAGCGAAAAACATCAGAAATCCCTGAAAAAGATCGGTCCAGCAAACGGCGAGATATCCGCCGAGGAAGGTGTATATGAGCAGTACCGCTGCGCCGATGATGACCGCATAGCTGTATGGAATATTGAACATTTCCTCAAAGAGATTGCCGGTGGCATTGAGTCCGCTTGCGGCATAAATAGTGAAGAAAAAGAGCGTGATGATGGCAGAGAATACCCTCAGACATCCGGTCGGATCTTTGAACCGCTTACTGAAAAACGCCGCAAGGGTCATGGAGTTGGTCTTTTCTGTATATACTCTGAGGCGCGGAGCGACAATGAGCCAGTTGAGCAGTGTTCCGAGTCCGAGACCGATAGCGATCCAGACTTCTCCGATACCGGCAAGATAAATGGCTCCGGGGAGTCCCATGAGCAGCCATCCGCTCATATCGCTTGCCTGAGCCGACAGGGCAGTTACCCAGCTGCCGATGCCTCTGCCTCCGAGCAGATAATCAGATACGCTTTTGGATTTGAAGAAGAAATACACTCCGACTGAAATCATAAATACCAGATAAAGTGCAAATGTTACATAAGTTTCTACCATGATTCCCCCAATTATATTTGTTGTGTTTTTGATTTTCCTGTAAGTGCAAATACGATTGCCGAGCAGACTGCAAACATCGAAAGTATTCCCCAGAGTACCGGACCGGATTTCGTCGATTCAAAAATCATCGCTCCGAACCACGGACCAACGGAATAGCCTATACCCCGCATCAGCGAGTACATCGAGAGCATTCTTCCCGCATAATTTCCTTTGGATTCACTTGAAACAGCGGTGTATAATGCAGGCTGAACGACGATTTCCCCCAAAGTTATTGCAGCCACCGATACGGCGAGTGCAGCAGCACCTGCTGCAAAACCGATAAAGAAATAGCTGACGGCGTAAATCATTGTGCCGCTTACCAGCTGGATAAGTACCGGAACTTTTAATTTTTTCAGGATGGCGACGATCGGAATTTGCAATGCAAGCACCATAAAGCCGTTGAGTGAGTAGATTGACCCCAGAGCTTCTTTGCTGATTTCCACTCTCTGCGTGGAATACGCTGACAGTGTCGAGTAAAGTTGCGAAGCCAGCAGCATAAGAAGCAGTGTTCCTGTAAGCAGCATCATGAAGTTGAAGTTTTTAAGTACATTGTTGACAATGCTGAAATCGTCAGGCGTTTTCTCTTTGACTGACTTGGATGACTGAACGCCTGTATCATACCTGAAGCAGGCGAGCTTGGTGTATATTGTTCCTGCAATACATAATATACCGGTAATAAAGAAGAAGAGCCAGAACGGAGTCTTGGCGAAAAACGCTCCGAGCATCGGACCCAATGCCCAGCCGACGTTGTAACCTATTCTGATTTTGCTGTAATACTGCGGACGCTCTTCCGGAGTTGTGATATCGGCAAGATAGGCATCGGCTCCCACCTGAAACGCTACTCCTACGGCAGAGTTGAGCATGAGAAATATGGCAAACAGCCAGAATGGAGCATTGAAATAGACAAATACAGCAAGCGCAAAAAATATCGCAGCTCTTCCGGCTTGTCCGAAAAGCATCATAAACGAGCGTCCGAACTTATCGGTCATCCAGCCGCAGGGCAGGGGGGCAAGAGAGACAGCCAAACCCATCAAAGGAAAAATCAGGCTCACAGTGGTGTAGGCTATTGCTCTCTCTTGCGCAAGATACAGCGGAATAAAAGGATAGACGATAGCGTATGCGAGCTGATTGAAGCTCCAGGTGGCAGCAAGAGTGATGCCCTTGTCGTTTTTTATTTTCCGGTAAAGCGTGGATACATTCATAAAGCAGCTCCGGTAATCAAAGAACTGATATTTTGAAAATCATCCGGCAACTCGGCTTTGAAAACCATATTTTTACCTGAGAGCGGATGGGGAATTTCAATGCTGTAAGCGTGGAGCATCTGCCGACCGACATTTTCGATAACTGTGCGGCTGCCTCCGTAAACTTCGTCACCGAGTACCGGATGACCGATGTGAGCCATGTGAACTCTTATCTGGTGGGTTCGTCCGGTGAAGATGGCGACTTCCACGAGAGAGATTTTTTCTTTGCCGATGACTCCTGAATTCAACACCCGGTAGCGGGAAACAGCATTTTTCCCGCCACGGTCAACGACTGCCATCTTCTGACGGTTGACAGGATGACGCCCGATAAAATTGTTTATCTCCATTGTGTTTTGCGCAGGAATGCCGCGTACCAGTGCGAGATATTTCTTTTTGGTCTCACGCATGGCAAACGCTTCGCTGAGTTTATACATAGCCTGCGGAGTTTTGGCTATGACGAGACATCCGGAAGTATCTTTGTCAAGTCTGTGCACGATGCCGGGTCGGACGTCGGAATCAGGAAACACTCCGGCAAACCCCGGGTAACGTCCGAGCAGGGCGTTGACGATAGTTCCGTCAGGATTGCCTGCTCCCGGGTGAACTGCGACTCCAGCAGGTTTGTTGATGACCAGCATTGATTCATCTTCATAGATGATGTCAAAATCAAAATCAGATTCAACGGCAAGAGTATCTTCTGCCTCGGGCTCAGGAATAGTTACTTCAATGCACATTCCCGCTTTGACGGCAAAACGGGGCAGGGTGATAGTTTTGCCGTTTACAGATACGCTTCCGGCTTTTATAAGTTCCTGCAAAAAAGAGCGTGATGAACCATCGACTTGAGCAGAGAGAACCTTGTCAAGCCTTGAGTTGTTGTCATTTTCACTGACGGTAAATTCAATCTTTTTTGGCGTCATGTTTACTGAACCAGATAAGAGCGGCTATTCCGGCGGGAACAAGAACAGCGCCGATGAGCTGTGCCGGAGTGAGGAGTCCCCAGATTTTCGGATTGTCGCCACGCCAGTATTCGTTGATGAAACGCAATACTCCGTAAGAGATGAAGTAGCACGAGGTGGCAACACCCCTTTTGGTTTTGCGTACCAACTGATAGAAGATGAAGAACGCAATGATGTTTTCTCCGGCTTCGATGAGCTGTATCGGAGTTACTGCGGCTCCCGGATAGCGCAACTGAGCTTCGCTTCCTGCCGGATATGTGACGGCGAAAATACTGTCTGACGGTCTGCCGTAACAGCAGCAGTTGAGAAAACAGCCGACTCTTCCGCAGGCGTGGGCGATGGCGATAGCCGGAGTGAAAAAGTCGAGCAGTCTGATGAAATCTATTTTGTGTATCTTGCAGTAAACAGCAATGGATATTACTGCAAGAATAAATCCGCCGTAAAATACCAGTCCGCCCTGGTCGATGCGTATGATGCTTATAAGATTATTTCGGTAGTGGTCGAAAAATTGGACAACGTAAAAAATTCTTGCTCCGGCAATACCGGCTATCATTGCAGTCAGCAATACGCCTGAGCAGGTGTCATCGTTGAGTCCTGCGGCTTTTTTGTTTTTGAAAAGTACCCAGCTGCCGAGCAGAAAGCCAACAGCCGCCATGACTCCATACCAGCGTATGGCAAACGAACCGATTTGCAGAGCGATAGGTTGCATAGTTTATTTTTCCTGATTTGCGGAGGCGAGTTTTTCCATGATAATGACGATTGCAAAACCGAAAATTGCCACGAGCAATACCCAGAGCAGAGTGATGTTCCACTCAGGAGCGCAGCATTTGAACTTTGTTGCAACGAGTTTGCCTTTCTTCAACACAAAATCGGTCTCTTTGATGTAGGGCCAGATTCTTGGCAGTGTTCCGACCATGAAGCCGATGAGAGCGGCAGTGGTGGCATCCTTGAATTTGCGCATGAGATAGTTGAGCAGATGCACAAAACTGCCGAGCCCCGCACCGCATCCGATGGCGAGCCAGAAAATCATAACGATATCATCGGCGGAAAATTTGAAGGCGCAGACATCGGCAACTGCTTTCCAGACTCTCTCATACTGACCGAGAATGAGCATGAGAAAAGAGCCGGATAATCCCGGAAGTATCATCGCAACGATGCAGATAAATCCGCAGAGGAACATCATCCACCAGGTGTTAGGTGTTGACATGGGAACCATGGTGATGACAGCGTAAGCTGCCGCTGCGCCACCGATGGCAGATATTATGACAGAAGCACTCCACTTGTCAACTTTTTTCGCCATGGTGAAGATGCTGGCAAGGATGAGTCCGAAGAAGAAGGCGTAGGTTATTTGCGGATGCTTTTCCAGCATCCAGACAAAGAATTTCGCCATGGTGGCAAAAGAGAGGGCAACACCGATGCAGAGTGCAAGGAGAAATTTCCACGGCAGAGTGTTGTATAAGCCTTTGAAGTCAAACTTTACCGCCATTTTCAGCGTTGCGGGTGATACGCATTGACGGATGGAGTTGATGAGTTCTTCATAAATTCCCGAGATAAAAGCGATCGTGCCGCCGGAGACTCCGGGAATTACATTGGCACTTCCCATGGCAAAACCGATTCCGACGATAGAGGCGTATTTTTTTATAATATTTTTCATTCTACATCCTTTCAAAAAAAATGTCGCTGTGAAACATAACACTTTTTGCTCAGTTTTTCAAGCACAATGTATGTTTTTCTTCTGGTAATCAGGCGATTTTATGCTATATTATGAGCATCGACGGTTCCGGAACAAATATTTTGAGTGAATCCCGTGAAAATCGGGAGCTGTCGCGCAACTGTGATGGCTGAATGAAAATTCTGCCGAGCCAGATCCTCAACTTCCGGATTAAAGCATTGCCGTTACAACTTTTCCTGCGCATGACAGGAGAGAGGATTTTTATTATGACCGTATCGTGTCAAAAAGTACGCCGTTGCCTGCCAACGGAGCCGCCGCAAGCATCGAAACGATGTTTCACCCTGATCGAACTGCTTGTTGTTATCGCCATCATTGCAATTTTAGCCGGAATACTTATGCCGGCTCTGGCGTCTGCACGGGCGAGGGGAAGAAGTGCCTCGTGCATATCCAATCTGAAACAGCTGGGAGTCATGCAGACTCAGTACACTGATTTTTTTGACGGATATTTTTGTCCTGTGTACTACTGCGACAGCAGTTGGGTGATGACCTACTGGGACTGGGCTCAGGATAGTTCATGGAGCGAAGATAAAGAGAACTCATCAGGAATACTTGCCCGGGCACTCAATATGCGGGGCAAAAACTCAGGAGTGCACAACTGTCCGGAAAACGATTTGGATAAAGCCGGTGTTGCGGCGCAGAATTCAGGTTACGGCTACAATGAGTTTCTGGGTTACGAACCGTTCAACGGTTATCGGGGCATCAAAACCGCAAAATTGCGTAAGCCGTCGGGAACATTGATGTTTGCAGATTCTGCGGTGCAGGACTATAATGATAATAAAAAATTGATTCCGACAAGTTTCCTCTATTCTCCGGATGGAATAAAGAGCCGCCAGAGCGGAGGTTTTATCCACTTCCGCCACAATACAAGAGCAAACGGATGTTTTGCCGATGGACACACTGCGCAGAGCGGAACGATTTACGGAGGAGTTCCCGAGTTGAACATCGGTTATTGGTCGGATGACAATTTGGCTTATGACCCAACGTTTGTGGTGAAGTAGAGTTATGAAAAAGATTGTTTTTGTCATACTCTCATTTGTCTGCATCCTCTTGACGGCGGCAGAACCACTCAGGGTGGTGTCGCTCTCTCCGGCTGTCACCGAGATAGTGTGTGCCATCGGAGGCAGGGGAAATCTCGTTGCAAGAAGCAATGCATGCGATTATCCTGAAAACGTAAAGACCCTTCCGGTTGCCGGAAAACTTGGCGAACCGAATATCGAAGTCATATCCAAGCTGCGTGCCGACGTGGTGATAAGTGATATCGCCGTTCCGGGAGCCGATTGGAACACTCTCAGAAAAATGGGTGTCAAAGTTATTTTGCTCAAGGCGGAAAAAATATCGATGTACCGCCGCAACGTAAGTGTAATCGGCAAAGTCCTCGGCAGAACGGCTGAGGCTGAAACGGAGTGTAACCGTTTTTATTCAGAGATGACCCGTTTGAAAAAACAAAGTTCATCCGCCGGGTCTCCGAAAGCACTTGTACTTTTGGGAATAAATCCGCTGGTCAGCTGCAACAACCCATCTTTTATCGGCGAGATGCTCGATATCGCCGGTGTTTCCAATATCGCAGGAAATGTGTCACGTACCTATTTTGTACTCTCACCTGAGTTTGTTGTGGAAAAAAATCCCGACGTGGTCATATTGACCGGAATGTCAGGTGATTTCCGTCGTGCAGTTGAAGAGATGCGGGTGTGGCGTAAACTTGGATTTATAAAGAACCGTGCCATTATCGACACGGTTCCCAATGAGTTGTTCTGCCGTTTGTCACCGAGAACTCCGCTTGCGATAGAGTTGCTGATGAGCGAGTGCAGAAAATATTGTAAATGAGTGTTACAGCTGCAACGCTGAACGTATCTGAACTGCAAGTTCCGGAGAGGCGGCGATGACACCGCTTCCCGGAACGTCATCTTTGCCGTTGAAGTCACAAACGACTCCTCCTGCCTCAGTTACCATGAGTATACCGGCTCCGACATCGTAAAGAGCGAGACCCTCTTCCCAGAAGCCGTCGTAAATACCTGCGGCTACGAATGCGAGATCGATGGCGGCTGAGCCGCACCGTTTGACATCCCTCAGCATCGGAGCAATTTTGCAAAATCTTGAGAGCGTCGGCTCAGGACGGTTCTGTCTGAGCTCTGCAAATCCGGTAGCCACGCTTGCGGTATCGAGTGTGTGACAAACCGATACCGAGAGCTTTTTGCCGTTTTCAAAAGCTCCCTTGCCCTTTTCTGCATAAAAAAGTTTGCCGAGCACCGGAGCACAAATACTTCCGGCGATGGGAGAACCGTTGTAAAAGAGAGCTATCGATATGCAGTAAAACGGATGGCTGTTGACAAAATTCTGAGTCCCGTCGATCGGGTCGATCACCCAGCAGTACGGTGAGTCGGAATCACTGCGTCCGCTCTCTTCGCCGAAAACTCCGTGGTCGGGGTAACGCTTTTTTATCTCGGTTATTATGAATTGTTCGACCGCTTTATCGGCGATGGAAACCAAATCCTTTTTGGTGGCTTTGCCTGAAACATCGCTGTCGGAAAGTTTTCCGAAATATTCCAGACTTTTGTCTCCCGCCCGCTTGGCGAGGTCTTTGATGAAATCAATCATTTTTTGCTTTTCCCGGAAGATATTGTTTTATAAATGTTTTTATAAAAGGTGCGTACAATGCAGTTCCAGCCAGTGCGAAAACTGCTGTTACCCAGATCGGAGTTTCTGTGTTCGGCAGAATAAGATCAACTATCCATTTATTCGGTTCGGCGATGAAGTATCTGGCAAGAGCCGCTGCCGGGATGAAAACAACTGTTACAACGCAGGCGATAAACGGAAATTTGTTCTCTTTTTTATCTCTCGATATCTGACAGATGCCGGTGAAAAACAAAATTTTTGCCAGCGTTCCTGCTGATGTCTGCCGGTCGCTGGATAGTATAATTGCCACTGCTGAAAGAATTAAGTAGAGAAAAAACGAATTCGCCGCTCCGGTGTTGAAGAGAAACAGCAGCTTGCTGACTTTGTTGGAAAGAACTCTTCTGCTCTGCCTTGTTCTTTCAAAGAGAGCTCCGGCAAGGATAAAAACAGCGGCGAAAAAGAGCGATGTTCCAAGCAGTTTTCCGGTGGAAATATGCTTCATTGATGTGTATTTGTATGTGATCGGAAGCGCGATCGCGATGAATAAAACCACCAGTTTCAGCACAAATGCCCGGTCGGAACTTTTGGGAGATGTTCCGCAAACACAGAGTGCTGTTCCGAAAGCTGAAACGGCAGCAAGACCGGCATTGGCGGCAATGAAGTCATCGGTGGAAACGGTCTTGGAAAAACCCTGAAATACCATTGATACCACAGGAAATGCGGCAATGATCGCAGCCAGCATTCCCCAGTCGAAAGAGCCCTTTTTTCTTTCCTGGAATGTTGCGCATCCGAGTGAAACGGCGCAAATGGAAGTTGTTTGCATAAATGCGGTCACCAGAAGGTGAGTGAGTGAAATTTGTTTAGGAAAGATGCTGAGCGTGGTGATCGTTGTCAGTGCGAACGCCGGATATGAGACCAGCAGCGTTGCCGCCATTTTTGCGCAGGTGACACTCAAAGGTGATATCGGAGTGGTGCGTACAATATCTATACTGCCGTCTCCGTTTTCATTCTTCCACCGGCTGCCGGCAATGGCAATGACGGTCAGTTGGTATATTCCAGAAACCAGCTGGGCTCCGGCAGCGAGCAGCCATGGCAGAATTTTGTTGAATTTATCGGAGTTTCCTGTGACGGCGGCGACAATGGAAAGCATCACAGATACAAACAGCATGACGATTGTAGTTTGAGAGTGGCTGAACTGACGCAGTTCTTTGATAAATACACTGAGCATTATTGAACCTCTCCGGACGTATTTTTGATGAAAATATCTTCGAGTGATGCCGAGAAATTTTTCCTTTGCAATGAGGCAAGCGGAAAACGGCTTTCGGCAAAAAATTGCATCAACTCATGGAATTTTGCCGTTTCTGTGATTATCTCGACTGCGCCGTTGGTGGTCAATCTGACCGACCGAACCGCCGGAACTTGTTTTATGTGCTCAAGCAGGAGTGAATTGTCGGTACCGGGAATCGTATTGACAATAACGCTTTCCTGCTCTTCCGGAGCGTTGGATAACTGTTCAACTGAACCGTGGCGCAGGATTTTTCCCTTTTCGATGATGACAATTCCTGATACCATCTCTTCAAGTTCACTGAGAATGTGTGACGAAAGAAAAATCGTTTTGCCCTCTGCGGCAAGTGATTTGAAAATATCCCTCATCTCGATGCGGGTCATGGGGTCGAGACCGGCGGCAGGTTCATCAAGCAGCAGCAGCTTCGGGTCGTGAATGAGTATTCTTGCCAGATTTACCCTCTGCTTCATCCCCTTGGATAACTGACTGATAAACTTTTCCTGAAGCTCTCCGAGACGGGTGAGTTCGTGGATTTTTTTGATTCTCAGGCTTCTTTCTTCGCCTTTCAATCCGAAAGCGGAAGCGTAAAAATCGATAAACTCTTTTACCCTCAGGTCGTTGACATCGGGCAGGGTATCGGGCATAAAACCGATGCTTCTGCGCAGTTTTTCAGGGAAATCTACCGCTGAGGCACCATCGAAGAGAACGTCTCCTGAGTCCGGCTCTTCCAACCCTGCAATTATGCGCAGAGTCGTTGACTTTCCTGCGCCGTTAGGACCGATGAAACCGTAAATTTTTCCTTCCGGAATAGAGAACGAAGCGTCGTTGACAGCAATCGTACTGCCGAACGATTTGACCAGATTTTTTACTTCCAGAAGCATAGTTTATCCTTTTTTGTGGAATTTTCCAAACTTCGCCATGACCTGCTGCAAATCACTCCACGCCTCTTTTTTGGCATCGGCGGTTCTCAACAGAAACGAGGGGTGATAGGTGACCATCACCGGTATGTTTTTGTAATTTTGCCAGGTTCCCCGTATCCTGCCGACAGGGCCGTCGTATTTGAGCAGAAATCTGGTGGCGACAGCTCCGAGAAGTACGATGTATTTCGGATTTACCAATCTTATCTGCTCCTCGAGATAAGCAATACAGCACGCCGCTTCTCCCGGTTCGGGATTGCGGTTGTACGGAGGACGGCATTTGAGGATATTGGCAATATAGATCTCCTGACGGGAAAACTGCATGGCAGTTATCATCTTATCCAGCAGCTGCCCCGCTTTTCCGACGAACGGACGCCCCGTAGCATCCTCATCAGCTCCCGGAGCTTCGCCGATAAACATGAGTTCCGCATGTGGATTTCCCTCACCGAATACAAGATTGTTTCTGCTGTTTGCCAGCGGGCAGCGGCGGCATCCTGAAACCATGCGGTGCAACTCTTCGAGAGAGTTGACGTGAAACTCCTGCGGTTCAGCGGCTCTCTCTGCCAACGGCTGTTGAGCAGGAACGGCGGGTTCCGGAGCTCTCTGTACAAACGGCTGTTGAACCGGGCGCGGAACAGGTTTGAAATTTCTGTCTGCGGCAGGAGCGTTTTGCACTTTTGCCGCCGGTTCAGCCGCCGGTTCAGCCGCCGGTTCAGCCGCCTTATTCGGAGTGTTTTCGAGAAAAGATATCCATTCCGCAGCGTCCTTTGACACTCCGGAATGACTTTTTTTTGCAATAATCCTGCCGATTTGATTAAAAATATCGTCTGACATCTTGTTAAAAATAAATTCCTGTGTTATATTCTAATATAGACGTGTTTTGTTAACGTTGCAATCGAATAACGGAAAATTTTTCCGCAAACCTAATAACAGGAGTAAAAAAATGAAAGTAGTCGTCGCTTATTCGGGCGGTCTGGATACCTCCGTGATCGTCAGATGGGTAAAAGAGACCTATAACGCAGAGGTCATCTGCTACTGTGCCGATGTGGGCCAGCAGGAGGAGCTTGACGGTCTCGAGGCAAAAGCAATCGCCACCGGTGCCAGCAAGTGCATCATTGACGATCTCAACGAAGAGTTCGCCAAAGACTTCATCTTCCCGATGCTTCAGGGAGAGGCAATCTACGAGAACAACTATCTTCTCGGAACCTCCATCGCCCGTCCGCTCATCGCCAAACGTCTGGTCGAGGTCGCCAAGGCTGAGGGAGCTGATGCCATTTGCCACGGAGCAACCGGCAAAGGAAACGATCAGGTGCGTTTTGAGTTGAACGCCAACGCTATCGATCCCTCAATCAAAATCATCGCCGCATGGAGAGATCCCAACTGGCACTTCACCGGCCGTCTCGATATGATCGAGTATGCCAAGAAACACAATATTCCGGTCAGCGTTTCCGCCAAGAAACCTTACAGCATGGACCGCAATCTTCTGCACATCAGCTTCGAGGGCGGAATTCTCGAAGACCCCTGGCAGGAGTTCCCCGAGGATATCGCCGTTATGACCGAGCCGCTTTCCAAAGCAGCCGATACTGCCGATGATGTCATCATCACTTTTGAAAAGGGTATCCCCGTCAAGATCGACGGAGTCGAGTACTCACCCGCAAACATCATGCGCAAGCTCAACGAGATGGGTAAAAAACACGCTGTCGGCAGAGTTGACATCGTTGAGAACCGTTTCGTCGGAATGAAGAGCCGCGGCATCTATGAGACTCCCGCCGGAACCATTCTCCAGAAGGCTCACCGCGGACTTGAGGAAATCACCCTCGACCGTGAAGTCATGCACCTGCGTGACAGCCTCATTCCCCGCTATGCGGATATGATCTACAACGGTTTCTGGTTCGCTCCCGAGCGTGAGATGCTCCAGGTTATGATCACCGAGAGCCAGAAGTATGTCACCGGTGAAGTCCGTGTCAAACTCTTCAAGGGTGCCTGCCACGTTACCGGACGCCGCAGTGAGTACAGTCTCTACGACGATGCGATCGCCAGCTTCGAGGATGCCGATTGCTACGACCACAAGGATGCAGCCGGATTTATCCGTCTCAACGCCCTGCGTCTGCGTGTTCTCGCTGCCAGCAAGCAGAAACGTTACTGATACACTATGCCGCCTGACAGCGCATATTTTTTGCGCTGCCGGGTGCAGTTGCAAAAAGTTCGGGGAGCTTATGACGACTGACAACACAAACACTCCGCACAAAGCTCAGGAAGGAGTCATTTTCAGTGATTTTTCCGGGTCTTTGGTGCGTTATTTCCGGGAAATCGGAGATATGGAAATGTTGTCCGGAAACGAAGTGACCGAGCTTTTTGCAGAAATCGACGCCGCGTATGATACGTTAAGATGTCATTTGCGGCGTTTGCCTTTTGTTGCAAATGAGTATTTGAGGATATGCTCGGATATAATACTCGATGGTTCAAAGTCAGCATATCTTGACTACTTTACTCCATCTTCCGTAAAGAAGTCTTTCCCTCAGGGAGATGATTTTCTTGTGGGAATAACCCGCAGTCAGTGCGCTGTGGAAAAAACGGTCAAGGAACTTTCAGAAGCGTTTTCCGCCGGAAATTACGCAGAGTGTTCACTTTTGCGAAACAAAATAGCAAATGAGCTTGAGTATCTGGATTTGAATGGAACACTGGTGGATGAATACTCAGTTCTTGCATCAAACTACTTTCAGATGTATAAAAGTGACCCGAAGTCGGCTGATTTTGTGGCATTACGTTTTTTCATGACTTCCGATGAGTTTGAAAGTGAATTGACCAAACTGGAAGTAGAACAGAAAAACCTGAGCGAACTCGAGGGCAGGGCGGTCGAAGCCAATCTGCGGCTGGTTGTGAGTGTCGCTTCAAAATTCCGCAACCGCGGAGTTCCGTTCAATGACCTGATACAGGAGGGTAATATCGGTCTTTTGCGTGCTCTCCACCGTTACGATTACAAACTTGGCAACAAATTCAGTACCTACGCTATCTGGTGGATAAAAAACAGCATAATGCGTGCACTTTCAGAACAGTCAAGAGTGGTGCGTCTGCCGATGCACATGATCCAGCAGATAACGACCATCAATCGTGCCGAACAGAACTTTGTGCAGCTTTGCGGCAGGACTCCCGAAGTAGATGAGCTGGCGGCTGAGGTCGGCTTGCCTCCGGCGAGAGTGAATGCCATCCGCAAGATGGCTTGTCAAAGCATCTCCCTTCAGGCAGCTCTCGGCAACGGCGATGATTACGGAGTTTTTGAGGATGTCTTATCCGACACAACTGTGGAACTCCCCGGTGAGGAAATGAGCCGCACTGCACTCTATGACAAATTGTATGAAATACTGCGTACACTTCCCGACCGTGAACAGCAGATCGTGATATGGCGTTACGGTCTCTTCGGTCAGCCGGTGCTTGCGCTCGATGAAATAAGTCACCGTTTCAACCTCAGCCGTGAACGCATACGGCAGCTTGAAATGCGTATAATGAAGTATTTGCGTTCTCCCGAAAAACTCCGTCAGCTTGACGACAGATGATTTCGGTAAAAATATAAAACAGCATAAAGCCGGAGGTCCATATACTATGGCAAAGGTAGTCATCAATAATATATCCAAAAGTTACGACGGCAAAACCAAAGTTCTCGATGCTCTTGATTTGGAAATCGAATCAGGAGAGATGTTTTTTCTTCTGGGACCATCAGGATGCGGAAAATCCACGCTTCTGCGCATTCTGGCCGGTCTGGTGACTCAGGATAGCGGAAGTATAAGTTTTGACGGCGTTGATATCACCAATCTTCCGCCTGAAAAGCGCAGAGCAGCTATGGTATTTCAGAATTACGCCCTCTGGCCGCATCTTGATGTCTTTGAAAACGTGGCTTTCGGTCTGCGCAATGCCAATGTCAAAGGCAGTGAATTGAAAAAAAGAGTCATGGAGTCGCTCGAACTTGTCCGTCTTGCCGATTGTGCAAAAAGAAAAGTTCCGTCACTTTCAGGAGGTCAGCAGCAGCGTATTGCCCTTGCCCGTGCCCTGGCGGTGGAACCCTATCTTCTGCTGCTCGATGAACCGTTATCCAATCTCGATGCCCGTTTGCGTGATGCCATGCGCAACGAGATAAGCAACATCTGTGCCCGCCGCAATCAAACTGCTCTCTACGTCACTCATGACCGTCAGGAGGCGTTGAGTATGGCAGACCGTCTTGCCGTGCTCAAAGATGGCAAGATACGTCAGCTGGGAACTCCTGAGGAGCTGTATAATTTCCCGGCAGACCGCTTCTGTGCAGAGTTCCTCGGTGACATCAATATCATTCCGGGAAAAGAAAAGAATGGAGTGTTTACAACTCCGCTCGGCAACTTTGCGGCAGTCAAGAGATACGATTCCGACAAGTGCTGCGGCATAATCAGACCTGAACGGATACGTTTTGCCGATTCCTGCGGAGATGGGGTGTTCAAAGCAACTCTCGTGAGCAAAACTTTCCTCGGCGAAAGCTGCGACTATCTTGCCGAGGCAAACGGAGTGAAATTTACCATCAGAGAGAGTGCTCCCCGTTCCCGCACTCTCGGCAGCGAAGTGATGCTGAAGTTTGACGATGGATTTTTCCAGATAGTTCCGGAGCGTGACTGATGTTTAAGCGTCTCTTTTACTGCATACTGGTGCTTGCCGCCTTGCTTGCGCTTCCGTTCTGCCTGCGTCCGGAAAAGGCGGCAGGAGCGGTGAACAGCGGCAATCCTGATAAAGTTGTGGTCGTTTCGGCTCATAACAAAGCTATGCGTGACGAGTATGTTACCGCATTCAAAAAATATTATCTTGAAAAGTTCAATCGTGAGGTGGAAATAGACTTCCGTTCTCCCGGCGGAACATCTGATATCGCCCGCTATATTCCCGACCGTTTTGAGGCCGAGTTCAGACGTTATTTTGAAAGTGACCCGGCAAACGGCAAGTGGAAAAAAGAGTACGCCCGTTTTTCAGATGCCTCCCTCGACCGCAAAGGAGCAGATCCGGAACTGGTCAGCGTGCGCAAAAAATTCCTCAATTCCAATGTCGGCATCGGTATAGATGTTTTTGCCGGCGGCGGAACTTTTGAACACTCCCGCATGGCGCAGAGAGGTTTTGCCGTTGACGGAAAAGTGAAAGAGCGTCATCCGGAGTATTTTGAACACTTTCCGATGAGTTTCGGCGGAGACAACATCTGCGACCCGCAGGGCAGATATTACGGAGTCGTTCTGTCAACGTTCGGGATATGCTGCAATCTCGACCGTCTCAAAGAGATGGGCGGAAAGCTCCCGCAAACATGGCGTGAGCTTGGCGATATACGTTTTTACAACAAAATAAGTGTTGCAGACCCGTCAAAATCAGGTTCAGCCAACAAGTGTTTTGAGATACTTATTCAGCAGGAAATGGCTGAGGCAAAAACTTTTGCCGAAGGCTGGTACAACGGACTTGCCGTCTGCCGCAGGATATTTGCCAACGCCCGCAGTGTGACCGATTCCGCCAGCAAAGTCGTCCGTGATGTCGCCACCGGAGACGCCGCCTGCGGAATGGCGATAGATACCTACGCCTTGAGCGAAGCCGCATGGGTGCGCAGCCGTTTTGACGGAGTTGACCATCTTGCCTATATAACTCCCAGAGGGGGAACTGCGGTTTCAGCCGACCCGGTGCAGATATTGCGCGGAGCTCCCAATCGGGTGGTTGCAGAGAGATTTGTTGATTTCCTGCTTTCAAAAGAGGGGCAGATGCTCCACGCATTCAAACCGGGAACTCCGGGAGGTCCTGTCCTTCACGCTCTCAACAGACCGCCTGTCCGCAAAGAGCTGTACGATAAAAAATATGAGGAGTTCTACTTCCAGAAAGGCTACAACCCATACCGTTCCGGAGCTGATTTTACTTATCGTCCCAAGTTGACCGGACGTTATTACAGTCTGCTGCGTGCCCTTTTGAAGTGCACCATGCTCGACACCGAAGAGGAGCTCAAATCCGCATGGCAGGCGATCATCGCAGCCGGCGGACCGGAAAAAGTTCCGGAGGCAATGAGATATTTCAACGCCATTCCCTTTACTTACGATGAGGCGGCTGAGGCGGCGGCAAAACTGCGTTCCGCCCGCAGCGGAGCAGAGTTGGCAGCGATATACCGTTCATGGAGTGAGTTTTCACGCAACAATCTGCGCAAAGCCCGTGAAATTGCGCTGAAAAGTGTTTCAGGAGTTGCAAAATGATGAAGTTAAGACGAACCGGAGAGTATTTTATTCTCGCACTTATCGCCGCATTCCTCGGCGTTTTTCTGTTGCTCCCAATTTTCACCGTCATCGGCGTCGGATGTGATTGGAAACTTATTTGTGAAGTGTTCCGCAATCCCATCTATGTTCAGGGGTTGATAAACAGTTTGAAGATAGCAGTCACAACGACACTCATCGTATTTGTGATGAGTCTTGCTCTGGCACTTCTCTACGACCGGTTTGAATTTCCCGGCAAAGAGTGGTGCGGATTGCTGATGCTTGTTCCCATGATACTTCCTCCGTTTGTCGGAGCTCTGGGATTTCAGCAGATACTCGGTCACTACGGCATTTTGAACACTCTGCTGGTCAAACTCGGATTTTCCAGAGTCGATTTTCTCGGTTCTGAGTATAAATTCTGGTCAGTTTGCGCCATTGAGGCACTGCATTTGTATCCGATATTCTACTTGAATCTGGTGACCTCTCTCGGCAATATGGACCCCGCTCTCGATGAGGCGGCAGCCAATCTCGGAGCCGGGAGGTGGAAACGTTTTGTCACCATCAAACTGCCGCTGCTCAAATCAGGAATACTTGCCGGCGGCAGCATCGTTCTGGTTTGGAGTTTTACCGAACTCGGTACTCCTTTGATGTTCGGCTACACCCGCACGACTGCTGTTCAGATATTGAACGGGTTGACCGAGCTTGAGAGTAATCCCGTACCCTATGCTCTGGTGCTGGTCATGCTGGTATTTTCTGCGGCACTCTACGCCTTTTCCAAACTTGTGCTGGGCAGAAACACAGCCGCTTCCGGCAAAGGTACGATGGGCAGCCGCGGAGTGGTATTGTCGGGAACGGCACGTTTTATTCCTCCGGTCGTATTCGGAATAGTCACCTTCTGTGCCGCTCTGCCGCATCTTGCACTGATGTTTTCGGCGTTCAGCAAGAGATATTACGGCACGGTGCTGCCTGAGGGATTTACTCTTGAGTATTTTGAAGAGGCACTTTCAAACTCACTTGTTCTGCCTTCCATCGTCAACAGTTTGCGTTACAGTTTGCTTGCCATGGTCATTGCCACCTTGTGCGGCTTGGCGGTTGCGCTCGCCTCGGTTCGCTGGAAACTGCGTTTTTCAGCGGCGGCAGACGTTCTTGCCATGCTTCCGCTTGCCGTTCCCGGAGTGGTGGTCGCATTCGGATTTCTCAGTATGTCAGTGCGTTACGACTGGGCGGCAAAGTGTTTCAACCCGGTGGAAAATCCCCTCTGGCTTCTGGGAATAGCTTATGCGGTCAGACGTATTCCTTATGTGGTGCGTTCAGTTTCGTCAGGACTTGAACAGACTCCTGAGGAGTTGGAAAATGCCGCCAAAAATTTCGGTGCAGGTCCGTTCAAGATACTTGCCAAAATAACCATTCCGCTCATTGCCGCCAATATGCTTGTCGGCGGATTGTTTGCATTCAGTTTTTCCATGCTTGAAGTTTCGGACTCCCTCATCCTGGCGCAGAAAGCTCAGTTTTATCCCATTACCAAAGCTCTGTATGACCTCTCGCAGATTCTCGGAGCAGGTTCAAGTATTGCATGTGCATTCGGTGTCTGGGCGATGTTGTTTCTGGCGGCAACGCTTGCCGCCGCAGGAATCCTGCTCGGTAAAAAAATCGGTGCAATATTCAAATTCTGATAAAGGAAAGATTTTATGGATATCTTGTTGAATCATAAAGACGTTGTTCCGGAAACGCTGGCAGGTTCAGGCAAATGCACAATTACCGGCAGAGGAACTGCACTGGTCGAAATACCGCAGGCTCCGGGATATATCTGGGTGAAGTGGACACGATGAAAAGAAAAAAAATCACATTATTTTTGATTTTGTTGTCTCTGGTGTTGACTCCGTGGCAGCCGCTCCGCGCCGAGGTTTATTTGCTTGGCAGAGGCAGCGGCTCAGCAGGGTCTGTTATCGGCAATTTTATCGGCAATGAATCTTCTCCGCTTCACGTCGAAGAAGTCCGTACCAATGGCAGACGTTTTGAGCTTGAAATATACAACAGCCGGGAGCTTGTCAGCGATATATACCGCAAACTCAAAGAGCGTCTCAATAAGCAGTCTCAGCTGATTTCAAACGGCAAACTTATCCGTTACCGCTGTGAATTGCCGAATAAAATGGTGGAGCATCTTTTGTTTGCCGACAGTGGTAATGGAACAGTGATATTCCGGATACTGCTGCCGCAGAATTTTGCCGCCGGAAAGATGTGGCATGACCAGTTGCCTCCGTTACCGGGCGGAGCAAAGAGCGAGCTGGTTTTGGAGCTTCCCCGCCGCAACGCTGTTTTCGGTATGTTCAACAACGCTTTCGGCACGGCGCAGGGAAATCTGCGTGCAGTCTTGAGCAATCTCTCTGATGAGTGGAGTGTTTCCGCCGATGAGAGTTTGATGTCCAACGGCAGAGGTGCAATGCTGCTCGGCAAAAAAAAGGGAATACTTCTGGTAAGTTTTTCCGATGACGGAACTGGATTTTTTTATTTGAAAAAGTAAGGGGAATTTCATGAAAATGATAAAAAAAACAGCATTTATATTGGTCGGAGCCGCATTTTTTCTGCTTCCGGCGTTTTGTAAAGCCGCTGCCGATTACGCTCCGGGAGCGGCAGTCATAACCGGAATAATTTTTGCCGTAACCATCGGCAATCCCTTTGAAAAACTTACCGGCAAGTACACAAGTTTCCTGCTCGGAGCCGCCATTGTCGGAATGGGATGCGCTATGGATCTTATTGCCGTGCTGAAAGCAGGTGCAAACGGTTTTATCTATACTTTCATCGGTATCGCCGCAGGACTCTGGTTAGGAGTTTTCTTCGGTAAAAAACTCAAACTCGAACGCAACGTGATGTATCTGATAAGTGTCGGAACATCGATTTGCGGAGGCAGTGCCATCGCCTCCGCCGCTCCCGCATTGAAAGCCAAAGCTCACGATATCGCTATCGCCGGAGCAACAGTTTTTACCCTCAACGCCGTTGCCCTGCTGATATTTCCCGTCATCGGCAGAGCGTTGAATATGGATGAGATACAGTTCGGCTATTGGGCTGCGCTTGCCATTCACGACACCAGCAGTGTTGTCGGTGCAACGCTCCAGTACGGCAGTACCGCACTTGAAGTCGGTACGACCGTGAAGCTGGCCCGGGCGTTGTGGATCGTTCCTGTGACTCTCTTCCTTTCCTGCTTTGTCGGAGCCGCCGGGGAGGACGAAAAAAAGAGCATAAAACTCAAAGTGTCGTGGTTCATTCCCGGTTTTATCATCGCAGCTGCAATTTACACTTTTCTGCCTGAACACCTGCCGTTTGTCGCAGATGTTGGCAAGTTTTTGAAGTCCGTATCCAAAAATCTTATGGTTTTGACCCTCTTTTTTATCGGAGCAAACCTGAGCAAAGATAAGCTCCGTGAGCTCGGTTTCAAGCCGGTCATCCACGGTATCATCCTCTGGCTGATACTCTCAAGTGTCTGGTGCGCCGCTATCGTAACAGGAGTTGTCAAGTGCGCAAAATAACAGGAGCAATATGATAAAGATACTTTTTGTTTGTCATGGCAATATCTGCCGCAGTCCGATGGCTGAGTTCGTGATGAAAGAGCTCGTTTCAAATAACGGAGCGGCTGATGAATTTTTCATAGCCTCTGCAGCCACCAGTTGCGAAGAGCTCGGCAACGGAGTGTATCCTCCGGTAAAGCGACTGCTCGGCAATATCGGTATCGATTGTTCCGGCAAGCGGGCAAGAAGAATAACTGCCGCAGATTACGCAGAGTTTGATTTGATAATCGGCATGGATAACGCCAATATGCGCAATATGCGAAACTTCTGGGGCGGTGATCCTGATGATAAACTGAGGATGCTCATGAGCTACTGCGGCTCAAACCGTGAAGTGGCAGACCCGTGGTACACCGGAGACTTTGAAACAACTTACAACGATATCCTTGCCGGATGCAAAAAACTTCTGGAGTCCTGCGGTTACTGAATATGGAGCGTCTTCACACATATCCGCAACTCAATGTTGTTTATCCTGAAAAGGCGGTGTTTTTCCGTCTCGGCGGCAACGTCGCGCTTACTGAATTGAGCGATGCGGAGCATGCACGTTACAGCAAACTTGCAGCAGAGGCATATACTCTCTGTCATCCTCAGGGCAGGTGGATGATAAAGAAGACATACTCAATAAAAGATGGTGCAATTTATTTCACTGATGGCAATATCCTTCACGGAAAAATGTTTGCTGACCGGCTCTCAGAGGCAGGATACGTCTGGTTTGCGGCGGTAACTGTCGGCGGGGAAATCGTTGAAGCTCGCGACAGCTTGAATGATATTTCTGCGGCGGCAGTTTATGATGCAGTCGCAAGTGAGATGGCAGATGAAACTATGGATATGCTGCAGAAAATGACATTCGCTCATCTTGCCAGATTTGGCGGAGTGCTGGAGTCAAGACGATACTCTCCCGGCTACGGCGATATGCCGCTTGAGGAACAAAAAGTGTTTTACCGCATTCTGGAAATGCAGGATATGGGAATAACTCTTACTGAAAACTGTTTTATGATACCTGAAAAAAGTGTGACGGCAGTTGCGCCTGTCATGCTGCAAAAACAATGAAAGCAGAGCCGTTTATGACCAAACGTGAATTTTGTGAATTGACAAAAAAAGCAGTGGTGCTCGATGGAGCCACCGGAACAGAACTGAGCAAATCCGGTATGCCTGCCGGAGTTGCTCCGGAACTTTGGATTTATGAAAATCCTGACTCGATAATAAGTGTGCACAATGCCTATATTGCAGCAGGAAGCAACATTGTTTATGCTCCTACATTCGGAGGAAACTCCTGCAAACTTGAGGAGTTCGGACTCGCCAGACGTCAGGAAGAAATAATCGGTTCTCTGATGCGCATCACCAAAGAGAACGCTTCTTCCAAAGGAGTTTTTGTGTTCGGAGATATCGCTCCGACTGGAAGATTTATCGAGCCGTTCGGTGATATGCCGTTTGAAGAGGCAGTGTCAGTGTTCCGCCGCCTTGCAGAGATACTTGCCGCCAATGGAGCAGACGGGTTTGCCATCGAAACCATGATGGATTTGCAGGAGTCAAGAGCCGCTCTCATCGGATGCAAAGAGGCAGCTCCGGATTTGCCCTGTATCGTGACCATGACCTTTGAAAATACCGGACGGACTCTCACCGGAGTTCATCCGGTATCAGCTCTGGTCACGCTTCAAGCTCTCGGAGCCGATGCTTTCGGATGCAATTGTTCAACCGGGCCGGATGATATGGCGCTAGTCATATCTCAAATGGCTCCGTACGCCAAAATCCCGCTGATTGCCAAACCTAATGCCGGATTGCCGAAGTTTGAAAACGGCAGAACGGTTTTTCCGATGGCGGCAGAGGAGTTTGCCTCATACGCTCCATGTCTGATCGAAGCCGGAGCAACTATTCTCGGCGGCTGTTGCGGAACGACTCCGGCGCACATTGCCGCATTGGCAAAAACGCTTGAAAAAACAGAGCTTCCCGAAAAGAGAGAATACACCGGAAGTGTCATTGCATCTCCGTCTGATTACCGGGCAATTTCGGTTGATGCCCCATTTACCCTTATCGGAGAGAGAATAAATCCGACCGGCAAAAAGGCACTCCAAGCCGAGCTGCGTGAGGGTAAACTTGATATGGTATTTGATTTTGCCATGCAGCAGATATCCTCCGGAGCACATGTCCTTGATGTCAATATGGGATTATCAGGAATAAATGAAAAAGAGATGATGCAAAGTGCCGTACGCCGTCTGGTGCAGGGTACGAATGGAATACTTTGCATAGACTCCACCGACCCGGAAACCGTGGAAGCCGCATTGCGTCTCTATCCCGGAAGGGCGCTGCTCAATTCGATTTCGGCGGAAAAGGTGCGTTTGGAAAAGACTCTGCCGATCGCAAAAAAATATGGAGCAATGCTGATAGTTCTGCCGCTTACCGATGACGGTATTCCGAAAACTGCCCGTGAACGCATGGAAATCGTGGATAAAATAATCGCTCAGGCGGCGGAGCTGGGATATTCTGAAAAAGATATCTGTGTGGATGCTCTTGTTATGACAGTTTCTGCCGACCCATCGGCGGCAAAGACAGCTCTCGATGTTATTGAGTGCTGCAGCAGGCGGGGATTGAATACTGTTTGCGGATTATCCAACGTGAGTTTCGGACTTCCTGCACGTCAGCTGATCAATAAGACTTTTCTCGGTATGGCGATGGGCAGGGGATTGAACATGGCTATTGCCAATCCGCTCTTTTCGGATATAACCGAGCTGATAAATTCCAGGGATGTCCTTACCGGAAATGATTTGGATTTTTCCCGTTTCATTGGCAGATACGCCGATGTTTCAGCGGCAGTCAAAGTTGCTGATACAGAGAAGTTGAGTGCAGGAGAGAGATTGTATCAGGCGGTCATGCAGGGCAACAGTTCCAATATCGACGGACTGTGCGGTGCCGTCATGGCGGAAAAGAGTGTTCAGGATATGATCGACAGCATACTGATTCCTGCAATAACCGAAGTAGGTGAAAAATACAGTCGAAAAGAGTATTTTCTGCCTCAGCTCATCAGCAGTGCCCGGACTATGCAAAAGGCGATGGAGTATCTCGAACCCTTCATGCTTTCAGGTTCGGGAAACATAACAAAGACTCCGGTCATCATCGCAACTGTAAAAGGCGATATCCATGATATCGGTAAAAACATCGTGGCGGTGATGTTGAAAAATTATGATTTTGACGTAATAGACCTCGGAAAAGATGTTCCGGCGGAACGCATACTTGATACTGCTGTCGAAAAAGGTGTCAAGGTCGTTCTGCTTTCTGCTCTTATGACAACTACGATGGGCAGTATGCAAGAGGTGGTGGCTCTCGCAAAAGAGCGTAAACTTGATATTGATTTCATTGTCGGCGGAGCTGTTGTCGATGAGACTTTTGCTGAAATGATAGGCGCAGTTTACGGTAATACTCCCATGGATTCCGTCCGTGCGGCACAAAAGTTGTGCGGCAGATGAACAGGTTGAAAAAATCAAGTTGCGAAATGATAAATAGTGTGCTATATTAATAAAGTGTGTGCAGTCTATTGACGATAATGTACTGGAATATATTATGGAAATGAATTCAAAAGAGCGTTTCAGCAAGCTTACTTTGCTTACTGCCGGAAACACCAGGTATCCGACAGCACCGGGGGAAGCGCAGCTTGAGACCTTTGACAATCTTTATGCCGACCGTGATTATATCATTGAGTTCGACTGTCCTGAGTACACCTCTCTGTGTCCCGTTACCGGACAGCCGGATTTCGGGCATATAATCATCCGTTATGTGGCAGATAAAAAGTGTATTGAGAGCAAGAGCCTTAAACTTTTTCTCTACTCGTTCCGCAACTCAAATACGTTCCATGAAGAGGCGGTCAACCATATTCTTGATGCCATAGTCAAGGCGTGTGCTCCCCGTCGTGCAGAGGTCGTGGGGCGTTTCCGTCCCCGCGGCGGAATAGCGATCAACGTCAAGGCAACTTATGGAGATGCTATCAATGGGTAACTTCAAATTTATCGAAAACGGCAGTACGACCAGCGTTCCGGGATTCCGGGCAGCCGGAGTTACAGCCGGATTCAAACGCAGCGGAGCACCTGATTTTGCTCTTCTCGTGTCAGATACTCCTGCCAATTTCGCCGGAGTTTTTACCAGCTGCACATTCGCCGCAGCTCCGGTACGTCTCTGTCGTGAGCGGGTGAAAAACGGTGGAACCCTTTCAGCGGTCGCCGTGAACAGCGGCAACGCCAACGCCTGTACCGGCAAGGCGGGACTTGACAACGCAAGACTCACCTGCGCAATGGCAGCAGCCCGTCTCGGGATCACTCCTGATGAAGTGGCAGTCGGTTCCACCGGACGCATCGGTGTTCAGATGCCGATGGATACCATTGAAAAAGGACTCGATCTTGCGGTCGCAGCTTTGAGTGCCGATGGCGGAAACAACGCTGCTCAGGCGATCATGACCACCGATACCGTTCCGAAAGCGGTCGCAGTTGAACTTGAACTCGATGGCAAAAAAGTCACCATCGGAGCAATGACCAAGGGCGCAGGTATGATCGACCCCCATCTGGTCGGACTCCATGCGACAATGCTCTGCTTTATCACCACCGATGTCAAGGCGGATAACGCCACATTGCAGGCGATGCTTGAGGTAAATGCCGATGACTCATTCAACCGCATTACCGTTGACGGTGACATGAGTACCAACGATACTGTTCTCATGCTTGCCAACGGCAAATCACAAGTCGAGATCGTTCCCGGCAGTGAGAATGAAAAGCTCTTCAAAGCAGCCCTGCTCGAAGTGATGCAGACTCTTGCCCGCAAGATGGTCACTGACGGAGAGGGTGCAACAAAAGTTGTCACTGTTGAGGTTGTCAATGCCAAAAGTGTCAAAGATGCAAAACTTGCCGCTGAGGCGGTTGCAAACTCTCTGCTCTGCAAGACGGCGTGGTTCGGCAATGACCCCAACTGGGGCAGGGTGGTCGCAGCTCTCGGATACTCCGGAGCAGATTTCGATCCTGAACTTTGCGATATTTATTACGACGGTGTGCCGGTCGTCACCGATGGCGGCGATGCCGGAACTCCTGAGTCTGATTTGGCGGATATTGTCAAAAAGGATTCATTCACTATCCGTTGTGATTTCAAAGAGGGCGGTTCCGACTATTGGGTCTGGAGCAGCGATATATCCTATGAATATGTAAAAATCAACGCAGATTATCACACATAATACCATCATGAAAAAATCAGACATCAAAGCACTGGTGATCACGGGCTTCGGTCTCAATTGCGAAAAAGAGACCGCTGCTGCGTGCAAACTTGCGGGACTTACTCCCGAGCAAATCCACCTCAACGACCTGATCTCAGGGAAACACACTCTTGACGAGTACCATTTTCTCTGTTTCATCGGCGGCTTCTCTTTCGGAGACCACCTCGGTTCAGGAACCGTTTTTGCCAACCGTGTAAAGTTTTCTCTGAGAGATCAGCTCGAGAAATTTGTTGCTGACGGCAAACTGGTCATCGGTATCTGCAACGGATTCCAGACTCTCACCCGTCTCGGCATGGTTCCCGCTCTCAACGGTGATTACTTCACTCAGACTGCGGCATTGGCGCACAACGATTCAGGAGTGTTCCGTGATGACTGGTGCCGTCTCAAAGCCAATGAAAAGAGTCCCTGCGTCTTCACTAAGGGAGTTGATATGATCCGTCTGCCTCTGCGCCACGGAGAGGGCAAGTTCGTTGCTTCACCTGAGGTGCTCGCAGAGATCGAGGAGCGCAACTTGGTTGCTGTCCGTTATGCCAACGCCGATGGTTCGTTTGCGACCGAGTTTCCTGCCAATCCCAACGGCTCACTCAACTCGATTGCCGGAATTTGCGACCCGACCGGAAGAGTTTTCGGTCTGATGCCGCACCCCGAGGCATTCCTCTCACCGTACAACGCTCCTGACTGGACCCGTCAGATGGCTGAAAACGGTAAACTTCCGGAAGATGGCGACGGAGTCGTATTCTTCCGCAATGCGGCAGAGTACCTCGAAAAGAATTTCTAATCCAAACTGCGGAGGTGAACAAAATGTCATTGTTCAGCAGCGGAAAATATTCAACCTTGAAAAAGCGTACCGGTGAAAGCCGTATGGTGATTCCTGACGGTTCATGGGTCAAATGCAAAAATTGCTCACAAACCCTGTACACGGATCGTCTGGCAGATACTCTGCAGGTTTGCTGGAACTGCGGAGCGCATCTTCCGATGACTGCTCCGGAGCGAATTGCCATGTTGAGCGACGAAGGCAGTTTTGTTGAGATGTTCAGCAATCTGCGTTCGGTCGATGCTTTGAAGTTCACCGACAGCAAGCCGTACACGGCAAGACTTGCCGAGAGCATCAAAAAGACCGGCATGAACGAAGCAGTCATCTGCGGAAAAACTGCGGTCGATGGTCATGCTTATTATATCGCCGTGATGGACTTCCGTTTTATGGGAGCATCCATGGGGGCAGTCGTGGGCGAAAAAATTACCCGCACCATCGAAGCCGCCACCGCCGAGAAGTTGCCGATGGTGCTGGTGACCGCATCAGGCGGAGCCCGTATGCAGGAGGGTATTTTGAGCCTGATGCAGATGGCAAAGACCTGCGGAGCAGTTTCCCGTCACAACGAGGCGAAATTACCGTATATTACTATTTTGACCAATCCGACTTACGGAGGCGTTACCGCAAGTTTTGCCACTGTAAGCGACATAATGATCGCAGAACCGGGAGCTATGATCGGCTTCGCCGGTCCGCGTGTGATTCAGGAAACAACCAATGCCAAATTACCTCCGGGATTTCAGACTGCGGAGTTTCTGGTCGAAAAGGGATTGATAGATCGGGTGGTGGAAAGAAAAAATCTTCGCAAGGAACTCGCTTTACTACTTGAAATTTTCAAAAAGTAATGTACATTATGTAAATGTTGTCATTTGATGACGACCAGTTAAGACGATTTTTTGCCGCCGGGATGGACCTCGTGCGTTGTCAAAAGCGCCAACCGGGTCAGGTGGGGAACCAAGCAGCCCTACGCGTTTTTTGACAGGCCGCGAGTAATCTGTTCCGGCGGCTCTTTTTTTGTTGCGGAAATACATTGCAGAAAAGGCAGGAATATTATGACAAGATGTGACGGCAGAACACCAGAACAGCTCCGTGAGTGGAGTATAATTCCGAATTACCTCAAACATCCGGCAGGGTCGGTGCTTGTTTCCTGCGGCAATACCAGAGTCATTTGCGCTGCGACGCTCGAAGATAAAGTTCCGCAGTGGATGAAAAATCAGAAAGTTGCAGGCGGCTGGGTCACCGGAGAGTATGGAATGTTGCCGTCGGCTACCGGTGAGCGTGTCAAACGCGAAGCCTCATCCGGCAAACAATCCGGAAGAACCGTTGAGATACAGCGGCTTATCGGACGATCCCTGCGTATGGCGACCGACCTTGTCGCTCTCGGTGAGCGTACATGCCTTGTCGATTGCGATGTGATCGATGCCGACGGAGGAACCCGTTGCGCCAGTATTTCCGGAGGAGCCCTTGCTTTGGCGATGGCGTGCAAGAGAAATGATATTCCGGCATTCAAAGAGATGGTGGCGGCAGTCAGCGTCGGCATAGTCAACGGCGTTGCCATGCTCGACCTCTGTTACGAAGAGGATTCCGCCGCCGAGGTGGATATGAATGTCGTTATGACTGAGAGCGGCAAACTCATCGAGGTGCAGGGTACTGCCGAGGATAAACCCTTTTCCAGAAGTCAGCTCAATGAGCTGCTTGATCTTGCCGGGCACGGAGCAAAACAGATATTTGCCCTTCAGCGCAGCATATTGGAGAATTGCTGATTATGGCTGAGTATCAGGTAATAGCCAGAAAGTGGCGTCCGGCAAAGTTTTCCGACGTTGTCGGTCAGCAGCATGTAGTGCGTACTCTGCTCAATGCCATTGAAAGCAAGCGCACAGCTCACGCTTACTTGTTTGTCGGTCCCCGTGGAGTGGGTAAAACAACGCTGGCCCGAATTTTTGCCAAGGCGATGAACTGCCTGGATGATCGTAACGGAGAGCCCTGTTGTGAGTGCGAAAGCTGCCGTGCCATTTTTGAGGAGCGCAGTCTTGATGTTATCGAAGTTGACGCCGCCAGCCGCAACTCCACCAATGATATGAGAGAGCTTTCTGAGGATGTTTTGACCCGTCCGAGTTCAGGAAGATACAAAATATATATCATCGACGAGGTGCACATGCTCAGCAAGGCGGCATGGAACGTTTTGCTTAAAACCGTTGAAGAGCCTCCGGAACACGTCAAATTTATCTTTGCGACGACAGAGGTTCACCAGGTGCTCCCGACCATCATATCCCGTTGCCAGAGATTTGATCTGCTGCCGATTCCGACGAAATTGATATCAGAGCGGTTGAAACTTATTGCCGAAACAGAGCACGTCAATCTGGATGATAACGCTATCAATGCCATCGCCCGTGCCGCTGAGGGCGGAATGCGTGATGCTCAGAGCTTGCTCGACCAGATGATCGCCTATTTCTCGATGGATGGTCAGCAGATAACCGAACAGCAGGTTTTGACACTTTTCGGACTCACCAACAGCGGAGACCTTGAGCTTCTGCTTGAGTCGATGATTCGCAATAAACCTGCGGATGTGGTTTCCGTTATAGGGGCACTTGCAAAGCGGGGAAAAAACCTTGAGACGCTCTTTGACGACCTGCTCTCGATGCTGAGAGCTGTGCATCTTTGCTCCATCATGCCGGACCCGTCGGACTTGCTTGATGAAAGTCAGGAAACTATTGCCCGCTGGAAACAAATAGCTTTGACCACTGACCGTGAGACCCTGCAAATACTGCTTGAGACGGTTTCTCCTGTGGGCAGAGTCCTGCACGATGCACTGAATAAACAGGTGTATCTTGAAACGATTTTGCTCAAAGCCATGCGTGAAGCTCACGCCGTGCGTGTAAGTGATATCCTGAACCGGCTCAATCAACTGCGTGGAGCAGGGGAGTTGAAGTTCCTTGATACACTTCCTGCGGCAGTGCGGGAAAACGCTCCGGTTCAGCCGTCAGAACCTGTGGATATCAAAAGCAGGATGTCAGCTCCGGAGGAATCCGGACATACTGCGATTTCAGAACCGGTCAAAGCAGTTGAACCGCCAAAGCCTGAAATAAAACCTGAGCCGATAAGCGAAACTCCGGTTGAAATAAAACCTGAGCCGATAAGCGAAACTCCGGTTGAAATAAAGCCTGAGCCGGTTGTTGGAACGGTAGAAGTGGAAAGAACCTTTGATGAGCCAGACCCTGAGGAAGTGCTTGCAACTCAGATAAAAGTTCAGCAGAAACCTGCCGTGCAGGTGACAGAGCCGGCCGAGGAGACTGTGATGATAATGGATGATGACGGCAATGACCCTGCCGCAGAGGATATCCGGATAAATCACAATCTTGATAACAGTGTTATCATGGAAAAACTTGCAGAAGAGAACAACTCCAAGTTGCTTGCTCCTGAATCCAAAAAGCCGCGCCGCAGCATCATCAACGACTCAGTAAACGTAAAGCGTGAAATTTCCGACGACCCGGAAGTAGCAGAGATCCTCGAACTTTTCGGAGGAGACGTAGTAGACGTCCACCGTTAAAGTCACACGAAAAATCAACTCTTCCAATCACCGGCGTGAACGTGGAGCTGGGGCTTGTAGAGTTTGAGAAGTGTGCTATATTCTTTCGGAGTCTGCAAGGGTTTGAGCTCCTGTTGGGGCTTGTAGAGTTTGAGAAGTGTGCTATATTTGTTGCCGCTATTATGTTACCTGCCATTGGGTTGGGGCTTGTAGAGTTTGAGAAGTGTGCTATATTGTCTCCGGTCTGATACCAAGCGGGCAGTGGGTTGGGGCTTGTAGAGTTTGAGAAGTGTGCTATATTTCGGATGGCGGTATCCGTAACGAATACTGAGTTGGGGCTTGTAGAGTTTGAGAAGTGTGCTATATTACAGCCCTCCGGCTTCACCCCTTGACTTATGTTGGGGCTTGTAGAGTTTGAGAAGTGTGCTATATTTTTCAATCTTGTTTCTTCCGGCGGTCAGGTGTTGGGGCTTGTAGAGTTTGAGAAGTGTGCTATATTAGCCGCGCTTTACGGTCGGCGCATGAATTCGTTGGGGCTTGTAGAGTTTGAGAAGTGTGCTATATTCAAAATCTGTCAACCGGAAGCGTCCCCCGCGTTGGGGCTTGTAGAGTTTGAGAAGTGTGCTATATTAACTTTTACCATCTACTGTATAATATAACGGTTGGGGCTTGTAGAGTTTGAGAAGTGTGCTATATTTTTTCAATTTTCAGCATCTTCCACCTCTTCGTTGGGGCTTGTAGAGTTTGAGAAGTGTGCTATATTTTACGGAGAACTCTTTCCCCGTCTAATATAGTTGGGGCTTGTAGAGTTTGAGAAGTGTGCTATATTTTCCGTTGTTGGTAGTAATCGCACGTCTCGGTTGGGGCTTGTAGAGTTTGAGAAGTGTGCTATATTAACCCCAAAAGCCGTATCTATTGCCACAAAGTTGGGGCTTGTAGAGTTTGAGAAGTGTGCTATATTTTCCGTTTTTTGGGAAAATCTCAATACCGGGTTGGGGCTTGTAGAGTTTGAGAAGTGTGCTATATTCTTAGTCCGGAGAAGGAACGGGGATCCGCTGTTGGGGCTTGTAGAGTTTGAGAAGTGTGCTATATTATATG